>CAZVWB010000036.1:0-47843 GCA_964631045.1 uncultured Planctomycetales bacterium
TCGAACCCGCAGCGCCGGCGAATGAGGCCGGCATGTTGCCGTTACACCATCCCGCGTCAGTTCAGATTCGGCTCGCCGACGAAGCGCCGCCGGTGACGCCGCTCGCGTTCGGAAAAAGTCTTGATTGCCTGTGCCGCGGAGCGGCCGGCAAGATGGGCCAGCCAAGCCTCCTGCAATGCGTCCGGTTTGAGGGCGCGCGGCACGAAACGAAGTTCCAGCGCGACCCGCTGACGGTCCGGGCTGGGAGGCAACCGACTCATCTGCCCTGTACCCATGCGAAACCACTCCAATTCGCAGCCCCGTTGCTCACGGATTCGGAAACGTACAGATCTGTACGGCGACTACTGCTGTCGCTCGCGCGTGGTGATCCGCCGGCCACAATGCCGGCACTGGCGGACACGCAGGATGTGACCGAGCTTCTGGCGCGTGTAGAGCACCGGCAGATGGTCACAGCCGCAGCGTGGGCAGCTCAGCCCGCGCTTTGGTTCCGGCGTCGCCGGCGCAGGTGCTTCCGGCTTCATCGCCTGCCCCTCTGCAGCTCCGACAACTTGATGCTCGGCCGCGCGGTCGGCGTGGCTTCCGCGGCAAACAGCGTCGCGCCCTGCATGGATGCCGCGACGGCCGCGCCGACCATGCAGTCGAGCCAGTGGTTGTCCAGCGCCTCGACGCGGAGTTTCCATTCGTCCACCCTGCGGCCGCGTCCCTCGGTCTTCACGCGGTACTCGCTGGTGAGGTGCTCTGCGAGCAGCCGGTGCTGCTCGGTCTTGCGGCCGAAAAGCGACAGGCAGCTTGGGTCGCCCATCGGTACTGCGAGGCGGGCATGCACGAAGCTCTTCCAGTAGTTCGTGTCGTACAGCACGTGCCGCACGGAACGCCGGCCGGCGATGAGCGGGATGCGCCAGTTCAGCCCGGCGCGGTCGCCGCGCTTGCGCTTGTATTCGGAGAAGGGAATCGACGAAGCGCCGACGTATCGACCATGCGCCGGCATGACGACGCCCGCGAACTTCGACTGCCGGCAGAATTGATAGACCACGTCAGACGACTGCCCCCAGTTCGCATCGATGAGGCAGCGGTCGATCCGCACCATCGCGCCGTCGTCACGCCGCCATTCGCGGCCGAGTGTCATTTCGGCCAGCCGCTCCAGGCCTGCGTACACCGCGCCTTCCAGACCAGCGCGCGGGGCAGCGAGCGCCAGCGTGTGGCGCAGGTCGCGCAGCGTGAAATACGCTGTCTTCTGGTCGGGTTCCGTGCCGTAGTCGATCACGTGCCCGGTGAAATCGCCTTCCCATGCGGCTACGAGCCAGAATAATGCCTTGGCCTGTATGTCGATGAACATCGTCAGATGCGTGCAGCCGATCGGAAGTTCGCCGCGGCGCAGCCCGTTCACCTTGGCCGCGATCTGATCCGCCGTGAGCAATTCGTCATCGGCATGCTCTTCGGGCAATGGTTCGTTCTGATATTCGGCCCAGAACGCGGCCTCTCCGCGGTCGAGTTTGAGATTGATCGCGTGTTGGATCGCGGACAACTCGTCGGGATGATGTCGGTCCGGCCACGCGATCGTCGCGCCGGCATCCATCGCCTCCCGGTTGGCGCGGTAGAAATCTGTTGCATCCGTGATCCCGCGGTCCGCCCGCATTCCTTCGCGCCACAACTCTGCATAGCGCGCCCACAGTGCTTCGTCTGCGGGCCAGGCGTACACCATCTTCGTCCGCTCGCCCTGCCATTGCGGGTGCTTGTCGCGGTCGAGAATGCGGTCGGCCAGATCGTCGGGGCGCACAACGGTGAGCGTCATCAATCCCGCGATTTTGCGCCCCGGGCCGGCGAGACCGAGAATCGCGCCCGACAGGATGCGCTCGCGTGTGACGCACTGCGACGGCGACCGGGCCGATTCGTCCGTCTGCGGATCATCGATCAGCACAAGCGAGGGGCGCACGCTCGTACCATCAACGCGCTTGTGCTTCATGCCGCGGATGCGGCCGGTGATACCGGCTACGCGGATGATCGACCCGCTGGCGCGGCTGCCCGGCATCGTCGGCAGCACGATCTCCCGCGCTGTCCAGCCGATGTGCGTCTGCTTGCCCTGATAGAGCTGTCCCGCGGCGCGCTGGTGGATTCCTTCCAGGCAATGGATCGGGAACACGACCTCGGGAAAGTCGTCCAACAGCAGGTCATTGGTTTCCAGCTCGACCTTGATCGAATCGAGCATGTTCGCGGCGTGCTCCTCGTCGCTGCCGATCAGCGCGACGAACTCACGGTGCCCGTACACGAGCGCCCATGCGCACGCCGTTTCGCACAGCGATGTCTTTCCACTACCGCGCGGCATGGCCATCGCGAACAGCCCGCCCTCGAGCACGGCCTGCTCGATCTTCGCCACGACCTTCAAGTGATCGGGCGACCAGGGCAGGTGGAACGTCTGCGCGAAGTACTGCTCGCAGAAGAAGCGGAAATCGCGCTCGGCTCGCCCTTTGCGATCGGCGTTGGTCACCGGCGGCAGCGCGCCGATGTCGCGCCCGGAAAGCGACATCTCCGCGTTGCGCTGGCGCGCCCGCTCCTTGTGCGCTTCGTAGCCTGCCAATCCCTCGGGCTCGGCGCGTGGACGATGCCGCTCCAGCGCCAGCCATGCGACGTAGCGCAGCAGGTCGACGGTGCGGCCATCGCCGATGCGGAAGCCGGCGCGCGAGCGGTGCCGGTGAAGCTGGCGCTCCGAAACGACCTCGCCGAGCGGCGTCGAGTTGAGCAGCCGCACAAGCTCGCTGGGCCTCAGTTTTCGCGGGTCAATCTTCACGAGTAGACATCTCCCGCACGAGCCAGGCGGCGTAGTGAACCAGGTTGATCGTTTCGTCGGCGTTCACGGGTGCGCCCGCGTCGATGTCGGACTGCAGCATTCCGACATCGATGCGCTGCCCGCCAGCGGCGCTGAGCAGGCGCGCGGCCTCAGCGATTGAGAGCGCCGTGGGGTTCAGGCCCGCCTTGTGTCCGAAGTTAGGCGCGAGTTCGGACATTACGCCGCCCTCCGCCGCATGACTCGGACCTCTCGCCGAGAACTGCAAGAAAATCTCGCCATTCTCGCGAATTCGCCTTGCTTTCCGGTCGAATCCAGGGACTCATGTGAGGGTACGCAACGGGCGTACACAACGGAGAAACGCTGATGACGACGAACGAAACGAGAAACGCGAACCGCCGCCTGACGCCTGGGACGCAGGTGGTGTCCACGCAGGACGGCGAGCCGGGCCGGGTGGTGCGGGTTTGCACGTACCGCCGCAACGGGATCGATGCGTGGTCGTACCTGGTTGATACCGCGTACGGCCGCGAGGTTTGGGAAGTGGGCGAGTTGTTCGTACCCGAGCAGGTTTGAAACCAAGGAGCGATGAGCATGACGACGAACGACGACAACATGGCGAACGGCGTGATCGACGCTGGCGAAGTGCTCGACACGCTGGAGATCAAGAGAGTTCAGCGCCGCACGAGCTGCGGCGGCGCGTGGGTGGTCGGCACGATCGCCGGCCATCGCTTCGACGCGCTGGTCTTCCCCGAGCCCGCAACGAACCGCGAATGGGAGGTCGGCGGCGACAGCCGCATCTCGAAGCTCTGGGTTCAGCAGATCAGCGACAAGGCCACGGTCTACAACTGGGACCGCGGCGCGGACGTGGAACCGACGACCGAGATGGCCGGCGTGATTGTGGGCCTGCTGGCGGCCGGGTTGGCCGAGACGATCTACGCGGACTAGCGCGAAGGAGACATCGCCATGACGATCGAGTTCCAAGCCATCGAGTTCGACAACGCCGACGAGGCGATCCAGCACACTTACGCCGATCCGCGCGATGGCGTGGCGGTGCTGCTGGGCGGGAAGCACTACGTGATGCAGAAGGCCGAAGCCGAGCGGCTCGCCGCCGACGGTGTCGAGTTCGCGTACCTGTTCGACCACGACCTCCCGGACGGCCGCAACATCATCATGACCGTCCCGGTCAACTGACGCCGCCGAAACGCGGGCGTTCCCCGCGTAGCCCGGGCGCTTGAGACCCGGGCCTGACGAGGCAACAAAAAGGAGATTGCCATGAAGAAGAGCGCGAAGAAGACCGCGAAGCAGACCAAGGGCACGAAGGCGGCGGCCACGCCGAAGGGCGCGGGGAAGCCGAAGACGGCGCGCAAGCCCGCCGCTGACGCCAAGCCGAAGCGCGTCAGCGCCCTCGACGCGGCGGCGCAGGTGCTGCAGAAGTCCGGCCAGGCGATGCGGGCGCAGGAGATGATCGCCGCCATGTCCGAGGCGGGCCTCTGGTCGTCGCCCAACGGCAAGACGCCGCACGCGACGCTGTACGCCGCGATCCTGCGCGAGATCAACGCCAAGGGAAAGGACGCCCGGTTCCGCAAGGTCGAACGCGGCAAGTTCGAGTTCGCCGCCTGACGCGACGCACATCACGATCCCTCCTTCGACGCCTCCGCGATGACGGGGGCGTCTCTTCGGCCTGAGAGTCTTTCCGCCTTCCGCCCGGTGAACTTCTCCCAGCGCTGCACGATCACGTCCGCGTACGGTGCGTCGAGTTCCATGAGGAATGCACGGCGGCCGGTCTGTTCCGCCGCCATTAGCGTGGACCCCGAACCGCCGAAGAGGTCGAGCACGTTTTCGCCGGGCCGAGACGAATACTGCATCGCGCGGACCGCCAGCGCCACGGGCTTCTCGGTGAGGTGAACCATCGATTGCGGATTCACTTTCTTGACCGACCAGACATCGGTCGCGTTGTTCGGCCCGAGGAAGACGTGCGCCGCCCCTTCGCGCCATCCGTAGAAACACCATTCGTGGTTGCCCATGAAGTCCTTGCGGGTGAGGACGGGATGCTCTTTCACCCAGATGACCGCCTGCGAGAAGTAGAGCTCGCAGGCCTTCAGTACCGGCGGATAGTTGCCGACGTTGGCGTAGCCGCCCCAAATGTAGAACCCACGGCCGGGCAGCAGCACGCGCGCGATGTTTCCGAACCACGCCGCCAGCATCTTGTCGAACGCATCGTCGGAAACGAAGTCGTTCGCGAGCGGCCGATCCTTCGCGCGCATCTTTCGCGTTGTCGGCTTCGCCTTCTCTGGGTCGCGGGCGAGGTCGAAGCCCTGGTGATGCTTGAGTGAGTCGGGGTTGGCGAACGAGCTCAGACCCGCTGCGATCGCGTTGTTGCTGCGCGGCTCGACCTTCACGTTGTACGGCGGGTCAGTGTTCACGAGGTGGATCGACGCGCCGTCGAGTAGGCGATCGACATCGGCTGACGAACCGCTGTCGCCGCAGAGCAGGCGGTGCTCGCCGAGAATCCACAGGTCGCCGGTCCGCGTCGTCGCTTCGTCCGGGGGCGCCGGAACGTCGTCCGGGTCCGTCAGGCCGGGCTTCACGCCGTCCGCTGCGTCAAACAGCTTGGCCAGGTCGTCGGCGTCGAAGCCGAGCAGCGACCAGTCGATGCCGGCGTCCCGAAGCTCCGCAACCTCCAACGGCAACAGGTCGAGATTCCACTCGGCCAGCTCGTTGGTCTTGTTGTCGGCGATGCGGTAGGCGCGAATCTGTTCGGGCGTGAGGTCGCGCGCAACATGGACGGGCACCTTCTCCAGCCCGAGCTTCTGCGCCGCCTTCCAGCGCGTATGCCCGCAGACGATGACGCCGTCGCCATCCACAACGATTGGCTGGCGGAACCCGAACTGCCGAATCGACTGCGCGACGGCTTCAACGGCCGCATCGTTATCGCGCGGGTTTTTCTCATACGGCTTGACCTCGGCCAGCGGCCGCAACTCAATCTTCATCGATCGAACCTCCATGTCATCGCGACGACGCGTCCGTGCGCCGTCAGCCGTCATTGCCAATCAGGTCCGCCGCTTGCGCCGGCGGGAAACGCCGCCCGTCGCCAACGGGCCGCCGAGTGGTACGACGGTACGACCCGCCCGCCCGCGTCGCCCCGTTGGCCCCAAACGCGCCCCGTCGCGGCCGTGGGCGGCCGGTCGGACAGGCGCAACAAACTCTGTCGGGATTGGCGGGCGTTCCCGCGGGCATCAGGAAGAACCTCGGCCGGGAAGGAACCATGCCGCCGGCCGAACTGCGAGCGCGAACTGAAAGCGCGCGCGCTTCGAGTTCGTGGGTCGCCGCCGAACTGGCGGCGCACCCACGGGGGGGTATGGGGGGGTGCGCGCGCTTCGAGTTCAACCCGAAGCGCGAGCGCTGAACCCCGAGCGCGCACGCGCTTCGAGAAGTTCGGCGCTCGAAGTTCGCGCGGTTCGCAGTGGTCATGAACCCACCTCCTCCGCGCCAACGACGAACCCCTGCGGACCACCTCGACCGGGCAGACGAACCCGCCGGATCATTCTGCGCTGCTCGGCAATCGAGAGCAGGTCGCTGACTCGACGCCAGGACAGCCCCGGATCGCTCGCTGCGCGCTCGCGCAGCTCAGGCAGCGTGACCGGCTCTGCGCCCATGAATGCCTCGACAAACCGCTGCACGCTCCACGCAGGCGGCTCGCTCGATTCCTCCGGCGTGGGCTTGGCGCGTTTGGGCTTCTCGCTGCGCAGCGCGGCGGGATCGAGATCGGGGGCGGCTTTCCAAACCGGGAACAACCAGCGCAGCGCCATCGGTTCCACCGGTGCCCAGGAACGGACCGCCGCCTCGAGCACGACCGCGCCCGGTTCTTCGTGTGGACGCAGGACGACGTGCGCGTCGGCGGCGCGGCTCTGACTGCCGGCGCCAGCGCCAACATCGGTGACGGCCTTGCCGGATTGATTGCCCTTCGTCGCATGGTGGATCAGCACGAACGAACAGCCCAGCCGGTCGGCCAGCGCGTCGATGTGGTTGTAGATGTTCGCCATCGTGCCGTTGTCGTTCTCATCCATGTCACGTGGCATGAAACGGTAGAACGCATCCAGCACGACAAGCGCGTAATGGCCGGGTTCGATGGCCTCGAAGTACTGGCCCAGCGTGAAGATGTCGCGGAGCTGACCTCGCAGGCTCTGTACGGAGACAGTGTCGGCGATCTCGTTCATGCCGATCCGCAGACACTCGGCAACCTGCGGAATGCGGTGCGCCAGAGTCTCGGCGTGCAACTCGTTATCGATGATCAGCACGTTGCCGGCGACCGTGTCGAAGGTGTCGAGCCACTTGCGGCCCGTGGCGACGGCCATCGCCAGGGCGAGGACTAGCCAGCTCTTGCCCGTCTTCGGCGGCGCGATGACGTTCATCGTCTCTCCGCGCCGTAGCACGCCGTGGATCAGTGGCGCGCGCAGCGAGCGGTGCGCAGCCATCAACTCGCGAACTGGCAGCGGCCGAGGCGGCGCAGGCGGCGCGCGGTCTTGCGCCCAGTGGTTTTCGGCCAGTGCGACCGAGACCTCGTTCGGCGCGTAGCGGGCGACGCTCTCAGCGATCTGATCAACCTCGCGTAGCGGAAGGGGTGGATCGCAGCGGTCGGCGTTGATCTGCTGGAGCGCGGCAGAAATCTCGGGCTGCGACATCCCCACCCGCCGCATCGTGCCGGCCAGGCGCGCGAGCGTGCCGTTGCGCTGTCCCTCGGGAATCCCATTGCCCGGAGTGCCCTTCGCGACGACGTCGTTCCCGACGGCGAGGGCATCGAGAAGTTCGATCAACCACGTCGGTGGCTCGGGCAGGCGCGGCGGCGCGACGCTGAGCTCGCGTTCGACCTCCCAGCGATACGACTTCGCGAGGAAGGTGGATGGCGCGACTAGCACATAGCCGCCGTTGCCGCGCGTATCCACGTGCGGGGCGATGCGGCTGGTAGTGTTGCGCCAATCGCGGCCCTCGGGTTGACGAAAAAAGTACTGGCGTCCGCCCCGAGCCGTAATCGACAGCGGGGCGACAGCCAGGTCGGCGAGTTTCTCGGGATCGTCGGCCAGCCAGGTGTTCTCAGCGCCATCTACATCGATGACGACAAGCGTGTCCGTGCGGATCGCGATGTTGGCGCGTGGATTCTGCGTCCACCAGGCGGTGATCTGCTCGGCGTCCGTCGTTGCCTCGAGCAGCCCGTGTTCGGTGATCGGGAATTTCAGTCCAGGCTTGCACGGGAACACCGGGTAGTCGAGCTCGGCGTACCACAGCGCCGCGTGCAGCATCGCATTGGCCGTACCTTCCGCCATCACGCCGGCACCTCACCATTGATGATGAGCACTTCGGCCGTGGTCCCGTTGCGCTGGTTTCGGCCGGACTGGATCAGCCAGGTCCAGCGCGATTCCGGGTAAAGCTCGCGAATCAGAGGATGGTCACCGTAGCGCACGACCACGCGCGTCCGCTTGAACCCGCCCAGTGCTTCCGCCAGGCTTGTTTGCTGCTCGCGCGTGAATCCGTGCCGGTATTCCTCGCCGGCGTCGGGCCAGGGCGCGTCGACATAGATGCCATGCCCCTCAGCGTCGCGCACGTTCCCGATGAACTCGAAGGCGTCGAGGCAGGAGAACGACCATTTGCGCAGCGCCATGTGCCAGTCGCGCAGTGAGTCGATTGCGCTGCGGAAGCGCACGGCCGAATCGCCGCCGTTTGATGTCCAGCGCAGCGAGAGGCATTGGTCGAATTCGCGCCTCTTGCCCGCGCAACCGCCCCTCCCCATCCAGCACGCCGCAAAGTAGTCGGCCGCCCATTCGATGTCGGGGGTTTCGTCGGTCGCGCCGAGAATATCGCGATCACGACAGCGCTGCTGGGCGGCCGCCAACTCGTCCGGATGGAACAACAAGCCGTCGAGGCGACGCACCAGTTGCTCGACCAGCGCGTCATTGCGAACGACGCGGGCCAGGTTGACGATGTGTCGGTGCAGGTCGTTTGCGACGCCGGCCGCCGTGTTGATGTGCGGCAACTCCGGGCAGCCGCCAGCGAACGGCACGCCGCACCAGCGCAATCTGCCCAGCGCTCGGCCGACGCTCTCTGCGAGCATGCGGTTGCCGCCGAACCACTGTGCCAATGCGTTGATTCGCATCAGAACGGCACCTCGTCATTGCCGATCGGGGCGTGCTCGGGCAAGTTCTCTTCCGACTCGGGGCGCGGCGGCTTGTCGTCGAGCTGGTAACCGACGATGCGGTCGTAGCGGTCGTTGGGCTTGCGCAGCACCGTGATAGCGCGGGTCCGCGCGAGCGCGCCTATTTCCGCTAGTTCGACCGCCTGGTCAGCGGTGTCCGGCACCGGTTCGATGGACCTCGCGCGCCACCAATGCACGGCTTTCTGGCGCGCGTACCCGTCGTGCTCGAAGCACACCCACTCCGACACGTAGTTGTTGAAGCCAATGCGATAATCGACGCGCATCGTCCGCGGTGCATCCGGCGGCGCATCGCGCTTGACGTGGACGGTGTAGAAAGTCTCCTCAATCTCGTACTCAGTCCGCGAGGCCTGATCCGAGAGAATGCCGTCGCCACTTGCGCGGGCGTCATGCTTGCGATGCTCGCGCGGCGGGAACACGTGACCGCAGCCCGGGCAGATGCCGTAGCCGGCCGCGATGATCTCGTGGCACTGCGGGCATTCCTTCGCTGGCGCCTCGCCATCGCCAGTGGCTTGGCCGGCGACGCGCAGCCGATCGACCGGCCCATGGCGCATCACGTTGCCGCCGAAGTCGAGCACCAGGCAGTCGGTCTTGCCGGGATGCAGTCGGAAACCTCGACCGACCATCTGGTAGTACAGGCCGGGTGATAGCGTCGGCCGCACGAGAGCCACGCAATCGATATTCGGCGCATCGAATCCCGTAGTCAGCACGTTGACGTTGCAGAGGTATTTCAGGTCGCCAGCGCGGAAGCGACGCAGGGCGTCGTCGCGCTCGAACGGCAGCGTTTCTCCGCAGACAAACCCGCATTCGACCTTGTGACGGGTGCGCAGCACGTCGGCGATGTGCATGCCATGCTTCACGCCGGAGGCGAAGATCAGGACCGATTTACGGTCACGAGCGTGCTCGACAATCTCGCGGCAGGCGGACAGGACGAGGTTGTCGGTGTCCATCAACTCCTCGACCTCGCCGGCGATGTACTCGCCGCCGCGGACGTGGAGCTGCTGCGTGTCAGGTTTGAGCGAGCCCGCCTTGGTGCGCAGCGTGCAGAGATAGCCCTGCACGATCAACTCGCGGACACTGATCTCGTAGCAGATCTCGTTCAGAATGCTGTCCGGCGCGCAGATCGTGCCGGTCTTCATCCGGAACGGCGTCGCCGTCAGCCCGATGACGCGCACCAGCGGATTGATCGCCTTCATATCCGCCAGGAACTGGCGATACATGCCCTCGCCGTCCGGCGGGATGAGATGCGCCTCGTCGACGATGACGAGATCGACCGCGCCGACGTCGTCGGCCTTCTCGTAGACGCTTTGGATGCCCGCGATCGTGACGGCGTATCCGAGATCGCGCCGCTTCAGACCCGCCGAATACACTCCCACGGGGACGTCTGGTGCGATGGCGCGCAGTTTCTCGGCCGCCTGCTCGAGCAGTTCCTTGACGTGCGCCAGGATCAGAACACGGCCGTTCCACGTCTGCACCGCATCGCGGCACATGGTCGCTATCACCGGCGTCTTGCCGCCAGCAGTCGGGATCACGACGCATGGGTTGTCGTCCCGAGTACGCAGGAACTCATACACGGCATCGACGGCCTCGCGTTGATACGGCCGGAGCTGCATCACGCGACCTCCGTGCCGTCCGGCAGGATGCAGCGGTTGTCCATGATCGGAATCGTGTAGAGCGTGTCACTGCGCCGGCCGAGGTAGCCGAGAATGAAGGCGTTTACCCACTCGACCGGGCGACCGGTGCCGTAGAGCGGGATCGGCTTGCATAGACACCCGGCGCTGCGGGCCTGCACCACTTTGCCGGGCGACCAGATGTTTTGAACGATGGAAACGTCCGCTCGATGCGTGTGCCCATGAATGACGCTGCGGCCCTGGCAGATCTGAAGATGCTGGCGGGTCGCGTTGCGGCCGTACGACCACCCATGCACGGCGATGATGCGGCGGTTGATCGGGTAGTGCGGATACGTGCCGCCGACCGAGCCATATGGAACGTACGCGCAGCGCTCGCGCCCGCGAGTGAGCTGCACGCGCGGTGCCAGCATCGAATAGGCCCCGCGCCCCTCCGCCGTCGCCGCTGCCCAGCGATCGAGTCGGTACTCGTGGTTCCCCTCCACAATCACGAGCCGATCGCAGACTTTCTGCAGCCGGTCCAGGAGCGTGTTCGCCGCGCGCAGGTCGTCGACGTAGTCCGTCTCTCTCATTCCGTGCGTGGGTGGGTGCGACGAAAACTGCCCACAATCGAGCAGGTCACCCAGGCAAACGATCAACTCGGGCCGTAGGCGCTCCGCCACGCGACACAGCACTCGCACCGCCTTCTCATTGTGGTGCGGGATATGAACGTCGCCGAAGGCGAGCATGGTCTTGCTGTGAGCCTTGGCCATCACTCCTCTCCTGCGACCATCGCGGCGGTGCGCGCGTAGCCGGCGATATCCACTAGGTTGTCGCGCTTGTGGTGATGGCTCTGGCGGGCCAGCTTGATCGCGACCATGCACAGCGGGATGTCCATCGCCGTAATGCACTGCCCATCGCGCAGCTTGCGGGCCAGGATGCCGGTCCACATATACGCCGCGCGACCGAAGTCGTCCGCTGGCGCTCCGTACTCAGCGCGCCTGACGCCCTCGGTGATGCGTTTCGCTTCGTCGAGGATGGACTCGTCTTGCTGTGGTTCCACCAACCGCAGTCGATGAAGCGCGGCGATCGGTGTCGGTGCGTTCGCCAGCGGCTGTAGCGTCGCCGCGTCGATGACGAGGCAGCCCAGTTCGTGCGCGACCATGTATTCGAGCTTGGCGCCGCGCGAATTCTCCCAGCCCAGAAGCATGGCGATCGCGTCGCATTGCGCGAGCATCGCCAGGTCGAGCCGCAGGTACGTCTCGCGCGGCAGATCTTTGCGGCCACCGAAATTCTCGGCCGGGTTGAAGACCTTCCAGCCCACCTGCGCCAGCCGTTCGGCGGCGGCGTGAAACGCCGCGAAATTGCAGTCCGGATAGCCAGTCATCGGCCCGGCGATGTAGATTCGTTTGGGCTTGCCCTGTGCCATCGCTCGCTCCTGTTGGCTGATTCAGTTCAGGCTCACGCACTCGGTGGTCGGAAACGGCAGAGGCTTGCCGTTCCGCTCGGCGATGCGAACGACGACCCTTCCGCCGTCCACGATTTCGGCCCTTTCCAGCAGCAACCACACGATCTGGCTGTCGTCGAGGAACGCGCCGCCGTGCTGGAGCGAGTCGCCGATGGCCTTGAACGTGTTGTCGATGTCGCGCTTGCGGCGGTCGGGCGGGTAGAGCTCAACGTGGACGGCCAAGCGGCCGGACTGCGGCGTAACGCCGGCGGCTCTGAGGATCGCGCCTACCTGCTCGCGGTACGCGCGACCACGCCGGCTGATCAGCATCCGGCCGCGCCACATGCGCCAGTAGTGGTTCACGCTCGGCGGCCAGGGCAACGTGATGGTGGTCATCCTTGACCTCGCGAAGATTCCATTCCATTTTGCGCCATCACGCTGCCCGGCCAGACGTGTGCCGAGCCGAGTGTCGAGGTGTCTCAGCGCTTCCAATGCGCCGCGCCGTTGGCGCCGTCGTCGCAATCGCTTCCTGCTTGGCTCTCTGATCCCGTCGCCACTGCCACATCCTCTTCATTTCCTGTCGCGCTTCGCTCCGATTGGAAAACTCGACACGACGCTCACAGGAACGCGTCCAGGCGTAGTAGCCATCAAGGTCATCTCGGCCGCGCCAGTAATCGAGGAACTCGTCGCATATCGCGTAGAACACGCGCTTCGCGCCGTTCTTCAGGTGCTCGACCACCCTGACAATCCGTTCGTTTGGGTTGACGATGTCGAGATCGGTCATGGCACACTCCTCAGCGCTTCCAGGGCGGTGCGCCGTTGGCGCTGGTCGAGGCGGCGGGCCGCGCGCCAGCCGCGTCCTTCTTGGCGTAGCCCTTGATGACGTTGCCCATCTCGCCGGTGTCGTCGCGCTTCTTCTGACCGACCGTGATGACGAGCGGGATGTTGTGCAGCTCGACGGTGTCCTTCGGCGAGGGCACGCCGACGGCGCGGCAGATGGCCGAGAGTTCGGCACGGGCGATCTTCACCGTGGTCGCGTTCGGGTTGTCGAGGTTCAGCCGCGTCCAGACCAGCCGGGTCTTGTACTCACCCTCGATGATCTGGAAGGTGAACTGCAGGTACTGGCCCACGCCCGACTTGGTGGGCTTCATCTCGCTCTCGGTGACCACGGCCAGGTATTTGCCGCTCGGCACCGGATCGAATGCAAAGTTGGGATCGACCTCGTTAGCGTTGAATCCATTCAGTGTCGGCACGATCAGACTCCTTGTTCAGCGGGTTGCTCGGTGACGGCCAGCGGGTTTTCGCCACGCGCGAACGCGGCGTAGACGCCGTAATCCAGCGGGATTTCGTCGGGGAGATTCAGGCGATTCTTCGCGACATGCGCCGGGCGCTCGGTCGTGCGGATGACCCGCTCCCCGGTGCCGATGCCCTGCACGCGCTTGCGGCCGAAGCCCTCATCGGTTGTCTTCGTGTGGATCGCGTAGGTCGCAAACAGCACCTCATCGCACCATTCCTGGACCAGCGCCGACGCCTGCTTGTGCAGCCGGGGCGAATAGCGGTCGTAGGTGTCGGTCTCCGGATTGGCGAAACGCTCGATTTGGGCGTGGGCCAGCAGGATGACCGTCATGCCGCGCTCGTTGCGAAGCGCGTCCAGCCCCTGGAGGACTTCGCGCCAGTTGGTGAGCGCGAAGACGTAGCCCTTGCCGTACGGAATGTCTTCGATCGATTCAACGCCGCGTTTCTTGCAGACATCGGCGAAGATCAGCCGTTCAAGCCAGTCGGCGGAATCGATGACGACCGTGCGGTAGTCGTGCTCTTCGCTGTAGAGCTCCGACAGCGCCGCGATCACGTCGGCGTACTGGCCGGCGACGGGAAACTTCTCGCACTCGATCGTGCCCAGGCCATCTTCGGTTTGCACGAAGATCGGCCGCTCGGCCACCGAACCGAAAGTGCTCTTGCCGACGCCGTGGACGCCGTAGACGAGCGCGCGCCGAGGTGCGACCGTTTTGCCTCGTTGAATCTGTTCGAGCAGTTTCATTCGTTCTCCTTCGTTCGCGTCATGAGTTCGGACTCGGGGCCGGTGCAGGGAGTCCCGACCGCGTCTCGAGCGAGGCGAGATGGGGAGCACGCGGCCACGCCATCCGGCCCCGTGCCCGAACTCACAAACGTTCGATTAACCGCAATGACTCGTAGCGCGTGAACCAATCGCCCGATTCTCGGCAACGCCGCAGGTCCGCCATCGCCTCTTCGTTCTCGCGCTGGGCCTGATCCAGTACGTTCGGCGCTATCTGCCACACGCCGCAGCGGAAGGGTTCGCGCTTCTCGACGGCGACGATGTGCGCAGGCAGTACTTGACCTGAGGCAGCCGCGACCAGCGCGCGGTAGAAGGCCACTTGGTGCAGGTAGCCAAAGGCGCGCATCGACAGCTCAAACGAATCGATCTCGTCGGCGGTCTTCAGGTCGACGATGCCGCGTCCATCGATCGGATTGATCCAGTCGATCCGGGCCTGGCAGTGGTTGCCGGCATACTCGCAGCGCACGACGCCTTCGGCCACGCCGTCAACGAATAACTCGCGCGCGAACACATGCGCATTGACCGAAGCGGCCATCTGCTCGACGAGTGCCGCGTGCGCATCGGCGAGCACGGGCTTGTTCTGTTTTTCCGCCCACTCGGCGAAGGCCTTCGTCTGCGAACCGAACGGTTGGCCCGTCTTCGGATTGATTGGCCCACCCACGGCGTACTCGCGCTCGAATCGCTGTCGACCTTCGAGGATCAGGGTGTGGGCTGCGCGTCCGACCAGATACGCGGTCGTGTCGCGCTCGGCCACGAGCCCGAGCTCTTTCTTGCGATACAGCAGCGGGCAGCGCCGGAACTCGGCGAGCGCATGCGCAGAGAGATGGCTCTTGCTCTTGGCGTGATAAACATCTGCGGGTTCGCGGATCAGAAAGCGAAGATCGAGCGGCATGTCGGACTCCCTGCCACAGCGCCATCTCGCGCGGGCACAGGGTTATTTGCCGCTCGACCTCGATTCTCGCCGTGACCCCACAAACACATATGGGCCGCATATGCGTAGCAGCGCGCCACGTCCTGCGCGCCATATGTCGCCCGCTTGCTCCGCATATGACTTCGTCAACCCCATGCTCCGCCCTAGATACGCCGCCGGTCGTGCTCGCGAGGATCGATTGCGTTGCGTCGCTGCTGTTGCGGCGCGGAGACGAACGTCACGAACGAAGGGCACGACATGTGTGCGAACAACTACGAACCGGTGATTGCGAAATGGAAGAGCGACCTGATCACGGCCCGCGCGAAGCGCATGGGTTTCGACGGGCACGAGCTACTCGAGGCCCAGCAGGAGCTGGTGCTGCACGTCGCCCGCTTCCGCCACGAACCTGCGCGCTCCAATGGGGCGAGCGAAAACACAGCGCTGACCTCGGTGATCGACCGCTGTCTCAAGGCGCTCCGCCGCGCGGGATCGCGCTACAAAAAGCATCTCGGGCGGGCGTGCAATCAACGCGCCAACCGGATCATGAGCTGCACCGACCCGTACTCAATGGATAGTCATCTGCTCGCGCTCGACGTTCGTCAGGCCATGTCCCGTCTCACTCCGCGGGCGCAGAAAGTGTGCGCTTTGCTGGGCCAAGGCGAATCCGTCGACCAGATCGCTCAGACGCTCGGCTGCGGTTGGCACACTGTCCGCCGCATCATCGAAGAGGTTCGCGCACAGTTTCAGGCTGTTGGCCTGGACGGCTGGATCATCGCGTCCTGATCAGCATCTCCGGAGCACCAGCCGCCGTGGCGCGAATCTGCCCAGAATCCGCTTCCTCTCTGGCCGCACCCGAGGTAAGGGTGTCCGTTGACGCGTCCGCGCCGGCGGGCGAAGGACAGCGGGTCGTGCCGCTGTCCACCGCGTGGATCACGGACGAGCTGCTCCGCGAAACGCGGCGCGTCTGGTCGAAGGCTTATCAGCGGCCCATCGACGACCGCGAGGCGACGGAGATTCTGATGAACGTCAAGCGGTTCGCCGAGGTGCTGCTGAAGGCCGCAAAGGCGGAGAGCACGGCATGAACGTGATTGCGTGGGCGCGCGTGTCGTCCCGCGAGCAGCGCGAGGGCTATTCGATCGACGCCCAGGTACGCGCTTTGCGGGAGAAGGCGGCCAGGGCCGGGTGGACCATCCTCCGCGAGTTCGTCGTGGCCGAGTCGGCCAAGCGTGGCGCGGAGCGCGTGGCGTTCAACGAGATGTTCAACTGGGTGCGGGCCAACGCCAAACGCGAGAAGATCACGGCCATCCTCAGCCACAAACTCGACCGCGTGTGCCGCAACATGCGTGACGCGGTCCGTCTTCAGGAGCTCGAGGACCACTGCGGCGTCCAGCTCGCGTTCGTCGAGAACCAGTTCGGCCCGGGAGCCGCCGGCGCGCTGTCGTTCAACGTGATGGCCGCCGTCGCCCAGTATTACAGCGACAACCTGCGGTCCGAAGTGCTGAAGGGGATGGACGAAAAGGTCCGGCAAGGCTGGCCCACCGGCCTCGCTCCATATGGCTACGTGAACGTTGACGACGATGACGAGCCGATTCAACCTCACCCGGAGAAAAGCCGCACGATCGTTCGCATCTTCGAGCTGTACGCAACGGGCCGGCACACGTTCAAATCACTGGCGGACCAGTTGTCCCGCGAAGGCCACGTCTTCCGCGCCAGCCAGCCAAGGTTCCACCGCACGGCGCTCTCGTACCTTCTCGGCAACCGCTTCTACATCGGCGAGCTGCATCGCAACGGCAGCGTGTTCGAAGGTCGCTATCAACGGTTGATCGATCGGCATACGTTTGACGCCTGCCAGCGCATCCTGCGCGGGAAGAACCGCCGCACCGGCAACCCCGAGATTCCGCTGTCGGGCGGGCTTTTCCGCTGCGCGTGCTGTGGCCAGTCGATCACGGGTGAACGCATCCGAAAGCGCCTGCGCTCGGGCGGTGTGAACGAGCACGTGTACTATCGCTGCGCCAACAACAATCCTGCCGACGACCATCCACGCATCCGCTGGCGCACAGACGCGCTTGAGAACGCCGTGCTCGATGACCTCGCGAGCCTTCGGCTGCCCTCGCAGGAATACGTCGACTGGTTCCGCACGGCGTTGACCGCCGCGTTTGCAGACGCCGGCGAACACGAGCGCCGCCAAGCGACTGCGCTCAAAAAGCGCCGCTCTGAACTCGCGGGGATGCAGGATCGTCTTCTCAACGCATTTCTGGCCGGGACCGTCGAGGAGGCCATCTACAGGGCCAAGGCGAAAGAGTTGCAGACCGAAATGCGGGCCACGGAGGAGGGTCTGGAACGGCTGGGGGATTGCGATCCGGCCCGTGCGGCCACGGCGCTCGCCGTGTTTGACTTTAGCCAGCGCGCCGCGGACCTCTGGCGCGGTTCAAACAACGGCCTTCGACGCGAGATACTCGACTCCGTTTATTTGAACCGCACCCTGAGCGACGTAACTCTCGTGACCACAAAGAGAAAGCCGTTCGACGTTCTCGCCGAACGGCCCTTTTTGAAGAAAAGTCGGGGTGACAGGATTCGAACCTGCGACCTCCTGGACCCAAACCAGGCGCTCTAATCCAGGCTGAGCTACACCCCGCTCATGGATACAGCCTAGCCGATCCTCGCGGCCGCGGCCAGCGCGCATCGCGCCGGGCGTGCAGGAAGCCCACTCCACCCAAAACGGCGGGCAGGATGCCCAGGCCACCCAAAATGGCGGGCAGGATGCCCAGGCCACCCAAAATGGCGGGCAGGATGCCCACCCCACCAAAGCGGCGGGCAGGATGCCCACGCCACCCAAGATGGGGGGCAGGATGCGCACGCCACCCAAAACGGCGGGCAGGATGCCCGCTGCACCCGGCGGTCGCGCCCCGCTACGGCGCGTCGGCTCCCGCCGGCGGCTCCGTGTCGGTCGCCGGGCTGTCTGGCCGCAGCGGGTTGGCGTCCACCTGGTAGCCGTCGGGCACTTTCAGCTCGAACTCTCTGGGGTCGAAGCGGGTGTTGAGCTTCACGTTCGAGAAGCTGATGCTGATGCGGTTGTTGACCTTCATCGTGCCGTCGAGCTTGGCGACGCGGACCTGCACCGGCAGGCCGTCGAACTCGCCCTTGCGCGCGATCCAGAACTCCAGCGTCTTGTACAGCCGCGCCAGCCGCGTGTTCGGGCGCGGGGTCATCACCAGGTGATCGGTGTCCGCCGGGTCGTCCTTGCCTGGCTCGCGCCGCTCGATCGTGAATTCGCGCAGAATCTCGTCCTTCTTCTGCCCGAACGGCAACGGAAAGATGCCCTCGCCGATCTTGTACGGGTCGTGCGGGTCGTCCGGCTTGCGCACCTCGTACTGCACCACCATCTTGGCCCGCGGCTTGATCTCCCAGTACCAGCAGCCGTCGAAGGCGAAGGTCTCGTTGATCGCATTGCGGCGGCCGTCGCCGATCTTGTCCTTGAAGTGGATGATGAACTTCGCGGTCGGCTTCAGCGCCATGTAGCGAATCGTGCCGACCTTCGTGTCCGATTCGTCCTCCTTCTCGATCGCGAACGCCTGGCTCCACTTCACGTCCGCAATCAGGTCGTCGACCTTGCGCGCCTCCAGCCGCGTCAAAATCCGATCGACCTGCGGATCCAGCGGCGGCTCGGCTGGCGGAGTCGGCGACGGGGGACTTTGTTGCGCGCCGGCGGCGGCGACGAATCCCAGGGCAGTCGCTATGATCGCAGTCGTTGCGGCGCGGCGGGCTCGGCGATTCATCGAGACATCTCCGTTCGTCTCAGGGTCCGGGCATCATATTGCGGCGTCGCACGGCCCGAAAGCGCGACGCCCGGCGGTTCGATCCGTCTTCGTCCGCCATGAAGAGACACGAACAACAAACGTCGGGTCATGACCCTCCTGATAGACCTCGCATACCTCCTGGCGTTTGCCGTGCTCTGGCCGTGGCTGCTGATTCGCCGCTGGCGGCGCGGTCCGTCGCACAGCACCCTGGCGGAGCGGCTGGGGGCGTGCCCCTCGCGGCCGGTCGCCGGCCGCTGCGTGTGGATACACGGCGTCTCGCTCGGCGAGGTCAACGCCGCTCGCACGCTGGTGACGGAGCTTCACCGCCGGTCGCCTGGGGTGGTCGTCGTCATCAGCAGCACGACCAAGACCGGCCTGGAGCGGGCCCGCGCCCTTTACCCAAATCTGGTCGTTTTTCGCTACCCGCTGGACCTCTCCTTCGCGATTCGCCGGACGCTCGATCGCATCCGCCCGACGGTGATCGTGCTGATGGAGCTGGAACTCTGGCCGAATCTGGTATTCGTCGCCCGCCGCCGGAATATTCCGGTGGTGATCGCGAATGGCCGGATCACCGCCGAGCGCAGCATGCGGCGCTTTCGCTGGCCGATCGTGCGCGGTTTTGCCCGGCGGATGTTCGGGCAGCTCCGGTGGGTCGGCGCGCAGGACGAGACCTATGCGGCGCGATTCCGCGAACTGGGCGTGGCCCCTGACCGGGTCGAGATCGTCGGTTCGGTGAAATACGACACGGCGGACATCGCCGCCGCGGTAGACGGGCAGGAACGACTGGCGGCGGAAATGGGCATCGACCTGCGGCGACCGCTGCTGGTGGCCGGCAGCACGGGCCCCGGCGAAGAAGCGATGCTGCTGGACGGCTACGCGGCGCTGCTGACGCGCTTTCCGGGGCTGCAACTGGCACTCGTGCCGCGCGACGTGAAGCGCTTCGACGAAGTGGCGGCGCTGATCGTCGCGCGCGGCTTCGCCTGCTTGCGGCGCAGCACCGGTCAGCCGACCGTGCCGCCTGGCGTGGGCGAGCCGCTTCCGGTGTTCCTGGGGGACTCGATCGGCGAATTGCGAAAGTTCTATGGGCTGGCGGCGGTGGTGGTGGTCGGGCGGACGTTCGTGCCGCTGGGCGGTTCGGACATGATGGAGGTGGCCGGGTTGGCGCGGGCGATGGTCTTCGGGCCGCATGTTGACAACTTCGCGGAAGTGGCGGCGCTGCTGATCGCGGCGGACGGCGCGGTCCCAGCGAGATCTCCGGCCGAGGCGACCGCGCAGGTGGCCGCGCTGCTGGCCGACCCGCAGCGCCGCGCGACGCTGGGGCACAATGCGCAGGCCGTCATCGCCGCGCGCCGCGGCGCGACCGCGCGGACGGTCGAGCGCCTGCTGCAGTTTCTCGGTTAGTGCAACGGGTAAGGGTGGGTGAATCCTGGATGCAACGGGCATTCTGCCCGCACTCCGGGTGCAGCGGGCATTCAGCCCGAACTTCGGGTGGAGCGGGCACGCTGCCCGCACTCCCGGTGGAGCGGGCATTCTGCCCGCTCATCCAATAATCGCCTGCTTGGAGAATTCCCGCCCCGGGCGGCCGCCTACGCCTTCAGCGCTTCGTAGTAAACAAACCGCCGGCTGCTGCGCATCACCAGCAGCGTCAGCGCCAGCACGATCAGCAGCAGCATCCACGCCATCGCCGATGCGTACCCCATCTCATGGAAGTTGAACGCCTGGTTGTAGAGGTAAACGACGTAGAACATCGTCGCTTCGCCCGGGCCGCCCGCGGTCATCACGTACGCCTGCGTGAAAATCTGGAACGACGCGATGATCGCGATAATCAGGTTGAAGAAAATCACGGGGCTGAGCATCGGCAGCGTGACGTTGACGAAGCGGCGCCAACCGGTCGCACCGTCGATCGCTGCGGCTTCGTGCAGATCGCGGGGGATTCCCTTCAGCCCGGCGAGGTAGATCATCATCGTGCCGCCGATCGTCCACAGGTTGACGATCGCAAACGCGGGCACGCCCCAGGTCTCGGCGTCCTTCTCGAACCAGCGGGGCGGCGAGACCCGCGCTGCCTCGCCCGCGCCGCTCAGCCCGCCGGCGACCAGGCTCCACAAATCGGCCAGCGGTTGCAGCAGCGCGTTAAGCAGCCCGTACTCGTGGTGAAACACCCACTTCCACATGACCGCCATGCCCACGCCGGCCAGTACGCTGGGCAGATACCAGATGGCGCGGAAGAGGCCGATGCCGCGCACCTCCGGGCTGATCAGAATCGCGGCGAGCAGCGCCGCCGCCTGCCCCGTGGGCACGGCCAGCAGGGCGTAAAGCGCTGTGACGTACAGCGCGCGGCGAAACGCCTGATCCTGCGTAAAGAGGCGG
Organism: uncultured Planctomycetales bacterium; assembly: GCA_964631045.1. Lineage (GTDB taxonomy): Bacteria > Planctomycetota > Phycisphaerae > UBA1845 > Fen-1342 > CAZVWB01. The sequence goes on from CAZVWB010000036.1 coordinate 21,190, forward strand.
TAGAAATTCTCGAAACCGACGAACTCGGCGTGGTCGAGCGTGAGCAGGCCGCTCCAGCGCGTGAACGCTAGCAGCAGCGAGAGCACCACCGGAAACGCGGTGAACGCCGCAAAGCCGATCACCCAGGGACCGATCATCGCCATGCCGGCCAGTTCTTCGCGCAGCGCGAGCCGTCCCGGCCGCCGCCGCCACCAGCGCCACGCCAGCACGGTCGCGACGACGGCCAGCGGCGCGCCGATTACCAGCGCGACCGTCGTCCACGGCATGCGTGGGCGCACCCCGGCGGCCGCACCGGCGGCGCGGGCCGCGCGCCACTCGCGCTCGACTTGCGCCATGGCCGGGGCCACGGGCTGATTCAGCTTGAAAATGTCTTCGAGCCGCACCCGAAGCTGATGCAGATACTTAGGCTCCGCCGGCCAGTCGATCGGCTGGGCCCACTCCGCCGCGTCGAGGTACGCGCGATAGTTGTCCGGCTTGCGCCCGGGGTTGGCGAAGCTCGGACTCTCGGCCACGCTGCGCAGCACCGGAATCGCCAGTCCTTCTTCGCTCATCCGCGCCTGGCCGCGGGCGCTGCTCAGGTATTTCACGAAGCGCCACGCCGCGTCCTTCTTGCGGCTGCGCTCGGCGATCGCCCAGGCGACGGTGAAGACGCCGTTGCGCGGCGGCTTGCCGGCGGCGTGCGGCAGCGGCGCGAACTCCCAGTCGAAGCTGTCGATCGTGCGATAAATCGGCACTTTCCAGCGGCCGAACGGGCCCGCCATGCCGATGTTGCCGGAAAGAAACGGTTCGAGCCCGGTCTCAAGCTGCGTCTTCGCGCTGACCAGCGTGCGATCCTCGCGGTGAAACCAGTCCTGTAGCCGCGTCAGCGCCGCGACCACCTCGGGATCGGTGAATCGCAGCGGGTCAAAGCCCGGCTCGAAGAAATCGACGCCATGCGTCCACAGCCAGATGCGGACCATCGCCTCCCACGTGACGAAGTCCGCCCCGTAGCAACCCGGCAGCGCGCCGATCGCCCGCGCCGCCGCGTGAAACTCGTCCCACGTCCAGCCCTGCGGCGACGGCTCCGCCACGCCGGCGCGGCGAAACAGGTCGCGGTTGTAATAGAACCCGACGGTGGTGAAGTCCTTCGCGAGCCCGATCAGCTTGCCGCGGCCGATGCGCTGCGTCGCCGCGTCGTAGCGGAAGGCGTCGACCACCGACTTGAACATGTCGTTCAGATCGATCGTCGGCCGCGCCGCCGCGCGATCCGCCGCGATCAGCGCCTCGATGTCCGCCAGCAGACCCTTGGAACCCAGCGTGGCCACCAGGTCGTAGTCGAGATAGAACACGTCCGGCGGCTCGCCGGCAGCGAACATGGTTTGCAGCTTGGTCTTCACCGCCGCCGCCTGGCCGAGATTGACGCGCAGCACGCGGACGTCGGCATTCTCGGGCTGGTTCTGAAAGTCCTCGACCAGCGCGGCGACGATGCGATCTTCGTTCTTCTCACCCCAGTGGACGACGGTGATCAGGGTCTGGCCCGCGGCGGGCGCGGACGTTCTGGGGCGCGAGACGACGCGATAGAACGACCAGACGACGAGAATCGCGGCCAGAGCGACCAGCGCGGAGCGGGTGAAGCGCACGACTGGATGGGGGCGTTCAGAAGCCAATGAAACTCCGCGTTCCGGAACTGTGCGCGCTGCGCGCGGCCCGTAGAATATCCGTCATGAATCCCAAACCTCAAGGCTCATCCAGCTTTCACGCGGCGCGCTTTTGGTCGATTTGGCGCGCAGCACCATGCACGGCGGCGCTCGTGTCGCTGCTCGCGGGGGTGGTTGCGGCGGCGGCACAGCCGGACGCACCGTGGCCGCCGGCCGCGCCGCTGGCGGTAGTAGCGGAAGGTCCGCCGGCGGGACTGCCGCCGTCCGTGCAGGCGCGAGCGACCGGCGACGGCGCGTTCGTGTGCACCTTCGAATACCTATTCCCGCCGCAGACGGCCATGCCGGCGCCGCGCTCCGTGGCGCTGGCGGGTACGTTCAACGGCTGGAACCGCGACGCGCTGCCGCTGCAGGAATCCAACGGGTCGTGGCGGGCGGAGATTCGCCTCGCACCGGGCGCCTATGAGTACAAGTTCGTAATCGACGGCGACCGTTGGATCGCCGACCCGCGGAATCCTTCCGGCGCGGATGACGGCCATCAGGGCGCGAATTCGCTGCTGCGCCTCGGACGGCTGGCGGGGCTGGAGCGTTCCGACGCGGCCCGCGGCGACGGAAAGATCGATACGTTGGCGCTGGAGCACCGCCCGCAACAGCCGTTCTTTTTGCAGCGCGTCGACGACGCGCACGTGCTGCTGCGCTATCGCATGCTCGCCGGCGACGCCGAACGCGTCAGCGTGCAGTTCCGCGGCGCGGCCCCGGTCGAATTGCAGTTGCTGGATGAGGGGCCGGTTTACGCGATCTACGAGGGCCGCGCGGCGCTGCCTGCAGCCGCCGCAGCGTCGGGCGTCGCCGAGTATGTGTTCATCCTGCGCGATGCCGCGCTAGAGGGAACGGACCCATCCATGCACAAGGTATCGCTCGGGCAGCAGATCGCGTTCAACACGCCCGACTGGGCGCGGCACGCGGTCTGGTACCAGATCATGGTCGATCGCTTCCGCAACGGCAGCCCGGCCAACGACCCGCCGCACACGCGGCCGTGGACCAGCGAATGGTTCACGCCCTCGCCGTGGGAGGGCGCGGACGGTCAGACTTTCTACCGGCACTTCGTCTTCAAGCGGCTCTACGGCGGCGACCTGGCCGGGCTGGAATCCAAACTGCCGTATCTGCGCGAGCTGGGCGTCAACGCGCTGTATCTCAACCCGGTGTTCATCGCCGAGAGTCATCACAAGTACGACGCCACCAATTACCTGCACATCGACCCCCATTTCGGCGAGAAGAACGACTACGACGCGATCGCCGCGGCCGAAGATCTCAACGACCCGAAGACGTGGCAGTGGACCGACGCCGACCGCCGCTTCCTGGCGTTCATCGGCAAAGCCCATGAGCTGGGCTTCCGCGTGATTATCGACGGCGTGTGGAACCACGTCGGCCAGCCGCACCCTGCATTTCAGGATGTGCTCAAGAACGGAGAGGCGTCGCGCTACGCCGACTGGTTCGACGTCGAGTCGTGGTCGCCGTTCAAGCACCGCGGCTGGGCGGGTCACGACTCGCTGCCGGTGTTCCGCAAGAGCAAGAACGGCCTGGCCAGCGCCGCGGTGAAGCAGCACATCTTCAACGTCACGCGCCGCTGGATGGACCCCAACGGCGACGGCGACCCGAGCGACGGCGTCGACGGCTGGCGGCTGGACGTGCCCAACGAGATCGCGCTGCCGTTCTGGGCCGAGTGGCGGACGCTGGTGAAGTCGATCAACCCGGAGGCGTACATCTGCGGCGAAATCTGGGACCGCGCCGATGAGTGGCTCGACGGCCGGCACTTCGACGCCGTGATGAACTACGAGTTCGCCCGCGTGGCCGTGGCGCTGATCTGCCACGATCAGAAGCAGATGAAGCCGAGCCAGGCCGACCGGAAACTGCGCGAGCTGCGGCTGGCGTACCCGCTGGCTGCGACGCAGGTGATGCAGAACCTGGTGGACAGCCACGATACGGACCGGCTCGTGTCGATGGCGCTGAATCCGGACCGGGCGTACGACCGCGACAATCGCGTGCAGGACGACAACCCAAACTACAACAACGCCCGGCCCGGGCCGCAACACTACGCCCGCGCCCGGCTGGTTGCGTTCTTCCAGATGACGTATGTCGGCGCGCCGATGATCTACTACGGCGATGAAGTGGGCATGTGGGGCGCCGACGACCCGACCAACCGCAAGCCGATGCTCTGGGCGGATCTGCAGCCGTACGACAAGCCGGAAGAGAACGCGGTGATGGAGGACCACTTCGCGTACTACCGCACGTTGATCGCGCTGCGCAACGCGCATCCCGCCCTGCGCACCGGCGCATTCACCACACTCAAGACTGACGACAAGGCGCACACCTGGGTGTTCGCCCGCGCCGATGAGGACGAGCAACTGATCGTCGCGCTGAATGCCTCCGACCAGACGCATTGCACGCACGTGACGCTGCCGCGCGAGTACCCCAGCGGGTGGACGGTGGTCTTCGGTCCGGCGGATGCCGCCAGCGCCGCTCGCGGCGAGCTGACGATCGCCCTGGAGCCGTGGAGCGGCGTGGTTTTGCGCGGCGAGCGCTGACTGCCGGCGGACGCCAAGCGCGGTATCCGCGCCGACACCGGCCGGTTCGCGCGCGCCGCCGATGACTCGCAACGGTTCGCCGGCGACGCCGACGACGCGCACGGGTCCGTCGGCGACACGCGGTCCAGCCTGGGTAGCATGGGCGTCCCGCCCCTGCGAACCAGCTACCCCAACTGGCGGGTGCGAACGCCGGCATGTCGCGCGCGGCCCAATTCCGCCGCATGGACTAAACGCCCGACTAGGGGTCGGATCGTTGCGTCCGCAGGGCCTCCAGTTCGGCGCGTACCGCTTGCGCCTCCGCGCCGCGGTTCTGGCGCTCCAGCACGCGGGCCAGCTCGCGCAGCATCTGGGACACCTCGCGATCCTGCCCCTGATTCCCCGCGCGCTTGATCGCCAGCGCGGCGCGAACGTCGCGCTCCGCCTCCGCGTATTTCTTCTCCGCCGCGAACACCTGTCCGCGAACGAAGAGCGCGTATGCATACGTCTTGTCCGACGTTTCGCTCGCCTGCTCCTTCAGACTCAGCGCTTCGCCCACCTGCTGCGCAGCTTCTGCGATGTGGCCGGCTTCAAGCTGTATCAACGCGATGTAGCTGAGAATCGGTATGCGATGGTCCGGCCTCGCGCCGGGCGACCGGGCGTACATGTCGGCCGCCGCCTGGAACATCGCGATGTTCTCGTCCACCTCCGCCGGCCCGCCCAGCCACGCGCGATCCAGCAGGGCGGTCGCCAGCAGCAGGCTGGGTTCGCCCGGCTCGCGCCGCCGGGCGGCGATCGCGGCGTCGATGTGCGGAATCGCCAGGCATTCTTCGCCCATGCGGGCATAGGCCCGGCCGATGATCGACTGCAGATCGCCGTAGAGCAGCGGATCCTGATCGATGGTGACCGGCAGGTTCGCCGCGGCGGCGGCGATCGCATCGCCCATCGGGGCCTGCTTGCCCAGTCGCGACGTGTCGCTGACCGCCAGGATGCGCTCCAGCACGTCGCGGACGATCGCGGCCCGCTGCGACTGCAATTCCGCCCGTTGCCGCGCCGCGTCGGCCTCGACCGCCTTCCACAGCGCCAGCCCGGCGCCCACCACCAGCCCGATTGCCGCGATCGCCAGGGCGGCGACGAACGCGCGATGCCGCGCCGCGAATTTGCGGGCGTGATAGATCAGACTCGGCCGTCGGGCGGATATCGGCTCGTCGTCCAGGTAGCGCTGAATGTCGGCGGCCAGTTCCGCGACGGTTCGATAGCGCCGCTCGCGGTCCTTGGCGGTGCTGACCGTCAGGATGACGCTGAGGTCGCCGCGCAGCGCTGCGACGATCCGGCTGGCGTCGGGCAGCGGGGCCTCCTCGATCGTGCGAATCGCCGCGGTCCACGAGAGGCCGGAAAGGTCGTGCGGGCGGCGCTCGGTGAGCAGCTCGAACAGCAGCAGGCCCAGCGCGTACACATCGCAGCGCGTGTCGATCAGCGCCGGATCGCCGCGGAGCTGCTCGGGCGCCATGTACTGCAGCGTGCCGACGAATTCCGCCGGCGTCGTGCTGATGGTCGTCGTGCGCGGGTCGGCGTCGAGTGCTCGCGCCACGCCGTAGTCGATCACCTTCGGCTGGCCGGCGGCGTCGACCAGCACGTTGGCCGGCTTCAGGTCGCGATGGATCACCCCGCGCTCGTGACCGTGCTGCACCGCGTCGCAGACCCTCAGGAACAGGGCCAGCCGCTCGCGCAGCGGCAGGCGGCGCTGCTGCGCGAACGCCACCAGCGTCTGGGCCCCGTCGATCCGCTCCATCGCGAAGTACGGCACGTGAACCGGGCCGTCCGCGTGCAGGCCGGCGTCGTAGATCCGCGCGATGTTGGGGTGTTGCAGCCGGCCCAGCAAATCGACTTCATACTCGAACCGCCGCAGCGCCGCCCGCGAGGCGAAGCTGGCGCGAAGCAGCTTGAGCGCCACGGTCCGGCGCGGGTGCTGCTGCACGGCTTCGTAGACCGTGCCCATCCCGCCCGCGCCCAGCAGCCGCACCAGTTCATACGGCCCGATGCACGTCCCCGCCGGCATTCGGGCCGCCGCCGGCGCGCCCGGCTGCAACCGTTCGACCCAGGCCGGCCCGTCGAGCACGCGATGCGCCTGGCGATCCGCGTCGATCAGCGCCTGAACCTCGGCCAGCAAGCGGGTGTCGCCGCCGCAACGGGCGCGCACGAACGCGGCGCGACGCGCCTCCGGCTGGTCGAGCGCTTCGTGGAAGATTTCTTCAATGCGCGACGTGGAAGAGTCGGCCACGGCGGCCTCCTGCACGTTCATACGCAAAGCGCCGCTGACCGAGTTCACGTGATCGCTACGCGCTTCGCAGCCTTCGGCCACTACCCGCTCCGCGTGTCCTCAACCTCGACGCGGCCCGCCGCCGGACCCAGCCGCCGCGCCAGCCAGGCCCGCGCGAAGCGCCACTCGCGCTTCACCGTGATCGGCGCGACGCCCAGCAGCGCCGCCGTCTCCTCGACGCCCAGCCCCGCGTAGAAACGGAGCACGATCACCTGCGCCTTGCGGGGGTCCTGCTTCCGCAGGTCGCAGACGGCCTCGTCGACGGTCAGCAGTTCATCGGCGTCGAAGCCGGGCGCTTCGACGTCGCTCTCGAGCGACACGCCCCGCGACCCGCCGCCGCGCTTCCGGGCGGCGCGCTGCCGGGCGTAGTCGACCAGGATGCGGCGCATCGCCTCGGTGGCCGAGGCGAAGAGGTGGCCGCGGTTGTCGTAGCCGCTGGTCTCGGCCGGAAACAGGCGCATGAATGCCTCATGCACCAGCGCCGTCGGTTCGAGCGTGTGGTCGCTCCGCTCGCCGCGCATCAGGCCGGCGGCGAGTCGGCGCAGCTCGCCATAGATCACTTCGAGAAGCCGCGCGCGGGCGTCGCTATCGCCCTCGCCGGCGGCGCTAAGCAGCGCTGTAATGTCGGTCTGCCCGGGTTCCGTCTCGGTCATTTCCGGTCCATTGCCAATGCGGCGGCCTGCGACCCCTCTCTGGCGTCGGACCAGCCGGGCAGCGCCGCCTGCCACAATGCCCCGCCTAACAACCATATGTCACGTCCGACCTCGGCGCTCGGACTTTTCAAAAATCTCGCCAAGATGATACGCGAGCCACGAAACCTGCGCATTTGCCGAATCGGCGTCGCGCGCCGGGCTGAAACGGCAAGGCGGAGATCGAGCCGGCGGCTCGACCTCCGCGTTGTAGTCTCAACTGACGCCGACCGGCCGAGGTTCCGGGGCGAATCGTATATTACGGCAGCAGGTCCAGCGCCTGATCCGCCAGCTCTTGCGCGGTGTCGAGCTGGTCGTTCATCTCGTCGGCGTTGTGGGCGCCCATCGAGTTCTCGCTGACCGCGGTCCACTCCCACCACGTGAGCGCCCGCATGAAGAGCGCCTTGGCCGCGCTGAGGTCCGCGGCGGGGACTGCGCCGGATGTGTTCGCCGTCTGGATCTTGAGCAGCAGCGTGTTCAGCGTGTCCTCCACGTCGAGCGCTTTGTCATAGAAGGCGTCCTGCATCGCAAAGAGCTCCGACACGACGTCGTTGTGGCACTGACCGCACATCTCCGTGTTGTTCTTGAGCGGGCTGGTGAGCCAGTGACTGGCGGAGGACTTGCCCAGCGCGTCCGTCGCACGCGCCATGTGGCAATCGGCGCAGCTCATCCCCAGCATGTGGTGCGAGCTGCCCCAGTAGGACTCCGTCTCCGGGTGCTGCGGCTTCACGCCCGTCAGACCGGTGACGCTGTGCTTCCAGTCCTGCTGGTTGGCGAATTTGTTCTGGTAGTACTGCTCGATGTCGCGCAGCTTGCGCCACGGGATGTCGTCGCGAATCTCGCCGGTCGTGGTGCGGTCGGCGCCCTGGCCGCAGACGTACTCGATGTGGCACTGCGCGCAGGTCAGCGTGCCCGCCAGCCGCCGGGCGCGGGCGGTGCGCTCACCGTCGGCGCTGCGTTCGTTCATCAGGCCGATCAGCTCCGCCTCGCTTGCGGGGATCACGTTGTGCACCCGCGAGTAGGGATCGGTGCCGCGTTCGAGAATCGCGCTGACCACGCCCTTGCGCACGAGACGGAACTCGCCGTCGTGCGGGTTATGGCAGTGGGTGCAGCCGGCGCCGTAGTCGATCGTCTCCGGGAATTCGTCGCGAATGCGCTGCACCACGTCGGCCCAGGGCTTCTCCTTCGAAAACGCCACCTCGCCGCGATGCCGCTCATTCCAGTAGTACGCCACCGGCGTGCTCTTGCACTGCAGGCACGTCGTCGTCTGCCGCCGGGCGATGTCGATGTGGTCCTTGAGCATGTAGGCGTGGGCGCGGTCCTCGTTGTATTCGAGCGTGAAGCCGTGGCCGCCCATCAGGAACTTGTAGTGGGTGTACTCGTCATACTTCGAGGTCTTCGCCGAACCGCCGTAGTGGCCGGGCTTTGACCCGTCGTCGTGCAGATAGGTGTCGTACTGGTCCGCATGGCAGCCGGCGCAGGCCGACAGGGCGAAGTTCAGCTTGGCCCGCTCTTGGGTCGGGTTCGCCATGTGCTCGCGGCCGTTTTCGTGGCAGGTGAGGCACTCGCTCTCAAGCCCCTTGTGGCTGCCGGATGTGTATTTTTCCACGACCTGCGCGTGGCAAAGTGCGCAGTCCTGGGCGATGCGGGCCGCGGTCGGCGGGGAGACGTTGGCGTTCAGATTGTCCGCCGGCGGCGGGTTGGTGGTGTCCGAGTTGGCGTTCGTGTTGTCGTTCGCGTTGCCCGCGGGCAGTGGCACATTCGGCAGGCAACCCCCGACCAGGCCAAGACCTACGACCGATCCGCACACGAGCGAGACCAGCGCTGCGCGAATCAGAATTGCGTATCGCATGACCGTCTCCCGGCAAGCGGGTGATGAACGTGAGCCCGTGCGCCGCCGCGCGTGGGCGGCCCGATTGTGGATATGTGGAGCAATTTATGTGCCAACTGGTGGCGCGAAATCTCGCGCCGTTCAGTTAGGGCCGGCCGGTGGGGGGGTGAAGGGCGAAGTGCGAAGAGCGAAGAGCGAAGAGCGAGTCGGTGGAGCGACGGAGGGAGTGGCGAGTAGCGAGTTCAGAGAAGCGACAAAGCGACGGAGCGACGAAGCGACGGAGCGAATCGGAGTCGCGATGTTATCGAGCGGCGTGCGCACAGTCGAAGACACTGCTCGCAGAGCAGTGGCACACCGTCGGTGCCACCCACCGTTCGGCAAGGGGCATCGCCTATCGACAGTCCGCGAACAGACAGAGGAGGAATGGATCGACATCAAGAAAGTCGACCCGCTGGTCCGCATTTGCATCGGCGTAGGAGATGTCACAATCGGGCCACGCAGCTGCGTAGCCGGCAGGGTCGAACAAAGCGAGCAGGAAAGGGTCGACGTCGAAGAAATCAACAGTACTATCGCAATTCGTGTCGCCTCGACAGGAGCCTAGGCCGAGGCTAAACACATACGCCGAGCCGGTATTAGTCGGTGTCGACAACTCATCGAGGTGCGAACCAATGACGGCAGTGCCGCCGGAAAGCGCCGTCGCGAATCCGAAGTGGTCCGAATCGGCCGCATCCGCTGCGCGCAATTCCGCGTCAAACCCCCAGATGCCGTTTCGGCGGATGAACACGTACGCGGAACCGCGATGGTCATTCGGCGGACCGCTTATGTGGTCGTCGTTGTCCGCACCGACCAGCAGCACGTCGCCCTCAAGGGCGACCCGGCCGAAGAACGCGCCGGCGTCGGGCTGCGGAGAATGCAGGCGGGCCTGCTGGGTCCAGCTCGTGCCCGCGCGCACAAAGACGTAAACGGCACCGGCCAACGGCATGCCTAAGACACTCTCAGAAATCACGCCAACAGCGATCGTATCATCGGAAATCGTTACTAGTCCGAAGAACTGACTGAACTCGGCGGAAGGCAACAATTTCGCCTCTTGCGTCCATGCGCCGTCCACCCGCACAAAGACATAAGCGGCGCCGAAGTTGTAGCCGGCTTCGTCCTCGAGAGTAGCGGATACGACGGCGGTGTCGCCGGACAGCGCCACACAAGCACCGAAGCGGTCGTCGGGCGCCGCGTCCGACGCAGTCAGGCGAGTCTGCTCCGCCCACGCACCGCTTGAACGCGTGAAGATGTACGCAGCACCGCTGCGCGTTCCGGCGGCGTCGCTATCGCTCGCACCCACAAGCAGCGTATCTCCTGCGAGTGCGACGGAACCACCAAACCTGGCCTCGACTTCCGCATCGCTTGCAGTCAGTTTTGACTGCTCCGACCACACTCCGCCAGAACGAGTGAAGATGTACACGGCGCCGGCGTTCACGCCGCCGGCGTGATCATCAACAAACGCACCGATCGCGGCGGTGTCGCCTGAGAGCGCGATGGCCGCTCCGAAGTGGTCATGAGCGGCTGCATCCGACGCAACCAGCATTTGCTGCTCGATCCACGTCTCGCCGATGCGGGCATAGACGTATACGACGCCAGCATCGACAGCGCCGGGCAGATCTTTGCTCGCATGAACCATCAGCGTATCGGCGTCGAGCGCGACAGCCGTGCCGAGTAGATCGTTGCCGGCTGCATTCGACGCGGTAAGATGCTGCGTGGGCTGCGGGTCACATTGCGCCGGCGAGGATGGCGCGACGATACCGCCAACAGCAAATCCGACGACGGTCCAGTACACGAGAAACAAGGCACGCGCGTGTTCGCTGGAATTCGGCATGAGACTTCACTTTTCGAGGATCGTCGGGAATCGAGCGTTCGGCGAAAAGCAGCATACCGTGGCGAGGTGCGGCGGTGAACGCGGTTTCAGGCACTTCAACGAGACAAGACGTCCGATCCAACGTGTCACCCGGGGCGGCGGTGCCCATCGGCTACGCCGAGAACACGCGTACCGCGAAGCCCAGCTCCCGGCTGAGGCTCACCAGTTCCTCGAAGACATCGCCATACGCCACCGCCACGTGATTGCTCATGTAGTGGGCCATGAGCGTGTCGCGGTCGACGCCCAGGTCGGCCGCCATGAACGGCCATTGCCGCGTTGTGCCCTCCCACCAGGCGTCGCGTTTCGCCGGCGGCAGGGTCACAACCTCGCCGCGGCCGATGTCCATGACGAGCTCGGTTGTGACCGCGCGCGGGGCGGGCAAGTCGCCACCGCCGCCAGCCGCGTGTGAGGCGGCGGCGCCGCCAGCGTTGCGGGTTGACGGCTCCGCGGGCGCGACGCCCGTGCCGCCGGGCGGGTGGGGGGCGACCGTGCCGCCCGCGCCCGCCGGTGCGGGTGTGGCGGCGCGCGCGGCCCGGATCCACGCGCGGGCCCACGTGATTTTTCCGGGCAGGCTCTCGCCCGCGAAGGTTCCGCCCGGGACCGGAAAGTAGCCCGAAGGCTGGCGGTAGCTGTGTACGCCGCGGAGCGAGTCTGGGTCGTGATTGAAGGCGAAAGCGCCGCACGAGCCGCTGTTGAGCAGCACCCAGACAAAGCGGCCGTCGTGCTGGCCGCCCCAGCGCACATCGTGGAACATCACTGCCGGGTGCAGGCCCTTGCGCCGCAGCACGCGCTTCAGCAGCTCCATCGGCACCAGGTTGCCCTGATCGGCTTCGGTCGAGGTGATGATCGGCTCGCCGCTCGATTCCGGGCGGCAGGCGGAGTTCAGCAGGCCCTCGGCGAAATCCGACGGCGGCCGCAGCGGCAGCAGGCCGAGCTGATACTGCCAACCGATGCAATCGGCCTGGAACTCGCGCGCCAGATCGAGCACGGTCAGGTAATCGCGCAACTGTTCGCGCGTCGCGTTCTCGTCGAAGTCGGCGCCGTCCGCGGCGATCGACGCCGGGCAGCCCGCGCCGCGCCAGTGGAAGGCGACGCCCTGCGCGCGCACGAATGCCAGCGCGGCGTCGATCCGCGACTCGGCGATGCGGCGGCCGCGGTCGATGATCCAGGCCTGGTCCACCTTGTGCTCGGTAAAGCCGATCGGGTTCAGCAGGCGCGGGCCGAAGTAGCCGTTAATCATGCCCATCGAGGTGTCGCCGAGCATCAGGGCCAGCACGCGCCGCCGGCGGATTTCGTCGGCGACGGCCCGCCCCGCAGCGGCGGCGCTGCTCGACACGTCGACGCGGTCGCGCATGGCGCCGGGCGGATAGACGATGCGCCCGCTGCGGCACCACTCGTCGAGTCGCGCCATGAACGCTTCATCCGCGCTCCACTCCGGCGCGTCGGTCCAGATTCGCGAGAAGTCGCGCCCGACGCTCTCCAGACACGCGCCGGTGTTGAGCAGGCCGACAAGCCCCGGCCACTGCCCGGAGAAATTGCTGGCCAGCAGCAGCGGCGAGTCTTTGCCGACGACGCCGTCGGTGGTGTGCGGGCCGTAGAACCAGTGCACGCACACTCCGATCAGCGGGTCGTCGATCGGCCCGAGCTTCTCGATCGCCTCGTGCGGTCTGGTTAGGAACCCGTCCACGCGGTAATGCCGGCGACCGAGGCGGTCGAGCGCCCGCTCCAGTTGCCCGGTTGCGGCGGTGATGCTGGGCAGAGCCTGTTCGTTGGGCCGCGGGCGATAGTCGCCGGGCCAGAAGAGTGCGATGCGGCTGGACATGTCAGATCTCCGGTGAGCTGCTGCGCAGGATAGCCGCGATCCCTGGACGGCGCGAATACCACGCGTGTTCGCGGCCGATGGCGCTCTTGCAGCACGCGCAGCGCGTTCGTATAAGCAAGGGCGACGCCGGGTGGAGGTGGGAGAAAACAGATGCGCGCCTTCGCACTCCTCGCAGCGGCTGCCGCCGGCGCTTGTGTCGCGGGCCAGCCCGCCGCGCCGCCGCCGGAACCGATCAGCACCGAAGTGCTCCTCGCCGAACTCAGCGACCTGGCGAAACTCGCCGAGTGGCCTGTGCCGCCGTTCCGTTGCAGCCAGGCTTCCAGCTACGACCGGCGCTCGATCAGCGCGGGGGACTCCGAGGGCTGGTTCGCCAACCACGACGCCGGCAATTTCCTGCGCGCCGAGCCGCGCGGCGGCCGCACCGAGTATGTGATGATGGATGCCGCCGGCCCGGGCGCGATCGTGCGCATCTGGTCGGCCAACCCCGCCGGGCGGTTGCGAATCTATCTCGATGGCGGGGCAACGCCGGTGCTCGACGTACCGATGCGCGACCTGCTTGGGGGGCAGATTCCGGGTATTCCGCCGCCGCTTGCAGGCGAGCGCAGCCGCGGGTGGAACTGCTACTACCCCATCGCGTATGCGCGGCGCTGCGTTGTCACGGTGGATGCCGGAAGCGGGCTGTACTACCACATCAATTACCGCACGTATCCGGCCGGCGTCGGCGTGCGTTCGTTCGCCCCGGCCGATTTGCAGACCTGCGCGGCGGCAGCGTACGCACAAGCGGCGGTGCTGGCGTTTCCGGGCGAACTGCGAGCGCCCGACGACGACGCCCAACACCGGGCGACGCTCAGGATCGCCGCGGGCGAGGCGCACTCGATCGACCGCGCCGGCCCGGGCGCGATCGCGAGCCTGGTCGTCTCGCCGCGGGGCGACGGTCGCGATGCGGCGCTGCGCAGCACGCTATTGCGTATCCGCTTCGACGGGGAGCAAACGGTGGAGTGCCCGCTCGGCGAGTTCTTCGGCGGCGGACCGGGCGTGAATCCGTACGCGTCGCTGCCGATGGGCGTCGAGGCGGACGGGCGGTTGTGGTCGCGCTGGCACATGCCATTTCGCGAGAAGGCGACGATTACGTTTGAGAACCGCGGCGCTGCGCCGATCGAACTCGAGTTCAGCGTGCGGGTGACGGAAACGCCCTGGACGGATCGCTCGCTCTATTTCCACGCCGGCTGGCGCACCGGCCGTGACGTGCCGACGCGGCCCATGATCGATTGGAATTACGCCGGCATCGAAGGTCGCGGCGTCTTCGTCGGCGCGGCGTTCTCGATCTTCAACCCGGTGCGCGACTGGTGGGGCGAAGGCGACGAGAAGATTTACGTCGACGACGACGTTTTCCCCTCCACCTTCGGAACCGGCACGGAGGACTACTTCGGTTATGCCTGGTGTTCGCCCCAGCCGTTCGTGCACGCCTATCACGCCCAGCCGCGCTGCGACGGACCGGGTAACTATGGGCTGACGACCGTTAACCGCTGGCATGTGCCGGATCGCATCCCGTTCGAGCGCCGCTTCCGATTCGACATGGAGTTTTGGCATTGGAATGCGGACGCGCGGGTGACGATGGCGGTCGCCACCTACGCCTACGTCGCTCCCGGCGCTCGCGTTGACGCGAAGCCGCTCACGGCGGCCGACCTGGAAATGCCGCAAATGCCGCCGTATCAGGCGCGGCGCGTCGCGGACGCGATTGAGGGCGAGGAGATGGAGGTCATCGCGTTTGTCGGCACGGTCGAGCCGCAGGACATCGGCGGCTGCAGCAACGACCGGCACCTGTGGTGGCGCGGCGGGCAGCCCGGAGACGTGCTCACGCTGCGTTTCGATCCGCCGCGGGCCGGCCGCTATCGCATCTGCGCCCGCACACTGCGGGCCGCGGACTATGGCATCCACCGCGTGCGCATCAACGGCGAGGTCGCTGTTGCGGCGCTTGACTCCTACGCCGGCGAGATTCGGCACTCGGAGGAGCTTGATTGGGGCGTTTTCCCATTGGGGGACGGGCCGAGTGAGTTGAGCATTGAAGTGGTCGGCAAGCACCTCGCAGCGAGCAACTACTTGTTCGGCCTCGACTTTCTGCGGCTCGAGCCTGTTCCCTGAATAGCCGAAGCGAGGCTCGGGCGGCCCGGCGACGAGATTCCGGCAGCGCGGCACGTAGCTTGCTGCACGTTTGGCATCGCCATGCGCCGCCGGCGACGGCTACGATGTCGCTATGGGATGGTCTGGCCCGACGGCCTGATCGCAGATTCGCGCTCTGACGGAGTGGGGCGGAGACAAACCATGCATACCCGTTTCGTATCGCTCATTGCGTTATCCAGCACCGCGCTCGCGGCTTTCGCCGATCCGCCGCCAGGGCCCGACGCGCTGACCGAGTTCGCCGCCGGCAACTGGTCGGCCGCGGCCGAGTTCGCCACGGCTTCCGTCGCCAACGACACCAGTCGGGTGCAGGTGGGCGGATCGTCGCTGCGTTTCAACACCACCGGCGGCTTCGACACGTGGCTGTGGTCGCCGCCGGGGCAGAACGCCAATTGGGATTTTGTCGCGGCGGGCTCCGGCGGCATCGGCTTCTGGGTGTACGCCGAGAACCTCAACATCGGGTTTCAGAACGGGTCGCCGTGGGTGCGATTGTTCAGCAGCCCAGGAAACTACATCGAGCTGCGGTCCACGAACGACATCCTCAATGAAGCCCGCAATCAGTGGCGCTATCTCTCGATCCCGTTTTCGGGGAATGCGAGCTGGGCCCGCACCGTGGTCGGCGCTCCGTCGCTGGCCAGCATCGACTACATCGAGATACACGCCGACACGTGGGATGCGGGCTTCACACTCTGGTTTGATGGGCTGGATCTGACGCTTCCGCCGCCGCCGCCGGATGGGCTGGTGGCGTACGCCGGCAACGCCCGCGTTGCGCTGGCGTGGGCGCAGTACAACGACCCGACCGGGCAGTTCGCTCACTACGCGGTCTATCGCCGCACGTCGGCGTTTACGTCGACCGTCGGCCTGACGCCGATCGCGACCATCGCCAACATCGCCCAAACGACCTTTGAAGACACCACGGCGGTCAACGGCACGCGCTATCATTACGCGGTTACCGCGGTGTTCAACGGCGGCGCCGAAACGACGCAGGTGCAGTCGCTCGGCCCGCGAACGCCGCGCGACGAGACCGACTTGCAGGTCGTCAGCATCAGCCGTACGCCGCGCTACCCGCGCTATGACCCGACGTACACGGTTCACACCGTCACCGATCCGTCGGGCTTCGGTCCGTACGTGTTCACGTCGGCGACGGGGCTCGGCAGCGGACAGACGCCCGGCACGCAGCGCTGGCCGAATATCGGCGACAACGTGAGTTACACCGCGACGGTGCGCAACCGCGGGACGAATGCCTGGGCAGGGACGCTGGCGGGCACGTGGACGGTCGATGGCGGGGTCGTCGGCACGCCGTCGCAGGCTGTGAACCTGCAGCCGGGCCAGACGGCCACGTTCGCGATCGTCCGCCCGTGGGACGCCGCGGCACACGACGTCGGTTTTGTGCTGAACACGGTCGACGGCCGGGCGACCAACAACGCGCTGGAGATCAACACGAAGTCGGTCGCGTTTCTGAGCTACATCGACCGCACGTACTTCGAGAACTTCCGCGAGCAGACGCCGTCGTACCCGAATGCGTACTCCGATGATTTCATCGACTGGTTGAACAACCACATGGCGCGGTTCAACGAGCTGTTCGAGCAGGCCGGCACGGCCAAGCGGATTCACTTCGACGTGCTCGAAGTTCTCGCGGACAGCGCCCCGAACCCCAATGTGCCGCGAATCAACTTCGCGATCTTCCCGTTTCGCTATCTCGCCGCGGACGGCACCCTGCGGCTGAGCGGCTATTATCACCCCGAGGACGACATCGACTACGGCCTGCTGCATGAGATGGGGCACCAACTCGGATTGATCGACATTTACCGCCTGAATGTCGATCCGGCGCAGAACCAGGTGACGAGCACCGGCTATAGCAGCATCCCGTGCCTGATGAACGGCGTGTCGACGCTGATTTCGCAGCATAGCGCCGATGCGATGACGCGCTGGCTGAACATCGCGCATGGCTACTACGGCCAGTATCTCTACGCGCTGCCGCAGACGGTGCGGCTGCGCATCCTCGGCCGCGACGGGCAGCCGCTTTCCAACGCGATCGTCACGATCTACCAGAAGTGCGAGCGCCCCGGACAGGGCGAGGTCATCACCAGCCAGGTCAAGGCACAAGGGGCGACCGACGCCGCCGGCATCTATACGCTGCCGAACGTGCCGATCAACCCGACGCTTGTGCCCACAACAACTGCCGGGGACACGCTGCCGGCCAATCCGTTCGGCTATGTCGCGGTGGTCGGGACCAACGGCGTGTTCCTCATCAAGGTGGAGCACCAGGGCTTCGTCGATTACGCCTGGCTCGACATCACCGAAGTGAACGACGCCTACAACTCCGGGCAGACGTCCGTCGCCACGTTCGACCGCACGGTTTCGCTCGGCGGGCCGATTCAGTACTTCCCGCCGGCGGACATGGCGGAGAGCAACGCCGACTCGTGGGTCGTCTGGGCCCAGACCGGGAACATCTCGATCAACGACGACGCGGCCCAGCGGATCGTCGGTGCGGCGTCGGTGCGCATCGACACCGACAGCGGCTTCGACACCTATGCCCGCTACCCCGGCGACCGCGTCGCGGCGTGGGATTTGAGCGGCGCAACGTCGCTGCGGTTCTGGGCGCGGGCGATCAACAACAACCAGCCGCAGTTCCAGGGCGGCAGCCCGTGGATTCGCCTGGGGCATCCGAGCGGCTACATCGAGCTGCACCCCACCAGCGACGTGCTGAACCAGGCGATCGGCTCCTGGCGGCAATTCACCGTGCCGCTCAACGGGAACGCGACGTGGGTCCGCAGCGTGAGCGGGTCTCCGAACATCGCCGCGATCAGCCACGTCGAGTTTCACGCCGACACCTGGGGTGCGGGATTCACGCTGTGGCTCGACGGCGTGACGTTCAACCCCAACCCGACGCCGGACCCCGGCGACGTGAACTGCGACGCGCGAATCGACTTCTTCGACATCGAGCCGTTCCTGCTGGCGCTCTTCGACCCGGCGGCGTATGCGGCGGCGCTACCGGACTGCAATCTTCTGACGGCGGACACGAACGGCGACGGCCAGGTGAACTTTTTCGACATAGATTCGTTTGTGGCGCTGCTGTTTCCGTGATGGAGCTCGATGGTCGCCTTCGGTCGACCGTGCCTAAGTGCCAGAGTCCATCCTGGGATCTGACATGGCTTCAACACGCGCCGGCGGTCCGCGCGCGGCGAGAGCTGCGGCTATGTACATGCGACGCTTTGAACATCATGTGGCAGTTGAAGGCGACACACGGCTTTCTCGCTGCCGTACCGGAAACCGGCGACGCTCAGTCAAAGTGTCGTTCTCTTATTCTGCCGCTCGCTCGCCTCTTTCTTTCGAGGGACAGTTGTGACGCACCACGACCCGCACATCACTGTGACGCGTTGGCTCGCGAGAATGAGACGCAAGCTTGCCCTCGGACTCGTTGTTTTCGCCGGTGAGGCGGTCGTCGCACAGCCGACGCCGCCGATTGAGCGGGGTTGGCCGATGGGCGCCGGCGAAGACATCCGGTTGTCGCCGGATGGCGGATTTGCCGTGATCCGAACTCTGCAAGACTACCACCACGTTTGGCGCACGGCGGATGCGACGTGGCTGCGAACGCTCCCGGCCGGCCGAGCCGCGTTCTCGCCCCGGGGTGTCGAGTTGGCGGTAGCGACGTTGCGCAGCGGAACATCAGTTTTCCACACGTCCGACTGGAGCGTCATTCGCGAACTTCCGGGCGTGACTGGCGGATCGCCTTTTTACTCGCCCGACGGCTGCGAGATCGCAACCGCCGGCGCGATGCTGCGTGTCTTCGATTCTGTCTCCGGAATCGTCCTGCGCGCGACTGAAAACCCCTACGGCGCGAACCTGGTCGGCTGGACCGCTGACGGTATTTTGCTCGGGTTCTCCCGCTCCGGAGCTTTCGTTGCCTGGAACGCACACGATCTTTCCCTTCGCTACGTGAACGCGGATGCACCCGAACAGCCGGAGATTCCTACGGCAGTGCTCTCGCCGGACGGGCGCTGGCTCGCGCTCATCCTCTTCGCAGGGGCCGAGTGCGGCCGCTCGCTGGAGCTTCGCAGCGCCGCAACCGGAAAACTCGTTGGCCAGTACCCGACGTGTGCTCATGGGATCGCTTTCGCGCCGGATTCGCAAAGCGCCTATGTCTCCAGCGCGGACGACAACGGGATTCGAGAGGTGACGGTCCCGCAGCTCGCTCCGATTCGTAACGTCACGGCGGGGTATCCGCGTGGCGCCCACGGAAGCTTCGTCGTCGACCATGACGGCGCAAGCTTGATTTTCGCCGGTCCTGGTGTTCCGCGTCTGAGGCTCAGCGATGGCGTAGTGACTCGACCGGGACCAGTTCCGGCAGGCAATCGCGCAACCAACGTCGTGTTTGCTGGGTCGGGTCGCTTGGCGGCTGACTTTTCGGGAGACATTTTCGCCACGTTTGATCCAAGCTCAGGCGCGACCGCGATTCAACATATCATCGGTCAGAGCGACGGCCCCGCAGATTTCGGCGTTTCCACCGACTCCGAAAGGTTGCTGCTTCGGTGGGAAGACATCGTGCAGGCGGTCAGCGGCTTCGAAGAGGAATGGCGTGTGGACGACGGCGACTGCCACAACGGCCGCCTCTATCTGCTCCCGGGCGACCACTCGTTCATCGACATCGGCTGCCGCGTCCGCGAGCGGCGCGTGGCCGACGGGGCGCTCCTGCGTGAGTTCGAACCGTCCCCGGGTGACGGCGTCGGACGAGCTGGCGCAATGTCGCCGGACGGCCTGTTTGTCGCCCAAGGTCACGACAATGTTGTGGATGTTTGGCGGGTGTCGGACGGCGCCCGAATCGCGACGGCGCCGATCCGACTTGGATCGGGGCAGTATGTTGAGTTGACGCCCGGCGCGACTCATCTCCTCACCACCGGCTATGCCGCCATCGGCGTCTACTCGCTGCCGGACGGGAAATACGTGCAGGAGATCGCGACCCCGAATGTACGCGATAGTGCGTTGTCACCGGATGGGCGCACGATCGCCGTTACGATGCGTGACGGCGGGCTGCGATGCTTGGCGCTGTGCGACGGCTCCCTCATCGCCGACTACCAGGGTATCGAGTTCATCGGGCCGTCGGTCCCGGAGTTTTCGCGCGATAGTCGATTCCTCGCGCTGGGACGGATCGACGGGACGATTCTGCTGCTGCGCAATCCGGCTACCCGTCCCGGCGACGTGAACTGCGACGCGCGAATCGACTTCTTCGACATCGAGCCGTTCCTGCTGGCGCTCTTCGACCCGGCGGCGTATGCGGCGGCGCTACCGGACTGCAATCTTCTGACGGCGGACACGAACGGCGACGGCCAGGTGAACTTTTTCGACATTGATTCGTTTGTGGCGCTGCTGTTTCCGTGATGGAGCGCGGGTTGTGCAGCGCTTTGCCGGCGCGGGATGGCGCGCGGGGCGGGGTGGGGGCGCCGTCGCGCGCGGGCCGTCCTGTCTGTCACGTGGCGACCGACGGTGACGCGTTCCGCCGGGCGCCGGGGGCGTGGGAGTGTTGATCGCGGGTCGCCGGGATTGGGTTAGGGCACGCCGAGGCGATCAATGCCGACTTGCTGGCATTCGTGAAGTCGTGATTGCCAAGCGCGGTATGGACGGTGTCGTTGCAGACCCTGCCTGTGTCACGTCGGCCAGCGCGGCAGATACGGGATCATTGGTTTTGGTTCACCAGAAGAACGTGCGGGGCCAGGTGCCGAGGTTTCGCGCGACTTCTCGTTCAATCCGCCGCCGCGTCCTCTCGTCGCGTACGCGCGCAAGCGAAACGGTCGCGAGGGCGGCATCCCGCGCGTGTACCATCGAGAACGCGGTTCGCAAGGCGCGGCCATGCCGCCAATGAACGGGCGGGTGTGGCATATCGAGAATCGCCTCGAACACCGGCTTCCAAAGCGTGGGTGACGCGGGCATAGCCGCTTGAATCAGCAAGCTAAGTGCCTCGGCTCGAGATCCGGCGTGCTCGATATCCGACGCCAACGGTAGCACCGCCGTTGTGGCAGTTTCGGCCTCTGCGAATGCGGAGCGCTCGATCAGGGCCCGAATAGGCCAGGCCGCACCCGCTACCGTTCGATAGGAATCACGCCCGGCTGCGGCAGTTCTCACAGCCTCGTTTGCAATTCGCACGACCTCCCCATCAGGAGCGAACCGAGCGACCCAAGCCAAGCTCTGGCACCGATACCACGGGTCAGCAATGTTCCGTGCGCATTCGAGGGCGGCCCTCCAGTCAGTTTTCGCGAGACGTTGTGCCGTTTCCCTGTCTGCCACGGTATGGATCTCCAATGCCGGAATGGTACAGACTGAACAGTGCAGGAGACTATCGCGATGCCATAACCCGCCGCGTTCTCGGAATACCCCGCGGAAGGGACGAAGTGTCGCGGCGCATAGACAGAGCACGGCGCTCGGTGGACGGAGCGGCGCGCTCTTCGCCCGGAAGGGCGCACGCGCGTTGCCAGGGGCTTCTAGCCCCTGGAAGGCGAGACGGCCCTTCCCTTTTTTTCTATTTTTCGCCCGGAGGGCGGACGAAGCTCACCCTTCGAGAAAACCTCGTCCGCCCTCCGGGCGGAAGAAAAGAGAAGGGCATCGTTTACCAGTGACTGAAGTCACTGGCAACCATCGTGCGCCCTCCGGGCGAAGAACGCGGCGCACGCCGCGAGGCAGGCCGACGCGGATGGCTTCGGCACGCTGCGCTCCAGCGCGGGCGACACGATGCGCCTGATCCGCGCGTTCGCCGAGAGCACGGCCAAGGCGTCGATCGTCTATGACATGGCCCCAATTCTGCCGCCGTCCAGCCCGTCGCCCGTGTCGCCGCCGACGGAGTCGCAGCGGGTTGCGGGCCCGGCGGCGGCACCGATCACGGCCGGGCGGAACTCGCCGACCAGAACGCAACCGCGAACAAGGCCGAATCGTCGGATTCCGACGCCCTTGGCGCTGCAAGAATGCAGGCGATCGGAGTGTGACACACCGCGAACGGGCGCTGCGTCGCGTGTCGCGGCCCGCGCAACGCCCGCTCCGATCCATGCGCGTAACTCGTTGGGGCACGCGGAGAATCGCGAAAAAACGCGTGGTGCGGCGAGGTGCGAAACAGCCACCGGCGGGACTCGAACCCGCAACCTGCGGTTTACAAACCCAGCCCAGGCCGAGGCCAAAACGCGTAAACGACGATACCAACGCGGGTTGCGTTTTGCAACAATTGCCGCGTTTTGCGGTCAGTTAGGCTAGCTTTCGTACCACTGCGCGGTAGTAACCGCGCGAACCGCTCCTAGGCCTCTTCCTCGCCGTCCTCTTCGTCGAACGATTTGTCGCGTTGCCTAATCCGCCATGTGCTGAAGCTGTCGACGTCGATCCGCCGGGCGGACCCGGTCCTATCGTTGGTCTTGAACGAACCCCTGCTCGCGGCCGCCGAGACGCGCGCGCGCGCCTTCCCAATAGTCAGGTACGGCAATTCGACCATAAGTAGCTTCGCTGCCGCGGTGACGGTGAGCAATTTCGATTCGCTTGATGCTCCAGCCGCTCCTGAGTGTTCGGGCGCAGGAGCAAACCCGTCTCCGGCGAGCATGCACCACGCGTCTCGCAGTCGAAGCGCGAGTGTGGTGCGTCGATTCACGACGGTCTCGTTCTCATCATCGCGCCACTCGGCTGCGAACTCGGCGAACTCACCGAGGATCGCCGAGGTCGCTTCGCACCATGGATCGATGCGGCGCGTGGTATCGGCCGCCTTCAGTCGTACGGAAACGCCGGACCACTCCTCCAAGATACCGTCGCACTTCGATGTGCGCTGCTCGTCCCCGGAACTCCGCTCGGATGCGATCGACACGAAGCGATCGACGACATCGCGCAGCCACGACACGGTATCATCCACCGCGGTTATCCAACGGGGCGGCACCGCTTCGAGTTGCTCCGCGGCCTCTCCCGCAATCAATCGCAGCGCCGTGACGAGCCGATCCACGGCGGGTGCCGGGACTGTCGCACGTACCGGTGCCTCACCCGACGCTCGTTCGTCCCGCCAGTATGCTTCCGGGTTCCAGCCGAGACCTTTCAAGATGTGATAGAGAGCGTCGTAGCCCGCGGCCTGACTCGCCGTCCAGCGCCCGCGGTTGCCGGGCGCGTAGCGTTTGGTGCATTCGTGGTAAAGAAGCCCGACACTCTGGCGCAATTCGGCGACATGTTCCGAGCCGACGAAGCGATCCATGCCCGCGGCGCGACGTGACTCGATGGTGCGGAGCAGCACGGCGGCGGATCGCGCGGGCCATTCTGGGCTAGCCCGGTACTCAGGAAAAGCCCCGTCCCCGCGCTGTCGGCGTTCACATCGCTCGTCTCGTCGCAGCGCCCACGAAAGTAGCGAGCGCCTGATTGCGGGCGGATGTGTCGAATGACCTTTCCGGCGAAGATGTGCGTCGACCCGTTCCAGCAACGTGGATTCGGCAATCCAACCCAGCTGCTCCCGGAGCACGTCGAGAATCGCCGTTTGGAAGGTCTCCGGGCCGGGGAAGTTGCGGGCGCTCGTCGGCTCTGCCGGTGCGTCGGACACGTTTGGATGTCCTCGTCATCACTGGGCGGCACGCCGCGGCGAGCTGGGCGGCCCACGCCCGGGATTGTAGAACCTATCGCAAAACCATTCTGAGCAGTAACATGGTACATCCGAGATGAAGGAAGCCTTGGAACAGCGTGGTTGACTTCTCCCAGCGGATGCACAGTCGGCGAAAGTGTTGAATCCAGCCGATCGTGCGTTCGACCGTCCAGCGTCGCTTGTAGCGTCGCAGCGGCCGGCCGTCCTGCGTCACGTTTTCCGGAAGGCGATTCGAGCGGTGCGGCGCGATCAGTTCGACGCCTTGCGCCGCCAGCTCCGCGTCGAGCTTGTCGCTGTCGTACGCCTTGTCGCCGACCACGCGCTGCGGCGTCTCGGCGGTCAGCATGAACTCGAACAGCCGCTGCACGAGCCGGCTCTGGTGCGAACTCGCCGATCAGGTGTCGATCGCCACCGGCAGGCCGCGGGCGTCCACCAGAACCATAATTTTCACGCCTTTTCCAGCCTTGGTCTTGCCGATCCCGTCGCCGCCGCCCTTGGCCTTGAGGCCGTCATAGGCGTACGTCGCGATCGTCGTCGTCGCGTCCGGGATGCGTTTGACGATCACCAGCCGGTTCCAGGCGTCGTAGACGTACTTGAAAACCCCGTCCTCGGTCAGGTTGCCGTTGTTGTCATAGCTCAGGCTGATCGCGGCGGAGTCGAAGTTGTCATCGACCTGCACATCATCCCCGGCGTCGTCGATGTCCGCATCGGCGTTGTTGTCGTAGCCGACTTTGAAACTGTCGAATTGCTCGGCCGCCGCGGTCTGCACGCCGCGGTGCACCCCGGCGTAGCCCGCCGGCCAGTCATCGTCGATCGCGGTGGATGTGATCAAGGCCGTCTCATCCGACCAGTCCCCATCATCATCGCTGTCAACCCAGAACCGCAGCCGCTGCAGGGCCGAATTCTGTTCACGCTCCCGCCTTGGTCGCGTTCACCGTCATCGATCACGGCCTTCAAAGTATACCAGTTCCCCACCGTCAGACTCAAGGCCGTTCCCGAAGTCGCCAGCGTGGTCTGCGCGCCGTCGTTTTTGGGCTGCTGCGGCCAGCGGAGTGCTCCCATTCCAAACCCAGGTGCACGTTGGCCGCTCCACTTGTGGCGCGCGCCCTGCGTTTCGCCTACGGCCCCCATAGCCGCGCAACCGCATCCCACGATGATCGGTCTCTACATGCCATCATGAGCAATCCAATGCGATGTGGCCGCGTAGTATGGGACTCTCGAAGCATCTCGCGCATCTCTGCGCGTATGTTTGGTATCGGGAATGACGGGTCACTGATTGCGCAAAAGTCAACGCGGACTTCTGTTGCCCAACAGCGCGCGACATGCGCTTGGCGGGACACGGCAGTGGGTTCAAACGCTAGGCGCGAGTCCTCACATGCCGTATACCACGAGTGACGACAGAAGGCGCCGCGTTCAGCCTGGAGTATCGTAGCGAGGGCCGAGTCCCGCTCGGTATCGGTACGTGTGAGTAGCGGATGCGTTCCGAGCGTCACCAAGAAACGCGATCTGAAACTTCCGCACTCAACGCAAATCTCAGTGCGATCAAGAAAACGTAGTGTATTGGACACATATCGCCATGATGCATATGCGAATACGATAACTACCAGAAGCGCCGCAGCTACGCAAGCGCGATTGCGTACCGCGATGGCCCGCGGAAACATGGTGTATGAACGGGGGTCGCCATGTCTAAATGGTAATCCGCACTCTGCGCATCGCTCAGATGTTAGTCCGTGCAGGCAGTAGCCACAGCGCACGCAGAACTTCTCAGTTTCCATGGCTGCCTGACCTCAGAGTTAGACTCCAACGTTTGATCTCACAGCATGCTAACCGCCGGAGGCGGCGGTGGAGGCGGCGGAGGCATTGGTGGGTTGGGCACGATAAATGGCGGGACGATCGGCGGCGGGACGGGCGGAAACACGCCGGGGACGGGCCATAGCCAAGGCTCGCAATCCCAGTCTCCGGTCTCGAGGCAGGAGCGATAGCATTCTGCGTTGTGCTTCCCACAGTCAGCATTCGTATTACTACAAAACGCAAACAGTGTGTCTTGGCACACTCCGGCACACCACTGCGGGAATACGTGATTACGACACGTCCGATTGCAGTGATCGGGAACGGCAAACATGCACCCGCGCCCAAGATCAGTACACCCCTGCATATGGCTTAAAAACAGCGCGGTGCAGTCTAGGACAACCTCGCTTGGTCGCGACCTGCCACGGCGTGGCCCCAACGATATCGCAGAAGCCACTACGGCAACCCCTAGTTCGTCGCTGGAGTGCACAAGTGCGCCGTAACGCACGCTCTCCGGTGGACATGGGGCTGTCTCGGCGTCGCACCGTGAAATGACGGAGCACAGTGTGACTCCATATCGTGACGCGCGCCTCGGTACAAGCACTTCACCGCTAAGGCACACCAAGTCTCCGTCGATGCCGGTTTCTACATATCGCTCCACCACATCCCCATTCACCCCACTGCCATAATCGCTCAGCGCTACGACATTCCAGTTGCGATCCTGATGATAGAAGTAGCGCTGGTCGCCGAACGCGCCGCTGCTGTCGCCGGCGCCGCTGGTGTCTTCGTCGCAGTCGTTGGTCGTGTCGCCGGCGCCGTTTACGTCCATGAAGACCACTTCGTCAATATAGCGCGTGCCCCAAAGCCACTGCCGCGTGGCCTTGTTGCCGCCATTGCGGGTTTCGCAGATGCTCCACGGCGTGCCGCCCGGCGGCGAGCCGCCGCTGCTGTAGTAGAAGTGGATGGTCGCGTTCCCGCCGTCGTTGGCGACCACCTCCTCGCCCTGATTCGTGACCACCTTGCTGACCCGGCGGTTGAGGCCGTCGTAGGCGTACGTCGCGATCGTTGTCGCCGCGTCCGGGATGCGTTTGACGATCACCAGCCGGTTCCAGGCGTCGTAGACATACTTGAAAACCCCGTCCTCGGTCAGGTTGCCGTTGTTGTCATAGCTCAGGCTGATCGCGGCGGAGTCGAAACTGTCATCGACCTGCACGTCATCCCCGGCGTCGTCGATGTCCGCATCGGCGTTGTTGTCGTAGCCGACTTTGAAACTGTCGAACTGCTCAGCCGCCGCGGTCTGCACGCCGCGGTGCACCCCGGCGTAGCCCGCCGGCCAGTCGT
>CAZVWB010000037.1:0-47613 GCA_964631045.1 uncultured Planctomycetales bacterium
GGCGCGACTAGTCCACCGGCGTGTCCGCCAGCAGCGCCGCGAGCTTGGCGCGCTGCTCGGGCGGCAGGGGACACATCGGCAGGCGGAATTCTTCAGCGCACCAGCCGCGCATGGCGCACGCCGTCTTGATCGGCATCGGGTTGGTCGAGAGCGAGAGCAGCGCCGTACCGATCGCGTGCAGCTTGCGGTTCGCCTCGCGCGCCGCCAGAAAATCGCCGGCGAGGGCCGCAGCGGTGACGCGCTTGACCCCGCGCGGCGCCAGGTTCGAAAGCACGCTGATGACGCCGATCGCGCCCACGCTCATCATCGGCAGCGTCAGCGGGTCGTCGCCGCTGAGCACTTCGATCGGGCAGTCCGCCAGCAGGTCGGCGACCGTCTCCACCTTGCCGGTTGCGTGCTTCACAGAAACGATGTTGTCACAGTTGTCCCGCAGCCGGCGGATCGTGTCGACGGCGATCTCGACGCCGCAGCGACCGGGGATGTTGTACAGCACGATGGGCAGCCGCACGCCGCGCGCGATGGTCGCAAAGTGCTGGAAGAGTCCTTCCTGCGACGGCTTGTTGTAATACGGCGAGACGATCAGCAAACCCTCCGCGCCGACTTCCTCCGCCTGACGCGAGAGATGCAGCGCGTGCGCGGTCGAGTAACTCCCCGTGCCGGCGATGACGGGCACGCGTCGCCCGGCGGTTTTCACCACATGCTGAATCACGGCCAGATGCTCTTCGGGCGTTAGTGTGGGAGATTCGCCGGTCGTGCCGCAGGGGACCAGGCCGTCGACACCGGCGGCGATCTGGCGCTGCACGTGGGCGGTCAGGGCGTCGAAGTCCACTTGTCCATCGCGAAACGGGGTGATGAGCGCCGTGATCGTGCCGCTGAATCCGGGCATGCGGTTCCTTCCAATGCCTAACGCCGCGGTCGTCTGATGGAGCGATGGATTGCGCCCGCTCGTCCGACCGGCGCGCCGCCCACCGCCGAATCATGGTACATGCCGCCGCCGAATCGGGCGATGAGCGCGGGCTTTCGCCGTGGGTCCGCCGCGTCCAGAATTGTCGGGCATGGATCGAGCCAACGATGTACGTGTGGTGCACCTGCTGGAACGCGATCTCGCGCCGCCGCGGCGGGCGCGCTTCGAGGCGCTGACTGGTGTCTCCCCGGATTCCGACTCCGTGGGCGCGCGCCCGGCGATTCACGTGTTGAAGCTGTCGCCACCGGGACGCACCCGGCTGCTGGGTTGGCTGACCGCCGCGCCGCTACGGCGGAGGCTGCTGCCGGAGTTTTCGCCGCGGGCCGCGCTTGGCGCGGCGGCGGTGTTTCACGCGTGGTCGCCGGCGCTCCTCCCGGCCGTGCTGCCGCTGATCGAGCGAGCGCCGCCGGGCTGGCAGGGGCGGCTGATTGTCGAAGTTGGGGCGGAGGATGATCCCGACGTCGTCGCGCGCTGGCTGCGCGGCTGCGCGGCCGGCGAGCGCCTAACCTTTGTCTGCCCGACGGAATGCGTGTCGCGCGGCCTGCTGGAGCGCGGCGTGCCGCCGGAACGCTGCGCGCTGATTCGCCCGGCGGTGGACTATGCGGCCCTGCGCGCGGCGCGCCGCCCCGCAGCGCGGGAATCGCTGGGACTTGCCGAATCGGACGAGGCGATCGTGGCCCTGCCGCCGGAGCGCGCCGGCGGGGCGTTTCTGACGACGTGGGCGGCGATGCTCGTACACAAGATTCGCCCCGGCGTTCGCGTGCTGCTGCGGGGCGCTGCGAGCCAGACGGAGAAAACCCGATACCTGGCGCGGTGCTGCGGTTACGACTTCATGGTGCGAATCGCACCTGCGCAGAGCCCGCTCGCGCTGCTGCTCGCGGCGGCGGATGTCGCCGCATTTCTGCCGGAGGCGCATACACGCGTGGACGTGGATGGCGTCATGTGGGCGATGGCCGCGGGCGTGCCGCTCGTCGCCAGCGCGACGCCGGACGTGGCCGAGTACCTCGCCCACGGTCACAACGCGAGTCTGTGCAAGCCGGGTCAACCGCGCGACGCGGCCCGCCGGCTGCTGGGCGTGCTGGAGGATCGGGCGGGGGCCCGCAACCGCGCCGCGACGGCTCACCAGCAGGCGTTTCGGGCGTTCTCGCGGCAGACACTCATCGAAGAGTACCACCGGCTATACGCAAACCTGGCGGCTGCACGAACTCCGCAGAGCGGAATTCGCGACGCCGCCAGGCGCGGGTAATGGAACTGGGAGAATCAGGACCGTCGCGTGCCGCACCAGGCGAGTCGGCGTCGCAGCGCCGGCGCTCTCGGGTGCGTCATGTCGACGAGGTATAGCCTGCCTATCGGCGCGTGCCGTCTTCCACGGTCGCGACGTTCACCGCGCCGTTCAAGCGGCGTTCAAGCTCCGCCCAGGCCGCGTCACGAGCCGCACCGCCGGCGCGGATCGCCGCGATGAGCCGGTCGATCGTCTCGTCGCTGAGCGCGTCGTCGACGCACTCAGCGGGGTTCGCAGCCGTCGCGGAGCCGCGCGGCAGCGCGGCAGCGCGGGCGACCATCGGGGACAGCGTCGGCGGTGTCGTCACAAGCGGCGTTGTTCGCGCTGCGGGAGTCGCGCCATGGACTACGCCCAGGTCGCGCACCTCGACGCCGGGTTGGGTCACAAGGGTCGCGGTCTGCGGCGCGGCGGGCGTGCGGTCGGCGGCCAGCGCCGGCGGCGCGACGGGCCGCGCGGAGACCGCGGGGGTCGGACGCGCCGTAGCAGCGCTCGGGCGCGCGACCGGCGCACTTAGACGCGCGACGGATGCGATCGGACGCTGCGGAGCGGCCGGCACGCGCGTCGTGCGCGGCGAGGGCACGGCCGAAGCGGGCTGCGGCGCCGGCGCGCCGGCTGACACGTCGCGAATGATGATGCCCGGCGCCGTCGGCGGAATCTGGGCGGTGGGCTGCATGCTGGAGAGCGGGGCCATCTGCGGCGCGGTCGGCGCCGCGCTGGCGGTCACGGGGCGCGTCGGGCGCACTTCGCCGGGCAGCGGCTGCGGCGTCGGCGGCGCAGGCCGCGACGGCTGTTCATCCAGGTCCTGATCGATCATCGGCGAAGTTGCGTCGATCTCGGTCGGCGGCACGATCACGCGCGGCGTCACGGGCTGCTCCGCCTGCGGCTGGGCGTAGCGCGGCGCTTGCGGCGGCGTCATGGTGGCCGCGGCGCGATATTCCTCCGCCGGGCGGGCGCTCACGACAACCGGCTGCGGCGGCATCGCGCTCGGCGCGCCCAGCTCCAGCAGTTGCGTGACATGCGCCAGCTTCTGGCGGGCGGGTTCGAGCTGCGGGTTCAGCGCGAGCGCGGATTCGAGCGAGCGTGACGCCGCGGCGTAATGGCCGGAGTCAGCCTGGATCATGGCGACGTTGTAGTGGGCGTCGGCTCGCGACCCGACCGCGCAGAATCCCTCGAACGACTCATCGAAGCGACCCAGCTTCGCCAGCACGATGGCGTGATTCATCCGCGCCCGCGAAAACGTCGGCCGCAGCTCCAGCGCACGGCGCAGCGCCGCCTCCGATTCGGCGTAGCGATGCTCAAGATAGAGACTGAAGCCCAGATTGTTGTAGAGGTACGCCGAGCCCGGCTGACGCGTCAGCGCCTGGCGGAACTGCTCGGTCGCTTCGGCGTGCTGCCCGCGCTTGTTCAGTGTGATGCCCAGACGGTTTCGCGCCGTGGCGAACTCCGGGCGCAGCTTCAGCGCCTGGCGATACTGCTCCGCGGCGCGCTCGAAGTCGCCCTGACGTTCGAGTAGGTGGCCGTGCGCGAAGTACGTCGTCGCGCTCAGCCGCGGCGTCGTGCCGTCTCCGTCATCGCCGGGGAGTTGCCCCGGCTTGGTCGTCTGGATGGGAGGCTTGTTGCAGCCCACCCACAGCGCCAGCAGCCCACCCGCCGCCACCATTCCCGCCAGCATGCGATTGACTCTCACGACTCGTCTCCTTCCTGTCGGGCTTGGGACCACTCGCGATCCGGCCGTCTCGCGGCCGTCGGAGCGGCGCCCGGCGTCGTCAAATCCCCGGCGCCCACAGATTCGTCCGGCGGCCGCTGCGAGCTCGGCCGCGAAAATGCGCTCTTACTTGCCGCTCAGCGATCCGGCGTCGCTCTTGGACGTCTTGTTCTTCTCCGGATCGAATGTGCCCTCGTGCTGTTTGATCAGGATCGCCTCGGCCGCCGGCATGCCCTCGCCGCCGCGGTTGCCGCGCTGCACCATCGGCTTGCTGGTGTCCACGCCGAGTTCGGCCAGGTAGGCGACGATCGCATCGGTCCGTGCGCGGATCTGGCTCTCGTCGGCCAGGTCGCTGTTGAATCGGATCGTGCCGCCGTACGCGTCGATCAGAGACGCCAGCCGCTCGATGCGCTGCTTGCCGAGCGTGGTCAGCGTGGCGCGGTGGGGCAGGAAGTGGTAGTCTGACACGCTCATGTCGGCCAGCAGGGCGTTGTCCTGCATGTACACGAACGTGCCCTGGAGATCGCTGGTCTCCTGCGGGACGCCGTGCGGCGGCGCGTTGAGCCGCTTGGACATGGTCTCGCATCCGGCACAGCACAGCAGCAACCCGGCCGCGATCCACTGCATCCGCTTCATCTGTTTCTCCTGCATGTGGCGTTGCTGCCGGCAGCGGGGCGGCTGGTACAGCCGCCGCGGGAGGCCGGCGGGCGACCCGGCTGCGGGTCGCTTGGGCGGTGTCGGCGGCGACGGGTTCCCGACTCGGTGAACGGCGCCGCGCACGCGCCACTGGACGCCTCAACCCATCGGCAACCGCTCGCGGGGTGCTGAACCCGCTCGAAAGCGGGCGAGCGAAATTCGCTGTAGAATCGCCCGCCATGCGGCTTCTACGCCTGTGTGCAGCGGTGTTCCTGGGCCTGGTGATGGCGGGGTCGCTCGCCGGCAGCGCGGGCTATGCGCTGTACCTGCGCTCCGATGCCTACCGCGAGCGGGCCGCGGCCGCGCTGTCCGAGTCCCTTGGGCTGCCCGCCGACATCAGCCGGGTTCGGCCGCTCTCGCTGCGGGCGCGGCAGTTCGATGGCATCCTGGTGTGGCTCCCGGATCGCCGCGGGCAGGCGTTGCGCTGCGACGCGGCACAACTGATCTCGTCGCCGACGCCGAGCAACCCGGATGCGTACGAGTTGCGGCTCAGCGGCGGCTCGTGCGAGATATCGCCGCGCACCTGGCTGGGCGAGGACTATCGCAGCGTGCTCGCTTCCGGTCTGCGGCCGGGCTTCGCACCGGGGGGGCCGACTCGCGTTCACTTCACCGGAATGGACGTGCAGGTGGCGCGCGACCGGTTCACCCTCACGCTCGACGACGCCAGCGGCCTGGTTTCGTTCGAAGACCCCCAGGCGGGATCGGCCACGATCACCTGCTATCGCCTGAACGGCTACCGTTCAAACGAGCCGATCTTCCTCGACGCGGCGTTTTCGCCGCTACTCTCGGGCGTGCAGGCGGACAGCATCGAATTGACGATCCCCAGCATGTCGCTGGAGGTGCTGAAGCTCGAGCAACTCACCGGCACCACGATTCGCTCGGGAACGTTCGACGGGCGCGTGACGTATTCGGAGACGGCGTCGCGGCGGACGTTGGCGATCAGCGGGCACTGCGCCGGGGTGGACCTGGCCGAAGTCACCGCGATGCTGCCGCGCCCGTGGCGCGGACGTTGCGAGCACGCCGTGTTGCAGGAACTGCTCATCGAGAATCGCGCGCCGGTGGCGGTGCGCCTGCTGGGTGATCTCACGGACCTGTCGCTGGGCGACGTGCTCGCGCCCTGGGGGCTCGCGGATGTCGGCGGCAGGCTGACGCTGAATCTCAAATCCGCGGTCATCACGGCGGCCGGGGTGGAGCGGCTGGTGGCGGCGGGTCGGTGCGATGGCGTCGCGCTGGAGTCGCTCAGCGCCGCGCTCGGGCAGGGCCGCATGAGCGGCACGCTGCGGCTGGAGATTCACGACCTGACGGTCGTGGACAATCGGCTGCGTTCGCTCGATGCCGACTTGATCGTCGATCCCGCCGCCGACGGCTCGCGCTGGATCGAGGGACTCCTGCTGCGCAGCGCGGTCAAGGGCGCGCTGCGGATCGATCTGCCGCCGATTCTGCCCGAGCGCGTCGAGTACACCCGGCTCGGCGTTCGGCTCGAAGTGCGCGACGAAGTGCTGCGGCTCTATGGCTCCCACGGGCGGCAAGCGCGCACGATCCTGACCGTACGGCTGCTCGGCGCGGAGCTGGAACTGGTCAAGGAGCCGGAGGGGCCGATCGACCTGAGCCCGCACTTCGACGGCATCCGCTCGAAAGTAGCCGAGCTGGCGCGCGAGCGCTGGGCCGCGCTGCAGGCCCGCGGGCGCGCCCAGCCGCAAGCCGCCGGGGAGTAGCGCGTGGCCCGTTTCATCGAGCGACACCTGGTCTTGCTGGCCGTGATCATCAGCGTAACGCTGACCGCGCTGACCGTCGCGGCGGTCGTGCACCAGGGGCGCACGCTGCAGGAGCGCGAGTTGGAGGGGTTGCAGGCGTCGGCGGAGCGGGCCGCTGCGGCGCGCCAGGCGGATCTGAACGCGGAAGTGCGCAGCGCCTTCGACGCGGCCCGCATGGCGTTCGAGAAGGGCGGAAGCGAGGGACTGAACGCCTGGATCTCGGAGCAGCGCGAGTGGCTGCTCGCCGCGCTGGACCTGCGCGAGAGCGGCTGGCTGATGCTGCCGCTCACGCCCCTGTCGATGCCGCTGCCCGCGCCCGCGTCGGCCGATTACGCACTGGGCGAAGAGGCGGAGTTCGTCGCCGGCGACGTCGCCGCGGCGCTGCTCCGCTACGAGCGGGTCGCCGAGAGCGATGACCCGCTCGTTCGCGGCCCGGCGCTGCTGGCCATGGCCGCGTGTCGGCGAAAGCTGGCCGCGCCGCTGGCTGCGGCGGCGCTGTTTGCGGATGCGGCGGGCGTTCTCCGACGCAGGCCCGAGTCGGCGCGACACGGCTACTGCGCAGAACTGGCGGCGATCGACTGCCTGGTCGCGGCCGGGCGACCCGACGAAGCCGGTGCGACGCTTGGCCGGCTGGTTGCGGCGATGGGCGCCGCGCATCCCGCCGCGTACGGCCGGGCCGAGGTGGGACTGCTGCTGCGGCGGGCCGAGCAACTTGTGGAGCAAGCGGACGCGGCGCTGCTGGAACATCAACTGCCGGCGCTGGAGCAACAGGCGGCCGAACGCGACGCCCTGCTGGCGCCGAGTTCCGACCTGATGAGCACAGTCAGCGCCGCCCGCGCCGCCGGCGACGGCGGTCCGCACATGTTCAGCGCGCAGGTCGGCGGCGGGCGGCGGGTGACCGCAGCGCTGGGCACGATGCCGGATGGTCGCCGGCTGGCGCTGATCGCGCCCGTCGAGCGGCTGCGCGAGCGCTTCTGGCCCAGTGGCGAGACCGGTGTGCCGTGGCGGGTGGCGCTGCCCGGCGAGCCCGGAGCCGAAGCGCCGCTGGTCGCGCTCGGCGTGGCGTTCGGCGACGCCGTGCTGGCCCCGACGACCGCAACACTCGAAGGCATGCAGTCGGGCGCGCGGCGGCGGCTGGCGCTGCTGGCGACGACGGCCGCGGGGACGGCGGGGGCGTGGGGGCTGGTGATCTGGATGATGATGCGGGCGATCGGCCGGCAACGCGAGCTGGTGCGCCTTCAGCAGCGCTTCGTCGCGGACGTAAGCCATGAGCTGAAGACGCCGCTGGCATTGATTCGCCTGCTGGCGGAGACGCTGCGCGACGGCCGCGTCCGCGATCTGGACCGCATCAAGGGTTATCACGAGACGATCACGCGCGAAAGCGAGCGGTTGACCGTGCTGCTCGACAACATCCTGGACTTCAGCCGTATCGAGTCCGGCCGCAAGCAGTACGAGATGATCCGCTGCGACGTGGCCGAAGTCGCGCGGCAGGCGTGGGCGCTGTTCGAGCCGCAACTGGCGGCGGACGGGTTCGAGCGGCAGATGAGCGTCGCCCCCGACCTCCCGCCCGTGCGGGCCGACCCGGCGGCGCTGGGCCAGTTGATCGTGAATCTGCTGCAAAACGCGTATCGCTACGCGGGCGAGCGCAAGTTTGTGCGGCTGGCGATCAAGCGCGAAGGCGCGAACATCGCGATTACGGTGGACGATCAGGGCATCGGCATGACCCGGACGCAGCTCGACCGGCTGGGCGACAGCTTCTACCGCGTGCCCGATCCGCGCGTGCGGCGGACCCGCGGCACGGGGCTGGGGCTGGCGATCGTGCACCACATCGTCGGGGCGCACGGCGGACGCATGGAAGTCACCTCGCGCCCGGGGCACGGCAGCACGTTCTGCGTGCGCCTGCCGATCCTGCAGACCGAGACAACCGTGGTTTAGCGGCGCAGCGGGGGGGCCAGCGACGGCAGTTGCGAGGCGGTGACGAGGCGGCCGTCCTCGAGGTACAGCACGCGGTTGGCCTGCCCGGCGACGCCGGGATCGTGCGTCACCATCACGATGGTCTGTCCATCGCGGTTGAGCTCCAGCAGCAGTTCGACCAGCTTGCGCCCGGCGGCGGCGTCGAGATTGCCGGTCGGCTCATCGGCGAAGAGGATGGCCGGCTTATGAACCAGCGCGCGAGCGATCGCCACGCGCTGCCGCTCGCCGCCCGAGAGCTGGCCGGGCCGGTGTCGCAGTCGCTCGCCGAGCCCGACACGCTCCAGCACCTGCAGCGCCGCGTGCCGCGCCGCGCTGCGCTCGCCGCGCCACCACCTCAGCACCGACGCCCCGATCATACGGGTCATCAGCACGTTTTCGAGCACGGTCAGTTCCGGAAGCAGGTGATAGAACTGAAACACGAAGCCGAAGCGGCGGCGGCGGAGATTGACGCGGGCGCGCTCGCTCAGGCTGAACGCCAGAATCGGGATGGCGATCGCCGCGAAAAACGCGAGCAGCGCCGGCAGCAGAAGCAGCGCCATTTGCACGCTCAGCAGCGGCGGCCGCGAGACCATCGCCAGCCCCAGCAGCGCGAGCGACGCGAGGCCGAGCAACAGCGACGCCACGAGCCGCAGCCACGCCCAGGGCGAGCCGGTCCAGGCCGCGCCGGGACGATCGCTGTCGCGAAAGACCGGCTGGTCGTCGAAGATCGCCTGTCCGCCGTCGGGTACGTCCAGCGCCCCGAGCAGGTGCAGCAGCGTGCTCTTCCCGCTGCCCGACTTGCCCATGATGGCGACGAACTCGCCCCGGTGCACCGAGAGCGTGCAGTCGCGGATGACCGGCAGCACGATTCCGCCCATGCGGAAGGACTTGCTGAGCCCGTGCGCGTAAAGCAGCGGGCGGATCGCGAAGTCCGGGCTGCGCGGCGCGAGCGGCGGGGCCTGGGCGGCGCTGACATCATTCATATCGCAGCGCCTCCACCGGCTGCATCCGTCCGGCGCGCCACGCCGCCGCCAGTGATCCGATCGTGCACGCGATCAGCGCGGCGATAACCACGGCCGCCACGTCTTCCGGCGCGACGCGATGCGGAATCTCGTCGAACGAATACACGGAGCGGTCCCAGACGCGCAGGCCGGGGCTGATCCAGATCAGGGCGGCCTGCACCTCGTTGATGTTCGTCACGAACAGCACGCCGAGCACCACGCCCAGCGTAGCGCCCAGCACGCCGACCGACAGACCATACAGCACGAACACGCAGGCCACGCCGGCCGAAGACCCGCCGATGCTCTTGACGATGCCGATGTCGCGGGTCTTCTGCAGCACGATCATGTAGAGGATGCAGAGCACCAGCACGACGGCCACCAGCGAGATCACGCCGAACAGCATGGTGACGAGGAACCGCTCTTTCTCGACCGGCGCGATCACGTGCGCCTGCGACTGCTCCCAGGTGTAGGCATCGACGCGGGCCACCAGGCTGCGCTCGGCGGCGCGCAGATCGAACTCGGGGCGGTCGGCCATCGCCCGATAGCGGGTGCGCATCGCGCCGCACACGCGCTCGCGCACGGTCGCATCGACCGCCGCGGAGAGTTTGAATTGAATCTGCGAGCAGCGCGCCGGCGCCATACCGGCGCCTTCCGGCCGCTCGGCGGGGTCCATCAGGAGCAACTGCTGAAGCAGCTCGAAATCGCAGTAAACGTGCTGCGAGTCGATCTCGTAGATTCCGGTGCGCGAGTCGTCGGCGTAGCGAAACGCCTGCTTGATCGGCGTGTCGATCGACGCCGTCAGTGAAACCGGAATCAGCGTCACCGTCACCGGGCAGCCGCGCGGGTACTGCCCATAGCGGTCGTAATTGCCCTCGGGCAGCCGCGTCGCGACGATGTCGCGACCGATGATGATTCCCGGCAGCGGATCGCCGGTCCACGCCGGCTCGCCGATGGCCAGGTGGCTCTCGTCGATCTCGACGAAGTTCGGTGCGTAGATTCCGGGGATCGGCGGCTCGCCCTGCCGCTGCAACTCCTGATTCACGTCGGAGTCGGATTTGTCCGGGTCGGTCAGACCGGCGGCTCGCGAGCGGTCCAGCGCCTCCCGCAGCGGCGAGGGCAGCGCCAGCAGCAGCTTGCGCTCCGGCTCCGGCGGAGCGATCGCCCCGACCAGCGGCTGCTGTTGATCGCCCAGGTGCGTCGACTCGGGATAGAAGCGGTTGTAGTACAGGCTCTCGGCGAACGCGTTGACGCGATAAACCTCTTCGAGCCGGATGCCGACTACCCGCACGGTCGAAGTCTGCTCCGACTGCGGAAAGCGAATCAGCCCGAAGCTGTAGATGACCGGCGTGGCTTGCTCAAACACGGGCGGCGCGGCGGCCAGTTCGGGCACCGCCGCCAGGGCCGCGGGGGTGGCGCACACGACGCCCGCCGCCGGTTCGTCCAGAGCCGGGTATTGCCGCCGGGCCCGGTCGATCGCCTCGCGCGACAGGACGCGCCACGTGCCGACGTCGGCGATGAACTCATCGTAAAGCGGAAAGCCCCCGAACGAACGGTTGTCCACGATCAGGTCGCCGAGCAGCCCGCGGGCGCGCTGCTTGAGCGTGTCGAGGAAGCCGCCCATCACCGACGTGACGGTCAGCACCATCCAGACGCACAGTGTGCAGGCCAGGACGGCGAACCAGGCGATGCGGCGTTTGCGGAGATAGCGGAGCGTCAGAAAGAGCTTGTACACCCGCGAGCGGCTCCTGCGGCGGGCCGCGCGACCCGGTGTCCAGCGCCGCGCGGCGGCCGACAGGGTATACTCGCGGCCTGTGCCGGCGGCAAGCAACCGGGCCGCGCACGACCGGCTGCAACTCTGGAATCTGGAGAACCTTCCGATGAAACGAGCCTGGGTGTGGGTCGCGCTTGGCGGCGCCGTGCTCGCCGCAGCGGGCTGCCGCTCTTCCGATCGCCGGCCGGGCGGCGTGATCGTCCGCGAGGAGACGGTTCGCGGCGAAGTCGTCTATCGCGAGCGCATCCGCATGCCGCGCGACGCGATGCTGCGCGTCAATCTGGTGGAACTGCGCGGCGACCGCGCCGACCGCATCATCGCCGGCCGCATGTTGCGAACGGATGGCCGCGTGCCGATTCCCTTCGAGCTGGCGTTTGACCCGCGGCGGATCGACGAGAATCGCCTCTACGGCATCGATGCGGAGATTCTGGTCGATCGAAAGCCGTGGATGCGCTGCGCGCGGCCGGAGCGCGTCATCACACGCGGACACCCGACGCGCGGCGTCGAGGTGCTTGTGCGGCGCGAACGTTAAGATCGCGCATAGCGGTGCGAATCGACTGGGCATGCGGCGCGGCGGGAGCTAAGCTCTGAGTTTCGGCCCGCGGATGGGCCGCCGGATTTCCGCTCTGCAAACTGGGTGAAACATGCGCTCGCGTCCACGGGGTGGCGTGCATCGAATTGCGTGGTGTCTCGGGATTGCCGCGGTTGCGATCGCGGGCTGCGATCGCAGCGACGCCCCTGGCGCTGCCGCCGCCGACTCCGGCGTGACGCTCACGATCCTTACGCCGCATAACGAGGCGATTCGCGACGCGTTCGGCGCCGGGTTCGCCGGCTGGTACGCCCGCGAGCGCGGCAGCCGCGTGTCCATACAGTGGATCGTGCGCGGCACCCCGCAGTGCGTCGAGTACATCGAGAAGTCGCTCGGCGGCAGCGCTGACGAGTTCCGCGGCGCGATTCCCGACGTGATGTTCGGCGGCGGCATCGCGGATCATCGCGAGCTGCGAGCGCGCGGGCTCTCGCGACCCGTGGACATCGGCGATCGGCTCGCGGGAATTCCGCCGGATGTGGCGGGCTTGCCGACGCGCGATCCGGATCGCCACTGGTTCGGCACGGGCCTGAGCAGCTTCGGGATCATCTACAACAGTCGCGCGTGCCGCGAACGCGGCATCGAGGCGCCTGCGACGTGGGCCGATCTGGCCGACCCGCGCTTCGCCGGGTGGATCGGGCTGGCCGACCCGGCCGCCAGCGGCAGCCACCGCGAGTGCATGCTGCTGATCCTCCAGCATCTGGGCTGGGATCGCGGCTGGCCGACGCTGATGGGGATCCTCGCGAACGCCCGCGCGGTCAATCGTCGCAGCGCCGATGCGCTGAATGGGGTTCAGAGCGGCGTGTTTCTCGCCAGTTTCGCGGTCAACTTCGACGGCATGCGGCTGGCGGCCGAGAGCGGCGGCGACCTGGTCTACATCGACCCGCCGGGCGCTACGGCCATTTCGCCCGACGTGGTGAGCGTCATCAACGCGCCGCGGCCCGATGCCGCCGCCGTGGAGTTCGTGCGCTATCTGCTGAGCGTCGAAGGGCAGTTGCTGTGGGCCGGGGCGGCGGCGCCGGCGGAGGGGCGTCTTGTTTCGCTGTACCACTATCCGATCCTGCCGGAGGTGTATGCGAAGCACGCGAGCGAACTGAGCGTGGCCGGGAATCCGTACACCCGCGAGCTCGGAGTGAAATTCGACCTGACGCGCGCTGACCTGTTTGGCGCGCTGCTTCCGGCGCTGGTGAGCGCCGCGGCGGGGGAAAATCACGTGCGGTTGCAGCGCGCGGCCGCGGCGGCCGATGCCGCCGGACGGCAGGTGCTGTTCGCCGTGCCGTTCGACGAAGCCGCCGCGCGCGATCATGCCGCCGCGCTGGGCGCGGCCGAGCCGACGGCGGCACAAACGCTGCTCAGCGGCTGGGCGGGCGAGTTTCGGAAGCGTTGCGAAGCGGTGCTCGGCGGCGCGAGCTGAGCACCGGCGGTCCCCGGCGGCTACGACGCGGCGGCGGCCGCGTCGAGCGGGCTTGTGGTTGCCGCGCGCTGGCACAGGGCCGCCACGGCCCTTACCAGATCGACGCGCGAAACCGGCTTGGCGCAGTACGCATTGCAGCCGGCCGCCAGACACGCGGCCCGGTCGGTGGGCATCGCGT
Source organism: uncultured Planctomycetales bacterium (assembly GCA_964631045.1). Lineage (GTDB taxonomy): Bacteria > Planctomycetota > Phycisphaerae > UBA1845 > Fen-1342 > CAZVWB01. The sequence goes on from CAZVWB010000037.1 coordinate 13,305, forward strand.
TGGCGGTCAGGGCCAGAATGGGGCGGAGATATCCGCGTTCTCGCAGCACCCGCGTCGCCTCGAAGCCGTTCATGACGGGCATCTCCATGTCCATCAGAATGACGTCGTATTCGCCCGGCGGGTCGTCGGCGCGCCGCCCGTGAAGGGCCGCCACCACGCGCTCCAACGCGTCCGCGCCGTTGCACGCTTCGTCTACGTGCGCGCCGGCGCGTCGCAGAAACGCTCCGAGAATGCGGCGCGTATCCAGCGCGTCTTCGGCCAGCAGCACGCGGTGCTGCGAAAGGAGCATGGACTCGCTTGACGTCGCCAGCGCGGGAGGCGGGTCGGGCGCGGCGAAGGGGTCCAGCGCCGCGCGCCACGCGCTCTGAGGCGGCGGAGCCGCCAGCGGCACTTCAGCCCGGAAGTGCGAGCCGCGGCCCGGTGTCGAGGACACCAGCGTCACATCGCCGCCCAGCATGCGCGCCAGCTCGCGGCTGATCGTCAGCCCGAGGCCGGTGCCGCCGTACTCCCGAGCGGTCGCTGCGCTGCCCTGTTGGAAGGGCTGAAATAGAGCGCGCTGCCGCTCCGGGGGAATTCCGATACCGGTGTCGATCACGTCGAAGCGCAGTCGGGGCGGAGTCGCGCTGCTGCACGAGGCCGTCAGCCGCACGCCGCCGTGACGGGTAAATCGGACAGCGTTTGCCAGCAGATTGCCGAGAATCTGCCGCAGGCGGGTCGGATCGGTGTGGACGAGCGCGGGCAGCGGACCGGTGGTGTCAAACTGCAGGTAGATGCCGCCGGCCTCCGCGCGGCCGCGTGCGAGTTCCAGCGTCGCACGGACCAGCGCCGCTAGGTCGCACTCGATCGATTCGGGCATCATGGCGCCGGCGTTCAGCTTGGAATAGTCCAACATGTCATTCAGAAGCGCCAGAACGTGATGGCTGTTACGCCGGATGGACTCGATCGCGTCAGCCCGTTCCGCGGCGCTGGCGGCCGGGTCGCTGAGCACCTCGCTGTAGCCGACGATCGCGGTCATGGGCGTGCGAATCTCGTGACTCGTTTGCGATATCAACGCGATCGCCGCGGGTGACATGCCGTCCGGTGCGTCGGTCGCGCCGACCGAACGCACTCGCTGTCGCGTGCGAAATGCAATGACCGAGCCGACGACCGAACCGCCCGCGGCGCAGATCGACGGCGCGGCGAGCCCGAGTCGCGGAAACACACACCACCCGATCAGCGCCCCGAGGACAGCGGCGGCTGCGGCGGCGATCGCAACTCGTCGTCCACTTTGAATCGCACGCTCCCCAACATGCTCGCCGCACCCGCGCCCCCGCGCGACGCGCAGTTCCCGCCCGGCCGCCGCGAACGATTGCGGCCGCCGCTGGCCGTCGATATCGACCAATCGGGTTGATGCGGTTTAAACCGCTCACGACGAATTAACAGTCAGTGCGAAAATCACACTTCCGGTGTGCCGCTCGCGCAAATACCGCCGGGATGTGCCGGGGCGGGAGCACGGCCCCGCTAGGACGGATCCAGACTGCTGGGTTCGCCGTACTCGGCTTTAATGATGTTGCTGGAACTGTCGCCGGAGAATTCGATGACGTACAAGTCCTGATAGCGCACGGGCGTTCGCCCGGTTCCGCCGAGGCGGGCGTAGATCGTCTCGTTGATTCCGGGTGTGCCGAAGACTGAGCCGATGTTGCCGCAGAAGAGAATCGTGCCGCCGGGATGATCGCGCAGCATGTCGCTCACGACAGTCTCGGCCGCGGCGACGGTGTCCACGTACAGCGCCGGGTTGATCAGGTTCGGCGTCAGGCCGAGGTCGCCGGCCAGGTCCTGAACCGTCTGGCGATTGCGGATCAGGTCGGTGCAATAAATCGCCGTCACCCCGCGCTCGGCAAGCGCCTCGCGCAGCACGGCGGCGCGGGCCACGCCCTCTTCATTCAGCGGCGGATCGAGGCCCGGATCGCGCTCCGCGTGGCGCACGATAATCACGGTGGTCTTCGTGCTGGCGGGCAAAATTGGGGTGAGGGGGCCCAAACACCCGTTTGTGAGCGCGAAGATGCACGCGAGACACATTGCAAACGCCGTGCGAATTCCGAGCATTCTCGTTCCTTTCCGTCGCACCCCGCTGGGACCTACGCACCTCTCGGGCGGCCGTTCACGCCCAGTTGCGGCATGATACGAAACCGCGCATCGCAGCCGCCGCGAATGCAATGCAGCGTCATCGCCGGTATCGCCGCGAATTCCTGCGGCTGCGTGTTTCGCATTGCCAGAATCGTGGGCAGAAATGTCTGGGCGGCGTGCAGGCACCAGCCGGCGGGCAGCACCGCATCCACCACGTATTGGTCCGACGCAAAGCACTCGGCCGGGCAGCAGCCGGGGCCCGGCTGGCGGGCGATCTCGACCACGACGCGCCGCGTCGCGTCGCCTGGGGCGACCACCGGCTGAGCAGCGGCGGGCTCCGCCGGGCGCGGCGCGACGGGCGGCTCGTCCGTCGGCGATTGCGCGGTCGTGTCGGCCGCTTCGGGCGGCTTGGCCGTCGGCGGTGGCGCGGTCGGGTCGGCTGCTTCGGTCGCGTCGGCCTCGAACACGATCACATCGGCGCCGGCGTCCATCGCCATGTTTGCGAGTTGATCGGCGCGGCGGTTCTTCTCGCGCGGCACGTGCTTGAATTGCCAGCGCGGCGCCTTGAGCAGCAGCAACTGCACCTGGCGGTAGAGCGCCTCCAGCTTCGGATTCTTCACCTGATATTCGCCGGTCACCTGGCGGACGAGCAGTTCGCTGTCCGAGTGCACGTGCAGCGGCTGCGGACCGCAGCGCTGGGCGCGCTGCAGCGCGCGGATGCAGGCGTGATACTCGGCGGCGTTGTTGGTTTGGGTGCCGAGGAAATAGCCGGCTTCGTGGACGACCCGGCCGTCATCCCAGGCGATCACGACGCCCGCCCCGGCCGGACCCGGGTTGCCGCGCGAGCCGCCATCCACGTGCAGGATGAGTCCCACCGATCACCGTTTGCCGCTAGATTCCGCGCTCGATGGTGAGGATGCGCCCGCAATTGCGACAAGTGATGACTTCGTCACGGGTCATGCAGGCATTGGCGGTTTCCGCCGACAGCGACATGTTGCAGCCGTTGCACAGATACTCGTGCCGCCGCGGGTTTGTCCGCATGATCGCCGCCAGCACTTCGCCGTCGTAGCGCTCGCTGAGGCGATCGAACATGCCGCGGAGCTCCGGAGCGAGTTTTGCGGCGGCGGCGACGCGCCGGGCGTCGAGATTGGCCAGGCGGGTCGCAAAGGTGGCCTGCGCCGAAGCGACTTCCGCCTTTAGCTCGTCGAGGCGCGAAGCTTGGCCGCGCTCGGCGTCGAGCCGCTCGGACATGGCTTTCTTGCGGGTCTCCAGCTTGCCCATCAGTTCCAGCGCCCGGGTTTCGACGCGGCTGGCTTCGGCCTTTTCGTTGTTAAGCTGGGCGAGGATCGCAGCGTATTCTTTGTTGGTGCGAACCGAGTTGAGTTGTTCGCGGAGCTTGTTGATGGCCGCCGTGCGGCTCTTCAGGTCCAGATCGAGCGCGTCGATCTCGGCCTGGGCCTTTCGAAGTTCGGTTTTCTCGGCATCGAGCTGCTGTTGCGCGCCGCGGACCTTGGTGGTCTGGCCCGCGACCAGCGTCTCCTTCCGCGCGACCTGGCGGCGAATGTCGACAATTTGAAGCTCGATCTCCTGAAGCTCGCGTAAGGCATCGAGCGTGGCGCCCATTCACGCACTCCGGCTGCAGACCGCAGACTCTTCTGTTGGAATCCCGGAGTATGCCGCCGATCGGCGGAAAATGCAAGCGGGCCGCCCCACAAGTTTTCGAGCGCGTGCGTCGACGGCGGAGTTCGCGCCCGGGGGCGACGCGCCGCCCTTACTCGTCGCTACGGATGCGACGCTCGTCCTTACGCTGGGAATTGCGGCGCTTCTCGCTGAGGCGTCGGCGACGCGCGCCGGCGGTCGGCCGCGTGGCGATCCGCGGCGTGGGGCGGTGCAGCGCCTCCTCGATGATTTGAAGCAGGCGCAGCGTCGCCGCCTCGCGATTGGCGCTCTGCGAGCGCTCGCGCTGCGCGACGATGCGAACACGACCATCGGCCGAGAGACGGGTGGCGCAGAACGTGCGAATCCAGTCGCGCTGCAGCGGCGTGAGCTGCGCGCAGCGCTCGAAATCGAACAACAGCGTGATGCGCGTGCTGACCTTGTTGACGTGCTGTCCGCCGGGGCCGGCGGCGCGGTCGGCGCGGTACTCGAACCAGGGTTCCAGATCGGCGGCTTCGAATCTCATTCGGAGCGTCGCTCGCATTCCGCAGGCCGCATCGGCGACGCCGGTCGTCGCGGCCGACGGGGGATCAGCACATCGCCAGATAGGAAGCGACGAAGTAGACGGCGATCCGGATGCGTTGCGGAGTCCATAGTCGGGATAGCATGACCGCTGCCTCCTCGGGCGCAAAGTCCCAGCGGGATCCTCCCTCGCAGCCGGCGCCCCTCCGCCGCCCGCCGCGTGTCACGTGCGATCGAGTCTAGCGCGGCGTCGCGCTGCAAATCAAGCGAAATGGGCGCGCCGCGGGCCGGATTCGCGCAGAAAGATCGCAGGCGCTTGGCCGCTCTGATAATCGCTTTGTCGGCGGGCGCTGCAGCGCTGCGCGCCCGCGCCGCGGTACAGCGTGCGAGCGGGTGCGGAGCACTCACGGCACGCCGCGTTCGCCCGCGAAGTCGCGATCGGCCGTCGGCCACGCCCAGAAGTAGCTGATGCCCGCCAGCACCAGCGCGCCGCCCGAGACGCCCTGCGCCCAGTACGCCGGACCGGACTGACCCTGAACGCTTAGGAAGACGGCGGCGGGCAGTGCAGAAACAAATGTTAGCGTAAAGCTCCCCGCAAGGACCGCACTGGGTCCGCGAATCGATCTCCCGCCGGGGGCTGGCAAGACCTGGGCGAAAACGCCCTGCGCGCCGACCATCGCGCTTTGCGCCCACAGGCCGGCGGCGACCGGGTAGACCAGCAGCCACAGCGCACGGTGGAGCGGCGCGAGCTCCGCTAGCGCCGGATGGCTGACCGCGATGATTCCCGCAGCCAGCAGCGTGCCGAGCCACAGGGGGGCGTAGTAGGCGAGTGGACCCATTCGGCGAATTCTCCAGTTCGGGCGGCGTCCGCTCGCAGGCGCTTCTCGCCCCGCGGGGAGGAGTCGCGTGCGGCGCGGCCGCGTACTGCCGCCAAGGCGGCAGGGATCAGTCGAGGTTTCTGCCCAATTCGCGCTCGCGATCCTGGCGCATGCGCGATGCGCGTTCCAGCGTCTGGCGCTCTACGTAGCTGAGGCTCGCGAGGCCCTTCTCATGCACCTTCTGCAAGATGCGATCCACCTCTTCGTCGAGGCGGCGCTCTTCGTCCACCCGTTCCTGCCACGCTCCAGGATTGGGGTTTACGCTGACCACGCCTTCGCCGGGCGCCCGGCGACGCTGCTGCCCCCGGCGGCCGAACAGCCGCTTCCAGATGCTCTGGCGCGGCGGAGCGTTGCGCAGGACATGGCGGACGGATGCAATGCGCTCGTCCACCAGCATACCCGCTTGCGCGTACTGAAGCCGGCGCAGGCAGGTCGTCGCGCCCATGATCGCAATCAGCAGCAGGATTACGCCGCTGTCGCCCTGTCCCATTCTCATGAGCGCCCAGGCGCCGATGAAGAACGCGCCGGCGATGCCCACCTGACACGCGAGGATCGTGGCCCGCTGCAGGCCGACGAATGGCCAGATGAAGGTCAGGAAGAGCTGTCCACCGTCCATCGGATAAATCGGCAGCAGATTGAAGCACAACAGCCAGTAATTCACGTGATAGAAAAGCGCGACGTACACCAGCCAATCGGGCGCACCGCCGGGCAGATCGACCGTCAGCCCGAATGGATTGAGGCTGAACAGGTTCCACTGCCCCGTTACCGCGATCATCAGGAGTCCGCTGATCAGGCAGAACGCCACGTTCACGGCGGGTCCGGCGGCGACGGTGACGAACTGCTCCCACGGCCGCATCGGCGCGTGCGCGAACGCCAGCCCGCCCAGCGGCCACATCAGAATCTCATTCGCCCAGCCGCCGACGGCCCGCGCGCCGAAGCAGTGACCGAGTTCGTGCAGCAGGATGATCGCGAACAGCATGCCGAGAAACAGCGCGGCCCACTGCCAGTCGCCGCGCGCGTCGAGCAACTGAAACGCGGCCCAGATCACGTACAAGACGTGAACGTTAATGTCGATGCCGAACAGCCGGCCGATCCGGAACGAGCCGCCGAGGAAGTTCATCGCGGCGCCCCCGCCGCCCGCGCGGCGCGATCGAAGTACAGCAGCGCCACGATCGACTTCCCGTCGCAGATTTCGCCGCGCGCGATCGCGGCGAGCGCGTCGTCCAGCGTCATCGGCGCCATGCGAATGTGCTCACCCGGCTCGGGGCGGGCCGGCCCGGCGGAAAGTCCGCGCGCGACGAACAGGTGCATGCGTTCCGTGCAAAACCCCGGCGAGGCGTAAAACGAGAGCAGCGGCGCGACTTCCGCCGCGGTGTAGCCGGTTTCTTCCTCCAGCTCGCGCGCGGCGCATACCGCCGGCGCTTCGCCGGGATCGAGCGTTCCGGCGGGCAGTTCGAGCAGATCGGCATCGACCGCGACGCGGCGATTGCGGATCAGCAGAATGCGCCCATCGGGCAGGACGGGCAACACGACCGCCGCCCCGGGGTGCACCACGATGTCATAATCGAGAACCGCGTTCGCGACGGGCACGCGCATCCGCTCCACCCGGAACTTCCGCGCGGAATACATCAGTTGCCGATCACCCAAGGGCCGTCTCCAGTGCCGCGCGACTTCCGGTCCAGCGCTGCTGCGACTCGCGCTGCGATCGCCGCGACGGCGGTGCTGATTATACGGCGAGCACCGGGTGCAGCTCGCCTTCGGTTGCGGCGCACCGGGTGGAGCGGGCATTGTGCCCGCTCCGGCCAGGCAACCTCATTCGGCGGGCAGGATGCCCCGCCCCACCCTGTGAAATGCAACCGCTGGCGAGATGCACCCGCGAGCACCGCGTCGACAACGGCGGCATTGACGGAACATGCGGCGGCAGCTAGGATCGCAGTGCTCGGGGGAGAGATGAACCGGCCGGTAGTTCGCACTCGCGTCGCCGTGGCATCAGCCGACCGAAGTCGGCTCGCGGTATCCGCCAGCGAACGTGCGTTTACAAGCCGCAGCGGATGCAGGCGGCTGGGAGTAGCGGGAGTGCCTTTGGCGAAGCAAGATGCGATCACGATGGAAGCGGTGGTGGTGAAGGCGCTTCCCAACGCGATGTTTCTGGTCGAGGCGGAGCTCGGCCAGGCGAAGCACGAAGTCCTCGCGACCGTCTCGGGGAAGATGCGAAAGAACTTCATCCGCATTCTTCCCGGCGACCGGGTGACCGTGGAACTGTCCCCCTACGATCTGAAACGCGGGCGAATCACCTACCGCCAGAAGTAGCGACCGCGCACCCCGCGGGCGTTTCACACCTCAGCCTGCAGTCGACTCAGTATTGAGCCAAGCGGGCCGGCCCCCGACGCGGCGGCCTTTGGGGGTTTCAATTGCAGCGACAATCCGCTCCGACGGCGTTGAAATCGTACCGATATGGTTCTATATTATCCGCGCCGGGCGACGGAGCGTCGCCGGCAATGGAACCGAGGCACGTATGCTCTCGCTGACGCGAAAATGCGAGTACGCGTTGATCGCGGCCAGTCACCTGGCGCGAGCCGGCGACATGGTCGTGAGTGCCCGCGACATCGCGGCGCGCTATTCGATCCCGCTGCCGCTGCTGATGAACGTGCTGAAAACGCTGAATCGCTGCGGGCTGGTGGAGTCGGTGCGCGGGGCGCGCGGCGGCTACATGCTGGCGCGGCCGGCGCGGAACATCACGCTGCAGGATCTCATCGAGGGTGTCGAGGGGCCGGTGCGGCTGGTGCGCTGCGTGACGCCCGCGTCCGGCGAGCCGGCCTGCGATCTTTCGGGCAACTGCCCGATTCGCGATCCGCTGCACCGGCTGCACGAGCGATTCCGTACGTTTCTGACCGCGGTGACGGTGGCCGACGTCGCATTCGACGGCGCGGCCGTAACGGCCGCCGCGCCCCTGCAACTAAAAAGGGCTCTGGCACAATGAGCGAGAAGTTGATTTACCTGGACAACAACGCCACGACCCGCGTCGATCCGCAGGTGCTCGACGCGATGCTGCCCTACTTCTGCGAGAAGTTCGGCAATCCGGCGTCGCGCAACCATCCGTACGGCTGGGCGGCGGAGGAGGCGGTGGACGCGGCCCGGCAGCAGTTGGCTGCGGTGATCGGCGCCGACTCGAAAGAGATCATCTTCACGAGCGGCGCGACCGAGGGAAACAACCTGGCGATCAAGGGCATCGCCGCGATGTACGGCGAGAAGGGCAAGCACATCATCACGCAGGTGACCGAGCACAAGGCGGTCATCGACCCCTGCAAGTATCTCGAGCAGCATGGCTTCCGCGTGACGTTCCTGCCGGTCGATCGCTACGGCATGGTCGATCTCGACCAGTTGCGCGACGCGCTGAGTCCCGACACGATCCTCGTGTCGATCATGCACGGCAACAACGAAATCGGCACGCTCCAGCCGGTCGCCGAAATCGGCAAACTCTGCAAGGCGCGGGATGTCATCTTCCATACGGACTGCTGCCAGACGTTCGGAAAGGTTCCGATCGACGTGCAGGCCATGGGCATCGACCTGCTGACGATGAGCGGCCACAAGATTCACGGCCCCAAGGGCGTCGGTGCGATGTACGTGCGGCGCAAGAAACCGCGCGTGCGCTGCGAGGCGATCCTGCACGGCGGCGGACACGAACGCGGCATGCGCAGCGGCACGCTGAACGTGCCCGGCATCGTGGGACTGGGCAAGGCGGCGGAAGTGTGCCACGCCCACCGCGACACCGAGCCGGCGCGGATCGCGGCGCTGCGCGATCGCCTGCACAAGACGATCGCCACGCAGCTTGACGAGGTTTTTCTGAACGGGCACCCGACGCAGCGGACGCCGACAAACCTCAACGTCTCGTTTGCGTACGTGGAAGGGGAGAGCCTGATGATGGGCTTCTCCGACGTGGCCGTGTCGAGCGGGTCGGCCTGCACCAGCGCGTCGCTGGAGCCCAGCTACGTGCTCAAGAGCCTGGGCGTGGGCGACGATCTGGCGCACAGCAGCATCCGCTTTTCGCTGGGCCGGTTCAACACGGCCGAAGAGATCGACTACACCGCCGACAAGGTGGTGCGGGCGGTGCGCAAGCTGCGCGAGATGAGCCCGCTCTATGAGATGGCGCAGGCCGGAATTGACCTGAGCACCGTGCAGTGGGCGCACCACTGACCGCGCACAGGCGCGTTTGAAGGGAATCGCGCGGCGCGCGTCGCTCGCCCGCCGCAGGACGCTGCAAGAGGAGACGGCAGAATGTCGTATAGCGAAAAGATCATCGAACATTACGAGCGCCCGCGCAACGTCGGCTCGTTCGACAAGACCGATCCGATGGTGGGCACCGGCATCGTCGGCGCGCCCGAGTGCGGCGATGTGATGAAGCTGCAGATCAAGTTCGACGAGAACGCCAACATCGTCGACGCCAAGTTCAAGACCTTCGGCTGCGGCTCGGCGATCGCGTCGAGCTCGCTGGCCACCGAGTGGCTCAAGGGCCGCTCGCTGGACGCCGCACTGGAGATCAAGAACACCGACATCGTGAACGAGCTGGCGCTGCCGCCGGTGAAGATTCATTGCAGCGTGCTCGCCGAGGACGCCATCCGCGCCGCGGTCAAGGACGCGCGCGACAAGCTGGCGGTCCGCAAGGGCGAGGAAGTCGCGACCGGCTGACCCGCCGTGCCGGGGGCAGCGTGCCCGGCCGGCCGAACGTGATTGCAGACGAGGAGTGTTTTGAATGAGCAGCAGCATCGAAGCGCACAACGGCGTGCACGCCATCGAGACGACGAACGGGCTTACGGGCCGGCAGCGCGCCCGGATGGTGGATCCGAGCGAGGGCATCACGCTCAGCGAGGTCGCCGCCAACAAGATCAAAGAGATCCTCAAGCAGGACAGCCACCCGGAGTCGATGTACCTGTTCGTCGGGGTCAAGGGCGGCGGCTGCAGCGGCCTTTCGTACGTCCTCGACCTGCGCGACGAGGCGCAGGCGCCGATCGCCGAGACCGACGAGGTCTTCGATTCGCAGGGCATCGTGGTCGTGAGCGACTTCAAGAGTTTTGAAGTGGGCCACCTGGCCGGAACGCTGATCGACTATCAGGAGAGCCTGATGGGCGCCGGCTTCACGTTTAACAACCCGAACGCGAAGCACACCTGCGGTTGCGGCAGCAGCTACTCCGCGTAGGCTGCGCCCGCCGGTCGCCCGTGCGGCGGCTCGGGACGGCGCGGCGCATGATTTCGGCAGCGGCGAATGCAGGACGAAGCGCGAACTCAGCCTCAGAGCGCGGCGCCGACCAAGTGCGCCGCGTGCAACCGGCCGCTTGAACTGCACTTGTTCTGCGACGGGTGCCACGCGCTCTATCCCGCGGACCGGCTGAATTACTTCGAACTGCTGGCGCTGACGCCGCGCTACGACCTGGATCCGGGCGAGGTGCGCCGCGCGTACCTGAACCTGGCTCGCGTGACGCACCCCGACCGCTTCCCGGGCGCCCCGGTCGAAGTGGCGGGGCTCAGCCTGCGGTTGAGCGCCCAGATCAACCGGGCCCAGCAGGTGCTCCTGGATCCGGTGCTGCGGGCGGAGTACATGCTGGAACTCGCCGGCGGTCGCTCGGCGGCTGAGGACAAGGGCGTGCCGCCCGAGGTGCTGTCGGCCACGTTGCTGCTGCGCGAGGAGATCGACGAGGCTCGCGCCGCCGGGGACGCTGCGGCGCTGGCCGCGATCGCCGAGCGGATTCGGGCGGAGCGCGAGCGACGGATCGCGGCGATGGCCGCGCTGGCGCGTCAGTTGCCCGGCGACGAGGCCCTGCGGCACGCGCTGCGCGTCGCGCTGAACGTGCTGAAGTATGATGAGCGTTTGTCGCAGGCCGTCGGCAGCGCATCGGAGGCGCAGCGTGCGGCGATCTGAACACGGGAGGCTTTCGCGCTTGCGGGCAGCCGGCGGCCGCGCCGCGCGGCGCCGCGGCGCGCGAGGCGGGCGTGAAGCCCTCACCGGCCCCCGCGCGTGCGATCGACTGAGGATTGCGTGACGGATTCGGACGCGGTCATTCTCGGGATCGACCTGGGGACGACGTTCTCGCTCGTCGCATACGTCGACAAGCGCGGACCGCACGTGGTGCGCGACGCGGACGGCGACGCGCGGCTGCCGAGCGTGATCTGCCTGCGCGAGCAGCCCGGCGAGGGGCGCTCTCCCGTGGCGCTGATCGGCTGGGAGGCCCGGCGGCACGCGATCGAAAACCCGCAGACCACGGTCTATTCGGTAAAGCGGCTGATCGGCAAGGGGGCCGCGGACATTCAGGGGGAGCTGCCGTACCTGGCCTACGCGCTGGCGGCCGGGCCGCGCGACACGGTGCGGGTGCGGATCGGCGAGCGGCTTTTCAGCCCCGAGGAGCTCTCCGCGGTCATCCTGGTCGAGCTCAAGCAGCGCGCCGAGCGGCATCTCGGCCGCTCGATTCACAAGGCGGTCATCACCGTTCCCGCGTACTTCGACGACGCGCAGCGCCAGGCGACGCGCGACGCAGGTCGGGCCGCCGGACTGGACGTGGTGCGGATCATCAACGAACCGACGGCGGCGGCGCTGGCGTACGGCATCGGTCTGCGCGGCGGCGCGACCCGCGCGGATCGCGAAGCGCCGCGCGAGCCGGCGGCCAACGGGTCGCGGCGCGTGGCGCTGCCTCAGCCCACGTGCCACGACGCACCGGCGACCGCGAGCGGTGCCGGCGCGGCCCGCGAGGACACTCCGCAGATCGTCGCGATTTATGATCTGGGCGGCGGCACTTTCGACGTATCGATCCTGCGGATCGAGGACGGCGTGTTTCAGGTGCTGGCTACGTGCGGCGACACGCACCTGGGCGGCGATGATTTCGACCGCACGATCGCCGACGTGGTGACCCGCGAGGTGCGCGAGCAGTTCGGGCTGTCGATCGACTCGCCGGCGACGCGGCAAGCGCTGCGATCGCTCTCGGAGAGCGTGAAGATTCGCCTCAGCGAGCAGCCGGAGGCGGCGTTGGAGTTGGACCTGGGCGGCGGCCGCGCGTATCGCCGCACCATCACCCGCGAGGAATTCGAGCGGGCGGCGACGCCGCTCGTGGAGCGCACGCTCGCGGCCTGCCGGCTGGCGCTGGCCGATGCGGGCCTGCAAGCCGGCGCGGTGGAGCGCATCGTGCTCGTGGGCGGCTCGACGCGCATGCCGCTCGTGCGCCGGCGGGTGGCGGAGCTGTTCGGCCGGCCGCCGTATACGGCGCTGAACCCGGATGAAGTGGTGGCGATCGGGGCGGCGCTCCAGGCGTCGGTGCTGTCGGGGGCTGATCTGGGGCTGCTGCTGCTGGACGTGACGCCGCTCTCGCTGGGGATCGAGACGATGGGGGGGGCGATGGGCAAGTTGATCCTGCGGAACACGACGATTCCGTGCCGGGCGACGGAGATGTTCACCACGTTCGTCGACGGGCAGACGGCGATCCGGATCAACGTGCTGCAGGGCGAGCGCGAGCTGGCCGCCGACTGCCGCAGCCTGGGCGTGTTCGAGCTGCGCGGCATCCCGCCGATGCCGGCAGGGTTCGCCAAGGTCGAGGTCGAGTTTCTGCTCGACGCCAACGGGATACTCAACGTCTCGGCCCGCGAGCAGCGCAGCGGCGCGGCCGCCGGGATACAGGTCGTGCCCAATCACGGCCTGACGCGCGAGGAGGTGGAGCGCGTGACGCAGGAGAGCCAGCGCTACGCACGGCAGGACATCGACGCGCATCGCCGCATCGACCTGGCGAACCAGGTCGCGTTCGACACGCAGAAAACCGAGCAGATGCTGGCGAAGGTGGGCGACCGGCTCGACCCGCGCGAGCGGGCCCGCATCGAGCGCGACATCGCGGCGCTGCGGCGGATGGCGGAATCCGGCGGCGACCTCGACGCGCTGCATGCCGCCTTGGACTCGTTCGGAAAGAGCACGCTGGCGCTGGCCGAGCTCGGCATCGTGGAGGCCCTGAGAGCGGAGCGCTGAGCGGCGCCCCCTGGATTCGGCCGTGCCGCGCGCGGCGCCGCGCGCGGCGCGAGCGCGGCGCGCGATCGGATCGCGCGGCGGCGCCAACGGACAGACCTATTCGGAGCGACGAATGCCCGGTCAGAACCCCTACATCGCCGACTCCAACGTGGAGTTGCCGCGAAGAAAATACAAGCTGACGATCATCGACGAGCAGCGCCGCGAGCACGTCATCGAGGTCGATCCGGCCCGCATTCCGTACGAGGATCACGGCCTGCCGGGCAGCATCCTCGACATCTGCATGGCCCACGGCATCGAACTCGACCACGCCTGCGGCGGCGTGTGCGCGTGCAGCACCTGCCACGTCGTCGTGCGCGAGGGACGAAGCGCCTGCAACGACGCCACCGAAGACGAGGAAGACCAGCTTGACGAGGCGTACGGCCTGACGGCGCAGTCGCGGCTGGGCTGCCAGTGCGTGCCGAATGGAACCAGCGACGTGGTCGTCGAGATTCCGTCTTGGAACCGCAACCTGGCGCGCGAGGGGCACTGAGCTTGTGAACTTTTTGGGCTTCACTCGCTTTCGCGAGCCTCTTGGGCGGGCAGAATGCTCGCCCCACCCAAAAAACTCACAAGCTCACTGAGCCGCGGCGGCGACCGCGCGCTGCGGGGGCCGCGACGCCCTGAGCCGTCGCGGACCGCCGCCGATCAGCCCCCAGCGGGAGCGGCTGCGTGCGTCCGGAAGACCGAGTTGAGCACCTGCACCTTCCCGTGCTCGGCGCGCTGCCGGTGCTGCGCGGCGACATGCCGTGCCCCTATCTGCCCGATGAAGCAGCCTCGTGGCAGCTCGCGCTATCGTCGGACATCGACTCGGCCGCGTATCAGATTCTGATGGACAGCGGCTTCCGTCGCTCCGGCGAGCTCTACTACCGCCCGGATTGTCCGAATTGCCGCGCCTGCGTGCCGATCCGGGTGCGCGTCGCGGACTTCGTCGAGAGCCGGTCGCAGCGCCGCGTGCGCCGCCGGAACTCCGACGTGCAGTGTTCGCTCGGCCCGCCGCGGGTCTCGCTGGAAGCGTACGCGCTCTACCGCCGTTACCAGGAAGCGGTTCACGATGAGCGCCCCGCCAGCGATCCGGAGGAGTGGGCCCGCTCGCTGATCGCGTCGTCGATCGAGACGTTTGTCATGTCCTACCGCGTGCGCGAGCGGCTCGTCGGGCAGGGGGTCATCGATCAGACGCCCGACACGCTCTCGAGCGTCTATTTCGTCTACGACCCGGACGAGCACCGCCGCAGTCTCGGCGTGTTTTCGTGTCTGAGCGAGATCGACGAGTGCCGGCGGCGCGGGTTGCCGTACTGGTACCTCGGGCTGCACGTCTTCGGGTGCGCAAAAATGGCGTACAAAACGCAGTTTCGGCCGTTCGAGTTGCTGGGAGCGGATGGGCGTTGGCAGCCGGGCGAGTCGTCGCCGGGCGAGCCGAACCGGTCGGCGTGATTCGTAGCGGCGCGGCCCGCGAGCGAAGCATCGGTATCGGACGGAGCGCGATTCTCGCGCGCGGGGAAGCAGCGCGGCGCGGCCCGGCGACGCGGCCAAATCGCGTGCGCCCCGGGGCTTCCGGATTGTCGTGGCCGCCCGGTAGGGAGAAGCCGATGAGTACTCTGCCGCGCAGCGTGCGCGCGAATCACTCAGCTCGGCCAGCAAACGTGCGCGGCGCTTGCGCCCGCTTCGCCGGCGCTTGCGCCTTTGGGCTTCTCCATGACACCCAGCGACACACCACGTCTACGCGGGTTCACATTGATCATGTGGATCGCCGCTCTGGGTTTCGGCGGGATGGTCTTCGTGGCGAGCGCGAGCCGCGCCCGCGTCTCCCAGGCCGAGTGCAAAGACCTCGAGCAGGCCGCAGAACTGATCCGCGCTTGCGCGCTTCAACTGCTCGCGAGCGAGCATCTCGCGCGGCGCGCGGCCGAAGTCTTCTCCGACGGAGAAGTCGCGGCGGCCGAGGCGCCCGCGGAACTGCGGACGCACATTGAAGCGTTGCAGGGGCGGCACGCGGAGATCGAGCGGTTGCTTCAGTCGCAACCGCGAGAGTACGCACCGGGCAACGCCGCAGTGCGCATGGACTTGCGCCTGCGCGGGTTGGTGCAGGACTTGCCGGCGCTCGTGCCAAACACGCGAAAGGCCCTGGCCGGCGGGGTGCCAGGTTCGGACTCCGAGAGATTGCAGGCGGCGTTCGTCGCCGCGTGCGACAAGCTGGGAGATGCCTACGCGCGCCTTACCGACACGCTGACGGCGTCACTGGCGCCGATTGTGCTGAGGATCGAAGAGCGGAAGAGTTGGCTCGACCGGCTCGCGATGCTCGGAGTTTGCGGGATTCTCGGCGCGCTGAGTGCGCCGGCTGCGCTGCGGCTCGTTCGCCAGAAGAAGCGGTTGCTGGCCAACGCCGTCGAGATCGACCGACTATCGCTGCTGGCGAAACGCACGAGTAACGGCTTCCTACTCACCGATCCCGCCGGGCGCGTCACCTGGTGCAACGAGGGTTTCACGCGCATCTCCGGATACTCACTGGAGGAGCTGCGCGGGCAACGCCCCGGCGACCGACTGCGGATCAAAGCGCACGATCGCCGCGCGTACGAACAGGTTGACGCGGCGGTCGCGAGCGGCCGCGCGTTTCACGCCATTCTGCCGCAGCGCCGCAGGGATGGCGCCGAGTACTGGGTCGAGGTCGATTGCGAGCCGCTGCGGAACGCACGCGGCGAGTTGACCGGGTTCCTGACGGTCGAGACCGACGTGACCGAGCGCGTCCTGACCGCGCAGCGTGCGGCCGTGCAGTCGCGGCTGCTGCAGACGATCATCGATCTGCTGCCCGTACGGATATTCTGGAAGGACCGCACCAGTCGATTCCTGGGCGCCAACGATGCGTTCCGTCGCGACGCCGGCTGCCACGACCTGGAGGGTAAGACGGATTTCGACATGTCCTACGAGCACGCCGAGGCCGAGCACTACCGGCGCTGCGATCGTGAGGTAATGGAGTCGGGCGGGCCGCGGCTCAACATCATCGAGACGCAGCGGCGTGCCGACGGCAGCAGCGCGTGGCTCGTGACCAACAAGATGCCACTGCGCGACGATGCGGGCGAAGTCGTCGGCGTCGTGGGAACCTATCAGGACATCACCGAGATCAAGCGGACGGAGGCGGAACTGGCAGACGCCAAGCAGCGCGTCGAACGCGAGCGCGAGCGGCTTGAGTTGGCGCTGGCGGGCGGTAACCTCGGCTCGTGGGACTGGAATCCGCAAACGGACGAGGCGCACTTCGATCTGCGCTGGGCGGCGCTGGTGGGGGAGCGACTGGAGGATCTAGCGCCTCGCGGCGAGACCTGGCGTTCGCGCGTGCACCCCGATGATCTGCCCCTGGCGCTTGAGGCGCTCGAGCAGCACATCTCCGGTCGGCAGCCGAACTACGAGTGCGAGCATCGCCTGCGGCATCGCGACGGTTCGTGGCGCTGGACGCTGTCCCGCGGCCGCGTCGTCGAGCGCGACGCCGACGGGCGCGTGACGCGCATCGTCGGCACGCAGTTGGACATCAACGACGCCCGTGCGGCGCAGGCGGCGCTCGCGGCGGAGCGCGAGCGGCTCGACCTGGCGATGAGTGCGGCGCGGTTGGGCGCCTGGGACTGGGATTTACACACCGATCTGATTCGCTTCGACCGCCGCTGGGGCGCGCTCTTCGGCGGGGAGGCGGCGGAAACCGTCGTTGCCGCATCGGGTTGGAAAGCGCGAGTGCACCCCACCGACCTGGCTGCTGCCGTTCAGCGGGTGCAGGCCCATCTGCGCGGCGAAACGGAGTCATACTCCTGCGAGCTGCGCGTGCGGCTGGTCGACGGCCGCTGGCGTCGGCTGCTGGACTGCGGCCGCGTCGTCGCGCGTGACGCTGCGGGGCGGCCGTTGCGGATGGTCGGCACGCACATGGACGTCTCCGAGCCGCGTGCGGCCGAATTGAGCCAGGAAAGCTACGCCGCGGCGCTAAGCCTGATCGTCGCAGGCGCTCCGCTGCCGGAAGTGCTGACGGCAATCTGCTCGGCCGCCGAGCGGGTCCTCAGCGACGTGCGCGTGTCGATCATGCAGATCGACGGCGATCGACTGTGCATGATGGCGGCACCGACGATGGATACCGCGTTCGTCAGCGCGGTCGACGGCCTGACATTTGGGCCCGGGGTGGGCACGTGCGGGCGAGCCGCATACATGGGACGTCGCGTCATCACTCCGGACGTGACCGTCGATCCGTGCTGGGCTCCCTATCAGGACATAGCCCGAATCGGCGGAGTCGCGGCCTGCTGGTCGGAGCCGATCCAGGGATCGGATGGTTCGGTGTTGGGGGTGTTTGCGGCTTATCGGCGCGAAGCGGGCGAGCCGCTTGCGGAGGAGCTGATCGTGCTGGAGCAGCACGCGCGACTCGCCGCGATCGCGATCGAGCGGTTCCGTGCGGATTGCCAGATTCGCGCGGCGGTCGAGGGGCTGACCGCGGCCCGCGACCAACTCGCGAGCCAGGCGCTCGAATTGTCGCTGAGGAATGCCGAGCTCGACGCGCTGCGCGAAGCCGCGGTCGTGGCCAACCGCGCCAAGAGCGAGTTTCTCGCGAACATGAGCCACGAAATCCGAACGCCGATGACCGCGATCCTCGGGTTCGCAGATCTGCTGGGTGACGAGACGGATGCGGCGACGACGCCGGAACGCCGCCGCGACGCCATCCGCACGATCCGCCGCAACGGCGAACACCTGCTGAGCGTAATCAACGACGTGCTCGATCTCTCGAAGATCGAAGCCGGCAAAATGAGCATCGAGCCGGCGCCGCTCTCGCCGGCGCACCTGGTTCGCGACGTGATAGACCTGATGCGCGTGAAGTCGGCCGCGAAGGGGCTGTCGCTGGAAGTCGCCTGGCAGTCGCGGATTCCGCGGGCGATTCGCAGTGACGTCGTTCGGCTGCGCCAGATACTGGTCAACCTGCTCGGAAACGCGATCAAGTTCACGGAGGTTGGCGGCGTCGACGTGGGCGTAAGATTCGACCGCGGGGAAACCCGGGGCGGGCGACTGGTGATCGCGATCCGCGATACGGGCGTCGGCATCGACCCCGCGCACCTGCCGCGCCTGTTCAGCCCCTTCGAGCAGGGCGACGGCAGCACCACGCGCCGGTTCGGCGGGACTGGGCTCGGATTGCAAATCTCGCGGCGGCTGGCGCGGATGCTCGGCGGCGACATTGTGGCCGAGTCCACCATCGGTCGCGGTTCAACACTTACGCTTTGCATTTCGACCGACGATGTGGCCGAGAGCGACCTGATCGCCGCGGATGAAGTGCTTCGCGAGCCGGCAGCGCCGGAATCGCTCGGCGCCGCGCCGCCGACCCTCAGCGGCGCGCGCATCCTGCTTGCGGAAGATGGGCCTGACAATCAGCGGCTGCTGGCGTTCGTGCTCCGAAAGGCGGGCGCCGCGGTTACGGTGGCCGAGAATGGCGCGTTCGCCGTCAGCGCGCTGACGGCGGACGGCACGCTCGACGGCGAACTGGCGAGTCCGCCGCCGTTCGATCTGGTGTTAATGGACATGCAGATGCCGGAGCTGGACGGCTATGCCGCGGTGAGGCTGCTGCGAAGCAAGGGGTGTCGTTTGCCGGTCATCGCGCTGACGGCGCACGCGATGACGGATGATCGAGAGCGGTGCCTGAGCGCCGGGTGCGATGAGTTCGAGACCAAGCCGATCGACCGCAATCGGTTGATTGGAGTCTGTGCGCGGTTCCTGGCCGCCCGCGGCGCAGCCGACGCAGAACTGCTCGCCGCCCTGTAGCGCGCCGAAGGCCGCAGTCGGGGACCGCGGAGGTCAACGGGAGCGTGCCCCGCCGGCGCCCGCGGCGCGGCGCAGCCGCCTCAGACTCCGGCTGCGCGGCGCAGCGCCTCGGCCTTGTCGGTCTTCTCCCACGTGAACGTGGGCAGCGAGCGGCCGAAGTGGCCGTTGCGGGCCGTTTCGCGGTAGATCGGGCGGCGCAGGTCGAGGTGCTCGATTATGCCGCGCGGCGTCAGCGCGAACACCTCGCGCACGGCCTTGGCGATCTTGCCCTCGTCCACCTTGGCCGTGCCTTCGGTGCTGACCAGCACGCTGGTCGGGTCGGCCACGCCGATCGCGTAGGAGAGCTGCACTTCGCAGATGTCCGCCAGCCCGGCGGCCACAATGTTCTTGGCGATGTAGCGCGCCATGTACGCGGCGGAGCGGTCGACCTTGGTCGGGTCCTTGCCGCTGAACGCGCCGCCGCCGTGCCGCCCGCGGCCGCCGTAGGTGTCCACGATGATCTTGCGGCCGGTCAGGCCGGTGTCGCCGTGCGGGCCGCCGATCTCGAAGCGGCCGGTCGGGTTGACGTGCAGGGTGATCTTCGGATTGAACCACTCGCCCAGCACCGGCTTGAAGATGTGCTCGATCACCTCGTGTCTGAGCTCTTCCTGGCTGTCGTTCCAGCTCTTGTCGTGCTGCGTGCTGAGCACCAGCGTGTCGACGCGGATCGGCTTCTGACCTTCGTACTCGACCGTGACCTGGCTCTTCGCGTCCGGGCGCAGGCCGGCGATGATGCCCTCGCGCCGCACGTGCACCTGCCGCTCGACCAGTCGGTGCGCGACCTGAATCGGCAGCGGCATCAGCTCCGGCGTCTCGCGGCAGGCGAAGCCGAACATCATGCCCTGGTCGCCGGCGCCTTCCTTGTCGACGCCCATGGCGATGTCCGGCGACTGCTTCTTGATGCTCGTGAGCACCGCGCAGGACTCGTAGTCGAATCGCATGTCGCCGCTGGTGTAGCCGATCTCCTGAACCACTTCGCGGACAATGTCGGGGATTTCGACGTAGGCCTTGGTCGTGATCTCGCCCGCGACGACGGCCATGCCGGTGGAGACCAGCGTCTCGCAGGCCACGCGCGAGAACGGGTCCTGAGCCAGCATCGCGTCGAGAATCGCGTCGGAGATCTGATCGGCCACCTTGTCCGGGTGTCCCATGCTGACCGACTCGGACGTGAACAGATAGCGGCGGGCGTTGCCTGCGGTGGACAAAACCGAACTCCTTCTATGGCGATCTTCCGACGGAAGTAAACGAGAATCGCGTTACGCCGAGCGTAGCCCGCCGCGCCGTCAACCACCCGGCGGCCGAGCCACAATCCGAATTCTGAATTGTAACAAACGCCGCAAAGTGCGACAACGGTACGCAAGCCGCGGCAACGACGCTGCGGCGGCCCCGCGGGTCGGCGGCGCTCGACAGCGCCGCAGCGCCCGCGAACACTATCGCGGCCATGAGCACGACCGAACACGGGACGGGTACGGCCGCCGCGTCGCGCGCGTATGTCGCGTGCCTGGTCGCGCTGCCGGTCGCGGCGCTCGCACTGCTGCTGCCCACGCTGGGGACGCAGGAGTTCTGGCTCGATGAACTGCACACGCTGCTGAACTCGGCCGCGCACCGCGCCGCCTTCGAAGCGCTGCCGACGCAAACGATCCTCCGCGACGTTCCTCGCTTTCAGGAACGAAGCGCCGACAGCACGCTCGCCGCCGTCTGGCGCGATCTGCGCAACGACAGCCATCCGCCGCTGTACTTTCTGCTGATGAATCTGTGGCGGCGGCTGGCGGGCGACGGGGAGTTTGCGGCCCGGCTGCCGGCGGCGGTGTTCGCCGCGGCGGCTCTCATCCCCCTGGCGCTGATCTTCCGCGAGTTCGGGCGGCCGTGGGTCGGGCTGGCGGCCGCGGCGCTGCTGAGTGCGGCACACGCACAGTTGAACCTGGGGCAGCAGGCGCGGCAGTACAGCCTGGCGCAGTTGTGGGTCGTGCTCGCTGTGTGGGGTTCGGCCGCGCTGCTGACGCGCTGGTCGCGGCTGGGACGCGGCCCGCGGCTCGCGTGGACCGCCGCCACGGGCGCGATGCTGCTGGCGGCGATGCTCACGCACTATTTTGCGGCGCTGCCGCTGGCCGGGTTGGCGGCGTTCATGCTGCTTTTCGCTCCCGGGGCGGTGCGGCGGGCGTGGTGTATCGTAGCGGTCGCGGCAGCCGGCGCGTTCGGCGTCCTCTGGGGGCCGTCGTTGGTCGCGCAATGGGCGTTCATCAGTTCGCAGGACTGGCTGAACGACCCGTCGGGCGACGGTGTGCGCCGCACGGCGATCCGCGTCCTGAATCTGCCGCTGCGACTGGTGATGAGCCAGAACCTGCCGGAGTACTCCGGAATTCGCGTGTGGGCCGAGGGGCTGCTCGTAGGCGTGGGAACCGCCTGCGGGGTGTGCGTCGCGCTGCTGCGCGGCGGGCGAAGCGCAGCGCTGATGGCGCTGCTGTACGGTGTTCCGCTGGTCTCGCTGGCCGCGATGGATCTGGCCACCGGCAAGGAGCTGCTGACCCATTTGCGATACGGCGCCTGCAGCGCGGCGGGGCTGGCCGGGTTGCTGACCTGCGCCGGGGCGTGCCTGCCGCGGCGGGCCGCGGTCGCGCTGGCGGTCGCGTTGACGGGGGCGCTCGCGCTGACGATGGAGCTGCCGGCGACCGACAATCCGCACAGCCGCAAGCTGGCGAAGCTGCTCGGGTCGGAAGTCGCCGCGGACCACCTCGTCGTGTTCGAGGCGACCGGCTGGATTCCCTATTGGCCGCGCCGCGATCTGCTGCTGACCACGCATTACCTTAGCCGCCGCGATCCGGCGTTTCTGATGCTGACGGCCGAGCCGGACGCGGCGCTGCGCGAACAAATGGCGACGTTCTCGCGCATCTACGTCGTCTCGCCGAATGACCGCCCGGAGCGCGTGCTGCCCGAGGGCTTTGTGAAGTTCGGCGCGTCGCCGTACATCACGGGGATCGGAAGGGTCACGCGGTGCGTGCGGCGGAACTGATCGCCGGGGAGTCTCAAGCGGCGGCGCGCGGGCTGCGCCGCCACGGCGCGCCCGGGCCCTGCATCAGCAGCGCGACCAGCAACCCGATCGCGCCCGCCGGCCAGAACGCGCCGCCCAGGCCGTGCGCCGCGACCATGTCTATCGCCAGCCCCAATACCGGCGCGGTCGCCATCGTGGCGATGCTCTGCGCCTGACTCTCGATCGACAGCACGGTCGCACCCTGTCGCTCGTCGGAGTGGCTGTCGAAGCGGCTGATGATCACCGGTCGCCAGACGGCCTGCAGAACGTGCAGCAGCGCGAACGCCGGAATGAGCAGCCAGGCGAGCGTCGCAAAGCCGGCCACGGCGATGACAAGATAGAGCGCGGCCGCCGCGAGCCAGAGCCGGCCTGCCGCGCGGTCTTCGCCGCCGGCCGCTGCCACGAGCTCGTGCGCCCGGCGGCTGCCCCAGGCGGAAGCCAGGTGTAAGAGGAGGTACACCGGACCGACCAGCAGCGCGGCCTGCTGTGGCGCGCCGAGCGCGTCGCCCGTCGACACCGACGCCAGCAGCGCCAGCGCAGCGGCCTTCAGCACGGGCTGCAGGTAGTCCTTCACGGCCGCGAAAATGCCTTCAAAACCCATAGATTCCAGCATCAGGCGGCGGAGATCGGGCTTGCGCAGCGCCGTGGCGAGGGCGTCGCGCAGATGGCGGGCGGCGCTGCCCAGCGTGGCGTCGGGGTCGCGATCGCCATCCAGCGCCGCGGGATAGCCCAGGAAGTTCGCCAGATTTGCAGCGTAGGGGATGATCGCGAACAGAAAGACGTAGGCGTAGGAGTTCGAGGCGAGCACGAATCCCGCCGCCAGGACGACGGAGACGGCCGAGCCGATCTGACTCCAGGAGCGGGTAAAGCCGTAGACGCGGGTGCGCTCGTGGATGCGGCCGTTCATCCGCAACCAGGTGAAGATCATGGCCTTGTGCGTGCCGGTGCGGAACGCCTCCCCGATCGCGAACAGCAGCATGGCGACGAATAGCAGCGGAACGGAAACCGACAGGCCGAAGACGACAAAACTGGCGATGTAGGCTGCGAATGAGAAGATCATTGCGCGGCGGCGGCCAAAGACGTCGGCGATCGCGCCGGTGGGGACTTCGAACAGGTTGATGCAGACTTCGCGGAACGCAACCAGGCAGCCGATCGCGAAGAAGCTCATGCCCTTCTCAAGGAAGATCAGCACGAGGAACGGCTCGAAATAGCGCTGGTTTTTCAGGAAACCGTAGAGGCAGAAGCGCAGGAGCATGAAGCGGATTGTAGGGGGCGCGGCACGGTATGGGGGATCGCGACGGAGCGCGGGGGAAGTTCAGCGACGAAGCGACGCAGCGACGGAGCCAGGGGGAAGCGACGGAGCGACGCAGCGACGCAGCGACGAACCAAGAGAAGGCGACCGACGGCCGCCGGGGCGCGGCGATTACATGGCCCTCCTGGACTGGCAACCTGGTTCGGAGTCGTTTGGCGGCTGCGGACAAATCCCGACCCGAGCTCGCGGATTCTCGGGAACCCGGCGTGCGGGGCGGCGTCAAACCCGGTCGATAGAGAACGTCCACGCGGTCCGCGCTGCGGCGGTCCGCCTCGATCGTGAAAACGAAGGAGATCGGTAATGTCATTCGAAACGCTTCGATGCCACGCCGGCTGGCTGCACGGCCGGCGTCCGCTGCTGCTGTGCGCAGCGCTGCTGGGACTGTGCAGCCCAGCGCTGGCGCGAATCAAGTTGATCACGCTGCCGGTCCGGGAACGGGTGGAGCTGCAACTCGACCACGCAAGCGCCACGCTGGTCGAGGAGGAGCGGATCGTCCCGCTGGTGCAGGGCGAGAATCAGGTCGATTTTTCGTGGGCGAACACGCAGATCGACCCCGGCACGATCCTGTTCCGCGTGCTCGGTCCGGCGGACGGCGCGGCAGGCGACGTGAGGGTGCTGTCGGTCAGTTATCCGCCGAACGAGGCGGCGCTGGTCTGGGCGGTTTCCGCCAGCCAGTCGGGCCCGGCCCGCGTGCGGATCAGCTATCTGCTCGGAAACATGAGCAAGAGCTTTAACTACCGCGCCGTGGCGGCCAACGACGAGCGGACGCTGACGCTGTCGCAATACATCCGGCTGCAGAACTTCGCCAACGAAGCGTTCGGCAGCAGCGGCCTGTGGGCGGGGTTCGGCAAGCACTTCCTCAAGCCGATCGGCATCAACGAGACCAAGGAACTGCTGATGGCGCGGACGCGCGACGTGCCGATCCAGAAGACCTACACGTGCAACCCGGCCGAATTCGACTACCTCGACGCGCCGCAGAACAAGCTGCGCGTGCCGATGCACTACGTGATTCGCAACGCCAAGTCCGGCAACCTGGGCGCGGCGCCGCTGCCCTTCGGCAAAGTTCGCATCTTCCAGGACGATGGGCGCGGCGGCACGGCGTTCCTGGGCGAGGACTGGGGGCAGTTCACCGCGGTTGACGACGAAATGCGGCTCTACCTGGGCGTCGCGCAGGACATCGTGGTGAAGCGGACGATCGAGAAACGCGAGCAGAAGCAGGTAGCCGGGAATCTGTACGACTACGAAGTGATCATCAAGTACGAGATCGAGAACTTCAAGGATAGCCCGGTCACGCTGGATGTGGCCGAGACGCTGCGCCACCTCCGCAACGAGGTCCGCGGCGACAGCGGCCGCGACGTGCAGTGGGAGCTCGGCCCGCAGACGACGTTCGAGGGCGGCGCCGATCCGGAGAAAACGACGCTGGATCGCGTCCTCTTCCACGCCCGGCTGCCGGCCCGTAGCGCCGACGGCAAGGCTGAGAAGATCGTCCACAAGCTGCACCTCTTCATCAAGAACGAGTGGTGATGCCCATGCGAAACGCTCATTGGAACGCCGTGTGGCTCGGCGTCGCGACGCTGGCGAGCAGCGCCCCGGCGGGCAACAACATCGATCTGTCGACGGTTCCGCAGCGCGACAGCGTGCAGCTCACGATCTACAACTCGGAGGATCTGACGCTGGTTCGCGAGACGCGGAAGATCACTTTCAAGAAGGGGCTGAATCCGCTGCAGTTCAGTTGGGCCAATACGCTGATCGACGCCTCGTCGGTCGAGCTGGAGTTCAAGAGCAACCCGGACCAGCTGGAACTGCTGGACACGACGTTTCCGCACGACAAGCCGCAGATGCTCTACTGGAACGTGCAGAGCGAGATGGACGGCGAGGCGACGGTGCAGATCAGCTACTTCACCAGCGGCATCACGTGGGCGGCGGACTACGTGGCGATCGCCGACGGCGACGAGACGGCGCTGAACATCGAGAGCTTCGTGCGCGTCACGAACAACAGCGGCGAAGACTACGAGAACGCGCAGGTGCGGCTGGTGGTCGGCACGATCAATCTGGTCGAGAAGATCGCACAACTGGCGAAAATGCCGGCGAGCGAGGTGATCAAGCTCGGCGTCGAAGTCCGCCGGGAGATGCGCGACCGCGCGATGGACGAGATGCTGGCCAGGGCCGAGGGACGGGGCGCTTTCGCGGGTGGCGGCGGGGCCGCGGCGGAGGAAAAGCAGATCGTCAAAGAGGGCCTGAGCGAGTACTTCATCTACACCATCGAGGGCACGGAGACGATTCCGACGGGCTGGTCGAAGCGCATGCGCAGCTTCGAGGCCGCGGACGTGCCGTTCAAGGTGCAGTATCGGTATCGCCCGGAGGAATACGGCGAAGCGTATGTGCGGATGTACCTGCTGAAGAACGACAAGGAGTCGAAGCTCGGCACGACGCCGCTGCCGGATGGCGTGGTGCGGGTGTTCCGCGACAACGGCCGCGACGGGCTGAGCTTCCTGACGCAGCAGGCCGTGAAGTACATCCCGATCGGCGACAAAATCGAGCTGAACCTGGGGCCTGATCCGGAAGTGATCTGCGAGTTGATCCAGCTTCGCGCCAAACGCGACAACATCTGGATGCAGCTTGACGGCGGCGACGTGTACCGCCGGGTGGGCGACGGCAACATGCGGATCGACGTGCGCAGCCACGTGGCCGGGTGGGACGACCGCGCCGTTTTCACGCAGCGCGTGCGGAACTTCTCGAGCAAGCCGATCGAGATCGAGATCCGCCGGCGGCACGCGGGGCACGTGCTCTTCCGCAGCAGCCTGAACCCGAAGCTGCACGATTATCAAACGGTCGAATTCACGGCGACGATCCCGGCCGGCCAGCCCTCCAACCTGCTCTTCGAGGTCGTGACGCAGCAGGGATACAACAGCAAGCAGAACAATGTGACGCTGGAGGCCGCCGAGGTGCGCGCGGAGCGCTGATCGCCTGTGGAGCGCAGGCGCGCTTGCGCGACGCCAAAGGAGCATGATTGTGAAGCGAGAGGTTACGAACCGCCGCAGTTGGACGGTCGCCGGGGCGGCGGTGCTGCTCACCGGCTGCTGTGCGGCGGCACTGGCCGGCAACAACATCGATCTGTCGACGGTTCCGCAGCGCGACAGCGTGCAGCTCACGATCTACAACTCGGAGGATCTGACGCTGGTTCGCGAGACGCGGAAGATCACTTTCAAGAAGGGGCTGAATCCGCTGCAGTTCAGTTGGGCCAATACGCTGATCGACGCCTCGTCGGTCGAGCTGGAGTTCAAGAGCAACCCGGACCAGCTGGAACTGCTGGACACGACGTTTCCGCACGACAAGCCGCAGATGCTCTACTGGAACGTGCAGAGCGAGATGGACGGCGAGGCGACGGTGCAGATCAGCTACTTCACCAGCGGCATCACGTGGGCGGCGGACTACGTGGCGATCGCCGACGGCGACGAGACGGCGCTGAACATCGAGAGCTTCGTGCGCGTCACGAACAACAGCGGCGAAGACTACGAGAACGCGCAGGTGCGGCTGGTGGTCGGCACGATCAATCTGGTCGAGAGGATCGCGCAACTGGCTGAGGTGCCGGTAGAGCGAGTTCCGCAGTTGGAAGCGGAGTCGGTTGCCGTGTTGCGCGCTCTGGCGATTGGCGGCGCGATCGACAAGGCGGAAGAGGACGCTGCACTCACTCCGGCAGCCCAACCGAAGCAGATCGTCAAAGAGGGTCTGAGCGAGTACTTCATCTACACCATCGAGGGCACGGAGACGATTCCGACGGGCTGGTCGAAGCGCATGCGCAGCTTCGAGGCCGCGGACGTGCCGTTCAAGGTGCAGTATCGGTATCGCCCGGAGGAATACGGCGAAGCGTATGTGCGGATGTACCTGCTGAAGAACGACAAGGAGTCGAAGCTCGGCACGACGCCGCTGCCGGATGGCGTGGTGCGGGTGTTCCGCGACAACGGCCGCGACGGGCTGAGCTTCCTGACGCAGCAGGCCGTGAAGTACATCCCGATCGGCGACAAAATCGAGCTGAACCTGGGGCCTGATCCGGAAGTGATCTGCGAGTTGATCCAGCTTCGCGCCAAACGCGACAACATCTGGATGCAGCTTGACGGCGGCGACGTGTACCGCCGGGTGGGCGACGGCAACATGCGGATCGACGTGCGCAGCCACGTGGCCGGGTGGGACGACCGCGCCGTTTTCACGCAGCGCGTGCGGAACTTCTCGAGCAAGCCGATCGAGATCGAGATCCGCCGGCGGCACGCGGGGCACGTGCTCTTCCGCAGCAGCCTGAACCCGAAGCTGCACGATTATCAAACGGTCGAATTCACGGCGACGATCCCGGCCGGCCAGCCCTCCAACCTGCTCTTCGAGGTCGTGACGCAGCAGGGATACAACAGCAAGCAGAACAATGTGACGCTGGAGGCCGCTGAGGTGAATGCACGGCCGTAGCGGGTCGGGCGGGCGGGCGGCGGATATGATGGGTGGCATGCGCGTCGCCATCGCCCAAATTGCCCCGGTGTTTCTGGATCGCTCCGCGACGATCGCCAAGGCCGCCACGTGGATCGAGCGCGCCGCCCACGAGGGCTGCGCGCTCGTCGCGTTTGGTGAGACGCTGATCCCGGCCTACCCGATCTGGCTGAGCCGCATGGACGGCGCCCGGTTCGAAGCCGACGAGTTGAAGCGGCTGCACGCTCGTTATGTCGAGCAAGCGGTGCGGCTGCCCGTGGGCTCCGCGGCGGCCGACGGCGGCGTGCATGACCTACAGTTGCTCTGCGACACGGCCCGGCGGTGCGGCGTCGCGGTGGTCGTCGGTGTCGCCGAGCGGGCCGCGGATCGCGCCGGCACGTCGCTCTTTTGCTCGCGCGTGTTCATCGGCGGCAGTGGCGACGATGCGGGGCGGATACTCTCGGTGCATCGCAAGCTGATGCCGACTTATGAGGAGCGGCTGGCGTGGGGCATGGGCGATGGCGCGGGTTTGCGGACGCATCGCGTCGGCGAAGCGACGGTGGGGGCCCTGAACTGCTGGGAAAACTGGATGCCCCTCGCGCGGGCAGCGATCTACGCCGGCGGGGCGGACGTGCACGTCATGCTGTGGCCGGGCTCCAGTCGGCTGACGGCGGATATCACACGCTTCGTCGCGTTTGAGGGTCGCTTGTTCGTGCTGTCGGCCGGCAATCTGCTGCGCGGCGGCGACGTGCCGCCCGACGCCCCCGATCGCGCCCGCTACGTGTCGTCGGCCGACGAGGTGTTGTATGACGGCGGCTCGTGCATCGCCGGGCCGGATGGGCGCTGGCTGATCGAGCCGGTTGCCGGTCGCGAGGTGCTGCTGACGGCCGATCTCGATCTTGGCGCGGTGCGGCGCGCGCGGCAGAGTTTTGACCCCGCGGGGCACTATTCGCGGCCGGATGTGCTGCATCTCACGGTGGACCGCAGGCGGCAATCCGCGGCGACGTTCTTGGATTGACGCCGCGTCTGTCGGGGGGCTGCGCCGCTTGCCGGCGCTCGCCGCGCGTCTCGCGACTTTCCCCGAGCGACGCTACGCTGCCACGCTTGATTCGCGGAACGTAGCGCGAGGGACCGCCTGGACCATGTCCACCGTACACGCACCACCGCGGCTGCCGGACTGGCTGGTCGCGAATCGCAATTTCGTGCTGTTGTGGCTGGCCTATGGCGTCGCCGCCATCGGCGATCATCTCAGCGAGATGGCGCTGCTGCAGAAGCGCGGCGGGCTGGAGCGGACCGACGCGACCCGCGTGCAGGCGCTCATCACCTTCGGGTTCTTCCTGCCGTTCGTCATTCTCGGCCCGATCGCCGGATGGTGGTCGGACCGCTTCAGCCGCAAGACGACGATGATCGTCGCCGATCTGCTCCGGGCGGCGCTGGTGTTCAACCTCGCGGTGATCGTCGCGTGGCTGGAGCACTGGCTGGAGCCCGGCCGCAACGGCGACTACGCCATCGTGCTGCCGCTGGCGGCGGTCGGGGCGCTGGCGGCGTTCTTCTCCCCCGCGCGGCAGGCGATGCTGCCGACGCTGATTCGCGACGACCAACTGGTGCGCGCGAATGCGATGATCAACGCGCTGGGCACCATCGGCGGGATCACGGGGGGCGTGCTGGGCGGAATCCTCGTGCAACAGCTCGGCACGCAGGGACTGCACTACAACTATTACTTCAATGCCGCCACGTTTGCGCTCAGCGCGCTGTTCGTCAGCGGCATCCTGATGTCGCGCAGCCGCGCCCTGCCGCATCCGCCGCTGGAGGGCGTCTGGAAGCCGGTGGCGGACGGATTCCGCTATGTCGGGCAGCACCGCCGCGTGCTGGGGCTGATCCTGCTGGGCACGGTGTTCTGGGCAGCGGCGGGCGTGGTGATCTCGGTCATTCCGGCGATCGTCCGCGACGTGTTCGGCGGCAGCATTCAGGACGTGGCGATCTATCGTGGGCTGCTCATCATCGGCATGGCGGTCGGCGCGGCCGTGATGACGCTGATCGGCCCATCGCTGCCGCCGCGGCTGGCGATACTGGCGGCGCTGCTGGGCGGCGGATTCTGGGTGTTGATGCTGGATGTGGCGTACACGTGGAAGCTGGGGCGCATCGCGACGGGTCTCACGCTCTTCTGCATCGGCGGGGCGGGCGCGGCCCTGCTGGTTTCGATCATGGCGCTGTTGCAGCGGCTGGTGCCCGACACGCGCCGCGGCCGCGTGTTCGGCGTGTCGGACATGACCACGATGGGCGCGCTGGTGGTCGCGACCGGCCTGCTGGGCGTGCCGCGGATCGACAATCTGGACTATTACATCCCCTGGCTGCTGCTGGTCACCGGCGCCGCGCTGCTTGTCGCAGCGGTGACCGCATGGGCGGTGTTCCGCCGCGGCGATCCGTTCCCGCCGCTCATCAGCGTGCTGCGCCAGCTTTTGCAGTTCTACGCCCGCTTCTGGTTGCGGCTGCGGCGCGACGGGGCGTGCACGATACCGCCAAAAGGTGCGGTGATCCTGGCGTCGAATCACACGGCCGGCGTCGATCCGATGGCGATCCTGGCCACCAGCCCGCATCGGCTGGTGAGCTTCCTGGTCGCAGAGGAGTATTACCACC
This sequence comes from uncultured Planctomycetales bacterium, assembly GCA_964631045.1. Lineage (GTDB taxonomy): Bacteria > Planctomycetota > Phycisphaerae > UBA1845 > Fen-1342 > CAZVWB01. The sequence continues at coordinate 43,736 of CAZVWB010000037.1, forward strand.
GGCGGGTCGCCGGCTGGTTCATGCGCCAGGCGGGCTGCATACCCATCGATCGCAAGAACCCCGGCAAGAGCTTCCTGGTCGGCTGTCTTCGCACGCTGAAGGACGGCGGCTGCCTGGGCATCTTCCCGCAGGGCACATTCGAGGAACCGGGCAAGGAAGAGCCGGATGCAAAGTCGGGCGTCGGTCTGCTGGCGCTGCGCAGCGGCGCGGTCGTCGTGCCGTGCCACATCAGCGGTACGCGCTATTTCGATAATCCGTTCGCCGCGTATCTGGTGCGGCACCGCATGCGGATTCGCTACGGGCCGCCGATCGATCTCTCCGCGTTCGCCGGCCGCGAGAAGGATCGCGAGGCCCACGAGGAGGCCAGCACGCTGATCATGGAGCGGATCCGCGCGCTGGGTCCGCCCGAAAACGGACCGCGAGCGGAGTGAAATGCCGTGTCGCGCCGCCCCAGAGTCGCGGCCAGCCCGAGCGCGGTCGGCGTCGCGCCCGCCGACGCGGAGCGCGCGATCGAGCGTCGCGCGCGCCGCCGGCTTGTGCTCGCGGCCGCCATTCCGCTCCTCGCACTGATTCTGCTGTGGATCGGCGCGGTCCCGCTCGGCAAGCCCGACAAGTTCGTCTACCTCTATTCGCCCCTGGTGGGCGCGCGGCTGATGATGGTCCTTGTGGCCGCGCCGGTCGCCGCCGCGGCCGGCGCAGGCGTCTGGTTGCTGGGGGACGCGCAAGCTCGACGGCGGCGCGCGGGGTTGGCGCTGGTTGCGCTGTCGGCGATTGGTCTGGCGGCGTGGACGTACAGCGCCCCGCCGCAGGCCGTCGAACAGCACGTTTTCAACATGATGTCGCCATCGCACGATGGGGCGTTTGTGCTTGAAGCGGCGCAGGTGCGCGGCTGGCGCGCCTATCTGTCGGGCTTCCCGCAGCGCGCCCGCACGCCGCAGGAGCAGATGCGCGGCACGCGCGTCATCAGCAACCCGCCGGGGGCCACGCTGCTGGCCGCCGCGGTCGCCGCGGCGTACGACCGGTCCGCGTGGCTGCGGGGGGGGCTACAGGCGGTAACCGGCGAATTGCCGGGCGAGATGCGACGCACGATCGGCGTTTCGCTGGCGTATGCCTGGGTGCTGCTGCTTATGTGGCTGGCCGCGGCGCCGCTGGCGTATCTTGCGGCGCGGATGCACTTCGCGCCGGCGCCCGCAGCGGTGCTGGCCCTGGCCATGATCGCGACGCCGGCGACGCTGCTGTTCTCGCCCGGAAAAGACCCGGCGCAGCTCGCGCTGGTGCTGCCTGCGCTGGCGGCGTGGCTGCTCGCGGTGCGCGGGGACCGCGCGTGGCCCGCGGCGGTCTGCGGCGGAATGCTGATGCTCGGTTGCGGCGTGTCGCTCGTGTGCGCGTGGATCGGCGTCGCGCTGGCGGCCGCGGATCTGCTCGCGGCGCTGGTCGCCGGCGGAGAGCGGCGCGGGGCGGCGCTGCGAAGCCGGCTGCTCCGCAGGACTCTGCCGGCCGCCGCGGCGGCCGGCGGCGTCGCGATCTTGATGTACACCGCGCTGGGCTACGACGTGCTATCCGCATCGCTGGCGGTGGCCCGGTCGCAGGCCGAGGTGACCCGCACGCGGCCGGATGCGATGCCGATCGTCTGGCAAGCGCTCGGAGCGCCGCTGTTTCTGCTCTTCGCCGGCGCGACGTTCTGGTGGTTCCTGCTGCGGCCGCGTCGGGACGTGCCCGCGGATGCGGCGGGACGCTTCGGCGGGGCGCTGGCGGCGACGACGTCCGTGGTGCTGCTGGCGACCGTCGGATTCACAAATGCCGAGACGCCGCGCTTGTGGATCCCGTTTGTTCCGCTGCTGCTGATCGGGGCCGCGCTGCGGCAGCGGCTGTTTCGCGCGCCCGACCCGGCCGGCCGCCGCCTGCTGGCGCTGCTGGCCGCGGTGCAGGTGGCCGCCGCGGCCGCGGCGTGGGCGTTCATGGACATGCGCGAGGCCGAGATGCGGCTGATCCAGCCGGCCGACGGCGGCGGGGCGCGGTTGTTCAACTGACGCCGCGTCGCACCGGCCCGCGACGCGCAGCCAATCGGGTATACTGCGGGACTCGCTCAGCGATCGGGACTGCGGCCGCAGCCGCGGGGCGCCGTTCGCGAGCGCGGCACGGGGCCGGCCGGCTCCGCATCGAGGATGGCCCGGACGCGCGTATGGACCTGAGCCGCATTCGTAATTTCTCCATCGTCGCCCACATCGACCACGGCAAGAGCACGCTGGCCGATCGCCTGCTTCAAATCTCCGGCGCGGTCAGCGAGCGCGAGATGAAGGAGCAGTTGCTCGATTCGATGGACCTGGAGCGTGAGCGCGGCATCACCATCAAGGCCAGCGCCGTTTCGCTCGACGTGATCGTCGACGGCGAGAAGTATCTGTTCAACCTGATCGACACGCCCGGTCACGTCGACTTCCACTACGAAGTCTCGCGGGCGCTGGCCGCGTGCGAGGGCGCGCTGCTGGTGGTCGACGCCACGCAGGGCGTCCAGGCCCAGACCGTGGCCAACGCCTACGCGGCGGTGGACGGCGGGCTCGAGATCGTTCCGGTCGTGAACAAGATCGACCTGCCCGGCGCCCTGCCCGAGGACACCGGGCTGGAGATCGAGCACGTTCTGGGGATCGACTCGACCCACGTGCAGTTCGTCTCCGCCAAGAGCGGCATCGGCGTGCCCGAGATGATCAAGGCGATCGTCAAGCACCTGCCGCCGCCTGTCGGCGACCGCGCCGCACCTCTGCAAGCGCTGGTGTTCGACTCGGTCTACGACGACTACCGCGGCGTCATCTGCTACGTGCGCGTCCGCAACGGCACGATCCGCAAGGGGCAGAAAATCCTGCTCATGGCCCGCGGGCGGCATTATGTCGTGACGGAACTCGGCAAGATGCGGCCGCGGATGAGCGTGGTCGAGCAGTTGTCGGCGGGCGAAGTCGGTTACATGGTCGCCGCCATCAAGACGTTGAAGGACGTAACGGTCGGCGACACGGTGACCGACGCGGCCGAACCTGCGACGCAGGCGCTGGCGGGCTACCAGGCGCCGCAACAGATGGTGTTCTGCGACTTCTTCCCCTCCGGCGGCGAAGACTATACCGAGCTGCGCGACGCGCTGGAGCGGCTGAGCCTAAACGACGCATCGTTCACGTTTCAGCCGGAGAACAGCGAGGCGCTGGGCTTCGGCTTCCGCTGCGGGTTTCTGGGTCTGCTGCACATGGACATCGTGCAGGAGCGGCTGGAGCGCGAGAGCGGCGTGGACGTGGTCCAGACCGCGCCGAGCGTCACGTACGAGCTGCTGATGACCGACGGTTCGATCAAGCGGATCGATTCGGCCGCCGACCTGCCGTCGGGGGACAAGGTCGCGGAGTTCCGCGAGCCGATCGTCGAGGTGCGGATGATCGTCCCGGCCGACAGCGTCGGGGCGATCATGCAGCTCAGCGAGCAGCGCCGCGGCGAATATCGCAAGACCGAGTATCTGTCGTCGACGCGCGTCATGCTGACCTACGACTTTCCGTTCAACGAGATTCTCTACGATTTCTATGACAAGCTGAAGAGCGCCACGCGCGGCTACGGCACGATGGACTACCACCTGGCGGCCTACCGGCCCAGCGACCTGGTGCGGATGGACATCCTGGTCAACGCCAAACCGGTCGACGCGCTGAGCATCATCGTGCACCGCAGCATGGCGGAGCGCCGCGGCCGCAAGATCATCCAGCGGCTGCGCGAGGAGATTCAGCGACACCTCTTCGAGATCCCGCTGCAGGCGGCGATCGGCTCGCGCGTCATCGCCCGCGAGACGATCAAGGCGCTCCGCAAGAACGTGACCGCCAAGTGCTACGGCGGCGACGTGACCCGCAAGCGCAAGC
>CAZVWB010000038.1:0-47425 GCA_964631045.1 uncultured Planctomycetales bacterium
GAGTACAAGAAGCTCCAGAGCAACGAGCTGATGGAGGCCTTCCGCGACCGCACGATCAAGATCGACGTGCCTTACAACATCCGGCTGAAGGACGAGATTCGCATCTACGAGAAGGACTTCAGCAAGCAGAAGGTGCGCGGCATCCACATCGCGCCGCACACGGTCGAGGTGGCCGCGATGTGGGCGGTGCTGACCCGGCTGCAGGAGCCCAAGAAGGCCGGCCTGACGCTGCTGCAGAAGCTCAAGCTGTACGACGGCAAGAGCATCCCGGGCTACACCGAGGACTCGGTCAAGGAACTGCGCGAAGAAGCGCCGCGCGAGGGCATGCAGGGCATCAGCCCGCGCTACATCCAGGACAAGATCAGCAACACGCTGGTCAGCGAGCAGTCTCAGCAGGAACGCGCCATCAACCCGTTCATGGTGATGAACGAGCTGGAGTCGGGCCTGAGCCACCATTCGCTGATCACCGACGAGGAGCAGAAGAAGCGCTACAAGGAGCTGCTCAGCGTGGTGCGCGAGGAATACGAGGACATCCTCAAGGGCGAAGTGCAGCGGGCCATCAGCGCCGACGAGGACGCCATCACGCGGCTATGCACCAACTACATCGAGAACGTGCGGGCCTATACCCAGCACGAAAAGGTGCGCAACAAGTTCACCGGCCGCGAGGAAGCCCCCGACGAGCGCCTGATGCGCAGCATCGAGGAGAAGATCGACATCCCCGAGAGCCGCAAGGACGATTTCCGCCAGGAGATCATGAACTACATCGGCGCGCTGGCCCTCGACGGCAAGAAGTTCGAGTATCACACCAACGCCCGCCTGCACAAGGCGCTGGAGCTCAAGCTCTTCGAGGACAGCCGCGACACGATCAAACTCAAGAACGTGGTCAGCGGCGTGATCGACGACGAGACCCAGGCCAAGATCGACGTGGTCAAGCAGCGGCTGATCAAGTTCTTCGGCTACAACGAGACCAGCGCGACAGACGTTCTGAACTACGTCGCCAGCATCTTCGCCCGCGGCGACACCCGGCAGCGCGAATAGCGTCGCACGTCGGCGGCGGACGCGCGATGCGGGCGCTCCGCGCGGCGGGATTTCACTTCGCGGAGACCGGCTGCGCCGGCCGCAGCGCGAGCATGCGATCGAGTGCGATGCGCGACCAGCGCTTCGTCTCCGCATCCACCCGGATCGAGTTCACCACCCGCCCGTCGGCCAGGTTTTCCAGCGTCCAGTAGAGGTGCTTCAGGTCGATGCGATACATCGTCGTGCACAGGCACTGAATGCCCGCGAGCGAGCGGACGTGCTTCTCGGGGAACTGCCGCGCCAGCCTCGAAATCAAGTGGACTTCCGTGCCGATCGCCCAGTAGGTGCCCGCCGGCGCGTCGCGCACCGTACGAAGGATGTACTCGGTGCTGCCCACCAGGTCCGCCTGCTGGCAGACTTCCCACGAGCACTCGGGGTGCACCAGGATCGTATACGGGGCATCCAGGGCGCGAATCGCGGCTGCGTGCTGCGTGTTGAAGAGCTGGTGCACCGAGCAGTGGCCCTTCCACAGATAGAACTGCGCCGCGCGAATCTGCTGGGGCGTCAACCCGCCGGCGGGTTTACGCGGGTCGTAAAGCGCCATGCTGTCGAGCGGCCAGCCCAGCGCGTAGGCCGTGTTGCGGCCCAGGTGCTGATCGGGCAGGAACATGACCTTGTGCGGCGCACCCTCGCCATGCAGCGCCCATTCCAGCACCATCTTCGCGTTGCTGCTCGTGCAGCAGGCGCCGCCGTTTCGGCCCACAAACGCTTTCACGGCCGCGGAGCTGTTGACGTAGGTGATCGGCGTGATCGGCGCCCCGGCGTGGGCTTCGAGCTGCGGCCAGCTCTCCTCGACCTGATCGACGTGGGCCATGTCGGCCATGCTGCACCCGGCCGAGAGGTCGGGCAGGATGACCGTCTGCCGGTCGCTGGTCAGGATGTCCGCCGACTCGGCCATGAAGTGCACGCCGCAGAAGATGATGAACTCGGCCTCGGTCTGCTCGGCGGCAAGCATCGAAAGCCGCAGCGAGTCCCCGGTAAAGTCGGCGAACTCGATCACGTCATCCTGCTGATAGTGGTGCCCGAGAATCACCAGCCGGCGGCCGAGGTGGTGCTTCAGCGCGCGAACGCCGTCGCGTAGCTGCTCATCGGTCATTTGCCCATAGCGCGGCGGCAGCGGCGGTTGGAACAGCATGTTGGGGCGGCTCCTTCTTCGTGTATGATATACACTAACAGGGGCCGGGGCAAGCTGCGCCGCGTATCCGAACGGCCTGCGGCGCTTGTCATTCACCCGACCGCTCGATGCCGCAACCGCGCACGACAATCCGAGTCGCAAATTACAGCCGAGTTTGATTGACCGACGCTCCGCATATGCAAACAATGCAACCGTTCGATGGCTGCCGCGCTGCGTGCGCGGGTTTCCACGGCGTCTGCCGCGGCATCGGGGTTCCCCGAGTGGGCCGGGCAGGCTGGGTAGCGGTCTTTTCGTTTCTTGCACCATTTGTAAAACATGGCGCCCCGCAGCAGCCTGCTGCGAGACGGTCTCGCACCGCAGCCATCGAATTCGCGACATATCGAGGAGAAAACGGATGCTCCAGCGAAGCGGAATGTGCAATTGGCGGGCGGCGCTGATGCTCTGCATCGGCGTGAGCGGCGCGGCGGATGCGGCGAACGCCCAAGGCGTCACGTGCATCGACGGCGCGAATGTGCGTGTGTGCGTGGCGTGGGCGCTTCCCACCAGTCCGGCGGCGGGCGTGGACTTCGCGGTCAGCTTTGGCGATCCCGACGCACCGACAATCACGCTCATCACAGGGAACGGCGGCTGGATCGTAAACGCCGAGCGGCTCAGCGATGGTTCGCCGGCGAACATCGCGCTGCTCGACATCGCGCCTGCGAACCATACGGCAAAGTTCGGCGTGAAGATCGCCGATGGCCCGGCCGCGCCGGGCGCTGCCAATGTCGGGGCGATCAACCTGACGGCGGTGGGGTGGTCCGGACACTCGTCTCTGGCCGATGGGTCGTGGATCGCAGGAGACCTGACCGGCAATCTCGCCGTGCAGCGCGCCGGCACAGACGGCGGCGAGGTCTACCTGTCCATCGGCGGAAGCGTCGCCGCGGCGAGCACGCTGGCGATCCCGGTCCTGCGATCGCTCTCGGTCGGCGGCAATCTGCTGGGCGATGTCGTCGTGGGCGAGGTGCTCGACGGATATCTCACCGTCGGTGGAGACGTTGCGGCCGGCGCGTCGATCGACGTGGCCGCCCTGAGCAACTTCGCGTACATCCACCTCAGCCGAACCGAGACCAACGATTGTGCCGGCAACGTGCTGCTTCGCAACGGGCTGCCGCTGTACGAGAATCAACTGATCATCGGGAACCTGAGCGGCACGGTCGATCTGAACGGCGGCGACATCGGCGGCTGGTTCGAGGTCGAGTTCAATGGCAGCGGCGATCTGCTCAACGGCGGCGTGGTGCGCGAGAACGGCGCGGTCACCTTTACCTCAATCGGCACGTTTGACGGAACCGCCAGCCTGGCCGGCGTAGACGGATTCGCCTTCGTACGCATCCACGGCGGCGTTTTCGACGGACAGCTCACGATCGACGGCACGATCCAGCAGTTCGGTTACGTCGGCACGCACGGCGGCGACTTCCTCGCCAACGCGCGCATCACTGTGACCGGCGACAGTCACGGCACGATCCGCATCGGCGAAGACGGCGGCGGCTGGACCGGCAACATGCCGGGTGCGATCGACGTTCAGGGTAACGTCGGCGCGTCCGGCCTGATCGAGGTGGACAACAAGCTGGGCGGATCGATCGCGGTCGGGGGGAATCTCGATGGCGACCTGTTATGCGGGCGTGTCAGCGCCGGCGCGGTGACGGTCGGCGGCAACGTCGGATCCGCCGCGCTTGTCGAACTGGGGCCGCTCTCCAACGGCGCGAGCATCACCCTCAGCTTCAGCGACCTGACGCAGTGCGCCGGCCTGGTGCGAATCGCCGGCATGACCGACCCGGACTACGTCTTCATCGGCGGGCTTCAGGGCACGGTCGACTTCAGCGGCGGCGATGTCGACGGCTGGTTCGAGCTCGAGTACGACAGTGCCGGCGACATCATCAACGGCGGCGTGGTGCGCGACGGCGCGCAGGTCACGTTCACGTCGGTCGGAACCTTCAGCGGCACGGCGTCGTTTGCGGCGGTCGAGTCGTTTGCTTTCCTGCGCATCCACGGTGGGGTGTTCGACGGGGCGCTGACGATCGCCGGCGACATGGATCAGAGCTCGACCATCGTGACGCACGGCGGCGATTTCGGCCCCAACAGCCAGGTAACGATCGGCGGCTCGCTTGCGGGCCAGATATGGCTGTTGCGTCTGGGCACGACGATCTGGACCGGCGACCTTCCGGGGACAATCAGCGTCGGAGCGATCAAGGGGTCGGGTGCGATCCGGGTCGAAGGCGATCTGACCGGGGCGATCACCGTCGCGGGCACAGTCGGCGGCGGCATCTACGCCGGGGAGATCTCCTCGGGGCACTTGCTCATCGGCGGCGATGTCGCGCTCGGCGCGACGATCGACATCGACGCGATCGGCGGCCCGTCGCCCAGCGGCGGACCGAGTGTCCGCTGCAACAACAGCGCGGCGGTGTTCGCCGGCGCGCTGCGGTTCGCGTCGGGGATCGGTGCGAACGCCTTTGTCGAGATACAGGCCAAGCTCGATTCGACCGCGCTGATCGACCTGTTCGGCGGCGATCTCGAGGGGCAGCTCTTTCTTGCCGGCGGCAGCGGATTGATCGACAACATCGGCGTGATCCGCGACACCGGGCTGCTCCTGTCCAACCCGCCGATCGGCTCGACTTTCGCGGGGACGATCGTCGCCGGCGAAATCGACGAATTCGGCATCATTCGCTTCGAGGGCGGCAAGGTCGACGGGGCAGTCAAGATCAGCAATGACCTGCGCGGGCTGGTGATGTGGGGACCGGGCGACCTGCTCAAGGCCGGAACGTTGAATGTCGGCGGCGATGTCACCGCCACCGGCCAGATTCGCTTCTACCAGGCAGCTCCCGACTTCAGCGGCGACTGCGCCGGCGTCGTCAGCATCAGCGGCGACCTGGCGGGTGTCATCGCCGCGGACGGTTTGCTGACCGCAACTGGCCGCGTCGACGTCTACGGGCAGGTCACCGGCTCGATCGACCTGGCGCGCGGCATGAAGACCGGCGGGCAACTCCGCATGCGCGGCCTGGCCGCGAGCGGCCTCGTGCAAGTGAACAGCGTGCCGAGCGGCAACCAGGCGCTGGGCGGCCTGATTCGGGTAGACGGCAACTTCGGCGGCATCCCGGCGCAGTTTGTTACGTTCGACGGGCGGATTCGAGTGAACCCGCAGGACTTGGGCATCTGGCAGGGCACGATCGCCGTCGTCGGCTGCCATCAGACCCCGACGCCTCTCGACATCTGCGTTTGCGGCACGGACCAGGGCACGATTCGCCTGGTCCAGTCGCTTTGTCCGACGCAGGTGACGGTGCAGTGCGGCGATCCGTGCCCATAGGCGGCGCGTTGTTTCAGCGGAAGCGCGGGTAGCATGGGCCTCCGGCCCGTGCGAGCTGCGCGAACCAACCGGCGGCGCCGCGCCGTTCTCTTGAGTGCAGCGGCCGAGTAAGCGATGTCCGGGCAGGGCGAGGGTCCGCGACGGGTCGCGCGGACGGCTCGGAGCGTTACGGCTCCGGCTGTCCGTGCGGCGCGTTTGCGTTGAACTGCGACTGTGCGGCTCGGGCCTTCAGCCTGCGGCGGGCCTCGAGCGTCACCAGTGCGACGGAGATGCCGGCGACGTTCGTCAACCAGTCGACGAAGTCCACCCCGCGATTGAACAGTCGCTGTGTCCACTCGTCGAGCGCCGCGTAGGTGGTCAGGACAACCGCCGCGATCCACGCAAATCGCGGCCCGAGCGGCCGCGCGTAGCTCTCGACGAACCACCAGAAAAGCACCGCGAGCAGGCCGAACGCGACGAAGTGCAGCCACTTGTCCGGGTTGCGGACGCCCAGGTTCAGCGCCAGCTTCGGCAGGTGCGTGGCGAAGGCGAGAAACACCAGGTAGGCCGGAAAAACGCGGCGCACCCAGCGATCGAACAAGACCCGCCAGCGCGCCCGCGGCGCGGCGCTCACGGCGCGGCGTTCCGCTGCGGCTGCGGCGACAGCCCGGCGGCCTGGGCGGCCGCGGATGCGTCTGTGGCGGCGTACGCGATGTCGGCGGCGTCGCGGGTCACCGCCGGCGGGTTCATGGCGAGGACTTCGCGCGCCAGGGCGATGTAGTCCTCGGCGCCGTGACTGCTCGGGGCGTAGTCGAAGATGGTCTGGCCGAAGCTGGGACACTCGGCCAGCTTGATGTTCCGCCGGATGCACGTCTTGAAGACGCTGGCCGCGTGCCAGGCATCGTCGCCGCTTGCGGATTCGATGAAGCGATGCACATCGGCCCGCACTTCCTGCGCCAGCTTCGTCGCGTTCTCGAACATGCAGAAGACCACGCCGCTGACGCGCAGCGCCGGGTTCAGCCCGTCGCGAACCAGCGTGACGGTCTCGAGCAGCTTGCTGAGACCCTGCAACCCCAGAAAGTGCGGTTGCAGCGGAATGATGACTTCGCTGACCGCGGCGAGGGCGTTCAGCGTCAGCAGGCCCAGCGACGGCGGGCAGTCGATGATCAGAAAATCGAGGCGCTCGACGTGCGGATGAAGCGCGTGAGACAGCACGCGCTCGCGGTCCTTGCGGCCGGCCAGCTCGATCTCGGCGGCGACCAGGTCGGTGTGCGCGGGGATCAGCTCCAGCTCATCGCGCACGAAGCGCAGCGCCTCGGCCATCGGCGCGCCGCGCACGAGCACGTCGTAAAGCGTCAGGTCGGCCGGGCCGACTTCGACGCCGACGTGCAATGTGCTGTGGGCCTGCGGGTCGAGGTCGAGCAGCATGACCCGCTTTTTGAGACGCGAGAGCGCGGCCGCCACGTGAACAGCCGTTGTGGTCTTGCCGACGCCGCCCTTCTGGTTCATGAAGGCGATCGAGCGCATGGACGGATTATAGAGCGGCGGGCGACCGCGCGGGCGTCGAAACAGTTGCGGCCGGCGCTGGACCCAGCGCCGGCCGCCGCGTCGCAAGGCGCCCCCGAGCGACGCCTTACCACCGCAGTCTCGCGGTCTATTGCGTAACCGCCGACACGCGCGTGACCGCCGCGAGTTCGGTCAGTTCCTTGAGCTTGCGCACGTCGATCGAGCCGATCAGGATCGGCGCGGCGCTGCCCTCCGAGGCGACCTCGAAGCCCAGCTTCTGCAATGCGGCGCGCGTCGCGTCCGTCAGGGCGCTGAACGCGACGACCACCGTCACGCGATAGCCCGCCACGCGGATTCCATCGACGGTCAGGTCGCCGTTGCGGCCCTCGCGTTCGACGCGCTCGGCGAGCGTCGCCAGCGGTCCGGTCAACTTCGCCGCGGGCGCAGGCGGCGATTCCGCCTCGCGGCCGTCGTCGTCGCTCATGTCCGCCTGCGCGCTGCGCGCATCGCCGCGGGTTCGCTCAATCGCCCGGCGGGGCTGAGCGCGGGTCGCGGGCGGCGCCGCCGGCATGGGCGTGCCGGCCGGGCGGCCGGCGCTGCCGCCGGGTCCGGCGTATCCCAGAGCGCCGAGGCGGAGCATGGGTTTGCCGGCGACTTCGCCGCCCGTTCCGAAGACGCCCTCGTAGCTGACGCCGTCCGGCATCTCGACGGGCACCTGCACCTTCGTCGGCTGCCCGCCCACGGTGACGGTGTGTTCTTCCACCGCGACGAAGCTGGTGAATTGCGTCATCAGGCGATACTGCACGCCGAGCGTGGTAATGGCGTCCCGGGTCGCCGCGGGCACGTCGCCGGATTGCGCCGCCGCCAGGCAACTCATCATGAGGTGATCGACCTTGTTGCGCGCCCACAGCGACGCGATGGCCGGATGCGGTCGCGCCGCGCTGGGCGGCGCGACGGAAATCTCGCGGTTGAACGGCCCGCCGCCGGTGTTGCCGCGCAGCCAGAAGGAGCCGCCGCGGGCTTCCTTGAGTCGCCCGTGCACGACCACCGGCTTGGCGGCAAAGAGGTCGGGAATCGTCGCGGGGTACACTTCGTCGACCGGCAGATTGGTCCAGTCGATGGTCACGTCGGTCAGCACCGGTGCGAGGATGCGCTCGTGCAGCCGCTGCACCGCGGCGTCGGCGACGCTCTGCAGGGTGACGTACTCGACTTCGCCGCGGCCCGCCGCCGCCATGCCGTCGAGCAGGAAGCGATTGACGCTGTTGCCGATGCCGAAGCTGAACACGCGCGTCGTGCCGGCGTTGCGCTTGACCGCGTCGATGATCTCCATGTCGTTACCGACATAGCCGTCGGTCATGAACACGACCACGCGAATGGGCGCGACGCCGGCGGAGTCATAGGACTGGAACTTCGGCTGGAAGATGCGCTCGCCGTTGACCGTCGCCCATGCTCCGGTGATGAAGAGCGGCTCGCCGGTAGGGCAGATGCGTTGCGTAGACTTCGCGAAGGGGACATCGCCACGCGGCTTCGACAGGCGGATCGAAAGCCCATCGCGCACCCGAATCTCGTCGCCGCCGCCGGCTTGCGGGCTCGACCAGGTTTCATACGGCACGCGCAGCACCACTTCGCGGCCGTCCGCGGGCAGGTTCACCAGCTCTTCGGGCGATACGAATTTGTTCGTTTCGAGCGGCGTCTGCGTGAGCGCCGCGTTGATCGCGTTCATCATCTCGGTGCCGCCGCGACCCTCGCGCGACGCGAGAAACGCCTTGGCCTCGTTGATCGCCTGCTGCGTCGCGGGCTGCGGCTGCGGCCAGAGGATCGCAGTGTCGCCGGCGAACGTGACGACGTTGAACGTGTCGCCGGGCCGCATCGCGTCGATCGCCCGCATCATCACGTCTTTGGCCTTGTCGATCGGGAAGCCGCGCATCGAGCCGGACGTGTCCAGCACGAAGATGAGCTCGCGGTTGACGACCTGGTCGGGAATCACCCGCTTGGGCGGTTGCAGGATCAGCGTGAAGTACGTGCCGTGCTCGTCCGTGTGCGTCAGGAAAGCGTCGCCGATTTCGTCGCCCCCGACCCGGTAGCGCAGCACGAAGTCGCGATTCGGGATTTCCTGCTGGTTCTTCAGCCGTATCGTGGCCGTACGGTCGTCCGCCCGCTCGACGTCCACAGCGTGCAGCACGCTGCTCAGATCGGTGATCGGCGTACCCGCGTCGAGATGAACGCTTACGCTGATGTCGTGCCCGGCGCGCGTACCCTGAGGCGTCACCGGCGGCGTGATGCGCGGCGCATCGGGAACCTGCGGCGTCGGCTGTCCGCTCGTCATCGGCGCTGGGGCGCTGCCGCCGCCGGGGATGTAGCGCGGACCGACGACCATCGGAAACGACCACTCGAACGTGCCTTCCTCGAACTTCAGCGTCTCGACGAAGCGGATCTCGATCGTCACCGTCGCCCCCGGCTCGATGTTCGCGACCGACTGCGTGAAGATGTTCGGCCGCTCCTGGTCGAGCAGGCTGGCGACGTGCCCGGCGGCGCGGGCCCGCTCGTAGATTTCGCGGGCCTCCTCGCGCGGTTTGACGATGCCGACGACGCGGCGATCGCCGACAGTCATGACCATGTCGTCCACCGCCGCGCTCTGCGGCAGCGGGAAAATGTAGACGGCTTCGATCTTGCGATTCGTCGGGTTGGTGAAGACCTGTTTGACCGTGGTCCGCGCCAGGAAGCCCGCGATGTCGCACCGTACGTCCGTGTGTTTCAGCGGGCAGACGGCGGTGGGTTGCCCCTCGGGTCCGTCGATAATCAATTCTCCGCCGCCGGGGGTACGCGGCGGATCGGCAGTTTGCGCCAGGCTGGGCGGCAGCATTGCGGCGGCGACGAGCAGTGCGAGCAAGGGGGTGCGCGGCATGTGAATTCTCCGTGGCAGGCCGGCCCGCGAGCGCGCGGGGCCGTTACCTGATACCCGCTTCGACGCCGGCGGTGCGGCGGAGTTCCCTGTGGCGGTGGGATTTCGCCGGACGCGGGCGGGTGTGCGGTGCGTGCCGCAGGGCGATAAACTGCCGCGACTTATGGCGATTCTGGCTCACGGCGTCGATCTGGTGCACTGCCCGCGGATCGAGCGAATCTGGCGCGATCACGGCGAGGTTTTCCTCAGCCGGGTTTTTACGCCGGCGGAGCGCAGCTACTGCCTCGACTTCCGCTCGCCCGTGATTCGGCTCAGCGGGCGGTTTGCGGCCAAGGAGGCGATCCTGAAGGCCCTGGGCACCGGCTGGCGCGGCGGAATCCTGTGGACGGACATGGAGATTCTGCCGAACGCGCTCGGGCGGCCGGTATGCACGCTGACGGCCGAAACGCGGCGGCTGGCGGACTCGCAGGGGATCGCGCAGATGCTCGTTTCGATCAGCCACGCGGGCGAGTATGCGGTCGCGTCGGCGGTCGGGGTGTAGGGAAGAGCGAGTGCCGAGTAGCGAGTAGCGAGTTTAAAGGCAGCGGCCGGCAGCCGATCTCGCGTAACGAGAGGTGCGAGGCGAGTTGAAAGGTAGCGGCCGGCTGCCAGTAGCGAGTAGCGGGGCGCCTAACGTGGCTGGCCGGCGTTGGCGATCGTCAGGGGTATGAGGCTGGGCGTTCCGTGTCCGGCCGGGGGCGATGCACTCGCGGCGGCTTGCGGTCGCCGGCGCTGCGTTGTGACGGGGCGGTAGTACTGATCGCGCTGCTGCGGCGTCCAGCCGGCGTCCGTGATGAGCCGACGGATTTCGTCTTCGCCGAGCCGAAACGTCGCGCCCGCCTGGCTGACGACGTTCTCCTCCATCATCACGCTGCCCATGTCGTTCGCACCGTAGAACAGCGCGAGTTGGCCGACCTTTGGCCCCATCGTGACCCAACTGCTTTGGATGTTGGGGATGTTGTCGAAGTACAGCCGCGCGACCGCCAGCCAGACGAGATACTCGTGCGCATCGGCCAGGAGCAGGTGCTTCCCATCCGGTTCGGGGCGGAGGCGGGGGTGAGTAGCGAGTAGCGGGTAGCGTGTAGCGAGTTCAGTGGCCACATTCCCGCGTCCAGCGTCAGCACCTGCGACTCCGCGGCCATCTCTCAACTCGCTGCTCGCTGCTCGATACTCGCTACTCTCCGGCATCTCCCTCCACCGCCCCAGCGGCGTTCCTTCTGGCTGGAATGTCCAGTGTATGAACGCCGTGAAGCCGCCGGTCTCGTCCTGCAGCTCGCGCAGCAGCCGCATGTGCTCGATGCGCTCCTCCCAGGTCTCGATGTGGCCGATGACCATCGTGCAACTGGTCTGCATGCCGAGTGTGTGCGCTTCGCGCATCACCGCCAGCCACTCGTGCGCCAGCGTCTTGCCCTGTGCGATTTTCTCGCGCACGCGATCGACCAGAATCTCCCCGCCGCCGCCGGGAATGGTGGCCAGCCCCGCTTCCTGCAGCCGCAACAGCACGTCGCGCAGCGGCATGCGATAAACCTGGCTCATCGCCCAGATTTCCGGCGGGCTGAAGGCGTGAATGTGGATCGTCGGGTAGTTCGCACGAATGAACCGCAGCAGGTCGAGGTACCAGGAAAACGGCAGGCCGTGGCCGCGGGCGTCCGGGTCGTCCGCCGCGGGAACCAGTCCGCCCTGCATCAGAATCTGCGTGCCGCCGATGTCGAGCAGTTCCTCGATCTTCCGCCCGATCTGCTCGAAGCTCAGGATGTAGGCATCCGCGTCGCCCGGGTCGGCCTTGAAGTTGCAGAAGATGCACTTGGCCGTGCAGACGTTGGCGTAGTTGATGTTGCGATCGACGACGTACGTGCGATACGGCTCCGGGTGCAGCTCCTTGAGCCGGCCGAACGCCAGGCGGCCGAGTTCGTGAATGTTGAGCTCGCGGACCATCGCCAGGGCGTCCGCTTCGCTAATGCGGCCGATCGACGGGGTGCTCCGAGGGGCGCTGCCGGCTGCTGTCGTCATCGTCGTCACGCAAGACCGCCTGTCTGTGGGGCTAATCCACCTGCATCCGCCCGCCGGCGGCGCTGGCCCCAGGCCGGCGACCGCCGCGGCTTAACTGGCATTCCATGTAGACCACGCCGGGAAGCGGGTTGTCGTAGTACGCCGGGCACTCGCGAAAACCCAGCGAGCGATACAGCGAGCGCGCCGCCGTCATCGATTGCAGGGTGTCCAGCCGCATCGTGTCGTAGCCGGCCGCGCGGCCGAACTCGATCGCCGCCGCCGCCAGCGACCGTCCCACCCCGGTCTTTCGAAACGGCGGCCGGACGAACAGCCGCTTCATCTCGCAAATCTCGCGGCCCTCAAGCGGTCGCACCGCGACGCACCCGGCATCCTCCTCGCCCGCGCGGGCCAGCAAGAGACACCCGCCCGGCGGCGCGTACTTTCCGGGCAGTTCCGCCAACTCGGCCTCGAAACCCTGAAAGCACAGGTCAACGCCGATCGCCGCGGCGTACTCGCGAAAGAGCGCCGCGATCCTGGGCAATTGTTGCACATCGTTGCCGCTTCGCAACGGCATGGCGCCGCCAGCCTCGACTACTCGGAACCAAACAGCTTACGCCGCAAACTTGGCAGATCGATCGTGCGGCCTTCGGCCTGCTCTTTCCGGGCCTCAATGCCCTGTTGGATCTGCTCCGGCTGCTGCGCCCACAACTCGGATTCCAAGTCGTCGTCGTCGGCGGCATCGATGCGCGCGACGATGTGTCCGCCGCGACTGAGGTAGACCTCGTCGTCGCCTGTCAAGGACGCCACGACTTCGTCGAGCGAGAGGTTGTTCGCGTCAAGGTCCAGGATCCGCACCATCGTCCACCTCGCCTAGCGTCCGTCGACCCTTCCACCAAACTGTCACGACCAACACGACTCTGCTTCCGTCATTCACATTATAGAACACCCGGTAGTCGCCGACGCGAAGTCGATACTCGCTGATCGCCGGCTGCCGCAATCGCTTGATTCTGCTGCGGCTCTCGCGCCGAGGCTCATGGGTTAAATGCGTTGCGATCCCATCGGTGATCTGGCGTTGGCGAAACGTCGGTAGTTCCTCAATCGCGTCGCTGGCTCGCTCGGAGAAATCAATGGAGAACATTTCAGGTCGTCGCTGCGTCAGGACACCGGTTCGACAAGCCCCGGCAGCGGCCATGTAATCTCCGCGTCCTCCGGAACCAGCCCGCGCGCCGCACACAACCGCCCGAACAGGTTCGCCCCCTCCACGAACCGCGGCGCCAGCGTGTATTTCAGGCAGCGCCGCAGGTAGCGATCCGCCAGCTCGACCGGCCAGCCTAGAAGCGGCCCCGCCTGCCGCGCAATGTGCTCAGCACGCGCAACACCAAGTTCCCGAGCTGCACGAAGATGCGAATCCAGCTCCGCGTCCCGCCGCCGTAACCGCTCGTCCGCCGGCTCGATCGTCGCCACATGGTCTTCTCCCGGCTCCGCATCGTCGTTTGGGGCCGCCCACACGGCGAAGACGAACGGCAGGCCCGTGTGCTGCCGCCACGCCCCACCCAGATCGACTTCATACGCGAAACTGCCGCGGCGCGGGTCCACCACCTTGTCGCCGATCAGCAGAACCGCGTCGAGCGTGCTGACGTCCATGCTGCGCGGGTCGCAGGGCAGCAGGCTCAGCTCCACGCCCCAGAGCTCCCGCCACATGATCGCCGCCAGCGCCACCGACGTGTGCGAATCGGGATCGACCCACAGCCGTCGCACGCGGTCCGGCGGCGTCTGCGAAAAAACACGCACGGTCATGGTCTCGCCGTCGCAGCCGATGCAGGCGTCGCTGACGACGCGATAGCGGCCGCGGCTGCGCAGTACGTCGACGATCGGAATCAGCGCCGCATCCACTTCGCCCCGCGCCAGACGCCCCGGCAGCAAGGCCGGCACGTCGAAGATCAGCTCGACGCCGGACGCGGCGGTCAGGCCTTCGATGAGCGGCCGCGAATTCAGAAAGGAAACGACGCCCAGTCGGATCACGTGCGACTCCCTGCCGCGTGCAACACGCATCGGGAGTATAATGCGATTCTGGATTGTGGCTCAATTGCCGAGCCTTGCAGCGACTGTTGGTTCAAAATCAATGAAACGCGGCGACGGGCGCGATCGCACGCGGCGTCGTGGGCGATCAGCCGACGATAGCGGCGTCTGGGGATGCCCGGGGCGCTATCCGCCGCGCTCGTGGACGCTCCCGGCCGCAACGGACTGAGATGCAGCGACTCGTCAATGTCTTCCGGAGGGTACCGATCGTGATCACATGGACGCTTTCCTTTCGCCGCCGACACGCCGCGCTTTGCGCCGCGGCGCTTCTGACCGCTCCGGCGCTCGCGCAAAGCCGCGACCCCGCGGAGCTGGTTCCGTCGGACGCCCTCGCGTGCGTGACCTGGTCCCAGCTCGTGCGCAGCGACACGACAGCGGATCGCATGGTTGCGTCCCTGGCGAGCGCCGTCACCGGCAGCGCCGACATGAGCGAGTCCGACGCCGCCATGCTGCGCGACGTTCTCGCGATTGGGCTGGCCACGGCGCGCGGCGCCGGCGCAATAGCGCTCTACGACGTAATTCTGGAGCAAGGCAAAGACCCGGACATCCAGGCGGCCGCGTTCGTCGACGCCGGCGCTGACACGGGCATGCTCAACGAGCGACTGCGCGCTTTCTCGGAGTCGAACCCGCGTCGCAGCGATGTCACCATCGACGGCGTCGCCCTGACGCGCCTCGAACTGCCGGACGGCCCTGGTGCGATCTACTTCGGCTTGCACGAGCAGCGTTTCGTCGCCGCTTTCGGCGAGGCCGCGCTCCGAAAGATGCTGGCGGGCTTCAAGGGCGACGGGCTGGCTCGCAGCGAGGATTACCGCTTCGTGCGCGAGAAGGTCCGCAGCAGCGAGAACCCGGCGCGGCTCAGCGTCTATGTCGATCTCGCCCGCGGCTGGAAGCGCTTCTACGACACGATGACCGCGCTGGAGGGGCCGCCTCCGCCCCAGGCGGAGGTCGTGTTCAACGAAATCGGCGTGAAGTCGCTTCGCGCGCTGTACCTGCACTGCGACGGCGCGGCCGACGGCCACACCGCCTGCTTCATCCGCACGAGCGGTCCGCTCAAGGGCGCGCTGAAGCTCTGGGACCAGCAGCCGCTGACCGACGCCGACATCCGCATCGTTCCGCGCAACGCCTATTGGGCGCAAGTGTCGAACCTCGATCTCTACGCGGCCTGGAAAGAGACGCTCCGCGTGATCGAGGCGGTCGACGCCGACGCGGCTTCGCAGGTAGAAAGCGCTCCGGCGGCGCTCGGTGCGATCCTCGGCTTTTCGCTCACTGACGACCTGTTGCCGACGATCGGCGACACCTGGGCGCTATTCGACGCGCCGGCCCACGGCGGACTCGTGCTGACCGGGGCGACGTTCGTGCTGGAGCTGCGCAAACCGGCGGACTTCACGGCGATTCTGTCGCGGGCCGTGTCGATGGCCGACAACGCGATGGCCATGGCCCGCAATGAAGACGACGAAGTCCCTGATCTGCAAGTCAAGACGGCACGCTTCGGCGACCATGAGATTACCTACCTGCTCTTCGCCGGCTATCCCGTTCCGGTCGCCCCCGCCTGGGGCGTTCACGGCGATCGCTGGGTTTTTGGGTTGTATCCGCAGACGGTGGCCGCGGCCCTGCAGCACGTCGCAGCGGGCTCGGGCGCGACGCTGCTCGATCATCCCGACTTCCAGGCGGCTCGCGCCCGCCTGCCCGAGAAGATCACCGGTCTGGGCTACGTCGATGCCCGCGGAATGGCGGCGTCGCTGGGCTACCCGCTGACGGTGCTCGCCGCCACGGCCGCGACGTCGATGGCGGCCGGCGCCGATTCGCAGGCCAACCTGAACTGGTTGCCGTTGCTGGACGAGTACTTGCGCAGCGTGCGAAACTCGGTTTCGACGTCCTCGACCGATGCCGACGGCTTGCTCTACATGCACGTCGGCAGCGCTTCGCCGCTGTTCGCCCTCGCTGCTGGCGCGATGTTGACAGGCGTGGTCGCCGCGCCGGCCGTCTACGAAGCACGCGAGCAAGCCGAGCGGGTTCGGTCCGCTTCGAACCTGCGGCAACTGCTTCAGGCTGCAATCATCCACGCGGCCGAGAAGAACAAGTATCCCCAATCCTGGGACGACGTGCTGCCGTACCTCGGCGGCGGCCCGCGGGCCCGCGAGATTCTGACCGCACCGGGCGACCCGCCGGGATTCGTGTCCTACACGCTCGTCGCCGGACACACCGATCGCAGCAACAGTCAGCACGTGCTGGCGTACGAGACCATTTTTGGCGACAGCGCGACCGTCGGTTTCGTCGACGGCAGCGTCCGCCGGCTGCCGCGCGCGGAGTTCATCGCGGTCCTGCGCGAGACGTACAAAGCGCTCGGCCGCGAAGCCGACCTCCCGCCGCAGTTTCGCGAGTAGCGCGCGAAGCCGCGACCTGCGCCCGCCGCGGGATGCTGGGCTATAATCTTCCGCTCCGGCAGCGCCCGATCTGATTCCGGGCGCTGCCGCTCGCGGGGCAACGAACCGCCCCCGCCGGAGACCTCGCCCTCCGCAGACCGACACCGCTGGCGAGCAGGGAGTTGGCCTTGGTCGCTTGCCGCAGGTTTCTTCCGCTCCTGTTGATTGTCGTTGCCTCCGCCGCCGGTCAGCAGCCCGACAACCCGATCGACACCGCGCCGGACTCGATGCGCGAGAACATTCAGAAGATCATCGCCGCCATCGGGCAGATTCCGTCGTGGGAAGAAGAACGCGAGAACATGCTCTCCGCGGTTGAGCGGGTCTACGAGCGCAACGGCTGGACCGAAGAGCCCGATCTGTTCACGCTCGACGTGATGCGCGAGGTCGAGTCGCTGCCGCCGCTGGCGTTTCAGCAGCGCTTCGACACGCTCGTCGGCATGGTGAGCGACCGCTACCTGCTCACCGAGCCGCAGGAGCAGACGCTTCGGCGCACGCTGAATCGCGAGCTGCATCAGACCTTCGCCCGGCACTCCGGCCGGATCATGCAGTACGGGCTGGAAGCGTTGCAGACCCGCGCCGCCGGCGACGCGATTACACCCGAGCAGGTCGCGCGCTGGACGGAGCTGGCCGAGCCGGTGTTCCTGGACACGCGCGACCGCATGCTGGCCGCCGCGGATCGATTCATGGGCGAACTCGATCCCGACCAGCAGGCTCTCCTCCGCCGCGATATGGAAGCCGGCATGCGCCGCGGCGGGAAAATGCTGGAAATGGCGCAGGAGTGGAAGCGCGGCGGCTGGAAGCCGGGCGACTGGGGTCTGGACCTGGACCCGGTACAGATCGCGGGCGAGGCACGGCGCGCCGCCGACGCGGAAGCTGGCGGCGAGAAGCCGGCGGTTGCCGCGACGCCCGGGAAGTCAGCGTCGCCCGCCGATGGAAGCGGCGACGCACCGCCGTCGGAGCCGCCCGCCGACGCAGCGCCGGAAGAGCCCGCGGGTGTGGGGGCGGCGCCGCAGGCGAAGGCCCCGCAGCCCGCGACCGCGTCGCCGTCGGATAACGATCCCTGGGCGCAGCATGTGCGGGCGTTCATCGCACGTTATCAACTCAGCGACGATCAGCAGCAACGGGCCTGGCGGATTTACACAGAGGTTCGCGAGCACCGCGATCGCGTTACGCGCAAGGCGGCCGACGGCCGCGATGCCGGCGCGGCGGAAAAGCAGAAGGCCGCGGTGGACCGGCTGTTTGAGCAGTTGAATCGGCGGCTGGAGCGTGTTCCGACGCGCGCCCAGCGGCGAGCGGTCGAGGCGGCCTCACCGGCCAAGTCGGGCGCTGCGTCGCCCCCGTCGAAGGTGCGGTCGGATGCGCCCCCGGGCGACGCCGTACCTCCGCAGAAGCCGTAAGCCGCCGGGCTGGCGGCGCAGGCGCGTCGCGCCCCCCTCAGAAGCGCTAATCGAGCGGCACGTCGTCGAACGTCTCGACCGCGATCCGCGTCGGGCCGGCCTCGCCGGATGATGCGCCCGCCCACACCAGGCGGGCCCGCACGTCGAACAAGCCGGCCGCGCCGGGCAACATCAGCCGTAGCAGCAGCAACTGATCGCTCGGCGGCGGGGGACCATCAAGCTCGACCAGCGCTCCACGACGGCTCAGATTCAGTGTGCGGCCGAACGTCGGCAACCCGTCGCGATCGGCGGCGCTGCGCACGTTGACCGCGAACGACACGCTGCGGCGGGGGTGGGCGCGCCGCTCGGCGGCGCGAATTCGCGCTGCGGGCGCGCTCGGTGTCTGAGTGCTCATATCCGCAATATCGGCCGGAGCCGCCAAGGGACTGGAAGCAAACCCGTCGCCCGGCGGCGCTGGCGTCGCGAATGCTCCGCGCGCCGGGCTGTCCGAGTGTTCGAGTCTCCGAGTGTTCGAATCTCAGAGTGTTCGAGTCTCAGAGTGTTCGAATCTCAGAGTGTTCCATTGTTCGAGTCTCCGCGTCTCCGCGTGTCCGCGTGTCCGAGTCTCCGAGTTTCCGAGTGTTCGCGTGTCCGAGTGTTCGCGTGTTCGAGGGCGCGGGCGGCCGGGTGTTTCGGGGTCGCGCGGCTCCGGGGTACAATGCCGCCGGACTCGGACAGATTCGCACTGGCGTGAGGCGGAGTGAATGGCAGGACACTCGCATTGGGCCCGCATCAAGCGGGCGAAGGCCGTGACCGACGCTCGCCGCGGGAAGGCGTGGAGCAAGCTCTCCCGCGCGATCATCGTCGCGGCGCGCAATGGCGGCGGCGACCCGGACGCGAACCTGTCGCTGCGCTACGCGATCGACGCCGCCCGCGCCGAGAACATGCCCAAGGACACCATCGAGCGCGCCATCAAGAAGGGCACCGGCGATCTGGAGGGCGTCACGTTCGAAGAGCTGCTCTACGAGGGCTACGGCCCCGGCGGCGCGGCCATCATGTGCGCCATCCTGACCGACAACCGCACGCGCACCGCCGGCGAAATCCGCAATATCTTCGAGCGTCGCGGCGGCACGCTGGGCGCGACCAACTCGGTGGCGTGGATGTTCGCGAAGCGCGGCCTGTTCGTCATCCCGGCCGCCGCGGCCGATGAGGACACGCTCACCCACATCGCGCTGGAGACCGGCGCGGAGGACGTGCAGCGCGACGGCGACGCGTACGAACTCACCTGCGACCCCGCCGTGTTCGAGGCCGTCCGCTCCGCACTGACCGCCGCCAAGATCACGCCGCAGAGCGCCGAGGTGACGATGATCGCCTCGACCAACGTCACGCTCGCGGGCGACAAGGCCGAGACGATGATGGGGCTGATCGACGCGCTGGAAGAAAACGAAGACGTGCAAAAGGTCTACAGCAACTTCGAGCTGGATGAAGCGGACCTGGCCCGGCTGGCGTAAGGCCGCGAGGGGGTGAAGGGGCGACGGAGCGTGGGTGGGGTGGGCATTCTGCCCGCCAGCCAGCGACGGAGCGACGAAGCGACGAAGCGACGAAGCGACGAAGCATGGGTGGGGTGGGCATTCTGCCCGCCAGTGACGAAGCGAGGGTGGGGTCGGAAGTTTTCCCGCCCGAGACGAAGCGGGGGATGTTCCTTTCATCGTCGCCCGGCGGCGAGCGGCTGACCATCGCCGGCGACGCCGTTTTCCAGCGTCGGGTTCGAGCACCCGAACTGGTGCAAAGGCCTCGAACGCGAAGATCGAGAAGGCGGCCCGCGTGCGCGTCGCTCTCATGCGGGAGCTGCCGTCCAACCGCGAGTCGCTGGGGGTCACGCACCTGTTGTTCCCGTCCGTCTGCCACGTGGCGGTCGACGGCGAAGCGTTTCGCTGGGTGCCGGGGCCGCGGGAACATTGACGGCTCTTTGCCTTCTCCCGGGCTGAAGCTCTTAAGCCGGCTGGAGTTCAGATCGGGAGCCGTGGCGCTGCGGTATGAGCCGAGACGGTAGCCAAGCTGGGCAGGGGCGTGCCGAAGCTCTACGAGGAGTTTCCGCACGTTACGCGCGACCGTCAGTGCCACCCGTCGTCTTTCGTACCACGCCACCTGAACTTACCAGCGTCACATCGTTTGTGAATGCAGCGACCCTTCGCTCAATCTCCGCCAGCGCGACGCCGGGTGCTTCGCCACGCAATGTCTCGACCAGCAAGTCGCAAACCTCGAACATTATTATCTCGTGCAACGCATCTCCTTCTGAGATCGGGAACCGCTGCCGGCGCATAGCGGTGGTCGTGACCACTCCGCGCTTATCGTCGATTGCCATATGACCGATCGCGTGAAAATCGCCTTCTTCATTGAAGCCGATCATGTACGATGGACAATAGTCCATGCACTTGCCGCGCTCGGCGAGTTTGCGAATGATCGTCAACGGCTCTGCAGAGAGCCAAAGCGGGAAACGGCCCTCAATCCCTTCTATGGAAATCACGGAGAGGGAGTCGACGTAATCGTCCATCGGGATGTGGCCACTTTCATATGCTTCGTGAATTCCCTGCTGCATGAACCAGCATTCGACGAACCATGTCAGCAAGTCGAGCTGTCGGTAAATACGGTTTACGTACTTCGAGTTGATCCGCAGCAAAGGGAACTTGAAGTGGTCGCAGAGTGCATTCTTTCGAT
Organism: uncultured Planctomycetales bacterium; assembly: GCA_964631045.1. Taxonomy (GTDB): domain Bacteria; phylum Planctomycetota; class Phycisphaerae; order UBA1845; family Fen-1342; genus CAZVWB01. Next base: position 20,561 of record CAZVWB010000038.1, read on the forward strand.
CGTCCCGAGCTTTCTGGTTCGCTTCTTGGTGACCTGCGCCGTCGAATTCAACGGCGAACAACGGATCCAGGCCGGAATCTGTTACCAGGAAGTCGAAGTGCGACCGAAGCGAGAATCCAAACAAGTCGTCGCTGATTCCACTTCCCTCGACAGGAAGCACGTCGGCAACGCGGGTTTTCGCGAAGACCTTGGCCTGGTTTCGCATGCACGTCTTCGCGAGCCGTTTGTAAGTCACTTCCTCCGACGGGTTCAGAAGCCGCTTGAAACGCGCCATACACGCCTCCTGATCGCGTTAGCCCCAACGGCATCCCGCAGCGTCATCTTACCCGCCCGCCCGCCTCCCGCGCGTGGATGCGGCGCTCCCGCGGATGAACGGCGCGGCGCGCCGCGCGGACAGAATGCCGCGCCGCACGGACGGGGCAACGCACTGCATGGACTAAACGGTACCCTACCTCGCCCGATCGTCGCGCTGCGTGGACGAGATACCGAGAAGTTGGGCCGCTCTATGAAAGCCCCTGACCGCGACGCGCGCTGCGTCAGCGAGCGTATCCGCCGCGGTGCGTCGCGCCGAGTGTCGAACTTGCGCGACGGCTGCCGGTTGAAATTCGGCCCCACACAGAAGCACGAGGAGTACCGAATGGGTGCTCATTCGACTTCGCCGCGGGCGGCGTTTCTGCACCGCTGATTGCTGGCGGTCGGGCTTCAGCCGACTCGTGTTTGCCACCAGCTTTAGCTGGTGGTGTGCGGCCGAACCGCATCACTTCCTGTGCTCTTCCGGGCAGCCGGCTTCAGCCGGGCTTGATCCAGCTTCAGCGGCCATTGGGCACGCCGCCAACCGGGCGTGAACATGGCGCGTTGGCGCGGCATATAGTCGCGCAACCGATCCGGAGTGCGTTTTCCAGGGCTTACAAAGCCGTCGCAGCGCTGCTGCTCGGGCGCCTTGCGTTTCAGTGGTTTGTTCGCCGCGCGTGTTGATTCGCCTCTTCGTTGCGGCGGCAGATCGCTGACTGAACACGCAGGGCTTGATGCTCAGGAAGCGCGCGTCGGTTCCGCCGATGCCGTTCAGGTAGGCACCCTCGATTCGGCGACACTTCTTGTACAGCACCGCGTGGTTGAGTGCTTCAGGGTTGTCCAGGGTGTGCCCGTTGAAGTGCAGTTAGAACTGCATGACAAACGTGGCTGCCGCGGGCCGCTCCCAGAACCAAGCCCGGCTGAAGCCGGCTGAAGGGAGTGAGGAGAAGTAGATCGGTTAGATCAAGCCGCCGTCCACCGGTTGAAACCGGTGGCAACAGCCGGCCGGCTGAAGCCCGGCCTTAAGCAAGCCTAGGCCCGGTGTGAGGTAAGCTGAAGCCTCGTCTGAAGCAAGCTGAAGCCCGGCCTCAAGCAGGCAGACGCCCGGCCTCAAGCGGGCGGAGGCCCGGTGCGAGGTAAGCCGAAGCCCGGCACTCAGAGCTGGGTGCAAGTAGCGCGGGCGGCACGGTGCGGCTGATCCGCGCGTCCGCCGAGGTGCAGCCCGAGCCGGACGTGGTTTACCCCACGGCCAAACTCCGCCGCCGGAGTGACCACCGCCCGCGCCTCCGCCGTTGTCGCGATCGCCCGCGCCTCCGCCGTTGTCGTGATCGCCCGCGCTCCGCGGTCGCCGTGATCGCCCGCGCTCCGCCGTCGCCGCGATCGCCTCCGCCGCCACCGCCCCGCCGCCGGTCCAAAGCCACTCCCGCTGGGTTCGATTGCGCCGTACACTGCTCGGCTTCGATCCGCCGCCCGCGGCTATCCCACGACGGTGCGGCATCGAGCGAGGAGCGGTAATGAGCACGGGTCTGATTCCGCCGCATGGCGGCGCGCTGGTGAATCTGGTGGCGGACGCGGGACGGCGGGCGAAGCTGGAGGAGGCGGCGCGGAAGGCGCCGCGCCTGAAACTCCCCGAGCGCGAGCAGTGCGACCTGGAGCTGCTGGCGGTCGGCGCGATGAGCCCGCTGCGGACGTTCATGAGCGAGCCGGACTTTCACAGCGTCTGCGACCAGATGAGACTGGCCGGCGGGCAGCCCTGGAGCGTGCCGATCACCTGCTCGGTCGACAACGCCGTCGCCGCGCGGATCGAGCTCGGCGCTCCGCTGGTGCTCACCGACGACGCCGATCGGCCGCTGGCGATCCTGACAGTTGAAGAAAAGTACCGCCACGACAAGGCCCGCGAGTGCGAATGCGTCTATCGCACCAGCGATGCGGCGCACCCCGGCGTCGCGGTCACGATGTCGCAGGGCGATGTCTGCCTGAGCGGGCCGCTGGAGGTGCTGACGCCGCGACACGCCGCCGATTGGCCGCAGTATCGCCTGACGCCGGCGCAGACCCGCGCGGCGTTTGCGGATCGCGGCTGGCGGACGGTCGTCGCGTTCCAGACGCGCAACCCGATCCACCGCGCGCACGAGTTCATCACGAAGTGCGCGCTGGAGATCGTCGACGGGCTGTTCGTGCATCCGCTGGTGGGGCAGACGCAGAAGGGCGACATCCCCGCGGACGTACGCATGAAGTGCTATGAGGCGCTGCTGGGCAACTACTACAACGCGAAGAACACGATGCTGGCGGTCTGGCCGGCGGCGATGCGCTACGCCGGCCCGCGTGAGGCGATCCTGCACGCGCTGATCCGCAAGAACTACGGCTGCACGCACTTCATCGTCGGCCGCGACCACGCCGGGGTGGGCAAATACTACGGCACGTATGACGCGCAGATGATCTTCGACGAGTTCGACCCCGCGGCGATCGGCATCACGCCGCTCAAATTCGAGAACAGCTTCTGGTGCCGGAAGGTCGGCGGCATGGCGACGGCGAAGACGACCAGCAGCGGCCCGGACGACCAGGTGTCGCTCAGCGGAACGGCGGTGCGCGACATGCTGGCCCGCGGCGAGCGGCCGCCGGTGGAGTTCACCCGGCCGGAGATCGCGGACATTCTGATCGAGAGCATGCGGGCGGGCGGGTAGCGGCGGCGAGGAGCCCGATCGAGCGCGGCGCGCGGGACGCTATCGACCGCGCGGTGATCGACGGCGCCGGGTTCCGGAATCGCGCGGCTCGGCTGACTCTGCGGGGCCGCGCCATGATTCGCCCGCGAGCCGCGAGACGACCTGCGTCCGAACAACCTCGAGCGCAGCGAGGGGATCATACGCAGCGCCAGTTGCGAGCAACGGCCGCATGTCGCTCATGAACCCAGAGTCGGCGGATTTCTCGTAGAGATTGCGCTCGAACTCGGCGCGGGACACCGTGCGCCGCTCGCGTTTCATGTACTCGCCGAAGCTGGCAACAACGCGCTCGATGTCCAGGCCTCCGCGTTGCAGCGCGTGCCACAGGTCGAACAGGTCGCGCCCTTTACGACGTTGATAGAGCGCGCGCAGTTTCGTGCCGAGCAGCTCGTCCAGCGCGTAGGTCGTCGCATCGCAGCGGCCCGCGAACCAGGAGCTTTCGACGCTCATACGCCGCGCCACGAACCCGAACACGCTGAAGTGTTCCCGCGTGTTGATCTCGATCTTGAGCCGTAGCGGACGCACCGGCGGAATCTCCGACTCGAACCTGTAGGTCAGTGTGACGCTGGCCGGGGCGCTCGATCGTTTCGGTCGGTCTAGCCAGGGGTCCAGCCGTTCGCGGATCGCGTCCAGGACGGCGCCGATAGGGCCGGCGGAAGTCTGAACCAGATCGACGTCTTCCGAGTAGCGGCTCGGCGGCTGAATGAACAACTTGTTCAGCGCTGTGCCGCCGCGTAGCGCGATCGCACGCGCGAGCGTCGGGGTAGAGAAGAGTTCGACGACGGCGCGAGAAAGCACGAGATCCTGCTCCACCTGGGCGTCATCGGCCCACGGTACGAGGGCGCGCCACGCCGTGATGCTCGCCTGGGGGATCAAACATCCACCTCGACGTCGTCGGGTATCAGCACGTGCCAGCGGCGGTGCTCGCGGCCGCGCAGGCCCGGCCGCAGCGGTACCGGACGAGGCGCGCGGCGCACAACCCAGGCGTGCAGCGGTTCGGCAAGTTCTTTTGCGCGCAGCCGATCGAGTAAGTAACCGAGTCGCTGGCTGTTCGGAATGTCGCCCCGGGCCTTCGCCGCCCGCAGCAGGCGGGCGGGGGCGAGTACCGGAATCAGCTCCGCGATGACGGTCGCGACGTTGTCGATTCGCCCCCCCGACCGCGCGAAGCGAATGAGATCCAGGACCGTCGTTTCCGGCGTCGACGCGCGCATCGAACCGGTCGGCGTCTTCACGCGCTGCGTCGCCGATCTGAGCAGATGCTTGTTGACGAACAGACGGATTCTGGCCCGCCCCGCAACGATGCCGCGCACGGAACGGTCGGTCACGACCTGAAACTCCTGCGGTTGCTGGTGCGAGGCGCCATGAAGGGCGGCGGCGCTGAGCAAGCCGACGTAGTAGGGCCGCCGCATCGCGTGCATCAAGGCGTCAATGAACCAGGCCGGCGGCGGCGCCCCGGCGGATCGGTACTCGAGCGGCACGACGGCGTAGAAGTAGTCCTTTAGCTTCACAATCCGGCCGCGCCGCGCGAGTCGCGCAAGCGCCTTCTTGATCGACTCCTGCGATAAGCCGCTGGCCGAGGCGTCGGATCGGAGGAACGTGTACCGCCCGCTCGCCTGTTGATCGTCGATCCAGCTATCGAGCGTACGAGCGGCCATCGCGTGACCCCGGAATCACGACTGCGAAAAGAGTTACGAACTATCCCTTTACGCAGACGATTGTTTCCGCCGAACGGCCGGGCGTCAAGGCCGCCGGCGTGCAACCTCGCAAGCGAGACTGCCGCCCGCGGATCGCGTTTCGAGCCAGGATTGCCAACCGCCGCGCACCGCGATTCTCGCAGACCGCGCCAAGCCCGTGCCGACGTTGCGGCGCGCGATGGCCGGCCGGTCGATCACAGGTCCGTGTCTCCTGCGAAGGGGCAGCATGCTGAGTGGAGCGGGTAGTTCACCGGCCGGGCGTTGGGATTCGACGGCGCGGTTAGGCTCCGCACCGTTGACGAATCCGCGCAATTCCCCGCCGCCAAAACCGCCTCACTCAATCTGATCCGGCCGGTCGACGATGCACGTCGCGCCCGCCGCCAGCAGATCGTCGTGGGTGCGGAATCCCCACGTCACGGCGATCACGTCGGTTCCGGCGCGCCGGCCGGTCTCCACGTCGGTCGGCGTGTCGCCGACCAGGCACGTGTCCTCCGCCGCGAAACCGAGTTCGGCGCGGATGCGATTGACCGCGTCGGGCGACGGCTTGCGCTGCGATTCGCTCGTGTACCCGACGACGCGGTCGAACACTTCGGCAGGCCAGAGCGCGCGGACCACGATCGTCGTGAGCTCGTGCGGTTTGTTCGAAAGCACCGCCAATCGCACACCCCCGGACCGCAATCGTCCGATAAGCTCGTTCACACCTTCGTACGCGCGGGTGTGCCGCATCGGTCGGACGCGATATGCGGCTCGGCCGAGCTCGGCGAGCCGGGCGACGAGGTGCGGATGCGTGCCGCCGATCGCCCGCTCGCAGAGCTTAGGCACCCCTTCGCCGACCATGTAGCGATAGTCGGCCACTGGCCGCGGCGGCAGGCCGAGGATTTCGAGACTGTCGTTGATCGATTCGGCGATGTCGCGGAGCGAGTCGACGAGCGTGCCGTCGAGATCGAGAATGCAGAGCCTGTATCGGCCGACGACATTTACCATGAGGCACCCTCGAACCCCGTCGGGACCGATCACGGTCGCAACCGGACGGCGCGGGTTCGGTATACTATGAAAAGTGGTGCGCGGCCACAATCGAGCGGCGCACCGGCACCAGGGAGTCGCGAGTATGCGCATGCGGATGTTTGTGGGATGGATGATCGTAGCCGTGGGTCTTTATGCCGGGACGGCGCTCGCGCCCGCCCAGTCCGAGCCGCCGCGCGAGCGCCGCAGCTTCATGGGCCTGATCAACATCGACTCGCTGGTAGACAACTACTCGAACTTCCTCGGCCGCAAGTACAACCTGACTGACGAGCAGGCCGAGTTTACGCAGCAGTTGCTCCGCCAGAAGGCGCACCTGTTCTGGGACAAGAACGAGCAGCAGCTCGGCACGCTGATGGACCGCATGTTCGAGGTGCGGACCGGCGGCGACATGAACCCCGAGGAACTGACGCAGTGGGGCAAGAGCGTGCTGCCGCTCTACAACGAAGCCAAGAACATCATCGTCCAGGGCAACGACGAATGGCGCGAGATTCTGACCGAGGAGCAGAAGAAGATCCACGACGAAGACGTCAAGCTCATGTACCAGAGCTTCAAGACTACCGACGACCAGATCGAGCGGATCGTGACGGGCCAGATGACGGTCGAGGAGTTCCGCAGCCCGTCGCGGCCCGGACGCCAGAATCGCCAGCCGCCGCCGCCGCAATCGGTCGAGCAGACGCCCGGCGAACCGGCTCAGGACGGCTCCTCCGTGCCGCACCCCAGCCCGGCCGGAATGTCCGAGGTGCGGCGGCAGAAGCAGGCCGAGGTTGAGCAGGCCCAGCGCGAAGACGCGGGCGGCGAGGTCGTCCAGCAGGAAGGCGAAATGCAGCCGGGAGAGATGCAGCCGGGGGCCGATGGCCAGCCGGTAGAGCAGCCTCCGGTCGAGCATCAGCCCGGTGAGATGCCGCAGGAGGGTGCGGAGCACCCGCCGCACGCGGAGGCCGCCGGCGGCGAGCATCCGCCGCAACCGGAGCCGAACGCGAAGCACGTCGATCCGCGGCAGAGCGGCGGTAAGGGCGCGCCGGGCAAGAACTACGAGAGCGAGTGGGATCAGTACGTCAAGCAATTCATCGCGCGCTACAAGCTGAACGACGAGCAGTCGCAGAAGGCGAATGCGATTCTGGCGGACTGCAAGCAGCAGGCGGCGCGAGTGATGAACGCCAAGAAGGCGGAGATCGATCGCATCGACGCCCGGCTGGTGTCGCTGCAAGGCAGCAAAGACGCCGGCAAGTCGAGCGAAGTCGCCAATCTGACTCAGCAGCGGCAGAAACTGCTCGATCCGCTGAAGCGCATTTTCGATACGCAGCTCAAACCGCGCGTCGAACGTCTGCCGACTCGCGCGCAGCGCGAGGCGGCGGAAGCTGCGCCCAGCAAGTCCGCAGCGCCGGCCGCCGCGCGACCGGTCGCCCCTGGCGCAGCACCGGAACGACCCGGCGCCAAGCCCGGCAAGCCGTAGCGAGTCCCGGCAGAGACAGGAGAAGCTGTCGGAGGTGCAGCGGGAGCGGTGACTTCCGCGAACGGTCGAAAAACGCGGCTACCAATTCGACTCGTTGTGCGCGGCATTCTCAGGTTGGCGGGATGGCGGGACGATGATATCGTCGGACCGTCGGTCGCGCCGGAAGCGGCTCGCTCGCAGCCCCGCGGCGCCGACGCACCCGTAAGAAGGAGACTCGCATGCGAGGCATCATCCGTCGCGCTCGAGCCAAGATGTGCGTTCTGGCGATGGGCGGCGTCACTTTCGCCGGCGTCCCGTTCCAGGGTTGCGACACGGCGGTGCGCACGTCGCTGGTCGACGGCTTGAACAACGCCGCGAACACGTTTGTGACGGCGCTGATCGACGCATTCTTCCTTTCGATCAATGAAGACGATACGCCGGGCGACGATCCGACCACGGTCTGATTCGCACGGCGGTGCGCCCTGTACGGCTCGGCATCGGACGCTGCTGCGAGAACGGCAGCCTCCGGCCGGGCCGTTTTCGTTGCCGCTCCGTGCGCGTGCACGGCGGTTGCGGGGAAGTTGGACTCGGTGTTGGGGGGCTACATCAACTCATCGATGGATCGCGGCCAGTCGTCGCGCAGCAGGCGCGAAAGAGAGCGGTCCGCGAGGATGCGACCGCCGGTCTGACACGCGGCGCAATAGTTGGTCTCGTTTGCGGCATACCGAATCCGCTGCACCGGTGCGCTGCACACCGGGCAGGGAAATCCGTAACGACCATGAACCGCGAAGTCGGGTCGAAACGCCGTGATCTCGCCGGCGCCCGGGAAATGATCGGCGAATTGCGCGCGCAGCCGCTGCGTCCACCCCTCCAACGTCTCGCGACAGGCGCGGTGCAGGTCCGCGAGCTGCGAGTCGGTCAGTGAAGTCGTCAGCGCCACCGGCGAGAGCCGCGCGGCGTGCAGAATCTCGTCTGAGTACGCGTTGCCGATGCCGCTCAGCAACCGTGGATCGGTCAACGCCCGCTTCAGCGTGTGACGCTCGCCGCGCACCACGGCGGCGAACGTCGCGGCGTCCGCGCTGAGTACGTCCAAACCACCAGGATCATGGGCCGCAAGCGCGGCGCCGCCCGAAACGACATGCAGCGCCGCCCGCTTCTGCCCGGCGGCTTCGGTCAGGTGCAGCACGCCGGTGGGGAACTCGAATCGCGCCAGTTCGATCTTCGCGATGCCCTTGCCGCCCGGTGCATGCCAGCGGAAGCGCCCGGCGATCATGAGGTGAAAAACCAGATGCAGATCATCGCGGAGAGAAAGGACGATTCGCTTGCCCATCCGCGAGACGCGATCGACCGTCCGCCCCACCGCGGTCTCGATCGGCGGGTCGAACGTGCGCAGCAGGAAGGGGCTGCGGATACGTACGGTCTGCAGGGGCTGGCCGATCGTGCGCGCGGCGAGGTGTTCGACGTACACCGTGACGTCCGGCAATTCCGGCATGTCGGCGTCCTCGCCAGCAGCGTCGCGTGGTGCGACCCGCCGCAATTTACGCCATGCGCTGCGTTGTGCACACCCGCGCCCCTATAATCCCCTGCCGAAACGGAGGAGTCCTCGTGCCCGACACTGTTGACGTGGCCGTCGCGCCGAAACGCCGCGCGGGCTGGCTGGTGCTGGCCGGGCTGGCGCCGATCGTCGCGTCCGTCCCGCTTTACATGGCGTGCATCGACAATCCGCTCTGTCGGTCGACGGCGTGGCCCACGTTCTTGCTCGCCGGCGTCGGCTTGCTGGTCTGCGTTCGGGCGGCCGTGATCGATCGCCGCGCGTTCGTCCGCGGCGGCGCGGCGGTGAGCGTCGGGCTGGTCGGGTTTTTCGTGTATGCGTTTTTCGTGCTGGCCGCGCTGCCCAGGCCGGCGGATGCGACGCCGGTCAGCGCCCCCGATTTCACCCTGCCCGACCAGGACGGCAAGCCCGTGGCGCTCGCCGAAATCCGCGCGGGCGGGCCGGCGATGCTGGTTTTCTATCGTGGGCACTGGTGACTGAGCTGCATGTCAGAGCTCCGCGGGCTCGGAGCCGTACACAACGCGTTGAAGGCGCTCGGCGGGCGGCTGGTGGCGATCTCGGTCGATCCGCCCGAAAAATCGCGCGAGGTGGTGCGCCGCAACTCGCTGCCGTTCGCCATTCTCAGCGATGCAGACGCCGAGGTCATTCGCAAGTATGGGCTGCTGCACACCGGCGGCGGCGAGCGCGGCGAAGACATCGCGATACCGGCGCACCTGCTCCTCGATCGCGAGGGCCGGGTGGTGTGGCGGCGAGTCGCCGCGCGGATTCAGGATCGACCCGATCCGCAGGAGATCATCGCGGCGATTCGGTCGAACTTCGCGAAATGAGCATGAGGCGTTTGCGGTTTGCGCGCGGCATGTTCGGCAGCCACACGCACTGGGGGCGGGGGCGCTGGTTGAGTATCGCTCATCAGAGGTGCGGCATTACCGGCGGAGCGCGCATTCTCTGCGCGACCTCACAATCACGAGCGGGCTGGGTGCCCCACCCAAAAGCGGACACTGGTCGGTTTTCAGTGCATAAGCCCCGTTAGCTCTTCGATCGTCCAGACATGATCGGGTCAGGCCGGCGGCCAGTCGCCGGGGTCGTGTTCCGATCCAACGCCTGGCCCTTCCGGCAAAGATTGTAATAGGCCAAGTAGAGCGCCGTTGCGTGGCCGTGGTTCTCCAGTTTTTTGCTGGGGCCGTTCGCGAGACGGGCGTCGCGGCGCTGCTGGATCCTGAGCGAGAGGTTACTCCGCTCCACGGTGCTCTTGCTAATCTTCTCGGGGTCTACCGCGCCGATGACGTGCCATCTCGTGCAGCCGATGCACGTTGCTGGGACGTAGTGGGATTCCGGCGCCCGATCCTCGTGGAAGACCTTCATGAGCTCTGCGTAGTCGACTTGCGTTCCGAACGCCTCACAGACCGCGTTCGGGTAGCTCATCAGGCTGTCGTAATCTGCGTGGAGTTCGTGACGGGGCCGGCCAGGTCCAGCATCAGCGCCGCCGCGTTCCCCGGCGAGCGCCGCCGGGTCAGGTACGACACAACCAGCTTGCTGTCGGTGTCGATTGCCGTCCCCGCCCAGCACTCGCCCGCTTCGGCTAGGGCAGCGTTCGCCTTGACGACATGCTTCGACTTGCGGTGGACGAACGGCCAAATCTCATCGCACGCGATGCGGGCGGCCTTCAGGCCGCGCACGCGCTCGTCGTGCAGTTTGATGCAGGCGTAGCCCATATCGGCCAGCAGCTTCAGCACGGCCTCATTACTCACATCTGTCACGCGGGCGGTCGCGTTGATCCCGACACCTTCGACTAGCATTGCAAGTACGGCTCTGCGGCGTTCGGTCGCGAGCTTGCTCATAACGAACTGTCATGCATGCTCGTGCAGGCAATGTCATGTGCGCATTGCCACCCCGCGCGGGAGCTTTGCAGAGTCTTAGGCGCTCACGAGCCGCAAGCCGCGCGGCGGTTCAGGGGGCAGGTAGCGATCGCAAAATTCCTGTTCGCGCAGATGGAGAACAGCGGCAACATCGGCATTCGAATAACCGTTTTGTTGCCGAAACTCGCTGATGATTCGATCCACCAGCGATGGGCGCTCGCCCGCGATATCTGCGGGCTCGTTCTTCCGCATTCCGGCGACACTGAGCTGCCGAAACAGCCGCGTGTACTGTGAGTCTGGGATGGCGGCCAGATCGCGTGCGCGGCGGATCAGTGCCTGCATTGAAACGCGCCAATACGGTTTCAGGCGGGCCGCGCTCTTTAGCGTTATGTCCATCAATTGCCCGGCAATCTCTTTCGCCGGCATCAGAAGCTCGCTGGCGAACCGATCGGCTTCGGCTTCCAAATCCGGGTTTACAACGCGGTGCATGACAACATGGCCGATTTCGTGGGCTAACGAATACCGCAACCGATCGGCGGGCGCGTCCGCGTTCAGGAAGAACAACGGCGGCATTCCGTCCGGCCACTGACTTATGGCGTCTACGTCCATCCCCCCAAACGAAAACTTGAAAACCAGGCCGCCCGCACTCTCCACCACTTGAATTAGATTGACGATCGGGCCGAGCGGCAGCTTCCAGTTAGCGCGCACAAAACTGGCAATCAGCTCGGCGTTGCCATCGTGATCGTCGATGTCGAGGGACGAGAACTCGACCTCGGTGTGGACCGGCACGGACTGTAATAGTCGATTCATGTGAATGCGGAAGAGATTCACTTCCGCTTGTAATCGCCGAAGATGGCCTGTGCGTGCCGACGACTTCTTTCTGTGAAAAATGAACGATGTCCCAAACCCTGAGTATCGCTCGCTTTGATAGAAGAATGTTCTTGGTAGTCTGAGGACTTCGGCAAACTTGTCGGCCTTCTCCTCTGATGCAATCTTAAGCCGGCTTTCAACCTGAGACACGAAGCCCTGCGTACTGCCAGACTGCTCCGCAAGCTCTCCTTGCGTCATACCCCGCAGTTCACGGGCCAGCATGAGCATGTCCGAGTTAAACTCGTCAATCACGCCTCTTCTGCTTTCTTCCCCCGGCCAACAACCGGTGCCCCGGGACCGCCGCCAAATCCGGACGTATCGAAAAGCATCGTTCCGCCCTCATCTATGCCGGCGATCCTGATATGCCAGTGGTTTCGGCTATAACTCTTTGGGCAAGTAAAATACACCGCAACGATTTTCGTTCCAGCCAAGCCGGTCACATAACCAAACGTGATGTTCGTGGGGCGGCTGTCGAGGCCATCGATCCAGCCTTGCTGGTGGTAGATTTCCTCTTGGTTCTTAGTCGCAATATTCTTTGAACGCAGCATCTTGTCGAGCTTCTTCATACGGAGAACAAGCTCGCCCGCCAGAGACACGCGCACCATTCGCCCGGTCGTCATCAAATCGACCTTGGCGCCGGCGATGAGACCGTTTTTCACTTGGAAAACAAAGTGGTCGTTTATCATCGCGGCCGTGGTGATGTCGTGCAGCACTGCCCGCCGCTCTGGGTCTTGATCTAGTATCCGCTGTGCCCAGTCCCATGCCGCCTGGATGCCCGTAAACAGCGATTTGGCATACGGCTCCAACAGCTTCCAAGCCTCGTCCCTCGTTTTTAGACCATGTCGTGGGCGACGATTTGTGAGTATCATGGTAGAGATAAATATAGCACTGAAAACGCGCAAACGCAAGCGAATTATTGCTGCAATTATTACTATTTGCTGTAAGTCGCCTTGTTACTTAGGTTTACACCATCGTGCAGCCGTGGCTTTCTTGGCGATTTCTTATCGCCCTTTCTTGCTTAGGGCCGACGCCCGCGCCTTCCCCCCTTGCGCTCCAGGCTTGCCGACTCCTCTCGGCTTGGCGGCGCGTCCGGGAGCGCAGCGCGGGAGGTCTCGGGCCGGGCGGGGCGGCGGAGCATGATCTGGGCCGCGACGCCTACGAGGATCAGCGGTCCGCCGACAAGCGTCGCCGCCGAGGGCGCCTCGCCCGCCACCAGCCAGGTGAACAGCGGGTTGAGCACCATTTCAAGCAGAACGATCATCGCCGCGCGGTGCGCGGGCACATGCCGCAGCGCCCACGAAAACAGCACATATGGCCCGCAGAACTGCACTACGCTCATCAGCACCAGAAGGCCGAGTTGCGGCGCCGAGAGGTTGACGCCGCCGCCCGTCAGCGCCGCGCCGATCAGCACGACCGCGAGCAGTGCGATCCCCGAGCCGAGCGCGTTCAGCGTGACGACCAGGAACGCATCGACCGTGCGCAGCGCCCGCAGCACGAGCGTCAGCAGCCCGTAGCCCACCCCCGACGCCAGCCCGAGCAGCAGGATCGGCGCCTCGGCCATCTCTGACCCGGCGAAGATCACGCCGACGCCGGCGATTGCCAGCACCAGCGCTGCGCCTTCGCTCCAGCGCGGCCGCTCCCCGAGCACCAGCGGCGACAGCAGAAACACGACCACCGGCGAGACGTATTGCAGCGCGATCGCGTTGGCGGCCTTGCCCAGCGCTGTGGCCGAGACGAACGCCGCGGTCATCAGCGTGAAGCTGACAATCGACGCGACCGGCCAGACGGGCTTCACCCGCCGCAGCGTGTCCAGCCGCCGCAGCGCGAGCGGCAGAAACAGCAACCCGCCGAGCAGCGACCGGTAGCAGGCGATCTGAAGGCCGGATAGCCCGGCGGCGCCATCCGCCGACGCCTGAGTCAGCAGTTTGATGAGCGGCCCGTTCAGGCTCCACAACGTCGCCGCCGCCAGCAGCGCCGGCACACCCAACCGCGAGTGGCGTCCGGCGTCGCTCACAGGGTAAACAACTCGGATACGGCGTCGCGCCGCGCCACGTGCAGCGGAAAATCCGCGCCCAGCCGCCGCCGATGCGTGCGGAGCGCGACATCCGGGTGATTGTTGTGCTCGCTGAGATGGGCCAGCGCCACCCAGCGTTGCCGACGGCCGGTTTCATACAGCAGCTCGGCGGCCTCGTCGTTGGACAAGTGGCCCGCGTCGCCGCGGATGCGGGCCTTGAGTTGCGGCGAGTACGCGCTGGCCGCGAGCATCTCCGGATCGTAATTGCTTTCGAGATAGGCCGCATCGACGCCGGCGAGCGCCGTGCGCAGCGCCGCGAACGGGTGGCCGAGATCGCTGAAGATCCCCAGGCGGCGTCCGTCGTGCTCGACGACGAACACCACGCCGTCGGCCGCGTCGTGGGGCGTCCGCAGGGTGTGAACCCGCACGTCGCCAAATTCCAGCGTATCGCCCGACAGGAAGTAGCGCAGATCGCGAACCACGCCGAAGGCGTTGCCGGCGGCGCGGTGCGTCAGCGGCGTGACGTAGATCGGGAATTGAAACATGCGATGCCAGACGCCGGCGCAGCGGATGTGGTCGCCATGCTCGTGCGAGAGGATCAGCGCGCTGACGTCGCGGATGTTGCGGCCGTGCCGAGCCATGCGGCCCTGGGCTTCGCGAGCGCTGATGCCGGCGTCGAAGAGCAGGCGGACCGCGCCGGCCTCGACATAGATCGAGTTGCCGCACGAGCCGGATTGCAGGGCGAATGTGACGATGGACGAACGCCTTTCTGCGCGACGCGTCGCGACTGTGCCCGGACGGCGGGCTGGTGGTCCGTCATGGATGATTCGCCGGGTCGGGTCGTGCCGGCATCCTGCATGCACGGGCGGGCAGAATGCCCGCCCCACCCGCCGAATCAAGCCTGATGCGGCGGATCAGGTCTGGCTGGGCGTGATCCACCGCATGCGTTCCGGCGGCTGGTAGCGCCGCATCTGCTGCAACAAGTCTTGCGGGTCTTCGCCCGCGAGAATCATGCCGCGGTAGGCCGGCTTCACGAAGCCGCACGCCACCGAGTGATCGAGAAACGCGATCAATTGGTCATAATAACCGGCGACATTCAGCAAGCCGCACGGTTTCGCGTGAATGCCGAGCTGCTGCCACGTGAGAATCTCGAAGAACTCTTCGAACGTGCCCAGCCCGCCGGGCATCGCGATGAACCCGTCGGCGAGTTCGGCCATCAGCGACTTGCGCTCGTGCATCGTGTCGACGCGCCGCAACTCCGTCAGCCCGGCGTGGGCGAGTTCGGCGGTGGCGAGTGCATGCGGAATGACGCCGATGGCCTTGCCCCCGGCGGCCAGCACGGCATCCGCCACGCTGCCCATCAGTCCGGTCCCGCCGCCGCCGTAGACCAGCGTGAGGCGCTCCTCGGCCAGACGCCGGCCGAGCCGACCGGCCATCTGGCGGTAGACCGGATCGTGTCCGGGACTGGAACCGCAGAAAACGCAGATACGGTGGAGTTCTGGCGCCATGGAGCCATTATCGCCGCGGCGGCCGATTTTGAAACGCCGCGGCAGTCACACATTTCGCGGGCGCTCCGCTAGTAAGATGTCTGCGTATCTGCGATGCGCATTCCACGACTGCATTCCTGGCCGCGGACCGCGCGGGCCGCGATCGCGCTGCAGAAGCAGTTGGCGGGGCGCGTGGTGCTGGAGCCGTTGGCGACGACTCCGGCGTTGCTGGCCGGCGTCGATGCCGCGTTTTCGCGGGATGGGCGAAGCGTCATTGCCGGCGTCGTGGTCTGGTCGCTCGATCCGCAGCGGGTGGTCGAATCGCGCGTGGCGCGCGTTCCGCTGCGTTTCCCGTATGTGCCGGGGTTGCTCAGTTTTCGCGAGCTGCCGGGCGTGCTCGCGGCGCTGCGGGCGCTGCGGACCCGGCCGCACGTGGTGCTGTGCGATGCGCAGGGGCTGGCGCACCCGCGGCGCTTCGGCCTGGCGTGTCACCTCGGACTCTGGCTCGACCTGCCCACGATCGGATGCGCGAAAACGCGGCTGTGCGGCGCGTACGCCGAACCCGCGCTGTCGAAAGGCGCGCAAAGCCCGCTGGTGCACGGCGGCGAGGTGGTGGGTGCGGTGCTGCGAACCCGAGCGCGGGTTCGACCGATTTTCGTCAGCGCCGGACACCGCGTGACGCTCGCGGATGCCTGTCGCGTCACGCTGCTTGCGGTCGGCCGCTATCGACTTCCCGAGCCGACCCGCCTGGCGCATCAACTCGTCACGCGCGCTCGCAGCACGTAGTCGCGGCTTGCCGAGTATGATTCGCGCCGGCGGAAGCTTGCCGCCGATTCGCCATCAGGCGCAGGAGTCGCAGTGTCCATTCCCTGGCAGGCCGTGGAGTTGTCGTGGCCGGTCGATGCGCTGGCCACGGTGCGCCGCTTCGCCGCCGAGCGCGAGCTGGCGTGGCTCGACACCGCGGCGTCCGACGACGCGCAGCCGCGTCACGCCCGCTACTCGCTGATCGCCCTCGATCCGCTGGCCGTGCTCGAGCAGCCGCCGGCCGGGCCGGCCGCGCTGCGCTCCGGAAACTACCTGCTGGCGGAAGCCGGCGACGGGTGGGCGCTGTGGGAGGCGACGCATCGGCGGCTGCCGCGCATGGCTTTGCTGCCGTTCGATCTGTCGCCCGGCTGGGTCGGGTACGTCGGCTATGAAATGGTCGAGTTGCTGGAGAGGGTGCCGCCGCGGCGCTGCGAAGCGCACGGCCTGCCGCGCATGCGGCTGGGGCTGTTCGATCGCGGGGTGGTGCTCGACCATCGCGAGCGGCGCGTGTTCGCGGTGTACGCGCGCGGTCTGGCGGAGGCGATCGGCTTGCCGGAGCGCGACGCCGGCGCGGACGCCGAGATCGATGCGTGGCTGGATCGCTGGGAGACCTGCGCGGCGGACCGCCTCGTGCCGTCGATGCCCGCCCCCGGCCGCGTCTCGGCCGATCTGGAACGGTCGGTGTTCGAGCGGCTGGTCGCGCGGGCCCGCGAGTACATCGCCGCCGGCGACGTCTATCAGGTGAATCTGTCGCAGCGTCTGAGGCTGGAGCAAACTCCCGAAGCGCTCGCGGCGTACGCGGAGATTCGGCGGCTCAACCCGGAAGCGTATGCAGCGCTGCTGCGCTGGGACTCGGCCGCGATCGCCTCGGCCTCGCCCGAGCTGTTCCTCTCGCTGCGCGACGGCGATGTTCTGACGCGCCCGATCAAGGGCACGCGCCCGCGGACGCACGACGTCGAGACCGACGAAGCAGCGGTGGCGGACCTGCTCACCTCGCGCAAGGACGAGGCCGAACTGGCGATGATCGTCGATCTGCATCGCAACGACCTCAGCCGGGTGTGTCTACCGGCCAGCGTGCGGGTCGCGCACGCCCGGCGGGTCGAGGCCCATCCGAGCGTGTTTCATACGGTCGCGGACGTGGTCGGCCGCCTGTCGCCGGAGCGCGACGCGATCGACCTGCTGCGGGCGTGCTTTCCGGCCGGCTCGGTCACCGGCGTGCCGAAGATCCGCGCCCTGCAGATCATCAACGAGCTGGAGCCGGTGGCCCGCGGCGTCTACACCGGCGCCATCGGGGCGGTGGGGCTCGACGGGCAAGCGAACTTCAGCGTGGCCATCCGCACGCTGCAAATCTGCGGACAGACGGCCGAACTGCACGTCGGCGGCGGCATCGTGGCCGATTCCGACCCGGCCGGCGAATACGAAGAGACTCTGGCAAAAGCCGACGCGATCATCCGGGCGCTCGGACATCGCGACGGCGTGCGAGGAGCGCTACGTGGCGGAGTGGGCGTGCATTGACGGGGTGCTGACCCCGGCATCCGAAGCGCGGGTGAGCGTCTACGACTCCGGCTTCATGCAGGGCGTCGGCCTCTTCGAGACCATGCGGGCGTACCGCGTGCATCCGGAGTTGCCGCCGGTCGTGTTCCGCCTCGATGCCCACATCGACCGGCTGCGGCGGTCGGCGCAGACCCTGGGCTGGACGGTCGCGCCGGATGCAGAGGCGCTGCGTCGCGACGTGCGGCAGGTGGTGCGGGCGTGCGGCGATCCGGATGCGCGCGTCCGGCTGACCGTTACTACCGGTGCGGTGCGCCCGATGGGCGACGAACCGCCGCGCCTCACGGTTGTCGCGACGGCGGCGCCGGGCGGCCGCTACCCCGACGAGGTGTATCGCAAGGGCGTCGCGGTGATTCAATCGCGCTTTCGTCAAAGCGCCGCCGACCCGCTGACGGGCCACAAGACGACCAGCTACTTCGCCCGGCTCGCCGGGCTGCGCGAGGCGCATGCCCAGGGCGCGTTCGAGTCACTCTGGCTGACTCCCGACGAGCTGCTCGCCGAGGGTTCGATCAGCAACGTGTTCATCGTCACCGATGGCGACCTCCTCACGCCGCCGCTCGAGACTCCCGTGCTCCCCGGCGTTACGCGGGCGACGGTGATCGAGCTGGCCCGGCGGCAGCGCGTGGCGGTCGTCGAGCATGATCTGACGCTCGATGACGTGCTGGACGCCGACGAAGTGTTCCTGACGAACAGCCTGATGGAGATCGTGCCGGTCGTGCGGGTGGATGGGCAGGACATCGGCGCGGGTAAGCCCGGCGAGCTTACCCATCGCCTGGCGGAGGCGTACACGCAGTGCATTCAGGAGGAGTGCGGCGATGGCGAGTAAGCGCCGGCCGCCCGCGGAGCGCGGTGCGACGGTCGCGGATCTGCACGCCGCGCTCGATGCGCTCGCGCCGTTTTCGCTGGCGGCCGAGTGGGACAACGTGGGTCTGCTGGCCGGCGACGGGGCGTGGCCCGTCCGCGACGTGCTGCTCGCGATCGACCTGACCGACGCAGTCGCCGCCGAGGCGCTGCGGAAGCGGGCGAGCGCGCTGGTCGTGTATCACCCGCCGATCTTCAAAGGGATTCGCAGCATTACGGCCGGCGCCGAGGGGCCGACGCGCCGATTGGCCGATCTGCTGGCGGCGCGCGTGTCGATTCTGGCGGTTCACACGGCGCTCGACGCGGCTGCCGGCGGCACGAACGACGTGCTGCTCGATTGCTTCGAGCCGTCGCAGCGCTGGCCGCTGGAGGATGCGGCCGGCGACGGACAGCGCTTCAAGCTGGTGACGTTCACGCCCGCTGACGACATTGAGCGGCTGCGGGCGGCGCTGGCGCTTGCCGGAGCGGGGCAGATTGGGCACTACTCGGAGTGCAGCTACGAAAGCACGGGTTTTGGGACGTTTCGCGGCGATGAAACCACCCGGCCGGCCGTCGGACGGAAGCAGGTGCTGGAGCGCGTCGCGGAGACGCGAATCGAGATGGTCGTGCCCGCGGCCCGGCTGGGTGCAGTCGTCCGGGCGCTATGCGCCGCACACCGCTACGAAGAGCCGGCGTTTGACGTCTATCCGCTGCGAACAATCGAGGGACGCGGACGGGTCGGGATGGGCCGCGTGGGGCAGCTCGCCGAGCCGCAAACCGGCGGCGCGCTGTTGCGGCGGTTGCAGCGGATCGCCGATCTGCGGCAGGCGAGCGTCGTCGGCGATCTGCGGCGCCCGTTCGCCTCCGTGACTGCGGCGGCCGGGTCGTTCGGCGTGCGCAGCTTCCGCGATCCGCGTTCGCTGGTGATTACGGGCGAAATGAAGCACCACGATGCGCTTGATCTGCTCCGCCGCGGGATCACGGCCATCGTCATGGGACACTTCGCCAGCGAGCGGCCGGTGCTCGCGCGCCTCGCCGAGCAGTTGCGCCGCCGCGCGCCGGCGGCGCGGTTCGCGATCGCCCGCAGCGATCGCACGCCATTCGACACGCTGGGTGTGGAGTAACCGCGTGCGCCCCCGCGACTGCCTCGCACGCAACATTCTGCTCGCGCTTGTATTGAGCACGGCGCTCGTGGTGTATTCCCGCGCGGCCGACGACGCGCCGCCCTCTTGGGCGCTTGACAGTCTCGGCCCCGAAATCGCGCTGCCCGACGGGCGGCGCGCGATCGCCGCCGTTCGATACTGGAACGACGTCGTCGGCGTCGCCTTTACCCGCGACGCGCGGGTGGAGATTGCGCCTACGCAACTCGATCTGGACCTCGACGGCCGGCCGGATGTGGAATTCTCCGGGGTCTGGGAATTGCCCGGCGGCCTTCTGGCGAACCCGCAGATGGCCGGGTTTGTGCCGACGCCGGACGACCCGGCGGGAACGCCCGGCGAGCAGACCATCAGCACCGGCTTCCTCGGCGTGCGTGAGGAGCGTGACCCACAGACCGGTCGCGGGACCGGGCGCTACGGATTCAACTGCTGGGTTTGCCACGGCGCCGCGGACGCCGCCGGGCGGATCGTGCTCGGCGCGCCGAACACGAACATCCATCTGGGAATCATCATGGCGTCCTCAGCGGCGCTGGATCCGCAACACGTAATCCGTGCAGCACCGGGCGGGCCGCCGATCACGGCCGAGCAGCTGCGTGAGCGTGAGCGTCTCGATGCGTCCTTCGACTTCGATTCCAACCGCGACGGGCGCGTGACAATCGCCGAGTGGCGCGCGGCGCTCAGCCTGCCGCTCGCGGTGCAGACGCAAGCGGCCCTGATGCTGGCGGGGCCGGGCCGGCTGGACCAAAGCGTCGATCATCGCATGGACGGCACGATTCCGCTGGCGAACCTGCAGCACCATGACCGGGCGGCGTGGGGCGCTGCGGCCTACCTGCGGCGGGCGAAGTCGCCGAAGCTGTCGTGCTTCAATCCCGTCAGCATTCCGCAGAACGTCAGCGGGCTGGGCGTGGCGCACTACTCGTGGTCGGGCAAGGACTCCGCGATGCGCGTCGACGCCGTCGAAGTGCTCATGCGCGGCCTGAGCGCGACCGCGGAAGAGTTGGCGCTGCGGATCGACTATCGGCCGATCGGCGCGCTCGACCGCGAGGCGCTGCAGCGGGCGATCACGCTGGACCTGCGCAACGTGGCGACAGCCGGTCGCGAAACCGACACGCTGGAGGGCATCGGCTGGCCCGGGCGGCTGCTTAGCGCGCCGACGCCGACGCTTCTGGACGAAGTGCCGCCGCGCTACGATACCGCCCGGCTGCGCGATCTGCTGATCTCCGCCGGCGCTGCACACGCGGCGTCCGCGTCGCAAGCCGCAGACGACGCAGAAGTGGCGCGCGGTCGCCGCATCTTCTTCGAGCGCGAGGTGGGGACGATTCTCAACCAGCGCGTCGTCATCGGGCGGGAGGCCCGCGTGCCGCCGGAGTACCGCGGAATCGCGGTCATCGCGCCGCTGGACCGCTCCCAGCCGCTTTCGGCGCGCGTGCCGGTGCGGTGCGGCAGTTGCCACAACTACTCGCCGCTGGCGAACCTGCAGCCGATTCTGTCGCCGCTGGCGGCGGCCCAGCGCTGCGATTTGTGCCACTTTGACCACCCGTCGTCGGATCAACCCGGGCGCTTCGTTTCGCTCGCGGCGCATATGCAGGCCGAGTCGATCTCCGAACTCAGCGGTTGCCTGCACTGCCACGGCGAGCATCCCGCGTTCGGCCCGCAGGTCTACAGCAATTCGTGGCTGCTGCCGTTCGACGGCGACGGCGACGGCGAAACGCGCCACGACTCCGCCGACGACGCGGCGGCCGGCGCGATCGGCGTGGATGCGATGCTGAACATCGACACCAATTTCAGCGAGCAGCTCAAGCCGCCGGCGCGCCGGCCGCGGAAGATGTTCATGCTGGCGACCAATGCCCGCGAAGCGCCCGACGCTCCGCGTTTCAGCCGCGCCGGGACGGGATGGGTGCGCGTCGCGCCGCTTCTGCGGCTGGGGCTTAGCGCCCCCTATCTTCACAACGGCAGCGTCCCGACGCTCGCCGCGCTGCTGGAAAGCCCCGAGCGCCGGCCGACGCAATTCGCGGTCGGCCTGCCCGCGCAGAGGTTCACGTACGACACGCGCCTGCCGGGAAACACGAACAGTGGGCACGTCTTCGGAGTTGACCTGGGCGCGGACGAGAAGCGGGCGCTGCTGCGGTTCCTCGAATCGCTGCCGTGACCGGCTCGTCGCCGCGGAGCGGACGACCGCTACTCCCCGATGATCTTCACCAGCACGCGCTTCCGTCGTCGGCCGTCGAACTCGCCATAGAAAATCTGCTCCCACGGCCCGAAGTCGAGCTGGCCGGCCGTGACGGCGACAACCACTTCCCGGCCCATGACCTGGCGTTTCAGGTGCGCATCGGCGTTGTCCTCGCCGGTCAGGTTGTGGCGATACTGGCTGGTCGGCGCGTGCGGTGCGAGCTTCTCCAGCCACTGTTCGTAATCCGCGTGCAACCCGGATTCGTCGTCGTTGATGAACACGCTCGCGGTGATGTGCATCGCGTTCACCAGACACAGCCCTTCGCGAACGCCGCTGACGCGCACGGCCGCCTCCACCTGCGGCGTGATGTTGATGAACGCCCGCCGCGAATCGGTTTCAAACCATAACTCTTGCCTGTGCGATTTCATCGCTTGCCTCCGATCCGCCGGGCCTTATGCCAGAACTTGCGCAGCGCCAGCCGCAGCAGCGACTTGCCATTGAGATCGGCGGCGATGGCCCGCTTCTGCTCGATGGAAAGCTGCGGGTGGGCCGGCGCACCGTCGCGCGCCTCCGGCGCGGCCGCGCGGCCGCGCAGCACGCCGGCCAATTGGGCGATTCTCTCGGCAAACGGCTGCCCGCAGCGCGCCAGCAGCGCCTGCAGCGCATCCGGCGGCGAAGTGCAGTCGCGCGCCGCCGCGACCACCTCGATCGGCGGCAGGGGGGTCAGCACGCCCGGTCCGTTCGCCGCGACCAGCCGCCAGAGGTATCCGATCTCGCCCAGGGCTCCCAGCAGCGGGTCGAACAGGTCGACGATCAATCGCTGCGACGCTGTGCGCAGCAGCACCCGCGTGCGATCGACGCCCTCTTCGAACGGCCAGGCTTCCGGACACGTATCTAGCTGCGGCGCGAAAAGCAGACCCTCGCGCCGCCGCCAGGTGCCCGCAAACGGCAACTCCGCCCGGCGGGCGAGCGCTCCGCTGCAGCGCGCCAGCCACGCCGGCGGCAGGCGATCCCCGGCGGCGAGCAACAGTAGCGCGTCGCGCGTCAGCAGGTCGGTGGCGGAGAGCGGCCCGCTCGCAGACGCCGCACTCGCGCCCGCCGCGTGCCCGCCGTGATCCGGCGCGGCCCGCGTCACCTGCCAGCAGCGCCCCAGCAGCCACACGCTCTCGCCGGCGCCCGCCGGCGACGATCGCAGGACGTAGGCCTCGGCCGCGGACCGCTCCTGGCGTCGCAGCGACTCCAGCGTAGCGGCGAGCGCGTCTTCGTCGTCGCGCTCGTCGGCCAGAATCAGAACCGAAGCCGCGACCGCCGGCACACCCCCCGCGACCAGCGGCTGCAGCGCCCGCGGCTGCGCGTAGATTTCGCCCAGCGGCTGCTCCGCCACCGCGTAGGGCCGGCGCAGCCGTTCGCGCAGGTCGGCGTCATCGATCATCCGCTCCAGCGCCGCGAGCAGTCCCTCGGTCGTGCCGTCATAGACCAGCGCGTTGCGTTCATGCGTGAAGAAATCCGCAAACGCCGGCAGATTGTTCACCACCACCGGCACGCCGGCGTCATACACCTCGTGCAGCGCGTAACAGAACGACTCGATGCGGTTGGGGAACACGGCGAAACTCGCATCGCCCAGCCGCTCGACGATCCGGGCGTGCGAGAGCTGCCCATGAAACACGAACCGGTCTCGCAACTCCGCCGGCATCAGCGTGCGCAGATACGCGACGAAACTGCCGGGCACCGGGCTTTCCGGGCTGTCGTAGCCGATCAGATCGACGCTGCAGCGCAGCGCCGGCCGCCGGCGAAACAGCAGCACGGCCGCCTGTACAAGCTGGTCCACGCCCTTCAGCGCGAACATCCGCCCGATGAACGCGATGCGATACGGCCCGTCGCGCGGCGGCCTGCGGCTGACCGCCGGAAACGGCTGCTTGGGCGACTGCGCGACGACCATTCGGCGGCTGGGCAGTCCGTACGGGCCTTCGTAGTGCGCCGTGAAAAAAGTGCGCGTCGGAGCGATGATCGTCTCGGTCAGTTGCAGCGCCGCCCGCTCCAGCCCATAGAGAAAGTGCCGGTCGCGGTCCATGCCGTGCGTGCCGCCGTAAATGTCCAGCAGCTCGAGCGAGGAGTGCAGCCGCGCGGCCAGCACCGGCATTTTCGCGCCGCCCGCGGGCGGCTTGCCCGGCTGCTCGCCGTCATCGCCAAAGATGCGATCGACAAACGCCGCGTAGCCCACGCCGGCATACTCGAAGAATTCCACGAGGTCGACGGCTTCGCGCTCCAGCAGCCGCCGCAGGGCGTGCGCGAATCGCAGGCTCTTGAGCCGGAAGAGGTTCGGCACGTCAGCCGCAGGCAGCGGGAATCCACCCAGCAGGTCATCGACCCAGTATGCCCGACAATTCTCGGGCCTCGGAAACCCCAGCCGGTCGCGCTCGACGAACTGCACGAACTCGTTTCGCGGCACGTCGAGCAGGAAGATGATCGTGTGCCCCTGCCGCAGCAGAATCTGGGCGGCATGGTGCAGCAGCACGCCGCACCCGCCCTTGTTGGTCGGGTGAATCTCGTATGTTACAAAGCAGATGGTCGGCATGCGGCAGAGGATACCCGCACGCGCTAGCGCCCGTCGCAGGCGGGAAGTCCTGGAGCGAATCGAATCCGCGCCGCGAGCGCGACCACGGCCGCGCGGCTGCATGCGGCTCTGCCGCGATTCGGCTTCCGGACCTTTCGCCGATACAATCGTCGGTCGTAGATTGAGAACTGGGCGGCGGATCGACGTTTCGACCCGGCCGCGCAGCGGAAAACTCCCCGGACGTCGTGATGAGCAGCTCGAAGCGCAGTGAAATGCCCGACAACGCCGGCGCGCGGCACGGTTCGACCCGCGGGCTGCCGGTGCTCGGCAATCGCGATCCGGGGCCGGTCCCGCCGGTGGTCGGGTTCGTCTCGCTGGGTTGCGCGAAGAACCTGGTCGACTCGGAGAAGATGCTGGGCGAGCTGGCCGAGTCGGGCTGCATGATCAGCGGCGACGAAGACTCGGCGGACACGATCGTCGTCAACACCTGCGGCTTTCTCGAATCTTCGCGCGACGAAGCCCTTGGCGTGCTTCGCGAGCTGGCCGAGCGCAAGCGCGCCGGGCGGCTGAAGCGCATCGTCGTTGCCGGCTGCCTGGTGCAGCGCGACGGCGAGAAGCTGGTCGAGTGGGTGCCGGAGATCGACGCGCTGGTCGGCGTGAACAACCGCAGCGACGTGGTCCGCGCGGTCTGGCGCCGCGAGCGCGACGCGGCGGTCGATCGCTTTCTGGGCGACTATCACCCGATCGCCGCCGATGCGCCGCAGCGCTGGAACGACCTGGGCCGTCTGCGACTGACGCCGGCGCACTATGCGTATGTCCGCATCAGCGAGGGTTGCAACCAGAAGTGCACATTCTGCACGATTCCCAGCATCCGGGGGCCGATGCACAGCAAGACGCCCGATGAGCTGGTGGCCGAGTGCCGCGAGCTGATCGCCGACGGGGCGAAAGAGCTGATCCTGATCGGCCAGGACACGACCAGCTACGGGGCCGACATCGGCTATGCGGACGGGCTCGCCGGCCTGCTGCGCCGGCTGGATCGCGAGTGCGACGGGGCCGCGTGGATTCGCCTGATGTACGTTTATCCGTCGGTGCTGACCGACGCGATGATCGACGCGATCGCGCAGTCCGAGCGGATCGTGAAGTACATCGACATCCCGCTTCAGCACATTAACGACCGCATCCTGAAGGCGATGCACCGCCGCGTGACGCGCGCCCAGACCGAGGCGCTGCTGGCGCGGCTGCGCGAACGCATTCCGGGCGTGACGATCCGCACGACGTTCATCGTCGGCTTCCCCGGCGAGACCGAGGCGGAATTCGAGGAGTTGCTGCAGTTCGTGCGGCACGCCGGGTTCGACGCGGCCGGGGCGTTTCAATACTCCCTGGAGCCGGAGACGCCGGCGGGCCGCATGAAGGACCAGATCGCCGCGCGCGTTCGCGGCGACCGCTACGAGCGCTTCATGCTGACGCAGCAGGAAGTGGCGCTGGCCGCGGCGCATCGCTGGATCGGCCGCGATCTGGTGGTGCTGGTCGACGGCGAAAATGAGGACGATGCGCGCGGCCTGATCGCCCGACACGCCGGGCAGGCGCCGGATGTGGACTCGGTCTGCATCATCTCCACCGGCGACTACGAACCCGGCGAACTACTGACCGCGCGCTGCACGGCGGCCGACGACTACGATCTGGTGGTGCGCCCGACGCGGCAACGTCTCCGCGTCGCCGGTCGGCGTTAGTTTTTCGGTTTGAGCGCGGGGCATCAGGGGTGATTCGGGCATTTCGCTCGCGCTTCGCGGGTGGCGCGGGCATCCTGCGCGGTGGCGCGGGCATCCTGCCCGCTGCTCTATCAATTAACTCCAGTTTATCGTCTAAACCGCGTGACCCACGAGTTTTGCTTGAATTTTCGCAATCGGCGTCGTAGCCTCAGTCAATAAGGATGCGCTGGGAAGCTCGCTTCCTGATAACTCCTTCGATCCCTGCATGGCCCCGCAACCGCCCCGGAGTCGCTCCAATGTCGCTGTTTCGCTGCTGTGTGGCTCTCATGTTCTCCGCGTCCGTCGCCCTCGCAGATGCTCCCCGGCCTGACACGCAAACCGCCGCCGCTGCCGCGCCAGTCGCCCGCGTTCAGCCCGGCGCCACCGCCGCGGAGGCTTACGCCGCAATCGCCGGCAGCGCACAGATCGAACTGGCCGAACTTCCGCTGGCGGGCGGCCCGACCGCGCTGCTGCTGGAGCGCTGCGAAGTGTTCTCCGACGATGCGTTGATCGTTTTGCAGACCGCCGACGGTCCGCGCAGCGCGCCGCGCCCGGCGCTGGCGACGTTTCGCTCGCCCGCCGGCGACGCGACGGTGCGCGCCTTTCTCGCCGTCTCGCCCGAAGGAATCTACGGCGTGTTGCGTACGCCCACCGAGCAACTGATCCTCTCGACCGGTCCGGCCGGCAGCGGCCTGCCGCTCGCCGCGGCCGCTCCCGACGCGCTGCTCGCGGACGCCGCGACCGACGCCGAGCCGGCCTGCGGTACAGACCTGCTGCCCGAAAACGCGGCCATCCTGCCGCTGCCGCATGACGGCGACGGCGGCGTCGCGGGCGGCGGCATTCCGTGCCGCCGCGTGCGGATCGCCTACGAGACCGACAACGAATACCTCTCGAACCTGTTCGGCGGCAACACG
This sequence comes from uncultured Planctomycetales bacterium, assembly GCA_964631045.1. Taxonomy (GTDB): domain Bacteria; phylum Planctomycetota; class Phycisphaerae; order UBA1845; family Fen-1342; genus CAZVWB01. The sequence continues at coordinate 47,235 of CAZVWB010000038.1, forward strand.
ACCGCGGCCGCGGCATACATCGCGACGTTGACCGGCGCGGTGAGCGAGGTTTACTTCCGCGACGCGAACGCCGTGCTCGAAGTGGCCTACGTGCGTCTGTGGACCACACCCGACCCGTGGAACGCGGACAGCACCAGCGGCCAGCTCTACCAGTTTCAATCCACGTGGAACACGCAGCAGGGCAGCGTGCA
>CAZVWB010000039.1:0-46883 GCA_964631045.1 uncultured Planctomycetales bacterium
CCAGTAGCCCAATGGCAGAGGCAGGGGACTTAAAATCCCTTCAGTGCGGGTTCGAATCCCGCCTGGCCCATTTTCCAGCCGCCGCCGCGCTCCGCTATGCTGCGCGGCGATTTGCCGTCGTGGTTCGCAGCCGCTCAGCGCGTACGGAGGCCGCAGGAATGCCGGTCGACCTCAAGGTTCCCAGTGCCGGAGAGTCAGTCACCGAAGTGCAGATCGGCCAGTGGCGCAAGGCCGTGGGCGATTTCGTCAACGCCGACGAGATCATCGTCGAGATCGAGACTGACAAGGCCACGATGGAGCTGCCCGCACCGGCCGCCGGCGTCTTGACCACCATCGGCAAGCCCGCCGGTTCGGCCGCGAAAGTCGGCGACATCATCGGCCAGATCGACGACACAGCCCGCGCCCCGGCCAGCGCCAAGGGTGCGCAGTCCACGCCGGCCGCCAAAGCCGCCGCCGCCCCCGCTGCGAAATCCGCTCCGCCTGCAACCGCAGCCGCGACAGCCACCGCCGTCGCCGAGCCGCACGTCATGCCCGCCGCCCGCCGCATGCTCGCCGAGCACGGGCTGCAACCCGCGCAGGTCGCGGCGTCCGGTCCCGGCGGCCGCCTGCTGAAAGAAGACGTGCAGCGGCACATCGAGCAGCCCGCCGCCCCGCGCGAGGCCGATGGCCACGCCGCCCGCGCCGCACCCGCGCATGCCGGCGGCCCGCGCGAGGAAGAAACCGTGCCGATGACCATGCTCCGCCGGCGCATCGCCGAGCGGCTGGTCGAGGCCCAGCACACAGCGGCCATGCTCACCACGTTCAACGAAATCGACATGACCGCGGTCATGCACCTGCGCAAGGAGCGGGCCGAGGCCTTTGAGAAGCGCTACGGCGTCAAGCTCGGCTTCATGTCGTTCTTCGTGAAGGCGGCGGTCGACGCGCTGCGCACCATCCCGCAGGTCAACGCCGAAATCCGCAACATGCCCGCGGCGGACGGCCGGTCGATCCCGCACATCGTGTATCACAACTATTGCGACGTCGGCGTGGCCGTCAGCACCGAGCAGGGCCTGGTCGTGCCGGTCATTCGCAACGCCGAGCGCCTCAGCTTCGCCGAGATCGAGCTGACCATCGGCGAACTGGCCAACCGCGCCCGCGCTCGCAAGCTCACGCTCGACGAATTGCAGGGCGGTACGTTCACCATCAGCAACGGCGGCGTGTTCGGCTCGCTGATGTCCACGCCGATCCTGAACCCGCCGCAGAGCGGCATCCTTGGGCTGCACGCGATTCAGGACCGGCCGGTGGCGCGGGATGGCCAGATCGTCATCCGCCCGATGATGTATGTCGCGCTCAGCTACGATCACCGCATCGTGGACGGCCGCGAGTCGGTCACGTTCCTGAAGCGCATCAAGGAGTGCGTCGAGGATCCGACCCGCATGCTGCTCGAAATCTAGCGTCCCCGTGTGGGCACCGGTTTCCAACCGGTGCCCGGGTCTCCGACCCGGCCCCGTGTGGCGCCGGTTTCCAACCGGTGAGTGTCTTCCCGGGTCTCCGACCCGGCCGAAACCGCCGACCGCCCGCTGTCCAGGAAGGTCATGTCAAACCACGATGTCATCGTCATCGGCGCCGGCCCCGGCGGCTATGTCGCAGCCATCCGTGCCGCGCAGCTCGGCTTCAACGTCGCCTGCATCGAGAAAGAGCCGGCCCTCGGCGGCACTTGCCTGCGGGTCGGCTGCATCCCCAGCAAGGCCCTGCTCGAATCCAGCGAGAAATACGTCGAGGCCCGCGCCCATCTGGCCGAGCACGGCGTCAAAGTCGCCGACGTGGCCCTCGACCTCGCCGCCATGCTCCGGCGGAAGGACGAAATCGTCCGCGGCCTCACCGGCGGCGTGGACGGGCTCTTCAAGAAAAACAAGGTGACGCGCTACGCCGGCCACGGCCGGATCGTCGCCCCCGGCCGCGTCGAGGTGCTCGCCGAAGCCGAGCCGCGCCGCACGGAGCTGACCGCCGCGCACATCATCATCGCCACCGGCAGCAAGGTCGCGTCGCTGCGCGGCGTTACGATCGACGGCGTGCTCGTCGGCGACAGCACCACGGCGCTGGGTTACGACTCCCCGCCGGAGAAGCTGGTCGTCATCGGCGCCGGTTACATCGGCCTGGAGCTCGGCTCGGTCTGGCAGCGGCTGGGGTCGCAGGTGACCGTGCTGGAATACCTCGACCGCATCCTGCCGGGCATGGACGCAGAACTCGCCGGCGAAGCCCTCAGGATTTTCAAGAAGCAGGGCATCGACTTCCGCCTCGGCTGCCGCGTGACCGGGGTCCACACGCGATCCGCCGCCGAGACGACCTCCGCAGCCCGCGCGGACGCCGCCGGCGGCAAGGCGGCCCGCAACGGCGGCAAGGGCGGCGAAAAAGCCGCCGGCGGCGTGGCGACCCGTGCGCCGCGCTCCGCCGCGGCGCAACCCGCGTGCCGCGTGGAGATCGACGGGCAGGAGCCGATCGAATGCGATCGGGTGCTGGTCGCGGTCGGCCGGGCCCCGAACACCGACAATCTGGGCCTGGAGAGCGTGGGCATCCAGCTAGACGAACGCGGCCGCATCCCGGTCAACGCCCACTTCGCCACCTCCGCCGCGGGCGTTTACGCCATCGGCGACGTGATTCGCGGCCCGATGCTGGCGCACAAGGCGGAAGAGGAGGGCGTCGCCGTCGCCGAGTTCCTCAAAACCGGCCACTGCCACGTGAACTATGACGCCATCCCCGGCGTGGTCTACACCAACCCCGAAGTCGCGACGGTCGGCAAGACCGAAGAAGAGTTGAAAGCCGCAGACCGCGCCTATCGAAGGGGCGTCTTCCACTTCCGGGGCAACGGCCGGGCCCGCGCCCTGGCGCAGGTCGATGGTCGCGTGAAAATCCTGGCCGACGCGAAGACCGACCGCATCCTCGGCGTCCACATCATCGGCCCGCGGGCGGGCGATCTGATTGCCGAAGCCGCCGTCGCCATCGAATTCGGCGCCAGCGCCGAAGACCTGGCCCGCAGCAGCCACGCCCACCCCACGCTGGCGGAAGCGCTGAAGGAAGCGGCGCTGGCGGTGGATGGCAGGGCGATACACGCCTAGGGGCGAGCGACGCGCGGAGTCGTGCGCCTGCTGTGCACATACACGGCCAACACAAGCGTGCGCGCTTGCGGTGCAGGGGGTAAGTCAAAAAAACGCAGAAAAAGCATGCGCACTCGTGAACTGTTACGACAGATGTTGCGCTGACAGGTGGACGCACGGGACTCGGGCGATCGTAACGCGATGGAACTGTTCATTTTGCATGTTTGCAGTTCAGCTTAAGGGGTGCCAAAGGTGAATCACGCTTCTCGCCGCGTTTCAACCTTCGCACTTGCCTCGATGATGTGGATTGCGGCGGTCGGCGCCGCCGCAGCGTAGGGGCAAGATGTGAACAGCCGTCGCCCCGGCGCCCGTTGATCGCGCGTCGGCGAGCCTCGCGGTTTCGCCCGGCGCTTGAAGACACTATTCGCAGAGCAGATCTCCGCTCGGAGTCGGCCCCCGCGACAGTGTCGCGCATCCAATGTGCCGTCGACCAGTGACTTTGAGTCGCGGGAGCAACACTGTGAAGACTAAGTTATTCGAGTTTGCTCAACGCCGCCTTGGCCTCTTGGCGCTGTGCTCTTGTGTGTTGGTAATCGGACTCCTGATCATACAGGCAATTCAGTATAGTGTTCTCTGCGGTAAGCAGTATTTTGTATTGCCACACGGGGAAGCGCCGCCGCTGATGTTTCGGGGAAGTAACGCGGCGATCGCGTTCAAGAATCATAAGACACTGTTGGATGAGAAACTGCCGGACTCCCAAAAGAACTTGAGTCACTGTGACTCCGTCGATTCGCGAGGGAGTTTTCCATCGTTGGACAAACTGTCCGGCTACAAAGAGAGATTCGAACGCGGAATACTCCGCTCACGATACTACTCTCAGCAGGAAGACGTGTTTGCGTTGATCTTTGTGGCGTCGGTACGGCGGCTGTCGAGCCCGACTCTTGCCGCCGGGCTCGCTGGTTCCATCATGTTCGCGTTTTTGTGGATCGCAAGGGTCAGGGCGCCGCGTTTCCTGAGTGAGCCAACGGCGGGTGATAAGCGAATCGCCGCAATGATCGCAACGGCAAGCGCTGCCGCCTATCTATTGATGGCATTTATCGCCCAATGGACGGAACGCGAGAAGGAGATTGCCGGAGGACTATTCTGCGCGAGTCCGGATGGATTCTATCGAGGTCTGCAATGGGCGGAAGCGCTCGTCGTGGCGGCGTCGCTGGTACTCCTGTCGCTTGCCTCAGCTCTCGCCTACTTGGGGGTGATGAAGATCAAGCGAAACTTGGACAAAGGAACTGACAACGAGAATATTGCGGCGTCGCTTATAGCCACCTGCGCATGGTCGAGCTTGTGGATCATCGCCGGCGGTCTATATGGAGTTGCAGCGAGATGCGGGAACCTTGGGATCGAAGATGCGCAACTTCGCCTTGGCCCGCCTCAGTCCTTCGCCAGCTACATAGCCGCAAATGTGATGTTGTGCGCGGTTCCTTTGCTGGTCTCGTTTGGGGGCATTCAAGTGCTCGCGTGGCGCTCCAATCGGGTTCGAGTAACATGGCGGGCGTGGGTGATACCAGGATGGGTCGCTTGGACACTCATGCTAAAGACGGTTTTTCCGAATGCGGGGGTCCTCGTGCCAAGCGTCACTTTGCATGAGACCTAGGCAACTATAGGCGTACTCTTTCCGGGGCGGGCGGCAGTGACGGCGCCGCGTTGCTTCGCTGGCAGTGCTGCAAAAGACGCGACGCGGTCGATGGATGCGCACTCTGGCCGGCGCGATACTCCGGCGCGCCGGGCGTGGGACGCGCCGACGTGCGTGCGCGGATTGGCGCGGAATCTGACCAGCAGCCCGGGCCGGGCCGACGCGGGATTGCGTCCGTAATGAACTTCCCCACGGCTGGTAGGCGCTCAAAGAGGCGTCGATGGTCCGCCTTTTTGAACTTCCCCGTTCGCTCTTCGCCCTTCGCTCTTTTCACTTTACCTTTCCCACCCTCCAGGCCATCGCCGCCGGTCGGCTCCGGCCGGCTGGCCGCGGCAGGTGCGGCGGCAGGGTTAGCGGCCGACTCGCAGACGCGGTAAAGTAACGGGAAAGTGCGGGAATTCCGGAGCGATCTGCGAGGTGCCCGTGCGACAGCGCCCGTAGCTCAGTTGGACAGAGCAGCGGATTTCTAATCCGCCGGTCAGGGGTTCGAATCCCTTCGGGCGCGTTGGGATAGCGCATTTCCGCCAAGCATGTTCAGACTGGTTGCCGCACACGCTATCGGCGAATTCGCTCACCTGGGATAGGCTGAGGTTCCGCGAAGCGCCGCCGCCGCCTTGCGAGTCCACTTCGCGTCCGCTGCGCGTCCGCACTCGGTCAGGGTGATGTCATTGCGGCGCGCGACCGAATCGCCCGCGCATTCCCACCATGCTCAGCGCGCAAGCCAGTGCAGCGCCAAGCGCCCCAAAGCCGCACGGGCTGGGCGGCGAATCCGTCAGCACCGGTCGCTGCAGCACCGGGTCGAGGTCGTTGGCGATGCCGTCGTTGTCGCGATCGGCGTCGCAACCGTCGCCCAGGCCGTCCAGGTCGAAGTCGTTCTGGTCCGCGTTCGCAAACTGCGGGCAGTTGTCGGTGCGCATCAGCAACGCGTTGCTGTCGGACGTGTCGAGCCGGCCGTCGCCGCCGCCGCGGACGCCGTACGTCCCGAAGCGTCCGAGCGCATCCGCCGCGACCCGGCCGAGACCGCCGACGTCGAACCCATCATCGAGCGAGCCGTCGTTGCTGAAATCGATGAAGTAAAGCTGCTCGAGGATCGCCTCGTTATACCGCGTGAAATCCGGGAAGCCGTCGCCGTCGGTGTCAGGCGCTTCGAGGAATCCGTCGCCGTCCTGGTCGAAGTTCAGCAGAAACGCCTGGAACGTCTTCTCGTCCGTCAGGTCGAGGCCGAGCTGAGTCGAAAGATCGCGGCGAAGCTGCTGCACGCCGGGATCGCCTGACGGAAAGCCGAAGTTGGCCGGGTTCACCTGCGGAGCAGGGTCTTCGCCGTCCGCCAGGCCGTCGTCGTCGCTGTCGTCCCGCGATGGATCGGTTCGAACTCCGAAAGCGAATTTCGCGGCGGTTCCGGGCGTTGTGCGGCGGATGTCGTCGCCCGCAAGATCAGTCAGGCTGACGCCAGGACCGTAGACCCGCCGGCCGGCGCGCGGGGCGAATGCGCCCAGCCCGATGCTGGGCACGCTGCCGTCGGATTCCGCGGCGCGAGCGGACGTGTTCACCTCATCCCAATCGCTGATCCCGTCGCTGTCCGTGTCGATCTCGCCCAGGTCGGTGAACACGCGCTCGACGCTGACGCCCGGCTGGTCGAAGCGCCCCGACTGCCCCGCGTAGCGCGTCACGAGAAAGCCCGCACGCTCTTCCGCGTCCGTCAGCCCATCGCCATCGGTGTCGACATCGCCGGGGGCGGGCTCGTCCGGCGCGGGCAGCGCCACTGCTGCGCTGGCGGTGTTGTTGCCGGCGTCGCTTTCCGTCACGGTCTGTCCCGAGTCGATCACGGCGAGAATCCGCGCGCCCTGGCCGGGCGTCGCGCCGGCCGCGACCAGTTCGTCGGCAAATGCGCCGATCACTTCGAAGTGGGCGCCCGGCGTCTGCTGCCCGGCGACCGTGTCGAACAGTTCGCTCGGGTCGATGAGGCCGTCGAGGTCCACGTCGACGCCGAGCGAAATCAGGAACGGGACCACGCCGCCAGGACTGTCCACCGTGTAGGCCACGCTGAAGCTGAATCCATCGGCGCTGACCTGCTGAATGCCCAGGAGGTTCGCAACCAGGTCTACGGCCAGCGCCGCGGACGAAGCTGTGTTGTTGGTCTCGCTGCGCTCCGCCACGGCGCCGCCGCTGTCAATCACGCCGACGATCCGGTCGCCGTTTGCGACGGTCTGGGCGTTCAGCACCGCGCGCAGCTCGAGCGCCAGCGTGTGCGGTCCGGGCGCCGTCTGGGATGTCGCAGTAGTAAGCTCGGCGTCGATCGCCCCATCGCCGCCACGGTCGAGTGCGATCCTGATCGTCGTTGCCGCCGCCGGCTCCGGGCTGTCCACCACGTAACTGAAGCTGACCGTCGTGCCTGCACCGGCGACTTCCACGCTTGTCGTGACCGCGACGAGATCGATCTTGTAGAAGCGCAGCGTCGCGCCGTGCGTGAGCGCCTGCTCCTCGCTGTTGATGAACGCCTTCACGGCGATGAGCTGCTCGACGGTCGAGGTCACGGTGAACGTGACGCGGCCGGCCGCGTCCGTCGTGCCGCCGCTGGCCGGCGAAATCGTCACAGCCCCGGCGTCATCCGCCGCGTGGATCAGGAGGACCACATTACGCCCGGGTACCGGCGCGCTGTTTGAGGTCAGCAGGGTGACCACCAGCGTGGTCGTGTCGCTGCCGTCCGCCCGCGCGAGCGCGTCCGTCGCCACGACGGTGGACACGTCCGGGTCCGATACGGTTCCGGCAAGCGAAGCGGCCGACACGCACGCGACCGCGAACAGACCGCAGGCCCGCAACGCAAATGGGGAGAAAACGCGATGGATCGTGTGTGTGTCGAACATCGGCAACGCTCCTTGCCGGGCGCGCATGAACCCGGCGACCCCGACCTCAACCTGTTCGCGAAGGCCGTCGCCGCGTTCGGCCCGGCCCGGCCCGGCCGCACCGGCGGCTGGGGTAGCGATGTCCGACAATCACAGTATAGCCCCGCGACAGGTGTGAAATCGACCGCCCGGCCGTCACGATGCGCGGGCGACGCCCCGCGGGCCCGCCGCAGCGGCCGCGGCTTCCGACCGCCATCACCGCCGCCTATACTTCCGCACTCACGCGGCGGCGTGTGGATTCTCCCGACGGCGAGGCACGGCAATGGGCAGTTCGGACGACTTATCGAAGATTCGCAACATCGGCATCACCGCCCACATCGACGCCGGCAAGACGACCACAACGGAGCGCGTGCTCTACTTCGCAGGCAACATCCATCGCGCCGGCGACGTGGATGACGGCACGACCGTCACCGACTTCGACGTGGAAGAGCAGCAGCGCGGCATCACGATCTACAGCGCCGCCGTCACGCTCGTCTGGCGCGATTGCCGCATCAACCTGATCGACACGCCGGGGCACGTCGACTTCACGGCGGAGGTCGAGCGCAGCCTGCGCGTGCTCGACGGCGCCGTGGTCGTCTTCGACGGCAAAGAGGGCGTCGAAGCGCAGAGCGAGACGGTCTGGCGGCAGGCGGATAAGTACCGCGTTCCGCGGCTGTGCTTCATCAACAAGATGGACAAGACCGGCGCGGACTTCGAGCACGCCGTCGCGACGATCCGCGAGCGGCTGCACGCCAACCCGGTGCCGATTCAACTGCCCATCGGGCGCGAGAACAGCTATTGCGGCCACGTCGACCTGATCGAGATGAAGGCCGTTACGTACGAGGGCGAAAAAGAGGCGACGCGCGTCGTGGTCGGCGAGATTCCCGCGGAGATGCTTGAAGCGGTGCGCGCGGAGCGCCACGCGCTCGAAGAAAAGGCGGCCGAGTTCGACGACGCGCTGATGGCCAAGTACATCGAGGGGCAGCCGTTCGCCGCCGACGAATTGCGCCGCGCGCTGCGCCGCGGCGTCATCACGCGCCAGTGTCAGCTCGTGCTGACCGGGTCGTCGCTGAAATACCGCGGCGTGCGGGCCCTGCTGGACGCGGTGTGCGACTTCCTGCCGTCGCCGCTGGACGTGTCGCCGACGCAGGCCCACGACCCGGAGCACATGGAGAGGCTCGTGCCGGTCGCGTGCGATCCGGGCGGGCCGCTGGCGGCGGTGGTGTTCAAGATCGTGGCGGATGCGCATGCCGACCTGCATTACATCCGCGTGTATTCGGGCACGCTCAAGGCCGGCTCGCGGGTCGTGAACATCGCCCGCAAAAAGAAAGAGAACGTGCCGCGGATTTTCCGCATGTTCGCCAAGCGGCGCGAGCAGATTGACGAGGCCCGCGCCGGCGACATCTGCGCCGCGACGGGCCTGAAGGAAACATTGACGGGCGACACGCTCGGCCTGGCGCACGGCGCGGTCCTGATGGAGAAGATCGAGTTCCCGGAGACGGTCATCACCATGTCGATCGAGCCGAAGAGCTCGGCCGATCGCGACAAGATGGTCGCCGCGCTCGGAATGCTCGCGCGCAGCGACCCGACGTTCGAGTATCGCGCCGACGCGGAGACCGGACAGACGCTGATCAGCGGCATGGGCGAGCTGCATCTCGAGGTGCGCTGCCACAACCTGGAGCGCGACTTCAATGTGCCGGTGCGGGTCGGCAAGCCGCGCGTGGCCTATCGCGAGGCGATCGCGCGCACCGCGCAGGAAGAATTCCGCTTCATCCGCCAGATCGGCAACAAGAATCAGTTCGCCGCGGTGACCCTGAGGGTCGAGCCGTTCGAGCCGGCGCCGGGTGCGGAGAGCTTCCAGTTCTCCAACGCACTCCCGCCGGGGACGCTGACCGGCCCGTTCCTGCCCGCGATCGAAGCGGGCTGCCGCAGCGCCTCGCGCACGGGCGTGCTGGCGGGCTACCCGCTCATCAACGTCCGGGTGACGCTGGTCGGCGCGGAGGAGCACCCGACCGATTCGTCCGACGTGGCCTTCGAGGCGGCGGCGGCGATGGCGTTCGAGAAGGCGGTGAACGCCGCCGGACCGACGCTGCTGGAACCGATCATGAAGGTCGAGGTTGTGACGCCGGAGGAGTACTTCGGCCCGATCAACGGCGATCTGATGGCGCGCCGGGCGGTGATCACGGCGACGGGGATGCGCTCGCGTAATCACGTGATCGACGCGGAAGTGCCGCTGGCGAGCATGTTCGGCTACACGACGCAGGTGCGCTCGCTCTCTCAGGGCCGCGCGAGCTACAGCATGGAGCCGCTACGGTACGAAGCGATGCCGCCGAGTGAAGCGAAGAAGGTTCTGGGGGTTTTGTAGCGCCCGCACTCCGCTTACGCGCCGCTGCGCCCCGAGCCTTCGGCGGCTTGCGCGATTTCGGCGATCGCCTTTTGAAAGTGCCGGAACGAGCGCGAGCGCGCTGCGGCCAGCTCAACGTCGCAATCGGCGATCCGCCGGACCTGATCGACGCTCTCTTTGTAGACGCCGTGTCGCGCCCGAAGCATCCCTTTGAGGTTGCCAGCCCGGTCGGCATCGGTAACGTCGAAGGCGGCGTCGCCGGCGACGGCCCACGCCTCGAACTCGCGCACGGCAAGCGCCACGCGACAAACGAGCGAGGGCGCCGCGGCGACGAGATCGCCTGCGAGTCTGGGCGCCAGCGTCGCCGCGCAGTCCTCATCGGCATCCAGAACCAGCAGCAGCGCGCCGTGCCCGGTCACGTTTGACGCAGCGATGGCCGCGGCGCGACGAAGATGCACGGGCTGCAGCAGGCGCGTGCGCGGCATGCGCACGGGGCGTTCGACTCGCAGGCTCGGCGCCAGCCGACGGATGAGGTGCGGCACGGCCACCACGTCGCCGTGGCCCTCGACGATCGCCGCGACGGCGAAGCTCATTCCGCCGATTCCCAGAGCGTTCCGCGCGCCTCGGCTCGCCGGCGCAGGTCCTCCGGATCGGGCGTGAGCTGATCGAGCCGCAGCAATTCTCCGGGCGTGGACAAATGCTCCTGCAACAGTCTCACCTTTCTCGGATCAAGCACGCCGGCGATGCTGCGGCCGCGCTCGAGCACCACCGGGCGAATGCAGTTCGGCGACACTTCGGGATGATCCAGAAAGTCCGGGCTATGACAGGTCACGAGCAATTGGGTGCGGTGCGATCCTTCGATGAGCGCGTCCATCAGGACGGCCGCCGCCGCGGGATGCAGCGCGGTCTCGGGTTCCTCGATCCCAACCAGCGCCGGCCCGGTGTCGCCGCTTCCGGTGGCGGAGAGCACCGAAACCAGAACGCCGATCGCGCGGATGGTCCCGTCGGAGATCGCCACGGCTTCGAAGTTCGAGTTTCGCGTTCCCTCGGGCACTGCGGTTTCCTGGGCGATCTCGATGGTCTCGAGCGTCCCCGCCTGCTTGTGGGCGATTCGGCTCACCGGCACGCCCAGGTTGCGCACATAGTCCACAACCCGCGCCAGGCGATCAGGATGCGCGACCTGGAGCTGCTTCACCACGCTCGCCAGGTTGCGGCCGTCGTGTGCGAGCAGTTCGCCGGGCTCGGGGCGCTGCGGGTTCTTCATCACCTCGGGGTTCAGGTTGTGAAACGCCATGCGCGTCAGACACTCATACACCGGACGGAACTCCGGCAGGCCCGAAGCGGCGACCAGCAGCAGGCGATCCGGTGCGGTCGAAGGCGGTAGAGACGAGGCGGTCCAGGTTCCCACCTGACCATCCGCGACTTCAAACGCCACTCGCGGGCGGCGCTCGCCGGACGCGATCTCGCACGTCTCCCAATCCACCCGAAACCCGCGCCCCTTGACGGCCGCGATACGAAAACCGTAGCTGGCGGTCGCGCCGTCCGGAAGCTGAAGATCCAACTCGATCGCGGGATGCGTAGGGCGGCCACCAAGCGATTTTCGTCGTACGTGGTCGATACCGCCGCGCTCGCGAATGGCGTAGTCAAGTGTCGTGCGCAGCGCGTCCTGAACAAACCGCAGCGCGTCGACGATGTTGCTCTTCCCGGCGCCGTTGCGACCGACGAGGATCGTAAACGGGTCCAGGTCGAGTTCGCAGAACTCGATGCTCTTGTACTGGTGCAACCGCATGCGTCGAATGATCCGGCTGTCACGTACATCCGACGTATCCGGCGTGCTCGTGGCGGCGTTCATCGTGCGGCTCCGGCGTGCTCTCGGGAAACTTAGCAGAAATCGGCGGATGACACACGCAGTGAAACCGGGCCGATGTGCAGCGAGCCGGAGACAGGCGCGCTCACGCATGCGATGATGCGCAGCGCGCGAAGACCTGCGCGGTCTCGCCGCGTCGTTTCAGCCGCGCTTGCGGAGTGCCGGCGTTGCTCGCCCGATTCAGCCTGCCGCTGTTCTTCCTTTCCGCGCTGCCTCTGACGGCGGCGCACGCCCACGACTTCGCATTCACCGACACCGTCGCCATTCTCAAGGCGGATGGGACGTATCAGATCGATCTGACCGTCGATCTGGACGCACTGGCGCTGGGCGAACCGGCGTCCGCGGATAACGCGCTGCTCGCCGCCCGGATTCGGGCCCTGGGCGAAGCGCAGCGAGACGAACTGGCCGCCAGTCTTCGCGAACTGCTCGCTCGCCGGGTGCGGGTGCGCTTCGACGGCATGGCCGTGCCGCCGATCGTCAGCTTTCCGGAACTGGGCACGCCGCTCGCCGATCAGGCGCCGATCCCGTCGGTCTTCGGAGTCACGGCGCGTCTCGCGGGCCGCATTCCGGACAGCGCCCGATCGTTCACGTTCTGGGCTTCGCGCGGCTTTGTCGCCGTGCGGCTGACGATCGTGGACATCCGCGCCGGCCGCATGTCGCGGCAAGTTCTGGGCGTCGCCGAGGAAAGCGCGGCGTTCGGTTTCTCGGCCGGCGGCGCGGCCATCACCGCGCCGGACCTGCCGACAGCGCCCGCCGGCCCGGCGGCAGGGGCTGCGGCGGAACCGTTGCAGCAGGCCGGCGCGCCGCCGGCGGACACCCAGACGCCGCCGCGCGACGGCGACTGGGAGAAAGACGATGCGATCGTCTACGCCGCGCCGCGCTGGATGCTGGTCGCGCTGAACTATCTGAAAATCGGTTTCGAGCACATCATCCCGAAGGGAATCGATCACATCCTGTTCGTGCTCGGCTTGTATCTGCTCGGCTCGCGCTGGCGCCCGCTGCTGTGGCAGGTGACGGCGTTTACGATCGCGCACAGCGTGACGCTCGCCTTGTCCATGCTCGGCTGGATTTCGCTTTCGCCGCGCGTGGTCGAGCCGCTCATCGCCGCGTCGATCGCATATGTCGCAATCGAGAACATAGTCACCGCACGGCTGCACTGGTGGCGGCCGCTGCTGGTGTTCGCCTTTGGGCTGCTGCACGGACTGGGCTTCGCCGGCGTGCTTAGCGAGTGGGGCGTTCCCCGCCGCGAGTTCGTGCCCGCCCTGATCGCGTTTAACGTCGGAGTGGAAGTCGGCCAACTCGTGGTGATTGCGGCCGCGTTCGTCGCCGTGGGGTGGTTGCGCAACCGGCGGTGGTATCGCCGGGCGATCGTGGTGCCGGCCTCCGTCTGCATCGCGCTGATCGGCGTCTACTGGGCGGTCGAACGGGCCGTCGGCGGATGACGGCTCGCCGCGCATCAATGTGATTCGGGCTGTTTCCGCCCCCGCGGGCGGACTGCTACACTACTACATTCGCCGACGCGCGGGGTGGGCGCGGTCGGCGCCTGGAGTTTCGAGGATGCACCCGGTGCGTGTGCTGGATGTGGGCAACTGCGACCCGGACCACGCGGCGATTCGCGGTTTGTTGACGCGCGCATTCGCCGTCGAGGTCGATCGCGTCATGTTCGTCGCGGAGGCGCTCGCGGCGGCCGCCCGGCAACCCTACGCGCTGGTGCTCGTGAATCGTTTGATCTTCGCGGACGGCAGCGACGGTCTGGAACTGGTCAAGGCGCTTCGCGCCGATCCGCGCCACCGTCAGACGCCGGTGATGATGGTCAGCAATCATGCGGACGCGCAAGCTCGCGCCGTGGCGGCCGGCGCGTCGCCGGGATTCGGCAAGGCGGCGCTGGGCGATCCGCAAACCGTCGCGCGGCTCGCGGCGTTTCTGCCGGGCTGTGCGGACGGCGCCCGCGTCGCGGTATAGGTTCGGAAACAGGTAATGGGCACACCCTTGGTTTCGGGCTCGGCCGCACCCTCGGCGGTACAGCGTTTCTATCGCTTCCACGCGTACATCTACGACTGGACGCGCTGGATGATCCTGCACGGCCGCGGCCGCGCGGTCGCCCGCATGGGAGTTCGGCCGGGCGACGAGGTGCTCGAAGTCGGTTGCGGCACGGGGCTGAACTTCCGCTTCGTGCAGCGGGCGCTCGCCGGGCGCGGCACACTGGTGGGACTCGACTTCTCGGCGGATATGTTGCGCCGCGCCGAGCGCCGCGTGGCGGCGCGTGGCTGGTCGAACGTTGAGCTGGTTCAGGGCGACGCGACCCGCATGGCCCTGGGCCGCCGCTTCGATTCGATCCTGTTCGCCTACAGCCTCACGATGATCCCCGATTGGCGCGCGGCGCTGGTTTGCGCGGCGCAGCATCTCAAGCCGGGCGGTCGGCTGGCGGTGCTGGACTTCGGCCGGTTCGCCCGCTGGGGCCCGCTGGCGCCCGTGATGCGCGCGTGGCTGCGGGCCAACCACGTCGAGACGCTTCAGCCTTATGCGGACGTGCTCCGCGAGGTGGCGGCCGACGTGCAGGAGTTTTCCTGGCTGGGCGGGTACAACTTCACCGCGATCGGGCGGAGGAAGGACTGATGGTCGAGGTAATCGACTTTCACAGTTCGGCGCGACGCCCGCTGATGGAGAAGCTGGTCTTTCACGGCATTGTCTTCAACATGTCGTGGGAAGATCCGGAGATGGACCGCCGCGCGTTCAACCTCACGGATCAGGACACGGTCATCTCGATCTCGTCGGCCGGCTGCAACCCGCTGAACTTCCTGTGCCAGTCGCCGCGCAAGCTGATCTCGATCGACGGCAACCCCGCGCAGAACGCCGTGCTCGAGTTGAAGCTGGCCGCCATCGCTTCGCTGGATCACGAAGCGTTCTTCGACATATTCGCCGCCCGGCGGCCGTCGCGCGTCTCGCAGGTCTACCGCACGCACCTGCGTCCGCGCATCTCGCCGCGTTCGCAGGCGTTCTGGGACAAGAACCTGTGGATGGCCCACCGCGGGCTGTACGACTTCGGCAAGATGGGTCTGGCGACGCGGCTGGTGCGCTTCATCCTGCCGCTGCTGGGCATTCCGCGGCGCCTGACCGAGCAGTTCTTCGAGCTGCGCGGCCTGGCCGAGCAGCAGGCCTGGTACGATCGGCACGTGCGCGACCGCCTGTGGGGCCCGGTCACGCAGTGGCTGTGCGAGTCGGACTGGTTCATGTACCTCTGCGGCGTGCATCCGCGGCAGCTCAAGCTGGTCGACGGGCGGCACGGCATCTACGACTACGTGCGCGAGCGGATCGAGTACGCACTGACGAAAGTGCCGATCTACGACAACTACTTCCTCAGCGTCACGGTCACCGGCCGTTTCCGCGGCTATCGCGTGCCGCCCTATCTGCTGCCCGAGAACTTCGAGACGCTGCGCCGCAATCTGCCGCGGGTCACGGTCGTCAACGGCTGGCTCGGTCCCTATCTCGATTCGCTGCCGCCTGGTTCAATCAACAAGTTCAACCTGCTCGACATCTTCGACTGGATGTCCGACGAGGTGTTCGAAGCCACGCTGCGAAGCGTGCTGCGGGCCGCCGCGCCCAGCGCGACCATGATCTATCGCTCCGGCAGCTATCGGCACGACCCTCCGGCGTCGATCCTGCCGCACCTGGAGCCGCACGCCGAACTGGCGCGCGAACTGCTCGCGATCGACCGCTCGGCGACCTACGGCAGCTTCTACGTCTACACGATCAGGAAACCGCTCGGCGCGCCGGCCGCGCCGTCGCGCGCGCCGGCGCTCGCCGGCGTGTAGCCGCGGCGATCCGGCGGGCGTCGCGAGCGTGCGCCGTCACCACGGCTGACCGGCCAGCGCATCGCGTCGCACTGCGCGCAGCGCCTGTTCGCGGGCCGCGGCCGCCGATCGACCCGCGGCGCCGCGCGGCGGAAAGAGCGAGTCGTACGAAAATAGCGCGAAACTGCCGCCGCGCTGCCGGCAGCTCTCGATCTGTGCGGCGGTGTCGCGTCCCGTCTCGTGCTTGTAGATGCCCAGCCCCGGAACGATCAGCCCGCGCGGCGCGAAGGTGCGGTACTGATGAATGTCGCGCTCCAGCGCGGCGAGTTCGGCGGTGTACGCCATGGGCATGATCGCATCGACCACTCCCGTCCGCAGCCACGCGACCGAGTTTTGAAAGTAATCTCCGATCGCCAGGTCCGGCCGCCGCCAGACCGCCGCCGTCAGCGACGCTCCCGGCCGGCGTCGCGCCAGCATCGCGTCGATTTCCTGCACCAGCCGCGTCAACTGGTTGACGCGCCAGGCGCGCCAGGCACCGGCGTCCTCGTCGGGGGTTCGCCCGGTTTCGCGGCGGAAGAGCTCCAGCGTGCGCGGATCGCGCGGATAGGCCTGCTTCGCGATCGTCGGGTTGTCCCAGACGAAGCGCACGTAGTCCAGGTGCACGCCGTCGATCGCGTAGCGCGTCGCGATTTCCTGCACCACCGCCACGAGGTGCCGCCGCACCTCCGGAAGGCACGGATTCAGCGAGATCTGCGCCTCGCCCAGCGGCTGGCGACGGCCTTGCGCGTCATAGAGGAACCACTCCGGGCGCGTGTGGTACACATGCGTCCGGATCGGCGGCGGTTTTGCTCCGCCCCACGCCTCGAGCACGTTCACCCACGCCTCGATCCGCATTCCGCGCTGGTGGGCCTCCTCGACGGCGATCGCCAGCGGGTCATAGCCGGGATCCTGGTAGCCGTACTCCGCCGACCACGGCTCCAGGCGGGACGGATACGCGACGGTCGCGCGGCCGCGGACCTGCCACAGCACCGTGTTGATGCCCACGCCCGCGCAGTTCTGCATGATTTCCGCGATGTCTTCGGGCGTCCGGTAGTGATAGCGCGTCACCCACATCGCCCGCACCGGCTCGCGCAAGGCGATGGGCGGCGGCAGCGGCGCGGGGCGCGCCGTGTCCGTCGCCGCCTGGGACCGCGGGCGCTGCCCGAAACCGTCGAAGATGCTGGACCCGTCGCGGCGGCAGCCGGGCGCGACCGCGACAAGCAGCGCTGCCGCCAGGGCTGCGCCGAACCGGCTCCGACGAACCGCGCCTACCGACCGCATCGCCTGCGACATAACGCCTCCGTGCGCTGAATGAAGCGCGAGTAGCGTACCCGTTGCCGCGGCGCGATCCAACGATTGCGACCGGAGTTCGCGTCGGCGGCCGTCGCTACCTTTGGCGACGGCGATCCGAAGGCGGGCAGGCGCGGGCGGGCAGCTCCGCGCAGGTCGGCGGCGCCAGCGTGCGTGATCTATAATGAATTTCGGACGAGACGCGGTCGGTCGCGGTTCGCATTCGCCGCGGCGCGCGACAGGCCGCCGAGCACGGAAGACCGAATCAGCATGACGATGGCTGCGACGGAGTTTGACGCGCCGGAGCGCATCCACCTCTTGTGGGGCGTCGTCGCGATCGCGCTTCTGGTGATTTATGGACACTGGCAGAGGCGACGCTTTCTGCGGCGCTTCGCAGACGCTCCGCTTCTGTCGCGCCTCGCGCCGGCAGGGGGCTGGGCGCGGCCGGCGGCGCGGCTTGTGCTGCTGGGCGCCACGCTCGCGCTGCTGGTGATCGCTCTGATGGGCCCGCGCTGGGGGCAGCGCGAGCAGACCGTCATCCGCCGCGGCATCGAGGTCATGGTAGTGCTCGACGTTTCGCGATCGATGCTGGCGCGCGACCTGGCGCCGAACCGCCTGGAGCGCGCCAAGGTGTGGATCAAGGACGATCTGCTGCCGGCGCTGGGCGGCGATCGCGTCGGGCTGATTGTGTTCGCCGGCGCCGCCCGTTTGAAGTCGGCGCTGACCAGCGATTACGGCTTTTTCCGCCTGGCGCTCGACGAGGTGTCGACCGCCAGCGCCCCGGTGGGCGGCACGCTGATCGGCGACGCGCTGCGGCTGGCGGGCGAGAGTTTTCGCGGGCCGGTCGAGACGCATCGCGTGGTCCTGCTGTTTACCGACGGCGAAGATCAGGAGAGCTTTCCGGTCGAGGCGGCGCAGAAACTGTGGGACGAGCAGAAAGTCACGATCTTCGCGTTCGGGCTGGGCGACAGCCGCGACGGCGCTCGCATTCCGCTCGCCGGCGGCGGAGACCAGGGTTACCTGAAGTACAAGGATGAAGTGGTGTGGTCGCGGGCGAATTTCAGCGAGCTGGAGCGGATCGCGCGGGCGTCGGGCCGCGGCGTGTTCGTGCCTGTCGGCACGCGCGAGGTCGAGCTCGGCAAGCTCTATCGCGAGTCGATCGTGCCGATGGCCCGCGCCGATGAGCATCGCGAGCAGCAGACCATCCCGCTGCCCTCGCAGTACCATCACTTCGCGCTGGCGGCGTTGGCGTGCCTGGTTGTCGAGAGCTTGATTCGCGACGGACCGCGACCCTGGCGCTGGGCGCGAACGGCGACCGTGCGGGAGGCCGCGTGATGCCCGCGAACCAAAGCCTGCGAACGCGAGTCGCCGCAGCGCTCGCAATGATCTTCGCCGGCAGCGCGATTGCGGCCGCCGGCGATGCGCTTGCGGCGGCGCTATCTGACGGCAAGTCGGCCTACGAATCGGGGCGTTTCGAGGATGCGCTCAAGGCCTACGACGCCGCCACGGAACCGGAAGATGCGGCGCTGCGGGCCGACCTGTGGCACAACCGGGCGGCGACGTTGTTCAAGCTCGGCCGAATCGACGACGCCCGTGAGTTGTGGGTGCGGGCGGCCGCGCTGAAGGACGCACGCTTCGAAGCCGCGATCAGATTCAACCTCGGAAACTGCGACTACGCCGCAGCGCTCTCCGCCGCGGAGGGCGCGAACGCTGCGCAGGCTCTTACGCTGATCGAGAAGGCGATCAATTCGTATCGCGACGCGCTGCGCCTCGATCCGCAACTGGCGGACGCCCGCGCGAATCTCGAACTGGCGTTGCAGTTCAAGGACACTTTCCAGAAGGAACAGACTTCGCAGCCGGCGTCGAACCCGGAGAAGTCGCAGCAGCCCGACCCGAACTCTTCGCAGCCCTCGTCGCAGCAGCAGACCGATCCGGACCGGCAGGGCGACGAAGAAGGCGAGTCGGAGCAGAATCCGACGTCACAGCCCGATGGCGAGCCGCAAAGTCAGCCGGCGACCCAGCCCGCCGACGGACCGCCGCAATCGCAACCCAGCTCGCAGCCGCCTCCGCAGGAAGAACCGGGCGAGGATCCCAACAACCCCAGCGAACCGCCGGAACCGCCGCCGGCTTCGCAGCCCAGCCCGCAGCCGGAGCCCGGCAAGGAGCAACAGGCCGGCGAGCCCCGCCCGGTCTACATGACGCCGGAGGAGGCGGAGCGGCTGCTGCAGCGGATACGTGATCTGGAGAAGGCTCGGCGGCAAGCGCTCATGCGCCGCGAGGCGATGCGTCACCGCCCGGTCGAACGCGACTGGTAGGCCTGCGGCGCGTCCAACGCGAGCCGGTGCTGAAGTGCGCGGTCGCTACGCCCGCACGTCGACCTGGCCGCTGTCATGGACGCCGCCCTCGGGCAGCTCGACGGCGGCGACGATGTCCTCCAGCAGCGCGAGGACGTTTTCCTGCTGCTGCTGAGCGATTTTGGCGACCTTGGTCGCCGCGGCAAGCTGTACGCTGCCGTGGGCGACCGAGCAACTGGCGCAACCTTCGACGCTCATCGGCGGCTCCTGGCTCTCTGACCCCCCGTCGTATCGGCCAGAATGCCGGTTTGATGTAGAACGCGGCGCGGTTCAAGTCAGGCGGTCTGCGCAACGCGTGCGCCCGTGCGGTCGCGTTGGGCGCGAACGCCGCGCATAATCCCGCCATGCTCGGTTACGCCCTGAAACGGTTCGCGGCATTTCCGCTGTTGCTGCTGGCGATTTACGCCGCGGCGGTGCTGCTGATCATGGCCACGCCCGGCGATCCGTTCGAGGCCGGGCAGCGCGACATTCCCGAAGAGGTCCTCGCGCAGAAGCGGATTGCCTATAACTACGACCAGCACTGGCTTGTCCGCTATTTCTGGACCTGGCCGCGGCGGCTGATCTGGGACGGCGACTTACCCGCGCACCAGTACGAAGACTGGAGCGTCGTCGAGATTCTGGGGGACGCGCTGCCCGTCTCGCTCCAACTCGGCGCGATGGCGCTCGCGATCGCCGTCGCATTGGGGATCGGCGCGGGCCTGCTGAGCGTGGCGGGCCGCGGCGGGTGGCTGGACGCGGCCAGTCTGACGATCGCGCTCATCGGCGTTTCGCTCCCGACGTTTGTGACGGGGGTCGGGCTCATCATGGTGTTTGCAGTCTGGCTTGATCTCGCGCCGATCGGCGGCTGGGGGCGCCCGTCGCAGGCGGTGCTGCCGGCGCTGACGCTGGCGCTGCCCTACGCCGCGTACATCGCGCGTCTGACGCGCGCCGGGCTGCTCGACGCGCTCAACGAAGACTACGTCCGCACGGCGCGGGCCAAGGGACTGACCGAGTGGCGGGTGCTCGTCGAACACGCCCTGCCGAATGCCCTGGTGCCCGTGCTGGGCTACCTCGGCCCCGCCGCCGCCGCGGTGTTCACCGGCTCGTTCGTGGTAGAGCGGCTCTTCTCCATCCCCGGCATGGGCACGCACGTCGTCGAGTCGATCAACAACCGCGATCAGAGCCTGATTCTCGCGACGGTGATGGTCTATGGCTTTCTGCTCGCGACGTTCAATCTGGTTGTCGATCTTCTTTACGGTCTGGTCGACCCGCGCATCCGCGTCGGAGCTGCCGCTCGATGACCCACGCGCCGCGCGGATTCTGGCCGCGGTTTCGCCGCAACCGGCCTGCGGTCGCGTCGGCAGCACTGCTGTTCGCGATGGCCGGCCTGTGCTTCGCGACGTTGCCGTGGAGCGGCGCGGCGATGCGCACCGTGCAACTGGCCGCCGCGCGTCAGCCGCCGGGCGACCGCGCCTGGCTCGGCACCGATCAACTGGGACGCAGTCTGTTGGCGCGCACGCTCTACGGGGGGGCGATTTCATTGAGCCTGGGCCTGATGGCGGCGGGGGTGGCCGTCGGGATCGGAACCACGTACGGCCTGCTGGCCGGTTACGTCGGCGGCAAAACGGATGAATTCATGATGCGCGTCGTGGATGTGCTCTACGCGCTGCCCACAATTCTGCTGGTCATGTTGCTGGCCGTGGCGCTGGGCGGGCGGCTCGAAGCGTTGCGCGTCCCGCTGCCGGCGGCGTGGGGCGGCGGCTGGCAACTTGGCGCGGAGTGGGCGCGGTTCGTGGTCCTCGCGCTGGCGATCGGCGGCGTCAGTTGGCTCTCGATGGCCCGCGTCATCCGCGGGCAGGTGCTGTCGCTCCGCGAGCAGGCGTTTGTCGAGGCCGCTCGCGCCGCCGGTTTGCCGACGCGCCTGATCCTGATCCGCCATATTCTGCCGGGCCTGAGCGGTTCGGTGATCGTCTTCGCCACGCTAACCGTTCCGCAAGCCATTCTGCAGGAGTCCTTCCTGAGCTTCCTCGGCGTCGGCGTTCAGCCGCCGCAAACGACGTGGGGGGCGCTCGCGGCGGATGGCGTGCGAACGATTAACCCGATCGCGTTCGATTGGTGGACGGTCGTCGCGCCGTGCATGTGCTTGTCGCTCACGCTGCTCGCGCTGAATTTCGTCGGCGACGGGCTCCGCGACGCCGCGGACCAGCGCGGCGCAGACGCATGATAGGAGCGAGCGCCGCGCGCTGCGTGCGGCTATAATGCATGGCTCGCCGGAGATCGGCGAGTATGCGCCGCCATACGGCCGGCGGCGCACCTGTGTACACGAAGCCTGGCGGCAAGGGCCTCGGGCGCGAGTTGCGCCGCGCGTGCCGCCGGGCGGACGGAGTCGGACACGCCTTATGAACCCCTCGCCACGGCATCGGGACTCGCTGGAAATCTCGGACCGGTTTGTCGATCGCCACGTCGGACCGCGCCAAGCCGACGTGCAGGCCATGCTCGCCGCGCTCGACGTGCACAGCCTGGATGATCTGATCGCCCAGACCGTACCGGGCGGCATTCGGGTGCGCGCCGACCTGGACATCCCCGCGGCGCTCTCTGAGTTCGAGGCGCTGGCCGACCTGCGGAAGATCGCCGGAAAAAACCGCGTCATGCGCAGCCTGATCGGCCAGGGATACTACGACTGCATCGTGCCGCCGGTCGTGCAGCGCAACATCCTCGAGAACCCCGGCTGGTACACCCAATACACGCCGTACCAGGCGGAGATTTCGCAGGGTCGGCTCGAAGCGCTCATCAACTTTCAAACGATGATCGCCGACCTGACCGGCCTGCCGCTCGCGAACGCCTCGCTGCTGGACGAAGCCACCGCCGCGGCCGAGGCCATGTTCATGGCCCACGCGCTGTGCGAGGACGGCGCGCGGCGCGGCTTCTTCGTCGCCGCGGACTGCCACCCCCAGACCATCGCCGTGTTGCGGACCCGCGCGGCTCCGCTGGGATACGAACTGACCATCGCCCCGCCGGCCAGTTTCGACCCGGCCGGCGGCCGCTATTTCGGCGTGCTCCTGCAGTATCCGACGACCGACGGCCGCATCGTCGATTACGGCCGGATCATCGCGCAGGCGCAGCAATCCGGCGCGCTGGTTACGCTGGCGACCGATCTGCTGGCCTTGACGCTGATCAAGTCGCCCGGCGAGTGGGGGGCGGACATCGCCGTGGGCAGCGCGCAGCGCTTCGGGGTGCCGCTGGGCTTCGGCGGGCCGCATGCCGCGTTCATGGCCACGCGCGAGGCGTACAAGCGGCACATGCCCGGCCGCATCATCGGCGTCTCGCGCGACGTGCACGGCAAGCCCGCGTATCGCCTGGCGATTCAGACCCGCGAGCAACACATCCGCCGCGAGAAGGCGACGAGCAACATCTGCACCGCACAGGTGCTGCTGGCCGTGATGGCCAGCATGTACGCGGTGTATCACGGACCGCAGGGGCTGACGCGGATCGCGCGGCGCGTCCGCGGGCTGGCCGCCGTGCTCGGACGCGGCCTGCGCGGCGCCGGGCACGAAGTCTTGAGCGAGGAGTTCTTCGACACGCTGCGCGTGCGGCCGCGCGGCGGCGGCGGGGCGGCGCTCAGCGCCGCGGCGGCGCGGGGCTTTAACCTGCGCGACTTCGGCGACGGCACGCTGGGAATCTCCGTCGACGAAACCACGAGCCTGCGCGAAATCGGCGAACTGCTCGCCGCTTTCGGCGGCGATCCCGGCGGCGCGGAGCGAATCGCGGACGCCATCGGCCCGGACGATCTGTGCGTCGATCAGCGCCTGGCGCGCCGCGCGCCGTTCCTGACCCACCCGGTGTTCAACCTCTATCACTCCGAACACGAAATGCTGCGCTACATCCGGCGGCTGGAGTCGCGCGACCTGTCGCTGACCACCAGCATGATCTCGCTGGGCTCCTGCACGATGAAGCTCAACGCGACGGCCGAGATGTTCCCCGTGAGCTGGCCGGAGATCGCGCGGATGCACCCCTACGCGCCGGCCGATCAGACCCGCGGCTATGCGGAGTTGTGCGGCCAGTTGGAGAGCTGGCTGCGGCAGATCACCGGCTTCGCGGCGGTCTCGCTGCAGCCCAACAGCGGCGCGCAGGGCGAGTACGCCGGGCTGCTCGCGATCCGCGGGTATCACGCGGCCCGCGGCGCGGCCGGGCGGGACGTGTGCCTGATCCCGGTTTCGGCGCACGGTACGAACCCGGCCAGCGCCGTGATCGCCGGCTTCCGCGTCGTCGCGGTGAAGTGCGACGCGAGCGGGAACGTGGACCTGGCCGACTTGCGGGCCAAGGCGCAGGCCCACGCCGCCACGCTGGGCGCGCTGATGATCACGTATCCATCGACGCACGGCGTGTTCGAAGAGGCGATCCGCGAAATCTGCGCGATCGTCCATGAGCACGGCGGGCAAGTCTACATGGACGGCGCGAACATGAACGCCCAGGTCGGCCTGTGCCGCCCGGCCGACATCGGCGCGGATGTCTGTCATCTAAATCTGCACAAGACTTTCTGCATCCCGCACGGCGGCGGCGGGCCGGGGATGGGGCCGATCGGCTGCGCAGCGCACCTGGCGCCGTTCCTGCCGGGCGATCCGCTCGCCGCCTCCGGCGAGGCGCGCGGCGTCGGACCGGTGTCCGCGGCTGCGGCGGGCAGCGCCAGCATTCTGCCGATTTCGTGGATGTACATTCGCATGATGGGCCCGGATGGGCTGCGGCACGCCACGCAGGCGGCGATCCTGAATGCCAACTACATGGCGGCCCGGCTGGAGAAACACTACCCCGTTCTCTACCGTGGCAAGAACGGCCGCGTGGCGCACGAGTTCATCATTGATTGCCGCGGTTTTGAAGACAGCGCCGCAGTCAAGGTGGAGGACATCGCCAAGCGGCTGATGGACTATGGCTTCCACGCCCCGACGATGTCGTTTCCCGTTCCCGGTACGCTGATGATCGAGCCGACCGAGAGCGAGTCCAGGGCGGAACTGGATCGGTTCTGCGACGCCCTGATCGCAATCCGCGCCGAAATCGCCGAGATCGAGGCCGGCCGCATGGACCGGGAAGACAACCCCCTGAAACACGCCCCGCACACCGCGGCGGCGGTGCTCGCGACCGAGTGGCCGCACACGTACACGCGCGAGCAGGCCGCATACCCCGCGGCGTGGACGCGCGAACACAAGTTCTGGCCGGCGGTAGGCCGGATCGACAACGTCTGGGGCGATCGCAATCTGTTCTGCACTTGCGTACCGATGGCTGCGGCCGCGGAGTGACTGCGGCCAGAGTACGCGCAGTCGGCACCCTTCGCCGCTTGGAGTCCGGCAGCCCGGGTCATTCGGTCGCGACGATCGCGAGACGTTGCCTGTATTGCTACGCGTTCCTCGCGCGGCGTCGCCCTTGCGAGAGTGCATCGCTTTGCGATCGCGCCGTGAGAGTCGCCGGCCCCATAGATCCGGGTGTCGGCAGGTCGGCCGCGAAGCGCCTGCGGCGCGGACCGGGATGCCAGCCGCAGTGTGAGTCGCCCATCTCCCGCGCCGGCGACGTCATACGAACTATCCAGGACGCATTGCTGACGGAATTTCTTGCAATTCCTGAAAAGCGCACGATAATCCCTATAGGCTTAGCAAGGACTTCGCGGGCCGCGCAAATCACCGGGGTCTGACAGCGTCGCGACTGGGGTGGCGCGGTCGGGAGTGTCACGATGCGTCGGGCTGCTTTGCCCCTTGGCATGTTTGCCCTGCTGGTGTTGTGCACCAGCGTGTACTTTGCAACGGGCCGGTCGATCTCATTTCACGACGACGAAGCGCCCACGACCCGCGTCGTGGCGACCCGCGCGATGGCTGCGCCGCCTCCAAGCACGGCCGTTCCTGCCGCCCCCGCGAGGCCCGGTCCAGAGACCAGAGCGGATCGGCCCCCGCCGAACATGGCCCCCACTGCCGCCGGTCGCCCTCCGGACGCGCCGCCTGACCCGCCGGCCGCCGCGCCCATTGCGGCCCGACCGCCGAACACCTTCGGACCGCCCGCGGTTCAACACTCGAACGGGGCCGCGCCCGTTGCGGTCAAAAACGCGAACCCCGCCGCCGCACCGCCGACTCCTCCGCGGGAGCAACCCGCGCCCGTCGCGATTACGACGGTGATTTCGTCAAACGCGACGCGGCGCGAGGGTGAATCGCCGCCCGCCGCCCCGGCTCTGATCGGTGCAGAATCCACCGAAATCACGCGACCGGCTTCAGAGTCCGACTCGTTCAGCGAGAGGGAGCTGTACGCCTTCGACGACTTTATCATCGCCTCTCGCGGCCAGCCCTGGACCGAAGAACTCGCCCGCACATGGCTCGCCCGGCTGGAGTCGGCAGCGGCTGCCGATCCCGCGTCCTGGGCGGCGACCGCGGCGCACCGCGAGGCGGCGCATCTGTGCGCCGTGCTGAACGACGCGGCGGGCCAGCGTTTCCACCTCGAAGCCGCCGCGGACAACACGGGGGGACTCTCGACCGAGCGAATGTTCGCGTTGCACAGCCTGGCGCGACTGCACGCCTATCGGCTCCGCGATTATCGCGGCGCGCTCGCCGCACTGGATCGCTACGAAGCCCTGGCCGCGACGCTCTCGCCGGACGACCTGGGAGCGGAGTGGCAGCTCGAAGCGCAGCGTTTGATTTTCGATCGCTCGAACCACCTGCACGCCGCGCTGCAGCAGGGCGTGGACCCTGCGGAGATCAAGGCGGAAACCGGCGTGCTGCCGTCCGAGTTGAAGGAACAGATCGCCGACATGCCCGCGGAGCGCCGCGCCGCGCTGTCCCTCGGCGGCCCCACGTCCGACTACCTCATCGCGGCGGCGACTTGCGCCGTCAGCGAACGAAATCCGGAGCGCGCCGCGGCGCTCTATCGTCGGGCGATCGACGCACCCGATCGCCCCGCGGAGCGGTCGCCGGCGACCTGGTTGTGGAACGAAAGCGCGGATGCGCTTCACCCGGATCGCCGGGGCCTGCCGTACATCCGCGAGCTCGAGGCCGGTGAGCGCCTGCTGCCGCCGGATGCGTGGTCGCCGCGCCTGTCGTACAACATCGCGCGCGCCTACCTGGCGATAGGTCAGGGCGGTCCCGCGGCGGAGCGATTCACGATCTTGCTCGAGAGCGACGAGCCGGCAACCGTCGCCTGGCGCGAGCGATGGCCGAAGATCGTGCCGCAGCTCCTATACGATCTGGCCTGGGCATATGGGCAAAGCGACATTCTCGATCATGACCGGCAGGAAGGTTACGAGGATCGCCTGATCTCGCAGTATCCCAGCGATCCGCTCGCAACTCGGGTCTTCGAGTCGCGGCGGCGCGCGTCGCCGTAGTCACACGGGGGTTCATTTCGATTGGGGAGTGTGATCGTGACGATCGCATGGATCGGTGCGTGCAGATTGTGCACGGTAGTCGCAGTCGCCGTCTCTTCCGTCGGAGTTCGCTTCGCCGCGGCGCAACCCCTGCCGCGCGGCTGGATCGGCGACGAGTGCGCCGCGTGTGAGCCCGCTCCACTGATCGTGAACGTCGGAACGCGGATTCGCTATGCCTGCGTTTCGCGGCTGGCGGGCGAAACTGTCCGCAACCCGGCGTGGGACCCGAGTCCGGTCACGTCCACGCAACTCTCGCAGGGCTGCGATAACTGCTGGAACCCCTGCTCCGATCTCAACTGCATCATCGGCGGCGAACTCAGCGAGACCGATTCGGGCGAAGTCAGCTCCACCGCCACCTACGCGATCGAATTGAGTGCGGAGGTCAACGCCACGCTGGCCGCCGCGATCGGGATCGAAGCGACGGCGGAATTCACGAACGGTCAGACCAACAGCACCAGCGTCACCCGCACGTTCACGATGACTTGCGAAGCGACGGCGCCGCGATGCAGGCGAATCGAGATGACGCTGGACGTTTACAGCGCCCCGCGCGTAGCCTGGCGGCCGATCGAGCATGTCTGGTATGCGTCGCTGTGCCCGGGCGGTCTGACCTCGTGCAGCAGCTACCGCGCGTTGAACTCGTGCGGCACGGTCGGCCATGCCCGCATCGACGGCGCCAAGGGATATCGCGGCGAATGCGCCGCGAGAGACGTGAAGTGCGCGCCCGACGCGCCGCCGTGCAAGTGCGAGCCCGTCGGCCCGCCAGGTGGATAACGCGCGGCGCTCGGCGTTGGCGGCCGATACGCACCGGCGCCGCCGAATGACTCGGCATCAATTACTCGAGCCGCGACGCCGGCGAGCGTGCCCGGCGGGCCGCGTCAGCACGAAGCCCAGCGCGCTCAGCGCCAGCAGCCCCGCCGACAGCCCGCTGCACGGATCGAAAGCCACGTCGATCGGCGTTCCGCACGGGAGCACAGCCGGGTCGTAAACGACCGCCCCGCGGATGCAACCGTCGGCGTCCGGGCAGATCGTCACGCAGGCCGGATCGAGCGTGCCGACCACCCGCACCGCGTCGCCGACGCGAAAGCCCCCGTAGTCCGCCAACACGAACTGACCGCCCCCGCCGGAGAAGAGCGTGCACCCAGCCTCGCTGCGGATCAGCGTGCCGCAGGCGTCGAACTCCGCCGCAGAGTTGTCGTTGCCGTTGTCCGACTGCGCGTGGGCGACGGTGGCGGCGATGGCGATGAGCGCAACTGCGAGATACCGGCGGCGTTTCACGGTGTGTCTCCTCTGAGAGTCAGCGCGACGCGCGGCCCATCTGCGGTGGCCGACGTTTCCGCGTCAAAGCCGGCAGCGGGCCGTTTCTCGGAGCGCCGCATCTCGGCGAGTTCCATTCGCGTCCGAACGAAGTCGCCGCTTGCGGCCGGACGAAAGCGCCGCGGACTCCGGCAAAGCGTAGTCGCTGCGGCCCTCAGCCGGACGAAGTCGCCGGCGTTCGGGGCGCATGAAGCCGCCGCCGACTCCGTCTGCATGAATCTTGGTACACGAGAGATGGTGCACCGGTCGCGGATCAGCCGCCGGGGCGTGAAAATCTGCGAGTGGAAAACGAGGCCGACGGGGCTCGAACCCGCAACCTCCGCCGTGACAGGGCGGCGCTCTGAACCAATTGAGCTACGGCCCCTTCGCAACATCCTGCTCAGGGTCCGGACGCGGCCGGTCGGGCCGAATCCAGACCCGTTATTCTACGCGACGCCCGGAACACGTCAAACCGAAAAAACTTCGTCAGACGCGATGAGGCGATGCGGCGAAACGTCGGGGGTTTTCGCACGCGTCTCGCCCAGTTGCGTAGCGCCGGGGTGAGGTGGGCGCCCTGCCCGCCGCGTCAACAGCTACGGCGGGCAGGAGAGTCTGCGGGCTTTCAAGCGCAGATGGGCTCGCGCGGATCGCACGGGCCGGAGGCCCATGCTCCCCGGGCCGGAGCGGCCGCGCAACAGTGTGACTCGATCCGCGCTGCCCGGTGCGGCCCGGCCGGCAGGACTACTCGCCGCCGGTCTCCGGAGCGGTGCGTTCCTGCAAGAGCGCTTCGATCCGCTCCAGCCGCGCCAGCAGCGCCGCGTTCTCGTTTCGAAGCGTCTCGATCGCCTCGTTCTGCGTCGCAAGCTGTGCGACCAGCGCCGCAGCCCCGTCCGCTCGATTCGGAGTTTCAGCGTTCGCCTCGGCATTCGCGGCTCGCGGGGTCGCTTCCGCCGGCACGTGGTAGCCGCCGCGCAGAAACACGACGACTTCGCCGCGACCGTTCTCCAGCCCGGTGATCGCGAAGCCGATGATCGGCCCCGCCGCGGCGGCCTTCATGGCGTGCCCGACGGTCGGGCTGCTCGTGAGCGCGTCGCCGGGGCGAATGGCGCCATAAGTAGCATCCACCTTCACCGGCACGCGGCCGGCGAGCGCCACCGGCACCTGCCCCTTGGTCCAGCCGTCGAGCGACGCCTCAAGCTCGTCAATCCGGGCATCAAGCGCCGCGTCCGCCGCCAGGCTCATGCCGCGCTGCTCCAGCAGGTTCTTCAGGTCTTTCTGCAGCGGATACGCATCGGCGGTGGGCCCGCGCAGCAGAACGCCCGGGCGCGTCGAGACGACGCCGGCCAGGCGCGAGTCGTACGGGCGGTCGGCCGGTCGCACCGCCTCCGGCTGTTCCAGATCGAGCACCACGACCGTGCCCGCTTCGATGTTCGGATCGCCCAGGAAGGCTTCCGCCAGGTCGCACGCCCCGTTCTGCGTCAGCGTGCCGTCCATCTCGATGTCGCCGATCGATCCGATCGTCAACTCGCTGTCGGCGCCGTTGTTGAAGAGCCACGCCGAGTTGCTGTTATCCGACAGATCCCAGATGAACGCCGAGTTGATCGTGCCGATCGTGCCGCACGTGATCGCCGGGTTCACCACGTCGTCCCAGAAAATCGTGCTGGCGCCGGACACGCCGCCGTCGAAGAACTGAATCGACTGATCCTCATCCGTGTCGCCCAGCGTCAGGATCGCGCCGCCGATGGTGAACGAGCCGGGCACGGTGACCGCGTCGCCGCTCGAGTCGCCCAGGGCCAGGGTCAGCGCCGTTCCGCCGAAGGTTAGCGTTCCGTTGCAGTTAATCGCGTTGCCGGCATTGATGCTGACATTGCCGCCGACCGAGAGCGCCGTGGTCCCGCTGAACGTGGCGGTGCCGGAGTGCGTCGAGGTGCCGACGACCGCCAGCGCCGTGCCGGCCGAACTCTCGGCACGAACGCCCACGCCGCCGGCGGCCGTGTTCACGCCATAAACGCCCACGCCGCTGGCGCTACCGGTCTCGCCGTAGACGCCGTGACTCGCTCCGCTCGTGGACACAGCGAACCCAACCACGCCGCGGCCGTTGGCGCTCAGTGCTTCGCCGTAGACGCCGGAACCGGCGGCCGTGTTGCGGCCATACACGCCGACGCCGGCGGCGCTGCCGGTTTCTCCGTAGACGCCGTGACTGGGGCCGCTGCTGGCGGCGGCGAACCCGACGGTGCCACGGCCGCCGATGCTGAGCGATTCGCCGAAACAGCCGACGCTGCCGCCGCCGACGGCGGTGGCGCGGCCGATCACTCCGCGGCCCTGCGGGCTGGCGGCGGTGCCGCGCACGCCGTAGATCACGCCGGTCAGCGACGTAGCTTCGCCGAGGATCGCGGAAGACTCGTTGGTCGCGCTGGAGTTTGCGATGCGGAACGCCGCCGAACCCGCCACACTCGCGGTCTGGTTGAGCGGCAACGTGAGCTGCGCGCCGGCGCTGAGCGCGGTCGCGGCCAGCGCTGCGATCGCGACGGCGCGGCGCGCCGCGCCCGGATGCAATGCGATGAGCGACAACATGGGCGATCCTCCTTGTCAGGTGGGTGGAAGTGCAAATAGACGGCGGCGAGGCGGCGGATCCGTCGCCCGCCCGCGCTGCGAAACGCGCTCCCGCGTTCCGGTCATGCGGCGGAGTATACCGCCGCGCCGCGGCCGGACAACGCACGTCGCGCGGCGGTCGGCCGGTGGGGGACGCACGCGCCCGCGGACAACATTCGACAGACCGGTGGTGCGCGGCGACACGCAAGAGAGTACGATCCGCGTTGACAGAGCGGATGGTTCGGGTACTTTCCGCCGAACGAGTCCGCGTTGCGCGAATCGGTCGCGCCGCCAGCGATCCTACACCTGCTGCAATGATCTTCGGGCGTGAAAATCGCCCAGCGGTGCCGCTTGCATAGTCTCGCCATTCGGCGCGCGGCGTGCGCGAGTTTCGTCTGCGTGTTCGTGCTGGGCGCCGCTTCTCCGGCGCTTCGCGCGCAGTCACGAGCCCTCGCGATCCGCGACGCCACCATCCTGACCGGCGACGGGCAGGAACTCGAACGCGCCACGGTGGTCATCCAGGAAGGAAAGATCTCCGCGGTGGGCAAGGGCGCGAAACCGCCGATGCTCTCCAAGAAGATCCGCGCCCGCGGCAAATACGTCACGCCGGGGCTGATCGACGTCTGGAGCACCGTCGGCCTGCGCGACTTCGGCGCGAGCGACCGGCCGACGGGCCGCGCCGCCGACGCGTTCGACCGCTTCGCCGAGCACCCGCTGCGCGACGCGCTCGCCGGCGGCGTCACCACGGCGTACGTACCGGCGCTCGGCCGCGATGGGTTCACGGGCGCCGGAGCGGTCGTGCGGCTGATCCCCGGCGGCAAGCCGGATGAAGTGATTCTGAAGGAAAGCGCGGCGTTCTGCGCGACGCTCGGCGGCGATGGGTCGGCGCGGCCCATCAGCCGCATCACCAGCGCGTTTAATCTCCGCAAGCTGCTTGAAGAGACCAAGGCGTATCGCGAAGCGCAGGAGTTCTACCAGGAAGACCTGGAAGAATACGAGAAAAAGCTGAAAGAGCGCGCCGAGAAGCAGGCCGCGGAGAAGAAGGACGGCGACGCCAAGCCCGAAGAGAAAAAGGCGGAGTCCAAGCCCACCCCGCCGCGACCCGACGGCCCGCGTCGCCCGCCCGGCGGTCCGCCGCGCGGTCCGCGCCCGCCCCGGCCCGGCGCCGACCCGGCGGAAGAATCGCCGGCCGCGTCGCATGCGGATGAGGATGCGGACTCGACGAGCGCCAGCCTGGACGCTCCCCTCGCCGACGAAGAGCCCAAGCCGGCCGAGGGCGAGAAGCCCGCGGAAAAGAAAGATGAACTGAAGAAGCCCCTGGAACCTGAAAAGGACCGCGAAAAAGAGGCGCTGCTGAAGCTCCTGGATGGCGATGCGCCGCTGCGCGTCTACGCCGACCGCCCGGACGACATCCTCAACGCGCTCGACATCGCCCGCGAGTTCAATCTACGCCTGATCATCGACGGCGGCCGGGGTGCGCACCACGTCGCCGAGGAACTGGCCAAGTCCGAAGTGCCGGTGATTCTGAGCGCCGGCCGCCCGCCGCTTCAATTCTCGCCCGGCGCCGGCCGCTTCCAGCATGACGGCGCCGCGGGCCGGTTGCGCGCCGCCGGCGTAAATGTGTACTGCGGGTCCGGGCCGTCGCCGCAGGGCGCGGCGACGCGACTGCTGGCGCTCCATGCGGCGGAAGTGCTGCGCAGCGCGGATGCCGACGTGCTGAAGGCGATCACCTCGGACGCCGCGAAGCTCCTGGGCATCGCCGACCAGACGGGCCGGGTTGCGGTGGGTCTGTCGGCCGACCTGGTGGTTTGGAGCGATCATCCGCTCCGGCCCGGGGCCCGCGTCGAACGCGTGTTTGTCGCCGGCGAAGAGGTCTTCACCGCCACTCCGGCGTCCGGCGCCGCCCCGGCTGCCGATGCCGATGCCGAGTCAGACGAAAAGCCGGATGCGGAACCGGAGAAGGGAGCGGGTTCGTGAGCATGGGTCAACGGATCTCGGCTAGCCGCGTCCCCCGGCCCGTGCGGCCCCCCTCGCTGCCGCGCGCGACGCGCGGGCATCACCGGGTCCTTGCGCTGGTGCTCAGCATTTCCGCTGGCGCTGTCGCCGCCGCCGAGGTGCGCGCGTTTCGCGCCAGCGGCTGGCTCGCGCCGTCCGGCGAGATCGAGTCCGGCGCGCTGATCGTCGTACGCGACGGCCGGATTGTGCAGATCGGCGGGGAGCCGCCGGCCGATGCCGCCGTTACGGATTTCGGCGTCGCCGTGCTTTCGCCGGGGCTTGTGGACTGCCACGCGGCCGTCGGCGCGTTCGGGCAGTTGTCCGAAGAGAGCCACGCGATCAACGCGGCGGTCAGCGCAGCCGATGCGATCGACCGCACCAGCCCGCAGTTCTACGCGGCCGCTTGCGCCGGCGTAACGACCATCGCCGTTTGCCCGGACGACAGCAACCTCATCGGCGGACGCATCGCGATCTGCCGCGCTGCGGGACGCGGAGCACCGGCGGAGGTCTTGAACCCCGCGGGACCGCTGAAGCTGTCGATCTCTCCGGCGGTGCTGCAGACCGATCGCGAGCCGTCCTCGCGCAGCGGCGCGCTGGCCATGTTGCGTGCGGGCCTGGCGGCGCGCGACGCGGCTGCCGCCGGTGATCCACTCGGCGACCTGGCGGCGGGGCGCATCGCCGCGTTTTTCGCGGCGCCGTCCGGGGCGGATGCGCTGGCCGTGGCCGCGCTCGCGCGAGAGCACAAGCTCCGCGTGACGATCCTGCACTACGAAGCCGCACGCGACGTCGCGGCCGAACTGGCCCGCGACGGCATCGGCGTGATTTGCGGTCCGCTCGATTTCTCAATGCCGCCGCGCGCCACCAGCGCGGCGGGTGTGTTCGAGGCGGCGGGCGTCAAGGTGGCGATCGCGGGCGGTTTGCCCGCCGCGGCGCGCGACACGCTGCGGAGCGGTGCGGCCATCGCGGCGCGCGATGGGTTGTCGCCCGCTGCGGCGCGGCGTGCGATCACGATCGCGCCGGCCGAGTTCCTGG
The DNA here is from genome assembly GCA_964631045.1 of uncultured Planctomycetales bacterium. GTDB lineage: Bacteria > Planctomycetota > Phycisphaerae > UBA1845 > Fen-1342 > CAZVWB01. The sequence goes on from CAZVWB010000039.1 coordinate 33,613, forward strand.
GCGTCGCGGAGCGGGTCGGGTCGCTGGCCGTCGAGCGCGACGCCGACCTGGTTGTGTTCTCGGGCGATCCGCTTGATTTGCGGTCGCGCGTGCTGGCGGCGTACGTTCGCGGCGTCTGCGTTTTCCGCGAGAGCGAGTTGCCCGTATCGCAGAAGTAACCCGGCGGACCGGTCTCGAGACTCATGCCGCCTCGCCCGGGCCGCGCCCGCGGGGAGATGTGCCTGAGCGAGCGGAGGATCTTCGCCGGGCGGAGGTTGGTCATGTTCGCTTCTGTTGTTCGTAGCGCTGCTCTTCGAATCGGGCGATTTGCCGCCGCCGCCGCCGCGGCTGCGGGGTTGAGCGCCGCTCCCGCCGCGCTCGCCAATGGCGACGTGGTCGTCATCAAAGCCAAGCGTGTGCTGCCGGTCTCCGCCGCAGCGATCGATAACGGCGTCATCGTGATTCGCGACGGCGCCATCGTGGCGGTGGGCGCGGGCCTTGCGATTCCCGACGGCGCCCGCGTGATCGAGCTCGACGGCGTCGCGACGCCCGGCCTGATCGACGCCCATGCCGCGATCGAACCGCAGACCCTGCAGTCAGCCGCCGATCGCGACGGGGGCTTCTTCGTGCGGCTGGCCGGCTACGTGCAGGCCACCGCCGCACCGACGGAGATGGCCGGCCCGAACCTGCGCGACGCAGAGAGCGATCTGCCGCTGGCGCTGGTCGGCACGCCCGGCGATCCGGCCCACAGCACGCATCATGAGGACGACTGCCACGACCACTCCCACGGCACGGCGACCTGCCCGCTCTGCGGCTCGCCGCCGGCCCCGCCCCTCGCGGTCGGCATGGGCAGCTTCGCCACGACATCGGAGCAGGCGTCGGAAGTCGTTCCGCACACGCGCATGCTCGACGCCTACAACCCGCTCAGCACCGATTTCGATCGGCTTGCCCGCAGCGGCGTGACGACCGTCTACATGTCTCCCGACTCGACCGCCGTCATCGGCCCGCGCGGCGCGATCGTGAAAACCGGCGGCCCGCTCGGCGAGCGCGTGGTGCGCGAGGCGGACGCCGTCAAGGCGTCGATGGGCAGCGATCCCTGCTATCGCGGCGTCTTCAACCGGACGCCGAATCGCTTCAACGTGAACTTTCATACCCGCCGACCGACGACGCGCATGGGCGTCGACTGGGTGTTTCGCAAGGCGTTCTACGACGCGCAGCGCGTGGCCGCCGGCCTGCCGGTCGGTGGGGCGGACACGCCGCCGGCCGCCGCGTTTCCGATCCTGGGCGACGTGCTCGCCGGGAAGACTCCGCTGCGCATTCAGGCGCGGATGCAGCACGACATCTTCAGCAGCCTGCGCCTGGCGGAAGAGTTCAAGCTTCGTTTTGTTCTGGAGGAGGCGACCGAGGCGTATCAGTGCCTGCCGCAGTTGAAGGCGGCGGGCGTCCCGGTCGTTTATGGTCCGATCTTCGCGTCGCCGCGCGGTTTTCGTGCGTCAGGCGGCGAGGCGGACGATCCGCGGCTGACCGCGCCGCGCGCCCTGCGCGACGCCGGCATCGAGTTCGCTCTGACCGCCAACGACCTGCGCGATGAGGACGGCCTGGTGCGGCAGGGCATGATGGCGGTGCGCTACGGTCTGTCGCCGGACGAGGCGCTGCGTGCAATCACGGCGATTCCGGCGAAGCTGATGGGCCTGGACGACAAGGTGGGCGTGCTTAAGCCCGGCGCGGCCGCCGATCTGGTCGTCTGGAGCGGCGAGCCGTTCGACGCCACGACCCGCCCGCTGCTGGTCATGATCAATGGACAGGTGGTGCATGAAGAAAAGTAGAGTGCTGTCGCTGATCGTCGCCGCGTTGGCCGCCCCGGCGGTCGGAGCCGCGCCGCCGGCGCCCGAGAAGGTGGCGCTAATAAACGCCCGGATCATCCCGGTCGTCGGCGACGTGATCGCCAAGGGCACGGTGCTGATCGAGCGCGGCAAGATCGCGGCGGTCGGTGCGAAAATCGACGTGCCCTACGACGCCCGCGTGTTCGACCTGAAGGGCAAAGTGGTGTTCCCCGGCATGGTCGTGGCGCACACGTGGTTCGGCCTGGACGTGCCCAACGAGGCCCGCCCGGTCGTGCCGCACCTGGACGTGTACGACGCGATCGACCCTTCGCAGGCTTTTTTCGAAGACTGCCTGCGCGGCGGAATCACCGCGGTCCACGTCATACAGGGGAACAACACGGTCGTCGGCGGCCTGGGCCGGGTGGTGCGGCCGATCGGGCTGAACGTCGGCGAGATGACGATCGACGAAGGCCGCGCCCTCAAGATTTCCGTCGCGCCGCGCAGCGGCTCGGACCGCATGCAGCAGTTGGCCCTGCTGCGCGAGACGTTCGCGGAACTCGACGACTATCTCGCCGGCGTGGCCGAGAAGCGCTACGAGGAAAAGCGCAAGGAAGAAGAAAAGGAAGTCGACGTCGCACCCGCGGAGGCGAGGAAGCGCGGCCGCGAGCACATTCGCGCCGAAGACATCGACGAAAAGCACGCGAACCTGCTGCGCTTGCGGTATTCCGGGCAGGTGAAGGTTCTGGGCGAGGACGGTCCGAAACTGTTCGAGCCGCTGGGTGCGTTCGTTTACTGCGGCGCGGCGATGGACGTGGCGCCCGCCGTGAAGATCGCGAAGGACAACGACTTCTTCGCGCGGCTCGCGCTCGTGATCGACGGCGACTGCTTCAAGGCGGTCGACGAGCTGAAGGCCGCCGCCCGCCCGCTGGTGCTCTCGCCCGAGTTGCTCTATCGCGAGACCGACCCGATCACCGGCAAGGTCGCCGAGACGTTCACGCCCAGCGTTCTGTACAAGGCCGGCATCACGTTCTCGATCGTCCCCGGCTGGGACAGCTCGCTGCCCGAGGGTTTCCTGAACTACCAGGCCGCCCGGCTCGTTCGGCACGGCATTCCGCGCGATGAAGCCCTGCGGGCCATCACGATCAATCCTGCGAAGGCGATCGGTCTGGGCGATCGGCTCGGCTCCATCGAGACCGGCAAGGACGGCAGCCTGGTCGTCTTCAGCGGAGATCCGCTCGACTTCAACAGCACGGTCGACTTCGTTTTCATCGACGGAATCCTGGCGTATGAGCGCGACAAGGACGTGCGTCTCCGCCGCCTGACCGGCAGCCAGGAGGACGAGCGTGAGGACTAGTCTGCGCCGTCCGTCGCGATCGCTCTGGACCGCGCTGGCCGCCGCGTCGCTCCTGCCGGCGGCGCTGCCGCGGGCCGCGGCGCAAAGCGCAGCGCCGTCCGAATCGCCGGCGACCTTCGCGATTCGCGCGGGCGCGATCTACCCGGCTACGGCCGAGTCTCCGGGGCCGATCGAGAACGGAATACTCCTCGTTCGCGATGGCCGCATCGTCGCCGCCGGCGCGAATGTGGTCGTGCCCGACGATGTGCCGTTGATCGATCTTCCGGACGCGGTGTTGATGCCCGGCATGGTCTCCGCCGCCAGTCCGCTGGCCGGCCGCCACCGCGGCCCGGAGACGGCCGCCGGCGACTATCGCGCGATCGACGCCTTCGACACGTACGGGCGCTACAGCCTGCAACTGGCCCGCGGCGTCACCGCGGCGCACATCGATCCCGGCGACCACCGCCTGATCGCCGGCGTCGGCGCGATGGTGAAGCTGGCCGGCCCGCCGGCGTCGCGCACGTTGCAGTCCGACGCCAGCATCGCCGTCAACTTCGGCGTGTTTGGCCCGCCGCGCCTGATCGAAGTGCCGTTCTACGCCTCGTCGGACGTGGGCATCCCGCCGGCGGTGCGGCAAGCGCCCAGTTCGCGCATCGGGCAACTGCTTGAGGTTTCGCGCCGCCTTGCGGAAGCCGAGCAGGCCGGCGACCGCGCGCCGCGCGACGAGTTCGGCCAGTTCGACGCCCAGCGCCTGGCGCTGGCGCGAGTCTGGAAGCAGGGCCTCCCGCTTCGCATTCAGGCCCGTTCCGCCGCGGATGTCGAAGCGGCGGTCGCTCTGGCCGCCCGCTACAAGCGGCCGGCGTACCTCGTCGGTGCGGCGCAGGGGGCTCGTCACGCCGCCGCCCTGCGCGCCGCGGGGCTGCCTGTCGTGTTCTGCGTCGATGCACCGTATGACCGTTCGGCCGAAGACCTCGGTCCCGATCCCGCCGCACTCGCGGACGAACTCGAAGCGCTCGGCGAACTGGTGCGAGCCGCGCCCGAGTTGCCGATCGCGCTGGCGGGCCGCAACGACGACTATCGACTGAACCTGCGGCTGATCGCGGCGCTCGCGGTTCGCGGCGGCATGTCGCCCGCGCAGGCGCTGGCCGCCATCACGCGCGTCCCGGCTGAGATTCTGGGCGTCAACGAGCGCATCGGCAGCCTCGCGCCGGGCAAAGATGCGGATTTCCTGGTGCTCAGCGGCCAACCGCTCGACGTACAGGCCGCGGTCCTGCGCACCTACGTCGGCGGTCGTCTGGTGTACGAGGCGCCGGCCGCGCCGAGCCGTTCGCTGGTCGTGCGGGCCGGGCGCATCTGGGTGGGCGACGGGCGCATCGTGCAGGACGGACAAATCCTGATCGAAGACGGCCAGATTCGCAGCGTCGGGGCGCGCGTCGCGGTTCCCGGCGGCGCCCGCATCCTCGACGCCGGACCGGGTGCGTTCGTGACGCCCGGTTTCATCGACGCGCACGGGCACCTCGGGTTGGAGGGCGATTCGGCCACGGTGACGCCCGAGTTGCCGATACACACGGCGATCGGCGCGGCCGGGGTCGATTTTCTGCGCGTGGCGCGTGCCGGCGTAACGACGGTGATGCTCAGCGCCTACAACAGCGCGGGTAACGGTTCGCGCGTCGCGGCGATCAAGACGTGGGGCCGCGCCCGCGGCGAGATGCTGGTGCGCGAGACCGCGGGGCTGAAGTTCTCGCTCCGCGGCAAAGACCCGCTCGACGCCGCCGAGGCGCTGCGGCGAGTCATGGAGTCCGGCCGCAAGTACGAGGAAAGCTGGAAGAAGTACGAAGCCGACCTGAAGAAGTGGGAAGACGACAAGAAGAAGGGCGTCACCGAGAAACCCAAGGAAGAAACCGAGACCAAGGTCGAGGCGGAAAAGGCCGATCCGATCACCGGAACGTGGGACGTGACCGTCAGCGGGGGGCCGATGCCCGAGCCGATTTCAGTCACGATCAAGCTGCGCCTCACCGGCACGAAGATCGAAGGCCGCCTCGGCGCGCCCGGCACCGATGAAGAAGTGGTCCTGACCGGCGAACTCGACGGCAACACCGTCATCCTCGAAGTCGATCAGGATACGCCGATCGGCAAGCCCACCATCCGCGCCACGCTCGATCGCGACGACCACATGACCGGCAAGCTTACCATCGGCGAGTTCGCGCTGGACTTCGAAGCCACGCGCGTCGACAAGGCGCCGGTCGAGTTCAAGGTCACCCGCAGCCGCAAGCGCCGCGGCGGCAAGCCGCTGCCACCCAAGGTGGAGCCGGCGCTCGAACCGCTGCGGATGCTGCTGGCCGGCAAGGCGCCGGCGGTCGTCGAAGTCGAGACCGCCGCGCAGATCAACGCAGCGCTCAAGCTCTTCGTGGACGATTTCAAAGTGCCGGTCGTTCTCGTGGATGCCGACGAGGCCGCCGACGTCGCCGCGCAGATTCACGAGCGGAAGGACAACGTGGGCGTTGTCGTCCCCGTCGACGTGCTGCGGCGGCGCGACCGCGTCGCCTACAACCCCGCGGCCGATCTGAGCCGCCGGGGCATCGCGATCGCGATGCAGAGCGGGGGCGAGGACGGCGCGAGGAACCTCCCGCTGCGGGCGCTCTTCGCGGTGCAGGAGGGCCTGGGCGGCGATGCAGCCCTGCGGGCCCTGACGATCGACGCCGCCCGCATGTTCCGCATCGACGATCGCATCGGCACGATCGAAGCCGGCAAGGAGGGCGATCTGCTTATTCACAGCGGACACCCCTTCGACCCGACCAGCCGGCTGGAGCATGTGATCGTCGGCGGTCGCGAAGTGCCGGCGGACATGCGCGACGAGGCGCCGTAGAGACCGAACTGACTTCAACCGCAGCCGCTGTAGTTTGGTGAGACGATGAAGCAGAGAACAGTGTGTCGCCCGATCTTCGCCCGCCGCCGCGAACGCGCTCTGCACGCGCTGGCCGCGTGGGGTTTGTCGCTCGCGCTGGTCGCGCCGGCGCTCTCCGCCGACCCGCCCGCCGCCCCGCGGCTGGCCTTCCGCGTTGCCAAGGTGGTGACCGTCGACGACCGCGAGACGGTGGTGAACGACGCCATCGTGCTGGTCAGCGACGGCAAGATCGAAGCCGTCGGCCCGGCGGACACGGTCCAGATACCCGACGGTTACCGGGTGCACACGTTCGCGGAGCACTGGCTGGTTCCGGGTCTGATCGACTGCCACGACCACGTCGCCGGCAGCCTCGGCGATCTGAACGACATGGTCTATCTGACCAACCCAGGCCTCGACACCCGCGCCACGATCGAGCCCAATAACGAGCTGATCAAGCAGGCCCGCATGGGCGGCGTCACCTCCGTGCTGCTGATCCCCGGCAGCGGAACCAACATCAGCGGCTTCGGCACGATCAGCAAGACCGGCGGCGACACGCCCGATGAGGTCATCCTGCGCTCGCCCGGTTCGCTCAAGATCGCCCAATCCGGAAACCCGGAGGGCTACTTCATCGGCGTCAACCGAACCTTCATGAACTGGAACACGCGCCAGACGCTGCTCAAGGCGCGGGCCTACCACGACGCGTGGACGGCGTTCGAGAAGCACGAAACCGACGTGAAGCCGGAGTTCAACCCGATCTTCGACCGCTTCCGCGGCCTCTTCCGCCGCGAGTACCCGGCGTCGGTGCACACCCAGCAGTATCAGGTGGTGATGACCACGATCGACATGCTCGGCGCCAAGCTGGGCATCTGGACGGTGCTGGACCACAGCGAGCTCAACGACGTGTGGAAGCTCGCGCCGCTCGTGGTGGAGCATGGCATCTGGACCATCGTCGGCCCGCGCACGTACCACTTCGACACGCGCGAGCGGCGTTTCGTCGGGCTGACGGCCGCGTGGTGGCTGTATGGCGCGCGAAACGTCGGCGTCAATACGGATGCACCGGTCGTGCCGCAGCAGGAGCTCAGCTATCAGGCCGCGATCGGCTGCTGGTACGGCTTCATGCCGTATCTCGCCCTGCGCGGCGTGACGCAGGTGCCGGCCAAGGCGCTCGGCATCTACGACAAGGTCGGCAGCATCGAGACGGGTAAGAGTGCGGACTTCGCCATCTGGACCGGCGATCCGATCGACCCGCGCTCCGCCTGCCTGCTGACGATCGTAAACGGCAAAGTCGCCTACGACGGCACGAAGGAAGTGCGGCAGTTCTAGCCGCCGCGCGGATCAGCGGCGTCTAACAATCGGCGGCGCGTCGGCCCGTTTCCGCGGTCGCCGGCCGCGACGAAGGGAAGATCAGCAGTGCGATTTCCAGAATTGCTCTTCGCGGCGCGGCGTGGGTGGCGGCTTCTGCTGCTGACGGGGGCGCTGCTGGCGCCGACGCCGCTGCGTGCGGATGAAGCGGCCGACGGCGACGGCGAGGAGCACTTCGTCGTCGTCAAGGCCAAGCGCATCATCACCAACACCGGCAAGCCGGTGGCCAACGGCGTGATCGTCATCGTCAACGGCAAGGTCCGCAACGTCGGCGGTTCGAGCACCGAGTATCCGGGCAACGCCAAGGTGATCGACGCCGGCGACCGCGTCGTCATGCCCGGCATGATCGCGGTGAATTCGCGCCTGGGGCTGCCCGGCTACAGCCGCACCGGCGTACACGGCAACTGGGCCGTCGAAAGCGAGTTTTTCCCGCGCGATTCACTCTTCGAAGATTTCCTGGCCGCCGGCTACACCGCGGCGGCGTTCGTGCCCGATGGCGAAGGCGTGACCGGCCGCAGCCTCATTACGCGCACCGGCGGCCCCGCCGCGACCCGCGTGCTCAAGTCGCCGGGATTCGTCGCCGTCACGGCGGAGAAGAAGACGCTGCGCGAGGGGCTGGAGCGCGCGAAGAAGGAAATCGAGAAGGTCGACAAGGCCCGCGAGAAATTCGACGAGGAGCAGAAGAAACGCGCCGCCGCGCCGCCCGTCTCGCAGCCCGCGACCGCGCCGGCCACGACCACCGCCAGCGCCCCGGCCTCGCAACCGGCGTTCAAGCCGCCGCCGATCGACCCGGCGCACGAAGTGCTCGTCGATCTGATTCAGAAAAAGACCGGGATCGAGGCGCAGGTGGAGCTGCGGCGTGCGTCGGACTATCTGCACTTCGCCGATCTGTTCGAGCAATTCGAGATCGCGCACCATTTCATCGCGCGGACGCCGTGGACCTCGGATTTCTATCGCGTCGCGCAGCAGATGGGCGAGAAGAAGCTGAAGGTGGCCGTCTGGCCGTATCTGAACCGCATCCCCTATTCCACCGAGCGGATCAACATCGTCAAGGAGCTGTCCGAAGCCGGGTGCGAGGTGTCGATCCTGCCCGCGGCCGACTCGAGCGTCGAGTTCGAGCGCGTTCGGCAGCGAACCGCGCAACTCGTGGCCGCCGGCTGGAAGCGCGAGACGGCGCTCAAAGCGCTTACGCTGCACCCGGCCAGGCTGCTGGGCCTCGATTCGCGCTTCGGCACGATCGAGAAGGACCGCGATGCCGATCTGATCTTCCTCGACGCCGATCCGTTCGCCGCCGATTCGAGGGTCTGCGAAGTGATGATCGCCGGCGAAATCGTCTGGCGCCGCGACGCGACCGAGAAAGGGAGCCGCACCCGATGAACGCTTTTCGCTCTCTCCCCGCTCGTCGCGGCGCGAAGGCCGCATTCGCGGTCGGCGTCATGATCTGGGCGTCTGTTGCGGCGCTCGCGTCCGATCCGACCGATACGCAGCCCGCGACCCAGCCCGGTTCCGCGCCGGCCAGCGCGTCCGCACCCGGCGCGTCGCTGCCCGCCAGCACGTCGACGTCCACCGGGACGACGACCACTCAGGGCGCCGACAAAAAGAAGGATCGCTACCTCGCGGTCATCAATGGCGTCGTGCACACCCTGGCCGGGCCGACGCTCGAAGGCGCCACCGTCCTCTCCAGGAACGGCAAGATCGCCGCCATCGGCCGGCGGCTGCCGCTGCCGCAGGATTGTGAAGTGGTCGACGCCGCGGGCATGCACGTGTATCCCGGGCTGATCGCGCTGGGCGCGACCGGGATTCACTCCGGCGCGAATCCCGAAGACTCGACCGACGTGTTTTCGCTGTCGATGAACATGGCGCTGGCCGCGGGCATCACCACGGCGGTCGCCGGCGACAGCGCCGCCAAGCTGACGTGGGGCACGGTCGAAGATCTGCTGCTGCGCCGCAACCTGTGGTTCAACGTGCGCTACAGTACGCGCCTGCCTTCGGCCCGCGCCGAGCTGCGCGCCGATCTGAGCCGGGTGTACAACTATCTCCGCGAGCTGCGCGCCTACGAAGAGAACAAGGAGCGCGACAAGGACGCCAAACCGCCGGAGAAGGAATGGCTGCGCGGCAAGTACGAGGACTATCGCAAGCTGCTGACCGGCGAGACCTTCGCAGTGGCGACGGCCGACCGCACGTATGAACTTCTGGCGCTGGCGGACCTCGCGCAGACCTTCGGGTTCGACCTGGTCATCCGCGGGGCGTACGAGGGCTGGACCGTCGCCCCGCAGCTCGGCCGCGCCGGCATCCGCGCCATCGTCACGCCCCGCCGCACGCAGCCGCCCGACGAGCGGCTCAACCGTCCCAACGGAGCCCGCATCGAGAACGCCCGAATCCTCAACGATCACGGCGTGACCGTCGGCGTGGTGCCGAGCCAGACCGGGCTGGCCACCTGGGGTGTCGGCGGCCGCGACCTGATGCACCTGAACCTCGAGGCCGCGTTCGCCGTTCGCGGCGGCATGTCGAACGACGCGGCGATTCGCACGGTGACGATCGACGCGGCCCGCGTGCTGGGAATCGAGGACCGCGTCGGCTCGCTCGAAGTGGGTAAGGACGCCGACCTGATCGTGTGCAGCGGCGACGTGCTGCACTACATGACGCAGGTGCACTACAGCGTCGTCAACGGCCACCTGGCGTACGACAAATCCAAGGACAGCTTCTTCAAGCACATCCGCCCGAGCGGCAAGCCGGAGATACCGACCTTCGAGAACGACAGTTGGCCGCGCCGCCTCGAATGGCCCAGTGAAGACCCGTCGCGCCCCGCCGCCGCGTCGCAATCGACCACCGCGCCATCCACGCAACCCTGATTCGCGGACGGCTCGACCGCCGCCGGGGGCGCACCTCGCGTTCGGTTGCCGCGCAACGGGTGGAGCGGGCATTCTGTCCGCTCAAGCAGAAGCGAGACGTTCTGGCGGGCAGAATGCCCACCCCACCCTGAAGCACGCAGGCGCGCGAGCTGCTCCCCGCGGCCGCCGGCGCCGCTGCCTGCGTTTTTGCCGGCCGGACGGGCGGCTATACTCCGCGCATGGAGTCCGACATCGATCGGGTGCTGCTGCCGGCGGAGGCGATTCAGCGCCGTGTCCGTGACATGGCTCGCGAGATCGCCGCTGTTTACCCGGTGAACGACGGCGTCGGTCTGACGCTGGTCCCGATCATGTCCGGTTCGATCATCTTTCTCGCCGACCTGATCCGCGAGTTGCCGGTGCGGATGAAGCTGGCGCTCGTGCACGTCAGCGCCTATGGCGGAACGGCGACCGTGGCCGGCGAAGCGAAGACGCTGCTGGCGCCGACCGGCGACGTGCACGGCCGGCACGTGCTGATCGTCGATGACATCCTCGATTCCGGCCGCACGCTGCGGCGCGTTCAGCAGATGCTGCGCGACAGCCGGCCGGCCAGCATTCGCACGGCGGTGCTGTTGCGAAAGCCCGGCAAGGCGCCGCCGGACGTGACGGCCGAGTTCGTCGGCTTCGACATCGACGATCTGTTCGTCGTGGGCTACGGGCTGGACTTTGACGACCACTATCGCAATTTTCCGCACATCGGCGTGTTGCGGCCGGAGCTGATGCCGTGAGCGCGCCGGACCCATCCGCCGCCGTGGCCGGACCGCTGCTGCCGGCGGGCAGCAGTTGTGCGGAGCCCGCGACGACGGAGTCCGCGCCGGCCGCCGGCGCCGATGCACAGGCGATCGTGCCGCAGGCGGCGACGCTGCTGGACGGCAGCGAGATCGTCGAATTCACGCTCAAACCCTCGCTCTGGTACATCGCCATCGCATCCTTCAAGTTCGTGCTGATCACGGTGCTGGCCGCCGCGGCGTATTGGGCGGCGGCGCAGAACGACTGGGCGCCGCGCACGTGGCTGGGCGTGCAGGCGATCCTGCTCGTCGGCGGCGTGCGGCTGGGCTTTGCCGCCTTGCAGTGGGCCAGCCGCGTATACCTGCTGACCAACCGGCGGGTCGTGCGGCTGCGGGGCGTGTTCCGCGTGGAGGTCAGCGAGTGCCGCCTGGCCGACGTGTCGCGCGTCACGCTGCACGTGGCGTGGTACCAGCGTGTGCTGCGGCTGGGGACTCTGCGGGTGGCGTCGCGCGTGGCGGACGCCATTCCGGTGGCGTGGGAGCAGATCGCGCGGGCCCCGGAGATTCACGAGCGCGTCCTGCGGGCAATCCGCCGGGTGCAGGGCTGAAGCCTTGTCGCGCCCGCGCGGTGTTGGCTAGCATGCCGGGTCTATGCTGACGCGTGTGCTCAAGGCGAAGATTCACCGCGCCACGGTGACGCAAACCGCTCCGGATTATCACGGCAGCGTGACGATCGACCGCGATCTGCTGCGCGCCAGCGGCCTGCGCCCCAACGAGATGGTGCTCGTCGCCGATTGCGAGAACGGCAATCGCTTCGAGACCTACATCATCCCCGGCGCGGCCGGCAGCGGGGTGATCGGCATCAACGGGGCGGCGGCGTTGCTGACGGCGGTGGGGCACAAGGTGATCATCCTGGCGTTCGGTCTGGCGGCGGACGCCGAGCTCCATACGCATCGCGCGCGAATCGTCATCGCGGACGACCAGAACCGCGCCGCCGAGACGTTCGACCAGCCCTCGCAGATATGAGCGTGCTCCTCGTTCCCGGCGCGTCCGAGTAGGGCAACCGCGGAGGCCAACCGCGTACGGTGGGTTGAGCGCAGCGAAACCCACCGCGGTGGCTGGGGCCCGACTGAATACATGCCGCCGCGAAACAGTGCGCACCGCCCCCGGCGGGTTTCGCGGCGCTTGATCCATCCTCTGGGGACGGGGCGACGACGGGGGGCGACAATTCTCGAATTCTCTCTCTCAATCTGGCGCGATTTGCCGCCGGCTTCGCGTCATGGAGCGGCCACCCGGCCCTGTGTTGCGCCGGGCCGCGGCCATGAATCGCACTACGGCTTTCTGAGGGAGATCGACAATGAGCTTCAGGCCAGGAAACGCGGCGCGCGGTGGTTCCCCGAGGTTTCAGCCGCGGCGGGCGGCGCTGTGCAGCATGCTGGCGGTCGTGATCGCCACGCCAGGCTACGCCGTCGAGCGCGCCTGGAACACCGGCAACGGCGTCTGGGGCTCCGCAAGCAACTGGAGCCCGGTCGGCTTTATCGGCTTCGGCGATAGCGCCCGGGTCGGCAATCTGCCGGTCGCCGCCGGTGCGCAGGTCAATATGGATGTGAACGTGACCTGCGTCGGCATCACCGTAGAGGGCCAGGCCCACCTCAACACCAACGGCCGCCAGGTCGTGGTGAACGGCGCGACGCAGACCAACGGCTCGACCGAGAGCAACATGCTCGAAGACTGGACGCAGTTGATCATCACCAACGGCGCCGCTGCGACGGATTTCGAGACGGACAGTCTGCAGCTACTCGGCGAGTCGGTCCTGCGCACTCAGCAAAACCCGTCGTTGCTCGTGAATGGCCCGCTCAGCATCGGCGCCGATGCGCTGCTGACGGGGAACGGCGGCATTACGGTCGATGGATCGCTTTCCAACAGCGGCGCAATTCGCGTCTCATCGGGCAACCTGACCATTAACGTCGCCGGCGGAAACAGCATCAACCTCGACGGCGCCGGCGATGGCGAGGTCATGATGCTCAGCCCCGGACGCAGCCTGACGATCAACGCGCAGTCGGTGACTGACGCTTTCGACGGACTGCTCTACATCGGCGATGACTGCACCGCGACCGTCAACGTCAACGGTTCGTGGACGATCGGCACGGACGGCCGACTGATCGGCGGCCTGATCGGCGCTCAAAGCGCCGATATGACGCTGCAAGGGTCGCCTCTGACCTTCGGCGGCGAGCTGACTATCGCCGAGACCGGCAACACGGTCCACATGGCGTC
>CAZVWB010000040.1:0-46484 GCA_964631045.1 uncultured Planctomycetales bacterium
GGCACGCGTTGTGCGGCCGCGAGCAGCGCGCCAGCGGCGGCGGCCAGCTCCGCGTCGCCGCCGCAGGCAGCGTTCAGTCGGGCGCTGCGCTCCGCAAGCGGCAGCTCCATGAGCTCGTGGAAGAGCGCTTCGGCCCGTTGGCGCGATCCCGACGCCATTGAGAAGCCGCCTACGCTTGCGGATCGGAGCGCAATTGCTGATACAGCCACGTGCGGGCGTAGCGCCAGTCGCGCTCGACCGTCGCCAGCGAAACCCCGAGTGCGGCGGCGGTTTCCTCGGCGGTAAAGCCGGCGAAATAGCGCAGATTCACGATTTCGCCCTTGCGTGGGTCGTCGCGTTCCAGACGTTGCAGCGCTTCATCGAGGGCGACGACATCCTCGGAGCGCTCTTCGAACGGCAGATCATCCGATTCGCAGGGCGCACGCTGCAGTTCCCCACCGTGGCGAATTCGCCCGCGCCGGCGGGCGCGCTCGACGAGGATGCGGCGCATCGCCAGTGCGGCGGCGCCAAAAAAATGTCCGCGGCTGTTCCAGTTGGCGTCCGCGTTGTGGAGCAGGCGTATGTACGCCTCGTGAACTAGCGCCGTCGGCTGCAGCGTGTGGCCGGGGCCCTCTGCCGCCATGCGGGCCCGCGCCAAGCGCCGCAGCTCGTCGTAAACCAGCGGCAGCAGCTCATCGGCCGCGTGGGCCTGGCCGGCGGCGAGCCGCGCAAGAATGGTGCTGACCGGCGATGGTTCGGACTCGGACACAGCGGGTGAGTATAGCAGGGCGCTCCCGACGGGGCTTACGCGCGTCGCCGCCGGCGACGTGGCGGCGAATGTAACCCTTTACATCCAATCGACATATGGGCTGTATGGTGCGTGGCGCGGCGGCGCGCTCTCAGAAAAATACCGGCGCCATGACGGGTGTCGCAACCCGGTGTCGCACTGTCGGGTGTCGACGCTGCACCGGGTTGCGAGTCCGGGTGAGCGTCGGGGTTTCGCACACAGGAGCTTCCAAATGACGCACGCTCGGTTCTCAATTCGTATCTGTGCGCCCCGTCGGCTGTTGTCAGCGGCCGGTTTTGTCTTCGCCGCGTTGGCGGCGCCAGCGCCGGGCGACACCTGGACCGTCTCCAATCTCAACAACACTGGGGCCGGCAGCCTGCGCTGGGCGATCGAAGACGCCAACGCCAGCAGCGGGCCGGACGTGGTGGTGATCGACGGCAACCTGACGGGTACGATCACGCTAACTACCGGGCAGATCGACGTATTCGGCACGATTACGATCCACGGCCCCGGCGCGGGGCGGCTGGCGATCAGCGGAAACGACCTGGGTCGCATCTTCTCGCTCGCCTCCGGCGCAGCTCTGACGCTCAACGACCTGACGCTGCAGAACGGCCGCGGCCCCGGAGGCACGCTTTCCTTCGGCGGGGCGATCTACGCCGCGCACGCCACGCTGAGGATGCACCGCTGCGTCGTCCGAGACTGCCAGTCGGTCGCCATTACGTCGGCGTGGGGCGGCGCAATCTACGCGCAGAGCTGCACGCTTTCGTTCGAAGATTGCACGTTCACGAACAACACCGCCGCGGCGAACACCTACGCCGAAGGCGGCTGGATGAGCGCCCTGGACTCCACGCTCACGCTGCGCCGCTGCACGCTCGCTGCCAACCGGAGCGACGCCGGCACGCTCGCGCGGGGGGGCGGCATCTACATGAGTAATGCGACAGCCGAGTTCGAGCACTGCACGATCGCGTTCAATGAACTCTCGGCGGTTTTCCCCGAGGGCGGCGGTCTGCACCTCGAGGGCACCGCTCCGGTATCGCTCGCGCACACTCTCCTGGCGGCGAATCAGGCCGGTAATGCGAGCGGCAATGTGGCGGCGCTCGCCTCCGCGGGATTCAATCTCGACAGCGACGGAACCACAGGGTTTATTCAGAATGCGAACGGTGACGTCGTGGGTACGCCGGGCGCCCCGCTCGACGCCCGTCTGTTTCCGGTCGCAGACAACGGCGGACCGACCCCCACCGTCCGGTTGCTGCGCGGCAGTCCGGCGATCGACGCCGCGATCGCGACGAGGCATGCGCTCGACCAGCGCGGGTATCCGCGCGTCGCCGACGGCGACTGCGACGGGATCGCCCGCGCGGACATCGGCGCGTACGAATACAACGCCGGCCGCGGGTTGAACTTCGACGGCGTCGATGATCACGTCGATCTCGGCTTTGGCCCCGAGTTCAACTTCACCAACAACTTCACGCTGGAAGCCTGGGTGCGGGCCGACTCGGTCAACAGCGGCGGCCCGGCCCGCATCCTGGGCGACCGCAGCTTCGGCAACGCCGGGTACGGCTTCGGTCAGACCCAGGGCGGCAAGCTGAACTTCACGACATTCAGTCGCGAGGACTTCGTGACGTCGCAGGTGTACGTCGTTCCCAACGTGTGGGTGCACGTGGCGGTGGTCTTCGACACTGCCAACGACGCGACGTTTTACGTCAACGGCCAGGCGGTCGAGACCATGCCCGGCTCGTTTCCGGCGTATACGAACTCGGCCCCGCTCTACATCGGTCGCAACTTCAATCCGGATGCGCAGCGGTGGGACGGAGCGATCGCCGATGTTCGCATCTGGAACGTGGCGCGAACGGCCGGCGACATCGCAGCGACCTACGCCAGCGAGCTCACCGGCAACGAGCCGGGGCTGGTGGGCTGGTACCGCCTCGACGAAGGCAACGGCGCGACTGCCCTTGATGCTGTGAGCGGCCAGGCCGCCGCGATCCACGGCGGGCCCGCCTGGATCGCGGCCGCGCCCTGCCCGCCCTGTATCCGCGGAGACGCCAACTGCGACGGGCTGGTCAACTTCTTCGACGTGGACCCATTCGTGCTCGCGCTGTTCAACCTGTCGCATTATGAGGCCGACTTCTGCGGCGGCGACGTGTGCACGGCGGACACCGATTGCTCCGGGGCCGTCAACTTCCTCGACATCGACACCTTCGTCGAGTGTCTGTTCGGCAACAGCGCCGGCTGTCCGTAGCGGGGCGACGCGGCGGGGGGCGATTTCAGCGGATGGCGCGCCGACCGAGCGCGCCATCCGTTTTTCCATTACTCGTCGCCCGGCGCGGCCGCCGCCGGCATCGCAGCGGGCCGCCCTTGGCACTCCGTTAACCGCGGCTATACTGAATCTTCTTGGGCGCTCCGCGTTGAACGCTCTCACCACGTCCATCGAACGGAGGTTGCGGCTATGGGCGCACGTCCGCCGGCCGAGATCCGAAACTTCGCGCTTGTCGGTCACGCCGCCGCCGGCAAAACGACGCTGGCCGAGGCCATGTTGCACAAGGCCGGCGTGACCAACCGCTTCGGCAGCGTGGACGACGGCACCAGCCACCTCGATTACGACGAAGAGTCGAAGGACCGGCGGCACTCGGTAGAAGCTTCGCTGGCGTTCCTCGAGCACGGCGGGAAGCTGCTGAATCTGATCGACACGCCGGGCATGCCCGACTATTGCGGCCATGCGATCGCCGGCGTGTCGGCGGTCGAGACCGCGGTGATCGTGATTTCCGCGGCCGGCGGGATCGGCGCGAACACGCGCCGCATGTTCAACGTGGCCCGCGACCTGGGCCTGGCGCGGTTCCTGGTGATTAACCGCATCGACGCGGAGAACGCGAACCTGCCGGAGCTGCTGGCCGCGGTGCGCGAGACGTTTGGCGGCGCCGTGCGGCCGTTCAACCTGCCGGCCGACGGGCACAAGTCGCTGATCGACCTGCTAACCAGCGGCGAAGGCGGCAGCGACGTATCGTCGCCGGCCGAGGCGCGGACGGCCCTGCTCGACGCGATCGTCGAGACCGACGATGCGCTGATGACCGAGTACATGGACACGGGCACCGTCGCCAGCGACAAGCTGCTGCCCGCGATCGCCGGGGCGGTGGCCTCCGGTGCGATGATCCCGCTGTTCTTCACGAACGCGAAGGCCGAACTGGGCGTCGGCGAGGTGATGGACGCCCTGATCCGCTTCGCTCCGTCGCCGGAGCGCGGGCAGCAGCGCGTGCTGGCGTCGGGCGACGGCGAGAAGCCGGTCGAGACGCCGTTGCCGTGCCGGCTCGACGCGCCGTTCGCCGCGCAGGCGTTCAAGATCACCTCCGACCCGCGCAGCAGCATCCGCTATTCGGTCGCGCGCGTCATCAGCGGGTCGCTGGCGCCCGACTCGGCGTTTCACCTGGGCGCGGAGAAAAAGACGCAGAAGGCAGGTCACCTGTATCGCATCCGCGGCGGGCAGTACGTCGAAGTGCCCGCGGTGGGCGCGGGCGACATCGTCGCGTTCGCCAAGGTGGAGATGCACATCGGCACGCTGCTGGGCGCTGCGGCGCTCGACGGCACGGTGAAGCTGCCGAAATTCCCCACGCCGATGTTCTCTCTGGCGGTCGAGCCCAAGAACCGCACCGACGCCGACAAGGTCGGCGCGGCGCTGCACCGCTTCAGCGAAGAAGACCCGTGCTTCAAGAGCCAGCGCGACGCGCAGACCGGCGAGTTGGTGATCAGCGGCATGGGCGACCTGCACCTGAACGTGATCCGCAGCAAGATGAAGCGGCAGTTCAAGCTCGAGGTCGACTCCCACAATCCGAAGATCCCCTATCGCGAGACGATCTCCGGCTCGGTGAAATACGTCGAGCATACCCATAAGAAGCAAAGCGGCGGCGCCGGTCAGTTCGCGCGGGTCTTCATCGACATGGAGCCCAACGAGCGCGGCGCGGGCTATGAATTCATCGACAAGATCTTCGGCGGTGTGATCGACCTGGCGTTTCGCCCCAGCGTCGACAAGGGCGTCCGCGAAGTGATGAAGCGCGGCGTCATCGCCGGCTATCCGGTGGTCGACGTGAAGGTGTCGCTGGTGGACGGCAAGACGCACCCGGTCGACAGTAAGGACATCGCGTTTCAGATCGCCGGGCGACAGGTGTTCAAGAAGGCGTTCGTGCAGTGCCGCCCGATCCTGCTCGAGCCGATCGTCACGATCGAAGTGACCTGTCCGACTCAGTTCCTGGGCGAAATCACGCGCGACCTGGCCGGCAAGCGCGGGCAGATCCTGGGTCAGGACATGCTGCCCGGCGATCAGACCTGCGTCCGCGCCACCGTGCCGCTGGCCGAGGTGGCGACGTACAGCTCGCAGCTCAAGAGCGTTACCGGCGGTCAGGGCAGCTACGGGATGGAGTTCAGCCACTACGACATCGTGCCGCCGAACGTGCAGCAGCAGATCATGGCGTCCTACAAGGCGCACGAGGACGAGGACGCCTGAGAATCGCGCGGGCCGCGGCTACGGGCAGGCCCCGAACAGGCACTGCAGGAACGCGTCGATGTCGAAGAAGTTCACGTCGCCGTCCTGGTTGGCGTCGGCGCTGCGCCGGTCGCAGTCGGGGAACTGCGCGGCGTAGCCGCTCGCGTCGAACAGCGCCAGGATGAACGGATCGATGTCGAAGAAGTCCACCGCACCGTCGCAGTTCAGATCCCCCGGTGCGATGAAGGTCAGCAGAAACGCACCTTCGAACGTGGACACGCCGTTGTCGAGCAGCGCCTCGAAGATGATGAAACGGCCGTTGTCGCTCATGGCGTAGCCGCCCTGCAGGCCGCGCAGTGCCACGAGCGGAAACCCGCCGACCGTCGTGACGGACTCCTGCACCACCAGACGCTCGTTCACGAACAGTCCCGTGTCGCGGGTCGCGTCGGGGTCGTCCCAGTCGCAGTACCACAGCACGTCGCCGCCGTCGGAGATATACACCGGCCCGAAGCCGAAACTGCTGATGCGGAACGCATCGCGCGGCGGCGGCAGGAAATCGCCCTCCTGAGCGAACTTCTCGCCGCTACGCACAATCAACCCGTTGTCCGCCGGATCACCGTCGACCGCGGCGACGAACACGTGCCCGCCGGTGCTGAGGTCAAGTTCGGCGCCGGCGATCGAGAGCCAGTTGCGCCCGGGCAGCACCGACTCGGTCCCGCGCTGCGCGATCAGCACGTCGTCGACGTAAATCGCGGCGTTCGTGGCGGACGGACCGCTGAGCGACACGCTGTACATGATGCGCCCGTCCGCCGCGAGCGCGGATTCGTGCGGGCCCGCGCCGAAGTCGGCGATCGGGTCGAGCTGGCCGGGCAGCAGCATGCCCTCGGCGGCAATGACGGAGGCCGCCAGCAGCGCGCCGCCGGCGTCGACCGCGAACTTGTACAGCGCACGATCGACGGCCGTCGGAATGGCGACGTCATCGACGCTGGCGATCAGCAGGCCGCGATTCGCGTCATTGATCTTCACGTCGAAAAAGCCGCTGAACGGGGTTCCCGGCGACAGGCCCGGGGCCTCGTCGCCCTCCTGCCAGATCAACACGCCGTCGGCCGGGTCGCCCCCGGGGAAGAAGTACACGCCGCTGTCGCGGTCCGGGTCGCCGATGTTTCCCAGGAAGTCGTTCGCGCCGTAAGCGCCGAGATTGTTCAGACTGATCGAGTCGAATGCGCTCAGTTGGGCGCCGGGCGGCTGCGCGAGGAACTCGCCCTCGCGGCGGAAGAGCACGCCGCTGCGCAGCAGTACCTGATCGGCGGTCGAGTCCGGATTGTCCGTGTCGAGCTCGACCAGCCACTCGCCGCGGTTGTTCACGGCCAGGTTGTCGATTCGCACCGCGAAGCCCACGCCCGGCACGTTCTGCCCGCGAATGACCAGCGGGCGAATCCGAAAAGGCGCCTGCGCTTCGGCGGCTGCGGCCAGCAGCGAAGCCAGCAGCGCGGCGCAAACAAGCAGGCGAAAACGCGCGAGCGGGGCGCGCTCGATGGTTCGCATCGGACGACTCCTCTTTGGCCCTGCGAAAACGGGCTGGCTGCCCCCGGTTCTATTCCCTTCCGACGCGCGATGATAACAGGCTGGGGGGCGGCTCGCGAGTCGGGCTGCGCGGCGCCGCGACGCAGGTGGTGAACCAAACGCAACGCGGCCTGGAGTCGCTTGGAGTGTGCGGGCTTGGTAGCCCGCTCGTTTTGCATCGCCAGACAGTCAGTTCCGCCCGGCGTCGGCCTGCTGACAGAGGAACAGCACCGCCATACGTACAGCCAGACCGTTGGTCACCTGTCGCAGGATGCTCGAGTGCGGGCCGTCGGCCACGTCGGCGGCCAGCTCGATCCCGCGATTTACCGGACCGGGGTGCATGACCAGCACGTCCGGCTTGCAGCGCGCCAGTCGCTCGCGATTGAACCCGAAGAAACGTACATACTCGCGCACCGACGGAAACACCGTGCTGGTGATCCGCTCGCTTTGCACGCGCAGCATGTTCACCACGTCCAGTTGCGGCAGAACCGCGTCGAGATCGTGCGTGACGCGCACGCCCAGGCTCTCGAAGGCCCGCGGCACAAGCGTCGGCGGCCCGACCAGCGTGACCCGCGCGCCAAGCTTGAGCAGGCCGCGCAGGTCCGAACGGGCCACGCGCGAGTGGGCGATGTCGCCCACGATCGCCACCTCCAGCCCCTCGATCCGCCCCTTGGTCTCGCGAATCGTGAACAGGTCGAGCAGCGCCTGTGTCGGGTGGGCGTGCTGGCCGTCGCCGGCGTTGATCACGCAGCAGCGCATGGCCTGCGCCAGGTGATGGGCCGCGCCCGCCGCCGGGTGTCGCAGCACCATGATGTCGACCCCCATCGCTTCGATGTTGCGGGCGGTGTCGAGCAGCGATTCGCCCTTCTGCGTGCTGCTGAGCTTCTCGGTGAAGTCGATCACGTCCGCGGAGAGCCGCTGGGCCGCGAGGGTGAAGCTGGTGCGCGTCCGCGTGCTCTCCTCGAAGAACATGTTGACGACCACGCGCCCCCGCAGCGCCGGCACCTTCTTGATGCTGCGCGTGGAGACTTCCTTGAAGCCCTCGGCCGTGTCCAGCACGTGACGGATTTCGTCCGCCGAGAGCGACTCGATCGTGAGCAAGTGCTTTCGCGACCAGCTCGGCTTGTCAGACGCGACTTCCACGGTCGTCAACTCGGCTCCCGTCGCGGCCGGCGGCGCGGCCTACACCAGCTCGACCACGTCCTTGCCGTCAACCTCGGCGAGATTGACCTTCACGATGTTGCCCGGAACCGTGTCGACGTGCAGCCCGACGAAGTCCGGCTGGATCGGCAGTTCGCGCCCGTTCCGCTCGGCCAGAACGGCCAGCCGGATTGCCTGCGGGCGGCCCAGGTCGATGATTGCGTCGAGCGCCGCCCGTACCGACCGGCCCGTGTAGAGCACGTCATCCACGAGCACCACCCACTTGTCGGTCACGTCGAATTCGACCTCCGTGCCGCGCAGCACCGCGGCCGGGCCGATCGTCGTCAGGTCGTCGCGATAGAGCGTGATGTCCAGCGCCCCGTAATGCCCCGCCGGCCGCCCGGCCCGCTCCAGCAGCGGCAGCAGGCGCTGCGCGATCGTTTCGCCGCGGCGACGAATGCCGACCAGGGCGATCGTAGCCCCCGGCGGCGCGGCAGCGGCGATGTCCGCGGCCAGCCGCCGCAGCGTCGCTTCCAGTTGCAGGTTGTCGAGCAGAATTCGCATGCCGGCGTAGCGTACCCGCCGCGCCGGCGCGGCGGAAGTGTGCCGGCGGTTGCCGCGCCGGCGCGGCTCGGCCGAGGGGCCGCCATTCGCGGAGTTTTGTCGAGCGCATCGCGGATGTGGAGCGCGTTGTGCGGTTTGCCGGTCGGACGGTGCGATCCTATTCTGGCGAGCCATGAATCGCGGTGCGTCAGCGACTTCAGCGGCAGCAGCGGAGCCAGCACCGCGCCGTGGATCGGCGCTGCGCTTCTATCTGCTGATCCTGCTCGTCGCCCTGTCGTGGCGCTACCTGCTGGCTTCGCAGTCGCCCACGATCTCGCGCGATGGTGTGCTTTATTGCTGGCAGGCCCGCGAGCTGCGCGTGCACGGGCTTGCCGCCCTGAACGCCGAGACGTTCGACCAGCATCCGCTATACGCCGCGGCGATCCGTGCCGCACACGCGGTCCTTCCGACCGCCGGCGGCGCGGCCGACGCGCCGATGCGCTGGCAGCGGGCCGGTCAGGCCGTGTCGCTGCTTTCCGGCATGGCGGTCGTGGGGCTGGCGGCCGCATTGACTTGGCGCCTGCTTCGCCGCTTGTCGCCGGCGGCCGATGCGCGCTTGCCGGCCGTGCTGGCGATGGGGCTGGCCGCGATCCTGCCGCTGAACACGTCGCTCTCGGCCGACGTCATGTCCGACCAGTTGCACGCCGCGTTGTACCTCGGTGCGGCCTGTCTAATGGTCGAGCTTGCCGCGCCGTCGGCGGCGCTGGGCTGCGGCGTGTTGACCGGGCTGGCGTTTCTGACGCGGCCGGAAGGGGGCGTGTGTCTGATCGGGGCGGCGGCGGCGTTGCTGGCGGGGCGCGCGGCGCTCGGGTGGGGCCGTGCGGCATGGCGACTGGCGCTGCTGTTCTTCGGGTTCGCGCTGATCGCGGGGCCGTATGTCGTCGCAGTGGGCAAGTTGACGCCGAAGTTGGAAAAGCAGGGGATCGAGCACTTTCAACCCGCGCCGCCGACGCCCAGCGCCGCCGCGCTGGTCCGCCGCGAGGTGGGCGGCGGGCTCGCCGGGCTGCTCGCGGCCTTTGAGCTGCTGCGAGCCGGTCGCGTGGTCGTCCCGCTGCTCGCGCTCCCGGCGCTGCTCGCCTTGCGACGCCGCTGGCGCGATCCGGCGCTGTGCGCACTCGCAGCCTGCGGCGCGGTGCACTTCGCGTTGACCAGCTATCTGCTCCTGCGGCATGGATATCTGCATCCGCGGCATCAGCTCGTGATCGTGCTGCTGCTCATCCCGGCGGCGGCGGCGACGCTGGCCGCGCTGCTGCGGCGGCCCGCCGTCGGAGCCGGCCGGTGGCTGGGGCCGGCGGTGCTGCTGACGACCTTCGGGGTGCTCGGGTTCTATTCGCTGCGCGCGCCCGGTGCGGGCGAGACGCACATCGCAGACGCCGCGGACGCGCTGCGCGCGTCCGATCGGCGAATCGAGCTTCGCAAGGTCGTGGCCGGCGCCAGTCTGCGGCGGGTGGCGTTCTATTGCGACATGCGCTGGCAGCCGTGGGGCGAAAACGCGCCGAGCGCCGACGCACGCTATGAGGATCTGTTCGGGCACGTCTTCGGCGGCCAGGCGGACTACTTCGCGATCGAGACCGGCCCCGGTGAAGAACTCGCGGGCAACGAGCAGTTGCTGGCGCGGCTCAAGCAGGACGCGCGGCTCGCCCGCCACATCGTCCCGGTGGTTCGAATCTCGCGACCCGGCGGCGTCGCCGCGCATGTCCTGCGGTTCGATTGGGCCGCGCCAGCCGGCAGCGCGCCGGCGCCGTAGCCGTCGCCGCGGCGGCGGTCGGAAGGAGCGCGCAAGGCGCGGCGCGAGCGATCGTTGTCGTGCGAAGTCAGGCCGATTCGTACGCCTGCCGCAACCAACCTACAAGTTGCTTATCGACCTGCGCGACGGCCTCGATTCGCACCCGGTGCGACACCATCGCGTTAAAGCTGCCCGACGCCTCCAGCCGCGCCGTCGGCGCGACGTCTTTCAGGTTGATGCCCACGTCCACGCGCGTCGCGGTCGAAGGCTGGATGAGCGCGAACTGCTTGCTGCGCCGCAGGCTGACGTAGGCCTTTTTGGGTGAAGCCTCGACATCGTTCCCGAACGCCTGCACGGCGGCGATCAGCGCGTCATAGATCGGCCGCAACGCAGACTTGCCGCCGGCGTATTGGGCGTCCAGCAGCGCGTCTCCGCTTGGCGGCGGGGCGTCGCCGGCCAGCGTGCGGGCCGCCACGAGATTGGCGAAGCCGTGGCCCATGCCGTGGTCGGTCTTGAGCATCTTCACGATCTCGCCGTGCCTGGCCAGTCCGCTGGCGCGGGCCAGCTTCACCCAGGCGTCGAGCGGCTTGCCGGTCTTCTCCGCGAAGTTGGCGACCATCGCGGCTTCCATTTCCTCGGGCGACTTGGCCATTCCGATTCTCCGGACGTGATGCAGTCTCGATCAAAACAATCGGTCCGCCGCTGTAGCGGTTCATGCGGTCTGCGGCGGGCACGTGCAGTTCGGCGGCGGCGCCCGGCGACGGAGCCGCCCGACCGCGTCACTCAGATTACAGCGCCCCACCGGGCGTTCTTTGCTTTCCATCGCACATTTTCCGCAGATTACGTCGCAAACAGCCGCCCGAACGCACCATACGATGAGTCCTGTGAGCCAACCGCCCCCGGCCATCAACGACGACCGTGCGGCCATCGAGCGCTGCCTCGGCGGGCAGACGGATGCATACGCCGTGCTGGTCGCGCGGCACGCCGGAGACTTGCGGTCCTACTTGTCGCCGCGGCGGGCATGCGCCGCGGAGATTGATGACGTAGCGCAGGAGGCGTTTGTGCGGGCCTATTTCTCTCTCGGACGGCTTCGCGATCCGGCGCGGTTCGGCGCCTGGGTGCGGGGCATCGCCGATCGGGTGTGGCGCGAACGGCAGCGCGAACGCCGCGGCGAGCGCCCGCTCTCGACCACGCTCGAAAGCGCTGTGACCGGCGCCCAGCCTCCGAGCCACGACCCGCTGCTGGCGGCGGCCATAGAGGCGCTGCCCGCCGAGTATCGCGAGATCATCGTCCTGCGCTACTTCGGCGGACACAGTTGCCGGCAGATCGCCGACCTGCTGGGAGCGCCCCTGGGGACGGTGACCAAACGCCTGTCCCGCGCATACGAGCTGCTGCGCGCCGCCCTGAGCGAGGTCCGGCCGGCGCCGCGGGCGATGGAGGTGCGACCATGACCTGCGAAACGTGTCGCGCGCGACTAGTCGAACTGCAGGAGCAGTTGCTCACCCCCGCCGATGAGGACGCCGTCCGGCGACACCTGGACGCGTGCGCCGCATGTGCCGGCGAACATCGGGCCATGAGCGGCTTACGGGACCGCCTGATTGCGATGGCGGATGATTCTCTCGCGCAGCGTGTGCTGCGCGACGTCCGCCGGGCACAGGCGAGCGCGCCGGAGAGCGCCAAAATGCGGTCAAGATTCGTGCGAAACGTCGTCTGGGTCGGCATCGCCGCAGCGGTTGTCGCTGCGATCGGCCTGTTTCCGTGGTTCCGCGGCGGCCGTTCGAGCGAACTGGCTTTCGCCGAGGTAGTCAATCGTGCGGCCGGCGCGGGCAGCGTGCGGTTTGTCACCCGGTTCGAGGGGCCGGGTGGTCCCCTGCATTCGATGGAGGTCATGTGCCTCGATCCGGGCCGGGCCCGCGTGGCGCTGCCCAGCGGCCGCGTCCACATCATCAGCGCCTCCGAGCGGCGCGGACTGATTCTGATTCCCGCAGAGCAGCGCGCCGTCGTTGTGCCGGCCAGCGCCACGCCGTGGAACGCCTACGAAGAGTTGCTGACGTTGCGGGATCGCGCCGTGGAGGATCTCGGCTTGCAGATGCTCGCTGGGCGCGAGACGCACGTCTTTCGCGTGAACTACGATTCGCAAGTAACGACCGTCTGGGCGGATCCACAGTCCGGGCTGCCGGTGCGGATGGAAGCGCCGTGGAGTCCGCCGGCGGCGGATGGGCAGGCGCCGGCGGACGGTCGGAGCGTCACCGAGGGGTTCGAGTTCGACCTGCAGCTCGACGAGGCGCTGTTCGACCTGACGCCGCCGGAGGGCTACGCGCTCACGCCGCTTCAGGACGAGCCGGAGGCGGCTGCAAAGCTCGCATCGCGAAACATCGTCAACATCGTGATGGCCTGCCAGATCTACCGCACAGAGCACGACAACGCCTGGCCGGAGTCAATCACCAGTCTGGAACGCTACGGCGTGGACGCCGATCTGCTGCGCAACCCGCGGCGGCCGCAGTTCGACGTGGGGTATGTGTATCTGAAGCCGCGCGAACCCGAGAACGCGGCGCTGATGGTGATCTACGAGCGTTTCGACGATCAGTGGTCGTCGGGCGTCGCGGTCGGCTTCGTGGACGGGCACAGCGAGTTCATCGCCGAGCGTGCCCGGTTCGATGAGCTGCTCGCCGCGGCGCGGTCCGCGGCCCCATAGAGTCTGTGAATTTTTGGGGTTGTGAATTTTTGGGGTTGTGATTTTTTGGGGTGGGGCGGGCATTCTGCCCGCCCACGGGGCTTGCGAACCGCTCACAAACGTAAGCGAAGCCAAGAAGTTCAAAGTCTCATAGCGGCCTGGACGCCGCCCAAGGCCCGAACCGCAGCGCATCGGCAGGTCGCCCGGCGCGTTTGCAGCGCCGGGCGACCCTGCGATTCTCATGAAAACCGTGGTACTTCAGCGCCGGGCGAGCGTCGCCCACTGCGCCAGCTTCGGCGGATCGGGCGTGAACTGCGAACCCCCGAGCGCTCGAGCCGTCGGGCGACCGGCGGCCAGGTGCTCCCGGACGATTTCGACGATCGCCGGCAGCGGCGTCTCCGATTTCAGAATCAGATCGCTGATGCCCAGCAGCATCGCATGGTGACTGTCGGACGCATCGAACTCCGACGTGAGCAGAATGATCGGCGGCAGCGCGGCGCTGTTTTCTTCCCGCAGCGCTCCGACCAGATGCAGCGCGTCAAGATCGGGCAAAAACCTATCCAGGACGACCAGGTCGGGCGCGAGGCGATCGAAAGCGCTCAGCGCCTCCAGCCCGCTCCCGGCGGTCTCGACCCTTACCCCAAGCCCGGCCAGGCCTTGCGCAAGGCCGCCGCGCATCACCGGCGATGCATCGACTATCAAGACTGTCTTCATCCTTGTCCCCGCCATGCGGACGTCGCGCCGCGTCGTCGATCACGTGTGCGGACCGACGCGCGGCGGCGCTCGCCACAGCCCGGCTTCGGGTCGCCGGGCGACGCCCGCAACGGAAGTCTTGCAGCGCCCGCGCGGCGCGCCCAATCGTTCAGCTCGACAATGCCAGCGGGCCGAGAATCGCTGCACGCACTCGGTCGCGGCGAACGCGATTCCAGACTCAGTCGAATTGCCCATCCGAACCGATCCAAGATTCTTCGTGCTGCGCGGCGTGCATACCGGACGCTGCGTGAAGTCGGCGATAATCGCGGATTCAGGCCGCACCTGAAGCCTCGGCGAGCAGCTTGGCGCGCAGGTAGCGTCCTGTGTGGCTGGCGTCGCAGGCGGCGACCGCCTCCGGCGTGCCGGCCACGACGACCTGCCCGCCGGCGTCGCCCCCTTCCGGACCCAGGTCGATCACCCAGTCGGCGGTCTTTATCACGTCCAGATTGTGCTCGATTACCAGCACGCTGTTTCCCATGTCCACCAGGCGCCGCAGCACCGACAGCAGTGTCTGAATGTCGGCGAAGTGCAGGCCGCTGGTGGGTTCGTCAAGCACGTAGAGCGTGTGCGTCGCGGCCGGATATGCGGCGCGGAGCAGCGCCGCGGCCCGCACCGGCGTGCGCGCCGGGACGACCGGCGGGCCGTCGGCGCCCGGCGACGCGTCCGCCGTCGAATCCTGCGGCGCGTCGTCCAGGTCGTCACCCGGTAACGGCGGCCGAAGCCCGACGCCCTTGGCGAGTTCGCCCGCGAGCTTCACGCGCTGCGCCTCGCCGCCCGAGAGCGTGTTGGAGGGTTGACCCAGCTCGATGTAGCCCAGGCCCACGTCCGAGAGCGTTTGAACGCCCTGCCGGATGCGCGGGAAACTATCGAAGAAGCGCAGCGCGTCCTCCACCCGCATGCGCAGCACGTCGGCGATCGACTTGCCGCGGTAGCGGATCTCGAGCGTCTCGCGGCTGTAGCGCGTGCCGCCGCACTCCTGGCACTCGACGAACACGTCCGGGAGAAAGTGCATCTCGATTCGCCGCACGCCCTGCCCCTGGCATGCTTCGCAGCGGCCGCCCTTGACGTTGAAGCTGAAGCGGCTGGCCTTGTAGCCGCGGATGCGGGCCTCCTTGGTCTTCGCGTAGAGCTGGCGGACTTCGTCGAGCACGCCGGTGTAGGTCGCGGGGTTGCTGCGCGGCGAGCGGCCGATCGGCAACTGATCGATCTCGACGACGCGATCGACCTTGTTGGCGCCCACGATGCGATCGTGCGCCCCGACCCGCTCGCCGGCGACGCCGCCGGCGATGTGACGGCGCAGCGCGGGCAGCAAAATCTGCGACACAAGCGTGCTCTTCCCGCTGCCGCTGACGCCGGTGACGGCGCAGAACAGCCCGAGCGGGAATTCGACGTCGATGTTCCTGAGGTTGTTCTCGCGCGCTCCGCAGACGCGGACGACCTCGCTGCGGCGCGGCGCCCGGCGCGACTCCGGGCTGAGAATCCCGTATTCGCCGCGCAGAAAGCGGCCCGTAATGGACTGCGGGTTGTGGATGACCGTCTCGGGCGGCCCGGCGGCGATCACGCGGCCGCCGTGCAGGCCGGCGCCGGGCCCCATGTCGATCAGATGGTCCGCGGATCGAATCACGTCCTCGTCGTGCTCCACGACGATCACCGAGTTTCCGATCTCGACCAGCCGGCGAATGGACCGCAGCAGCCGCTCGTTGTCGCGCTGGTGCAGGCCGATGGTCGGCTCGTCGAGCACGTAGCAAACGCCGACCAGTCCGCTGCCGAGCTGCGTCGCCAGGCGGATGCGCTGCGCCTCGCCGCCGCTGAGCGTCGCGCTGGCGCGATCCAGCGAGAGATATCCCAGCCCCACTTCATACAGGAAGCGCAATCGCTGGCGCACCTCGCGCAGCAGGGGTTCGGCCACGTGCCGCGCCTCGCCGGCCGGCGCGAGCGCGTCGAACCACTGCACCGCCGCCGCGATCGTCTGCCGCGTCGCCTCGTGAATCCCGCGATCCGCGATGCGAACCGCGAGCGCCTCGCGCCGCAGGCGCGCGCCGTGGCAGCTCTCGCAGACCCGCTCCGACTGAAACGCGACGAAGCGGCTGCGGGCCCCGTCGCTGCCGGCGGCCCGCAGGCGGCGTTCGAGATTCGGAATCACGCCCTCGAACGAAACGCCCAGCCGCTTGGCCTCGCGCGGCCGCGTGCCGCTCAGGATGATGCGGCGCAGATCCTCGGGCAATCCGGAGAAGCGCGTTTCGACGGTCGTCTCGAACGCGCCGCAGAGCGCCTTGAGCGCCCGCGCGTACTGCGCCCCCGCCTTCTTCTTGGCGCCGGCCCACGGCGCGATGGCCCCGGCGGCGAGCGAGAGGCGTTCATCCGGCACGATCCGCTGCGGATCGAATTGCATCGTCGTGCCCAGCCCGCCGCACGTGGCACAGGCCCCGTACGGCGAGTTGAAGCTGAACGCGCGCGGCGCAAGCTCCTGCAGCACCGTTCCGCACGCCGGACACATGAAGCGCTCGCTGAACGGCTCATCGGTCCATTCCGCCGGCATCTGCGGTGCGGCGCGGCTGATGATCGCCGTCCCGCCGCCCAGCGACATCGCCAGCTCGACCGCGTCGCTGAGCCGCCGGCGAATCTCGGGCCGCACGACCAGCCGATCGACCACGGCGTCGACGTCGATCGGGCGGGCCGCGGCGGCGGCGCCGGGCTCCTTCGCATCGACGAGGACGCCGTTGACGCGGGCCCGGACGAAGCCCTCACGCTGAATGCGGCGCAGCAGCGGCTCGATGTCGCCGGCGTGCCGCCGGGCCAGCGGCGCCAGCACCATGACGCGCGTGTCGGCCGGGAGCGCCAGGACGGCGTCCACGACCTGATCCACAGTTCGGCGAAAGATGGGGCGCTCGCAATCCGGACAGTGCGGCTGACCGACGCGGGCGTACAGCACCCGCAGAAAGTCGTAGATTTCGGTCGTGGTGGCGACGGTCGAGCGCGGATTGGCGACGCCGGCGCGCTGCTCGATCGCCAGGGTGGGCGGCAGACCCTCGATTCGCTCGACGTCGGGCTTGGCGATCTGCTCCAGGAAGTAGCGGGCGTGGACGCTCAGCGACTCGACGTACTTACGCTGCCCCTCGGCATAGAGGGTGTCGAAGGCCAGGCTGCTCTTGCCCGAGCCGCTCAGCCCGGTGATGACGACCAGCCGGTCGCGCGGAATGTCGACCGTCACGTCGCGCAGGTTGTGTTGCCGCGCCCCGACGACGCGGATGACCTTTTCGCTCACGGCCTGCGTCCTGCAAACCGAGCCGCCGCTCCACCGCGCCACCCGTGTGGCGCGAGCAAAGCGAAACGTGTAGTCTAACATGCCGCGGCGGCCCGCGCGGCGTGCCAAATCGCGGCGGTGCGCGTACGATCCGGACCGCGCGCGGCCGCGTCCGACGGTTTTCGCGCGTTCAGGGAGCAAGCCCCATGGCCACATCGCGGATTCCCGAGCCCTACGCCGCGCGCATCGCCGCCGTGCGGGCGGACATGCAGCGCCGCCGGCTCGACGGTTTGCTGGTCTGGAACCGTCTGGACCAGATCTGGCTCACCGGGTTCACCGGTGAAGACGGCGGCGTCCTGCTGACGCCCGGGCGGATCGTGCTGCTCACCGACGGCCGTTTCGGCGAGACCGCGGAGCGCGAGACGCCCTTCGCGCGGGCCGTGTTGCGCAAGGTGCGCGGCGCGGAAGCCACCGCGAAGGAGGCCCGGCGGCTGAAAATCGGGCGGCTGGGATACGACCCCGGGCACCTGAGCGTTCAGACGTTCGGCGACCTGCGAAAGCACCTGCGCAGCGCGGCGAAGCTCGCGCCCGCGGCGGGAATCGTCGGACAACTCCGCCTGATCAAGGACAGCGGCGAGATCGAGCGCATCCGCCGGGCGATCACGGTGGCGCAGGATTGCATGCAGCGGCTGCGCGGCTGGCTGCGGCCGGGGATGCGCGAGCGCGAGGTGGCGGCGCGACTGGCGATGGAGATACAGACCGCCGGGGCGCAGGAGCCGGCGTTTCGTCCGATCGTGGCGGTCGGCGCGAATGCCTCGCTGCCGCACTACGAGCCGGGAGACGCGGTGATCTCGCGCGATGAAGGCGTGCTGATCGACTGGGGCGCGCGGGTGGACTGGTACGTCAGCGACTTGACCCGCATGGTCTGGCCCGGTAGCATCCCGGCCCAGTGGGTAAAGGCGTACGAAGTCGTGCGTGAGGCGCAGGCTCGCGCAATCGCGGCGATCCGGCCCGGTGTGCGGGCGTCCAGGGTCGACCGTGCGGCGCGGGTGCATATCGAGCGCAACGGCTTCAAAGGTCGCTTCACGCATTCCGTCGGTCACGGCATCGGTCTGGCCGTCCATGAGTCTCCGGGTCTGCGGAAAACTTCCGACGAAGTTCTGAAGGCCGGGATGGTCGTCACGGTCGAACCCGGCGTCTACCTGCCCGGAAAGGGCGGCATTCGCATCGAAGACGACGTGCTGGTGACCGAAACCGGGTGCGAAGTGCTCTCGTCGCTGCCCACGGAGCGGCAGGCCTGGTGCGCCTGACTTCCGGCGGCTGCGGGCGCGTCTCGCGAAACCCGCAGCGCACGAAAATCTGCCAATCAGCCGGTCGCCCGCGGCGTCGCCCGCGCCGGCCGCGTTCAGGATCGGAATGAACACCGAATACGACTACATTCGCCAACTCGTCGAGTTGATGGCCGAGCACGATCTCAGCCGCGTCGAGCTGCACGAGGGCGACACGCACATCGTGCTGCGCCGCGGCCAACCGGTCGTCGCCGCCGCCCCCGTCGCCGCGGTGGCTGCCGCACCGATCGCCGCGCCGGCCGCGCCGCCGGCCGCCGCTCCGGCGGCGAGCAGTGCGGCGCCCGCTGCACCGCCCGCGGCGTCAGCGGCGGATGCGCGCGAACACCTGATTCGCTCGCCGATGGTGGGCACGTTCTACGCCGCGCCCGATCCGGAGTCGCCCGCGTTCGCCAGCGTCGGGGGCAACGTCGGCCCGGATACGGTCGTCTGCCTGATCGAGGCGATGAAGGTCTTCAACGAGATCAAGGCGGAGTGCTCCGGGCGCGTGGCGCGCGTGCTGGTGAAAAACGGCGAAGCGGTCGAGTTCGATCAACCGCTGTTCGCCATTACGCCGGCGTAGCCCCAGCCGCCCCCACCGCGAGAGCCGCATGTTTCGTCGAATCCTGATCGCCAATCGCGGGGAAATCGCGCTGCGGATCATCCGCGCCTGCCGCGACCTGGGGGTCGAGGCGGTTGCGGTCTACAGCCGCGCCGACCGCGACGCCGCCTATCTCAACCTGGCCGACGACGCCATCTGCATCGGTGCGGAAGCTCCCGCGCACTCGTATCTGCATCGCGAAGCGATCATCTCGGCCGCGGAGATCGCCGATGTCGAGGCGGTGCACCCCGGCTACGGCTTCCTGGCGGAGAACTCGGTCTTCGCGCAGATGTGCCGCGACTGCAAGATCGAGTTCATCGGCCCCAGCGCCGAGTCGATGCGCATGCTGGGCAACAAGGTCGAAGCCAAGAAGCTCGCCAGGCACGCCCGCGTGCCGCTCGTGCCCGGCAGCAACGGAAACGTCGAGAACGAAGAGCAGGCCGTCGAGGTTGCCGAGCGCATCGGCTACCCGGTGATGATCAAAGCCGCAGCCGGCGGCGGCGGGCGCGGCATGCGTCCGGTGCACAACGTCGCGGCCCTGCGCCCCAACTTCCGCAACGCCCGCGCCGAGGCCGAAGCGGCGTTCAAAGATGGCACGCTGTATATCGAGAAGCTCGTCGAGCGCCCGCGGCACGTCGAGGTGCAACTGCTCGGCGACCAGAAGGGCCGCGTCATCCACCTCTTCGAGCGCGACTGCTCGCTGCAACGCCGCAATCAGAAGCTGATCGAGGAGTCTCCCTCCCCGCACATCAGCCCGCGCACCCGCAAGAAACTGTGCGAGGCCGCGGTGCGGCTGGCGAAGGCCGCCGGGTATCACTCGGCCGGCACGGTCGAGTTCCTGGTCGATCAGGACGAGAACTTCTACTTCATGGAAGTGAACACGCGCATCCAGGTCGAGCACCCGGTGACCGAACTGGTGACCGGCGTCGATCTGGTGCAGTGGCAGATTCGCATCGCCGCCGGCGAGGAGCTGTCGCTCGATCAGGACGACATCGTGCATCGCGGCAGCGCGATCGAGTGCCGCATCAACGCCGAATCGCCCGACGACGACTTTCGCCCGTGCCCCGGCCCGGTGAAGGAGTTCATTCCGCCGGGCGGCCCCGGCGTGCGGCTCGACACCCACGCCTACGCCGGCTACACGGTCAGCCCGTACTACGACTCGATGATCGCCAAGCTGCTGGTGCATCGGCCGACGCGGGCGGAGGCGATTCGCGCGATGCAGCGGGCCCTGGGCGAGTTCGTCATCAAGCCGATCAAGACCACCATCCCGATCCACCGGGCGCTGCTCGCGCATGCCGATTTTCAGCGCGGCGACGTGGACACCACGTTCATCGAACGCAACTTGCAGTCGCTCGTGGGCGCGAAGGGCAGTCGCTGACGCGTTAGCGCGCGGCACCGCCCACGGCGGCGGCTGGGCCCCGGCGATCCGCGCCTCTCGCGGCATTGCTGAAGAAGTCGTCAACGCGGCAACCGGCGATTTTAGATCCGACGGGTGGAGGGTGCGGGGCAGCGGTCGGAGCGTCTCGCGCAGCGCAACAACGAGCCGGCGCAAGAAATCGCTGAGATAGGAGCCGGTGGCGGCGTCAGCGACGCTGTTGGTGTCGGCGCTCCGACCGCTCTCTATCCTGGTGCTCGCGTTCCAGGCGACGGGAGCGGAAATGCGGCGCTGGGCGCGCTCAGGTCAGCCGCGCAACACTCCGCAAACGTCGCCTCGAATCGCGATCAGGCGAGCTTGCGCGCCAAAAGGCCCAGCGGCTGCCGCGGATTGAGTAGCTGCCGAAAGTGAGCTTGAAAGCGCTTCGGCGAATCAACGGACCGGGCGTGGGGCTGCAGCGACTCCATTCGGTTTCGCAGGATATCAAGCGATGGTCCGCGAATTCCCGGCGAAGCGTGCCCGCACCCCCAAGTCACACTATCGTCGAGGATTCATCCCGAAAACGACATTCCGCAGCATTGACTCTATACCGATATCCCTCGGCGCGCCGCGCCCCCAGGGCCAGGAAGGCGCCCTCGGAAGATGTAGGTAATTGCAGATTCATGCCCCGTGGTGCAACAGCCATGCTGACGGCCCGAGAGATTGCGATATATTTCGGGTGCCGGACGGAATCAAGAACCTGTGGCCATCCCACGTACGAATCTGCTGGGCCGCGCGGTCGCCGCGCGCGAGCTGAACGACGCCTTCGTCCGACTTGTTTCCTACTCGCCCGGACAGGAAATGCGGATGCACGCCCACCCCTGGATGGGGGTCACGCTGGTTGTGTCCGGACAGTTTCAGGACATGACGGAGGGTCGTACGGCGGTGTGCCGCCCGTTGACTCTGGTGGTCAAGCCGGACGGGGCCGAACACGAGACGCGCGTCGGACCCGACGGCGCGCTATCGATCTACTTTGAATTGGCCCCGACGGGCGTCCGCCGACTGGCGGAATTGGGCCTGGAAATCGGCCGCTGCGGGTACTTCGGGGCCGGTCCTGCGACCGCCGCGCTGCTTGGTCTGTTGCGACCGGAAGACCCCGGTTCGCCGTCGCGGATCAGCGACGTGTTGGCCGACGCGATTCTCACTCGCCGCGTCGACGCCTCGGCGATCGACACGGTCGCGACTTCTGAGTTCGCGAAAGGAATCCTGCGCGCAACAACGCGCGAGGCCGCAACGGCGGCGGCGATGCACCCGGTTTCATTTTCCCGTCTCTTTCGCCGCGCGACGGGCGTCGCACCGTCGCGCTGGCGATTGCAACAGCGAATCGCGCACGCGGCCGCCGCGTTAGCCGGCGGTCTTGATTCCATCGCGCTCATAGCCGACGCGGCTGGATTCGCCGACCAGGCGCATTTGTGCCGCATGTTCCGGCGCGAGACCGGGTTGACGCCGGGGCAATATCGGGGATTGATTCAGGCGTTCAGGGTACAAGCGAGATGAGCGGAAAGCAGGGGCGTTGGGTGCAATCGACAAATCTCCAACTCGAAAGGCGCTCACATCACCGGTTCGGGTTTCATTCGTTCAATACGCAGTCGGCCGGCCGAGCTAGCTTCACGCCACGGCGATCGCCGATCGGCCGAATTCAACGAGGCCTCTGAAACACTCGGCCGCGCCCGTGGGCGGCCCGACATGAGGAACATCCATGAGAGTGCTGTCGCTCGTCGTCGTCGCCTCTCTCGCGGGCCCTCTGACTCAAGCCCAGCACACCCCAAGCGGGCGACGAGGATACCAAACCACGAGCCTGCCGAGCGGGGCGATGACGCACCAGTTTGTGCGCTGGGGTGATGCAATTCTGATCGAAGACGTGATGATCAACGGCAAGGGACCATTCCGCTTCATCCTCGACACCGGAGCCGAAGGCGCGGGCCGGGTCGACGCCATCCTGGTGGGCGAGCTTAGTCTGCCGGAAGCGGGACACGTGAGGAGCTCGGGCATTTTCGGTCAGAAGGACGCCGTAAGCCTTCGGCATGTTGACTCGTTGTCGATTGGAGCACTCAGCTTCTCGAACCTGCGGCTGCTGAGCCGCGACTACAACGCGGATCGGCCCGCCGGATTGCGGCCGATCCACGGCATCCTCGGCTATCACCTGTTCAACGAATATCTGCTGACGATCAACTACCCGGCCCGCACGATCTCGGTCATACCGGGCGAGCTGCCCCCGCCGGATGGGAAGCACGTCTTGGCGATCATCAGTGATGACGAAGACCCGGAAATCGAGGTCACAGTGGGCGATCAGGTGACCCGCGCCCTCATCGACTCGGGAGCGCTCAACACCCTCGCGGTCCCCGCCGCTCTGGCTGAAAAGCTGAAGTTCACGAGCGAGCCGCGCATCAGAGGATGGGAAGGCCGGGTCGGTGTGCGCTCCGGTACGCTGGAGGGCGCACTGCGGATCGGCGCCATGGAGGTGACGAACCCTGAAACACTCGTCGCTGGTCCACTCAAAGAGACCAACATCGGCGCGAGGATTCTGGCTGATTTCGCCGTCACGTTCGACCAAAAGAACGCCCGCGTGCGATTCGAGCGTCCGCCGCCGCGCAAGCGCTATGGCATCAAGTTCAGCATGCCGCGTAGCGGGACTCCGAAGTACGACGGCGTCGTCGCAGGAGGCGTCGCGGAGCTGGCGGGACTGCGCGCGGAAGACCGCCTAATTGCAATGAACGGTCGACCGCTGCCGGAAATCGATCGCGAGGATCTCGTCAGACTCCTGGACACTTCGCCCCTGACTCTAGGGATCGAGCGCGAGGGCGACCGGATCGAGCTTCGTCTTTCGCTGGATTGAGCCGCGCGGTTCGCGTTGTAGTCATCGCGGAAAGAGTCGTCTAGGCGACCACCGGCGATTTTCGATCCGGCGGATAGAGTGTGAGGGTCAGCCGCTCGAGCGATTCGCGCAGCGCAACAAAGAACCGCCGCAGGAGTTTCCGGAGATAGGACCCGGGGACGTCAGCCACGCTTTTGGTGTCGGCGCTCCGACGGTGCGCGATCCTGTTGCTCACGTTCCTGGCGTCCGGAGCGGGGATGCCGGGGACGGCGCGCCCAGACCCAGTCGATCTTGCCCGCCAACAGGACCAGCGGATGCGGCGGAGCGAGGAGCTGCCGAAAGTGAGCGTGAAAGAGCTGCACCGGGTCAGCGGTGCCGGGCCTGGGGCTGCATCGAATCCACCCGGTTTTACGCGGTATGAAGCGAGCGCCCGTGGATACCCGGCGAAGTATGCCTGCACTCTCCCAGTGGTAAGAGCACCGAGAATCCAAGCAGAAAACGGCATTCCGTAGCGTCGACTATTGCGCGTCGCCCAAGCCCAGCTCCGCCGCCAGATCGGGGTGCTCCGTAGCGGAAAGTTCGACGCGGTCCTTGAACGATTCGCCGATCGGATAGAAGAAATACTTGCCGTCGCCCGCGTCGTCGGACGTCTGCACGACGATCCCCTTGGGGTGGATCAGCACCAGCTTGCCCGCGTCCAGGTCGGCGCTGAGCTGATACTCCGCCATCGGCGCCTCGAGGTTGCGCGTGTCGCGCACATACGCGTAGGGCACGCCGAGGTACGCTTCCGTCGCCACCAGCCGGAACTTGTCCGCGTCGCGGCGCGGGTCCGCCGGCGGCGGATCGGGACGGCGCGGCGGCGGCTCGCCGCGGGTGCGCTCGCGCGGCGCCGGGTCCGGCGGTTTCTGCAC
Source organism: uncultured Planctomycetales bacterium (assembly GCA_964631045.1). Lineage (GTDB taxonomy): Bacteria > Planctomycetota > Phycisphaerae > UBA1845 > Fen-1342 > CAZVWB01. The sequence goes on from CAZVWB010000040.1 coordinate 24,004, forward strand.
GACGACCGCGGGGGGCGGCGACCATTTCATGAACACATTGCGGGCGGTGAGCTGCGCGTACGCCTCTTCGGCGTTTTTCAGCCGCGCGCGGCCCTCGAGCTGGTCGAACTGGCCGTGCCGCTGGTCCTTTACGTCCGGCAGCACCGGTAGCGCCAGGGCGGCCGCGTTGAACGTGATGCTCAGGCCCGGCTCGGTCGGGGCCTCGGCCGGCTGGCCGTCGCGGCTGCGGCGCGGCGCGAGCCGCTCGGCTTGCAGCGTGAAGCTGGTGACCCGCGCCAGCATCGGCCGGCGATAGAAGTCCATCATGAAGTCGATGAAGGTCTGCAGATTGCCGTTGCAGCGCACCTGCACGGGCATGGCCACGAAGCCGTCGCTGGTGATCTGTTGCGCCATGCCGTCGCCCAGCCGCACGTTGGCGGTCAGGCCGTATTTCTCCAGCATCTCGTTGATCTGCTGGCGGAAGATCTGCCGGACGTCTTCGCGCCGCGTGGCCAGCGTCGCCGCCGTGCGTTCCTGCCAGAAGCGGGCGATGCGCGTCCCGTTGGAAAGCTCGCCCTGCAGCTCGGCGCGGCGCACCTGGGCGGTGACGATGTCGTCGTTCAGCTTCTTCAGCGGCGAGAGCACGAACCGCTGCACGCCCTGCCCGGCGAAGACCGCGACGATCGCCCCCCCCACGATGATCGCCAGCCGCCGTTCGCGTTGCGTCATGACCGCACTCCGTCAGGTTCCGCCGTCCGCATCACAGGTCTCGCAGCCGGTTCTTGCGGGCGACCTCGCGCTGCTTGGCGCCGGACCGGTGGTTCTGCAGCTCGCGCAGGACGATTGTGACTTCGACATTGCCGCTGAACTCCGGGTCGCCCGTTCCGCCGGTCTGCCACACCCCCTGCGTCGCCAGATAGGGCCGCTTGCCGTCGATCTCGAATGCGTTCAGCCGGCCGACGAATTCGGTCGGGGCGGCGGCGTTTACGCAGCGCAGCCGCATGCTGATCGTCGCGGTGGCTTCGTCGCAGCGCAGTTGGTCGAGCACGATCGAATTGCCCTCGGTCGGCAGACCGAGCAGCTCGATGATTCGCAGCAGATGGTCGGGCCACACCGCCTCCGTGGCCCAGTCGTCGACCCGCTGCACGTGGTTCTCCAGCGTGCGCTGCGTTTTGAGCTTCTCGACCAGTTGCGCGTTCCCGTCGCGGAGCCGCGCGAGCTCCTGAGTCTTCCGATAGATGTGCGTCGCCGCCGCCGCCGTCGAACCGACCACCAGCACCGCCGCCGCGATGCCGACGAAGCGCAGCCGGCGCTTCAGCTCGGCCCGCGGCGGAATCGGCTTCTTGGGGTTCAGGAAGTCGAGTTCCAGCAGGCCGTCGGTGCTCAGCCCCCACGCCAGACCCAGCGCCGCCGAGAACGAGCGCAGCTTGGCCGCGTCCTCCGGCGGGGTTCGCAGCACCGCGGTCGGGTCGAACAGCTCGCACGGCAGGCCGAAGCGCCGGCCGACCGCCTCCAGCAGGGCCGGCTCGATTCCCGTGCCGCCCGCGATGACGATCCGATCGACGGCGGCGTTGGTCTCGGTCGCGCGATAGGCCTGCAGCGTGCGGACCAGCTCCACCACCAGCTCGTTGACCGAGGCGTCCATCGCCTGCTCGCCGGCCTCCACCGCCGCGGTGTCGGCCTTGGCCGAGATGCGCGACTCGTCCGCCGCGAAGAACGCCGCCGGCCGCAGGGGCACCGCCACGCTTGCCGAGCGCGAAAACGCCAGGACGCCGCCGCGCACCACGTCGATCTCGGTCATGGTCGGGCCGACGTCGACGAACAGCACGCGGGCGCTGGCCGCGTTGGAAACGTGCAGCGCGCTGACCAGGTTCGCATAGGGTCGCAGGCCGATCCGCGCCGGCCGCAACCCCGCGGCGGCGCAGATGTCCATGACGCGCTGCAGCGCCGACTTGTGGACCGCGGCCAGCAGCACCTCGGTCGCCAGTTTTTTCTCGTCGCGCTGCATCACGACGAAGTCGACCGCGGCTTCGTCGAGCGGAAACGGCAGCTCCTTCATCGCCTGAAAGCGGACGGCCGCCGCCAGCTCCGGCTCGGGCGTGGGCGGCAGCGCCAGGCGGTTGATTACCACGCGGTCGCGCGGCACGTCGACGATCGCGGCCTTGAATCGCAGATGGTGCTGTCGGATGCGCTTGGCGATGTACTCGCCCATCGTCGCCGGGTCTTCGGCGTCCAGACCCTCGGGCAGACGGTGCGAGTGGGCGTCCTCGAGCGCGATCGTGCCGCCGCCGCAGCGCGCCACCACCAGCCGCAAAGACCGGGCGTCCCAGTCGAGGCACAGCACTTTTCGGGAAAGGCGGATCATTCCGGCTCCAGGCATCGTTCCAGGGCGCTGCGAGCGCTACTGTAGTGCCTCAGACACACCTCGGCTGCGCGTGTCGGCGTTCTGGCCGGCTCGCACAGGCCGGAGGCCTATGCTCCCCGTCGCAGAGGCGCGGCGCTGCCCGTCGCGCCGCTTGCGGCAACGCCCCGTCGCAGCGCCGCGGCGCCCTCAGCGACTGCGCTACTGGTTCGTGACGATTACCTGCTCGCTATCGACCGGCCAGGCCATGCCCAGCGGCGTCAAATCGCGCTGATAGCGAATCTGCGCGAGCGGGCCGATCATCTCGATGATCCATTCTCCGCGGCGAAAGAGTTTCAGATGATCGGAGTATCCTACGATCTCCACGCGGAACTGGTACGACTTGGTCGTTACATGCGGCGCCAGTCGCTGCCAGTCTCCGACGCTGATCACTCCTGAGACCACCGGCCACGCGGTTGTTTGCAACTGTTCGGCCGAGAGCCGGCCGCGGGCCTCTACCAGCGCGGCCGCCGTTTCGGGCTTCATGTCCGGAATCAGCGCCAGCACACGGGCCGGGGCGGTATTCAGGTTGATCAGGCCGACGATGCCCTCCTGGCCGCCGCCGGTGCGGACCGAAAAACGGTCCATGATGACCGGGAGTTCATCGAGCGTGATCGGACTCGCGGCGAGCGCGGACAGGTCGGGCTGCTGCGGCTGACCCGGCTGCCCATCAGCTCCCGGCGGCGCGGCGGGCGGCCGCGGCTGACGCCCGGCCTCCGGGCGCTGCCCGCCGGGTTGCTTTCCGCCGCCCTCGTCCATCGGCTCGCCACCGGTGCCGTCGTCCTTCTCGCCTTCTTCCTCGGCCGGCTCGTCCGCGGGCTGTGGTTCTTTGCCGGGTTTGCCGCCGCCGCTACGGTTCTGGGAGCGGCTGTCGGCGCTCTTCTCGCGCGAGCGGCTGCCGGGCTTGGCCTGCTCGTCTTCGGTTTCGTCGCCGGGCTTCGCACCCTCGCCTTGCTCCCCGGCTCCGTCGGTTTCGTCGCCCTGCGATTCGCCCTCCTGCGATTCCGAGTTGTCGACCTTGCCGTCGTCGCTACCGGCCGCGATGACCGGCTGGTCGGGCCGCTGCGGCGCGGGGCCTTCATCGTCGGGCGGCAACGGGTAGAGCTGGGCGGGGCTGGCGAGCTGCGAGAAGTCGAAGCCCTGCTGCTTGAGGCCCAGAATGAACTGGATCGATGCGTCGCTGAGTTGGCCGTCCTGCAAGGTGGTCGCCAACTGGGCTTGAATCGCGCCGGCGTCGAGGTTCAGGTTGATGCGCGGCTTGTTATCCAGCGCCGTGTCCGGCTCGCGCGACCAGATCGTCACGAAGGAAGCCACGCCGCGATCGAGATTGCCGTCGCGATTGTCGAAGCGCGGCGGCGATTCGTCGCCGTCGTTTTCGTTGGCGTCCATGAGTCCGTTGCGGTTCACGTCCTCGCCGTAGAGCAGCCGGGCGGTGAAACCCTTGATCAGCAGCAGCTCCTCGACGCTGTCGAGCGGGCCGTTCTTGGCGCGGTACGCCGGCTTGAGGGTGTTGTAGTACCCGTCCTCCGCGCCGCCCTCGCGCGGCTGGCTGTCCGGGTCGAGCCAGTCGAGCGTGGCCGCGACGATCTCCTGCGGGTTCTCGACGCCCAGGTCGGCCAGCAGCGGCAGCAGCAGATCGGTGATCTGGGCCTCAGTCGCCGCGTTGAGATTCAGCTTGCCGGCCTCCGGCGTGATGCCGTAACGCATCGACTCTTCCAGGCCGGCGTAGCTCTCGGCCACGGCGCTGTAGCGCCACGCGGGAGTGATGACCTTGCCCGGCTCGAGCAACTCCTTGCGAGAACCCTGCTGCCGGACGGGATCGCCCTCGCGTTCGTATGCCGGCGAGTACACGAGAACGTGTCGCAGGCGCTTGGGCAGGTCATACCACGCCTTGAAGTTGTGCTTGTCGGCGCGCAGCAGCGCGATGACCTCTTCCAAGCCGGATTCCATCGCCAGGCGGGCCTGCTGCGTGTCGCTGTGCGCGATCGCCCCGGCTGTCTCCGCACGGACGAAGAAGATGAACCCGCCGATGGTCATTGCCAGCAGGCCGATGACCACCAGAACCACGGGCAGGATCAGCGCGGGGCGGGCGGCGCTGCGCGTGCGGGTCATTGTCCGCCTCCCAGGCCGCCGGCCAGCCCCTCGACGCCGAACTGCTCGGCCATCTTCGTGCCGGCCCGCTCGATGCGGCTGCCGTAGAACTTGTCGGCCGCCGGAATGCGCACGATGACGCTGTAGCGATCGCTGTGCGGCTGATCGTCGCCGAGCGGGTAGTCGTGGATCGGATATTCCTTCAGGTCGCTGTCCTCATACTCCGGCATGGTCAGCGGGCGAAAGCCGATCGTGACCATCACCAGTTGCGGCAGCGAATTGCCGTTGGTCACGTCCCACTTCGTGTCCCACTCGACGCCGTCGAAGTAGCGAAACTCGATGTAGCCGATCTCCGCCGCCCACAGGTCGGTGCGCACGTCGAACGGGTCGTCTTCCTCGACCAGGAACTGGTTCAGCGTCTTTTTTTCGACCCGCAGCAGGCCGCCGATCAGCGGATCGCCTTCCTCCGTCTTGTTCTCCGTGTCGATCCAGAGATTGTAGGAAAGCTGCCGCAGGTCGTGCTGCGCCGGCGGCGGTTCCTCGTCCGGACCGTAATCGACGAACTGGTGGTCGGCCGGCAGCGCGGTCGTCAGGAACGTGACGCTGCGACGGTCGCCGGCGAGCCGCTGCTCGACCGGGAAACCGAGCTCCTCGCCCCCGATGCAGCCGCGCAGCTCCGCGCTGATCATGTCCAGCACCTGGCGGGCGATCTGCGTGCGATCCGAGCGGGCCTGGGCCTGCTCGCGGACAGCGCCGCTCTGCCACAGGAACGCGAGCATGGCCGCCAGCAGCATGATCATCAGTGCGACGGCGACGATCACCTCCAGCAGGCTCAGGCCGCGCCGCGCTCGTCGGCAGGCGCTCATCCGCCATCCCTCTGGCGGCGGTTGAACTCGTCGCGCAGCCGCATCAGCTCTTCGATGCCGCCCGCACCGGGTTGCCGCTGCAGGCCGGGCTGATTTCCGCCGCCGCGATTGCCGCCGGTCCGGCCGCCGCCCGTCCGCCCGCCGCCGCGATTCGCTCCGACGCCCGGCGTCGGGAAATCTCCGCCGCCTGGCGCGCCGCCATCATCCATCGCGCCGCCGGCCGTCCCGCGTCCGCCGCCGCGATTTCCGCGCCCGCCGCCGGGCTGGCCATCGGGGCCGAACATGCGATCGCGCAGCTCCAGCAGGTCCCCGGCGTCCTGCACCTGGTCGCCCATCAGCGGCGGGGCGTCCTGCCCGCCGCCCAGCGCATCGCCGCCCAGCGCCGCCTGAATCTGTTCGCCCATCAGCTCGCGCATCATGTCGACCGACGGACCGCCGCCGGTGTTGCTCGCGCCCGCGCCCCCGGCGACCTGTGCGAAAATCTGCATGAGCTGCGGCAGCATGCTGATAAGCGTGCTGGGATCGGCGGTGAGCGCTTCGACCAGCTTGGGCACGTCGAGCTGTCCATCGGCGATGCCGGGCAGCGGGATCGCGCTGGTGATGGTCGTCAGTTGCTCTTCGTTGAAGCCGAAGTCCGCCGCCAGGTCGATCTTCGCCGGGGCCGCCTTGAGGAAGTGAAGTTCGCGAACGACGGTGGCGCCGTCGGCGCTCTCCAGGTTCTGCGTGTCGCGCTGCTGCAGTATCTGCAGCGTCACCTTGCCCAGCCCCTCTACGTCGGTCGGCTCGATGTGTACGTGCCAGAAGAAGCCCGGGTGCTGCTGGCCGAAGTCGCCGTCGAGCTTCGCGTCGGTCGCGAGCTGCTCGGCGTAGTTCAGGTCGAGCTCCAGCAGGGCCATCATGCGATCGGCCATTTCCGCCGCGCGGGCCTGCTCGTCCGCATACGCCACCATCCGCAGGCCGGAGACGAGCTGCGCCCCCAGCACGCCCATCGCGGCGACCATGATCGTCAGCGCGACGACCACCTCCAGCAGCAGAACGCCGCGGGCAGCGCCGCACGGGCGGCGCTCGGAACTCCGACGACTGCGCGACGCTGACGATCTCATAGCCCCTGCTCCCTGCTCTTGAACGTGCTGCGCTGCACGGCGTCGTCCTTCTCCGCCGGAAAGTCCGGCCGCTTCACGCTGTCTCCATCGAGCGCATCGACGGGGGTGGCCGCAACCCGGCCCAGCCGGCCGTCGAGCGTGACGCGCGTGCCCCGGCCGCGGAGATCGCGCAGCACCCAGCGGGCCGAATTGCTCGATCCATCCGGCAGGAACTCCAGGTGAAACGGCTCTTCGAGCTCCGTCACCGCCACCGGCGCCACCGCAAACTGGTCGAACTCCTGTACGCCGTCGCCCGTCGCCACTTCCTCGTCGCTCACGTCGATCGGCGGCGGGCCGCCCGGCAGATTCTGGATGTTTTCAACCCACACATCCTCCTGAAGCAGTTGCGTCAGCACCCAGTCCTGTCGCACGTCTACGTAATTGTGCGGTGCGGTCAAGGGGTCTTCCTGCGCCGTGATTCGCAACTGCCCGCTGGGGCGAAACGAAAGCCGGTAGCGGCGGGCCTCGTTCATCGCCTGGGCGCGGCACATCGCCACGGCGGAGCGGATTCGGCGAACCGACTCGGCGAGCTGCTCGCTGCGGGCGGATGGCTGAAAGTCCGGCCAGCCATACAGCACGACGATGCCGAAGATGATGATCACCATCACCATCTCCAGCAACGTAAAGGCGCGGCGGGAGCGGCGCGGAAGTTGCGAGTAGCGAGTCGCGAGTCGCGAGTGAAGCATTGCCTACCACCAGCTCGCAGTTACGCGCCGGGCAGCAGCGGCGTCCGAGCCTGTGAACTTTTTGGGTGGGGCGGGCATTCTGCCCGCCCGCAGCACTCGCGAACCGCTCACGATAGCGAGTGAAACCAGATCGTTCACAATCTCTCCCGCCGCTGCGCACTGGGCAGCCGCTGACCCTGCCCGAAAACTCAGGCCACAAGGAGCACTACGCGATCCAGGCCGATCGCTTCCGCCGGACGCCGCGCGGCCGGGCGGGTCTGTCCGGCCCCGCCGTCAGCGCGTCGAGCGGAAGTTTGTGATGTCGTCGTCGGTGCCGAACTGCTTGTCCGGTCCCGAGCTCGACAGGTCGTAGTCGGTGTTCACCTGTCCGGGCGACTCGTAGCGCAGCTCGGCTTCCCAGGCGTCCTTCAGATCCTCAGCCTTGAGCCACGGCCCGCCGCCGTCGCGCCATTTCTTGGCCTCGGCCTCGTCGCTGGGCGGCTCGATCAGGGCTTTCAGCCCCTCATCGCTGGTCGGGAAGCGGCCCATCGCGGTGCGGAACAAGTTGATCGCTCCGTTCAGACCGGTCTTCACCTTCGCCTCAGTCAGCTTGATCTTCTGCCCGCCTTCGAGGTTGAAGAACTGCGGAACCACGAACGCCGCCAGCAGGCCGATGATGATGATGACCATCAGCACTTCGAGCAGGGTGAACGCCCGCCGCTTGTTGTTTCGCACGCTTCGTTTCATGTCGCCAGTCTCCTTTTTCCGCGGTCCGCAGTAAAAGCTCAGATCATCCGTCGCGCCCGAGAAAAACCACTCGCCAGCGCCAATTCTTCAACTCGCTACTCGCATTTCGCGATGCCCAACTCGCTACTCGCCTGTCGTGCTGCCCAACTCACGACTCGCAGCCTTCTTTTTCGCTCTTCGCTCTTCGCCCTTCGCACTTAGTTCTTAAACCCCGAAGTCGCCATGCGCAGAATCGGCACCAGCAGCGCGATGGCGATGAACGCGATCATGCCGCCCATGAACATCAGCATCAGCGGCTCCAGCAGCCGCACCGTCAGGTCGATCTGCCGCGCGGTGCGCTCCTCCTGCGTGTTGGCGATCTCGACCAGCACCTTTTCGAGCGTATTGCTCTCCTCCGCGACGGCGATCATGTCGATGATCGCCGGCGGGAACAGCTTGCTGGCCCCCAGCGGCGCCGCCAGCGACTCGCCCGCCCGCACGTTCTCCGCCGCCGCGTCGATCGTCTCCGCCAGGATCACGTTTCCGGTCGAGTCCTTGGCGATCTTGAGCGCTTGCAGGATCGGGATGCCGTTGCCCAGCAGGGTGCCGAAGATGCGGCAGAAGCGACACACCGAGATCATCGTGAACACCGGGCCGACCACGAACGCCCGAAGCTGCAAGCGGGCCAGGGCCAGCTTGCCCGCCGCACTCTGAAAGAAGCCAACCACGGCCACGATCAGCACCAGCGCGACGCCGATGATCAATCCGTAGTAGTTCTGCATCGCGTCGCTGACGCCGAAGACCACCAGCGTCGGCCACGGCAGCTCGCCCTGATCCATCAGAACCTGGCGAATCTTGGGCACGACGAACGCCATGATGAACGTCACCGCGCCGATCGCGCCGAAGAACAGCACCGCCGGGTAGATCATCGCGCCGATGAACTTGTTGCGCAGCGCGTCCTGCCGCGCGACGAAATCGCTCAGACGGCCGAGCACGTCTTCGACGAAGCCGCCCTTCTCGCCGGCCCGCACCATCGAGGCGTGCAGCGAGGAAAACGCCTGCGGATGCCGCTCCATGGCGTCGGCCAGGGCGTCGCCCCCGGCCACGTCGTCGCGCACCTCGCGCAGCACGCGCACCAGCGCCGGCGACGAGGCCTGCTTGCCCAGCACGTCCAGCGCCCGCAGCATCGGCACGCCCGCCCGCAGCAGGTCGGCAAGCTGCTCGTACAGAATTCCGATCTTCGACGGGCTGATCCGCCGCGCCCGACCGGTAAACACGGAACGCTGCTGCGACGGCACCTCGTCGACCTGCACCGGCAGCAGCGCCCGCTCGTCCAGCAGACGGGCGGCGGCCGCCGCGGTCTCGGCCATCAGCGTGCCGTTGACCTGCTCGCCGGTGCGGTTTCGAGCTTTGTACGTGAAAGTCGGCATTTCGATCCTGCCGGCGCCGTGTGCCGCAGCGGGCAACCGATCCCCGGACCGGTTCGTCCGGTTCGCCCGCCGGTTGTATACCCGCGGGCTGCCCTGCGGATGCAGGTCCGCCGCCGCGGCCCGGGCCGGCGGGTGGCGAACTTCGGCGAATCGGAAACGGCGATTGGCCTTGTGTTCCCAGGCGATTCTCGGATAGCATTGTGGGGGAATACAAAAAAGTGGGCAAGTAATTGAATATAGGACGCTTACGGTTGCGTCCGCGTGCTCCGCAGGAAGCTGGAAAATCTATGTCCGAAACGATCGTGCTCGAGGCCGCGCCGGCCGGGGGATTCGCGGCGCTGGGTCTCGAACCTGAGTTGCTCTCCACCCTCGAACAACTGAACTTCCACACCCCGACCGACATCCAGCGCGAGCTGATCCCGCATGCGCTGCGCGGCGAGGACTGCCTGGGCCAGGCCAAGACCGGCACGGGCAAGACCGCCGCCTTCGCACTGCCGATGTTGCAGTTGGTGCGCCCGGGCGAAGGCTTGCAGGCCATCGTCCTCGTCCCCACCCGCGAGCTGGCCTCGCAGGTGGACGAGCACATCCGCACCCTGTGCGCGTCCCATCCGCTGCGCACCGCGCTGGTTTATGGCGGGCGGCGCGTCGCCGGCAACGTCGCGCTGCTCAAGAAGGGCTGCGAGATTCTGATCGGCACGCCCGGCCGCGTGCAGGATCTGATGGGCCGGCGGGCGCTGAACCTGTCGTCGATCAGGCTGGCGGTGCTGGACGAAGTCGACCGGATGCTCGACATCGGATTCCGCGAGGACATCCGCCGCATCCTGAAATCGATCACCCAGCCGCACCAGACGATCTTCGTCTCGGCCACGATCGACCCGGAGATTCGCGCGCTGGCCAAGACCTACATGCGCGACCCGGTCGAGATCAACGTCTCGTCGGACAAGCTGACGGTCGACGACATCGAGCTGGATTACGTCACCGTCAACCGCCGCGACAAGTACGCCACGCTGCTGGGCTTCCTGAAAACGGAGAACCCCAAGCTGGCGATCGTCTTCACGAACATGAAGGCCACGGCCCGCAACATCGCCGAGAAGCTCCGCAAGAACGGCATCAATTGCAAGGAAATCCACGGCGACCTGGTGCAGGCGCGGCGCGAGAAGGTGCTGCAGAGCTTCCGCAATCAGCATATCCAGGTGCTCGTCGCGACCGATCTGGCGTCGCGCGGCCTCGACGTGATGGAAGTCTCGCACATCGTCAACTTCGACGTACCCGTCGACGCCGCGTCGTTCGTCCACCGCGTCGGCCGCACGGCGCGAATGGGCAACAGCGGCTATACGGTCACGTTCGTTACCCGCGAAGAAGGCAAGCTGCTGACCGAGATCGAAAAGCTCATCAATCGGCAGCTCATCCGTCTCGATCCGCCGTGGCTGGTCAAGCGGGCCGACGAGGAAGAGGCCGCCGTCGCCGCCGCGGCGCCCAAGCCCGCGCCGCCCGACGGTCAGCGCTCGCGCTTCACGGAAGTCGCCCGGCGCGATCGCTACCTGGACGCGCTGGGCATCGAGCCGGTCAAGCGCACGCTCGGCAGCCGCTTCCCGACGACCCGCCGCAAGCGCGGATGAACCGCCCGGTCGTACCCCGGGCGCGATCGAGTTCTTGACCGGTTCGTCCGGCATCGCATTCGGTTGCGGCGCACCGGGTGGAGCGGGCATTCTGCCCGCTCCGGCCAGGCAACCCCGTGCGGCGGGCAGGATGCCCGCCCCACCCTGCGAAATGCAGCCGCTGGCGGGCGGCACACACCGCGCAGCAACCCGCTAGACCGCGCTTGACGCGCCCGCCGATGCGCTCTACGTTGCTCTCTATGAGCTCGAAGCTCCGCCGCCGCTGTCCCCGCCGCTAACGTCGCTCGTCCGTTCCGGGCGCTGCGTACTCTTCCCCGTTCCATACAACCAGGACCCTGTTTTTCGGGAACCCCTAATGCGAGACTTTCTCTGCGATCGCCTGCGCGGCCTGGGCCAATCCGAGATTCGCAACATGACGCGCGAATGCGAGCGCGTCGGCGGGATCAACCTCGGTCAGGGCCTGGGCGACCTGCCCACGCCGCCGCTGGTGCGCGACGGCGCGATCCAGGCCATTCACGATCGCAAGGCGACTTACTCCTTTCCCGAGGGGATCGTCGAGCTGCGCCGCGCCATCGCCGAGAAACTCGCGCGCGACAACGGCATCGAGGCCGACCCGGCCGGCGAGATCGTCGTCACCGTCGGCTCCTCGGGCGGCTACGCCTGCGCGCTGTTCGCCCTTCTGAACCCCGGCGACGGGATTCTGCTGTTCGAACCCTACTACGGCTATCACCTGAACGCGGCCGTTCTCGCCGGCATTCAGCCGCAGTTCGTCGCGCTCGACCCGCCGGACTTCAACCTCGACGAAACGCGCATCCGCGCCGCCATTCGGCCGAACACGCGCGCCATCGTGCTGTGTACGCCCGCCAACCCCAGCGGGCGGATGTATGGCGCGGACGATCTGCAGCGGCTGGCGCGAATCGTCGAGGAGCACGATCTGCTGCTGATTACCGACGAAATCTACGAGTACATCATCTACGACGGGCGGCAGCACGTCTCCGCCGCCACGATCAACGGCCTGCGCGAGCGGACCGTCACGCTGATGGGGCTGTCCAAGACCTTCAGCATCACCGGCTGGCGACTCGGCTACGCGGTCGCCCCGGCGCCGCTCGCGCGGGCCATGACCCTGGCCAACGATCTGTTTTACGTCTGTGCACCGACGCCGCTGCAACACGGCGTCGCCGCCGGCTTCCGGGCGCAACCCGAGTTCTTCGCGCGGCTCAAAGCCGACTACCAGCACCGCCGCGACATCATTTGCGACGCGCTGGCCGACGCCGGGCTGCGGCCGATCATCCCGCAGGGGGCGTATTACGTGCTCGCGGACGTCGCGCATCTGGGATACCCGAGCGCCAAGGCCGCGGCCATGGCGCTGCTCGAACAAACCCGCGTGGCCAGCGTGCCCGGCACGGCGTTCTACCAGAGCGCGGCCGGCGAGAAGCTGCTGCGCTTCTGCTTCGCCAAGGAAGAGGCGGTGCTGCAGGAGGCCGCCCAGCGAATTCGATCGTTGAAAGGAGCTGCACTCCATGCCTGACTTACTGCTCGCAGCGCCCGCGCCGGTCTGCGCGGACGTCGCCGCGCCCGCCCCGCTCTTCGCCGCCGCGCCCGCCCGCCATGCCGCCGAGCGCCGGCTGCTCGACGTCATCGCCGCGATTCACGCCCGCGGCTGGGCGGCGGGCACGAGCGGGAATTTCAGCGTGGCGCTCTCGGCAAGTCCGCTGCGGCTGCTGATCACGGCCAGCGGCCGCGACAAGGGTCGGCTCACCCGCGCGGACCTGGTCGTCGTCGACCACGAGGGCCGCGCGGTCGAGCCGGGCGCCCCAAAGCCCTCCGCGGAGACGCTGCTGCACGTCGTGCTCGCGCAGCGCGGCGTCGTGGGCGCCGTGCTGCACACGCACTCGATCTGGAACACGCTGCTCAGCGACGCGCACTTCGCCGATGCGGCGATCGAGATTCGCGGCTACGAGATGCTCAAGGGCCTCGCGGGAATCCAGACGCACGAATCGGCGGTGCGCATCCCGATCTTCGACAACACCCAGAACATCGCAGCCCTGGCCGGGCGCGTGGCGCAGCACCTGCACCAGTCCGGCGGCCAGTCTCCTCCGGCGTTTCTGATCCGCGGCCACGGACTCTACACCTGGGGTCGCGACCTGACCGAGGCCGCCCGCCACGTCGAGATTCTGGAGTTTCTGTTCGAGGTTCTGGCGCGCGGCGCGCAGCTCCGCGCGGCGCTGACCGCAGCGCGACCCTGATCGATCGGCGTTGGCTTCAACCGGTCGCGCCCGCGGCGCGGCCCGCAGCGCCTTCTATTACCCCCGGAGTCTCACATGGCGAACATCCGCATCCCCGCCGACCAGACGCTGATCCGCGACGCCGCGGAGGTCGCCGCGTTTCTGCGCCCCTATCGCATCGAATACGAGCGCTGGCCGGTGGAAGAGCGGGTCAGCCCCGACGCCTCCGCCGACGACATCCTTGCGGCGTACGCGCCGGAGATCGACGCGCTCAAGCGCCGCGGCGGCTACGTCACCGCCGACGTCATCAACGTCACGCCGGATACGCCGGGCCTGTCGGCGATGCTCGACCGCTTCAACAAGGAGCACCGCCACAGCGAGGACGAAGTGCGGTTCATCGTCAAAGGCAGCGGCGTGTTCCACATCCACGCCGACGATGATCGCGTCTTCGCGATCGAAGTTTCCGGCGGAGACATGATTACGGTCCCGGCGGGCACGCGGCACTGGTTCGACCTCTGCGCCGATCGCACCATTCGCGCGATCCGCCTGTTCCTCGACATGTCCGGGTGGACGCCGCTGTACGTGCAGGACGGCGTGCACGCGGCATATCTGCCGATCTGCCTGGGACCGGGTTTTGTCTCGTCGGAGGCGGCGGAGCGCGCGGTGCGCTCGGCGACGGCGAATCTCGGCGTGCGACTGTGATCGCCCCGACCGCGCGCGTCGCGCTGCTGGACATCGAGGGCACGATCGCGCCGCTCGCGTTCGTGCACGACGTGCTCTTCCCGTTCGCGCGGCGAGCGCTGCCCGACTTCCTGCGGGCTCGCTGGGGGCGCGAAGACGTGACCGCCGCCCGGCGGCAGATCGTCGCGGACGCGGCGGGCGACGCGCGCGGTGCGAATCTGGATACGCCTGCGGCGCTCTGCGCGCATCTCCTGGCGCTCATGGACCGCGATGCGAAGGCCACGGGGCTCAAAGCGCTACAGGGGATGATCTGGAGGGAGGGCTTCGTCGCCGGAACGCTGCGCTCGCAGGTCTTCGCGGATGTTCCTCCGGCGCTGCGCCGCTGGCGCGCCGCGGGCGTGCGCACCGCAATCTACTCCAGCGGAAGCATCGAAGCGCAGCAGCTCTTCGTGCGCTATTGCGACGCCGGCGACCTCTCGCCGCTGTTCGACGCCCACTTCGACACGACCAGCGGATCGAAGCAGTCCGCCGAGAGCTACGCGCGAATCGCGACCGCCCTCGCAGCGCCGCCGACGGACGTTCTGTTTGTATCGGATTCGGTTGCGGAGCTGCACGCGGCGGGCCAGGCCGGGATGCAGGTGCTGCTCGCAAGACGCCCCGGAAACCCGCCGACGGAGCCGGCGCCGTTCGCGCAAGTCGCCTCGTTCGACGAGGTCGAGCTCGGTCGCGGCGGGTAGTCGCGCCGCCGTCGCGCGGCGCCGACCGCCGCGGTTCCTACCCCTGCTCCCCGCCTTCCTTGCCGGAGTCGGGCTCCTGTTCGAGCATCTTGCGGAGGTAGTTGTTCTCGCGGCGCGTGGCCTCAAGGTCGAAGAGCAGGTACTTGATCCACAGGCGGAGGAAGTCGAGGCTCTCCGTGAGCGTGTTCACGCTCTTCTTGATGCTCTCGTGCCGCTGCCGCGTCTCCGCGGCCAGTTGCTTCAGCCGGTCGCGCTCGCCCTCGGGCAGCGTCTCGATCTGCGACATCAGCTCGTTAAGCTTCTGTTGGAACACCGCCTCATCCATGCCTCTTCCTCCCAAGAGACTCCGGGCCTCTGGCCCCGCGCGCGGAACTCAACGCGATCTTCTCGCGCCGCGCACGCACACACATCACCGACGAACGCACGTCGCACTCCTGGCTTGTCAGCGGGCTGTCACCTGATTCTAGGCGCGCTCCCGCAAAAGCAAGCGAACTCCTGAAGTCCGGGCGCACGCAGGCGACGGCCGCGCGCATCAGACCGCCGCCGCCGGCAAGCGTTAGCGGAATTCGGCGGCGCGGCAGCGACGGCGGCGCAAGCGCGGCGGATTTGTTATCAGGCGCGTGGCGGGGTTGGTTCTGAAAGCGCTATGCATGCGGCGCCGGCAGAAAAATCTGCAAATCCGGCCGTCAGGCCGGCCGACGGGCCGACTGGACTCCCCCGGTGGCGATGCACGTGCGAACGCGCCCGCCGCTCGCGCCGCAGCCGGCGAGCGACGATCAGCGCGCCGCCGGCGGCTCCAGCAGCCGGCGATACTCCGTCTCATAGATTCGCCAGTGATTGCGTCGGTCGAAGTGTTCCTCGGCCCATTGCCGCGCCGCCGCGCCCATCCGCTGCCGCAACTCGCCATCCGCGATCAGCGACTCCAGCGCCGCCCGCACGGCCTGCGTGTCGCGCGGCGGCACGCGCAGGCCGCTGACGCCGGGTTCGATCGCGTCGCGCGCGCCGATGATGTCCGTGCCGACGCTGGGCACGCCGGCGGCGGCCGCTTCGATGAAGACAACGCCGAAGCCGTCTCGATAGGTCGGCATGCAGTAGATGTCCATCGCGGCGTAAAACGGCGTCGGGTCGTCCTGCCAGCCGGTGCAGGCCACGCGCGGATCGCGGGCGAGCAGATTGACGATTCGCTCGGGCGGGCGATCCTCGATGTCATAGTCGCCCACGATCAGCAGGTGCAGCATCGGGTAGCGGTCGCGGAGCGCCGCGAAGGCATCGACGAGCTCGACCATGCCTTTTTCGCCGCGCAGGCGGGCGACGAACCCGACGACGATGGCGTCTGCCGGAATCTTGTGCTTGGCGCGCACGGCCGCCCGCAGATCGCCGCGACCCGGGCGGCACTGATCGAGGTCGACGCCGTTAACGCTGCCCTTGCCCAGCGGGGCGATTCGCTCGCGCGGCGCGAGCCCGTCCTCCGCGGCCTGCTCCGCGATGGAGGGAGCCACGGCCAGCAGCCGGTGAGAGAGCCGCGCCGGAATCAGCGTCATGGTTCGCCGAAAGAGCCGGCTGGCGCGGCCGGGAACCAGATGGAACAGGCCATGAAGCAGAAAAATCCGCGCCGGGATGCCGGCCAGCCACGCGGCGATCGAACCGAGCAGCGCCGCCTTTGGCGTGCCATACTCGATCAGGTCAAACCGCTCGCGGCGGAAGAAACGCCACAGTCGCCACAGGCACAGCAAGTCGGGCAGCGGCGTGATGGTGCGCGTCAGCGGCGCTTCGTACAGTCGCACGCCGTAGCGCCGAATTCGCTCGGCCAGGCCGCCCGCCGCCGCGCAAACGACCGTGACCTCGAAGCCGCGCTGCACCAGGTACGCCAGGCGCCCGTCCATGTGCGCGCAGATGGTGCTGGCCGCGGTGGCCATCACACACACCTTGTGGCGGCGCAGCGGCGCGGCTTCGGCCGCGCGCTCCGCCGGCGGGAAGGCGGTCGCCGCCGGATCGGGCGTGCCTGAGGGCGTTTGGCTCACGCGACTGCACTCCCAGCGGCGGGCGGCGGCGTCAGCGGCGGTCAGCGCCGCCCGGCGGCGACGACGCGGGCGACATCGGCGACGGTCTTGAGCTGCGCGATCTGCTCGGTGTCGATCTGAATGCCGAAGCGCTGCTCCAGGGCCATCACAAGCTGCAGGTGGCGGAGCGAGTCCCACGTGGGCAGCGTCGCCTGCGAGTCGGTCTCGCGAATCTTGTCCGGCGTGGTCTCGAACACTTCGGCCAGCAGTTGTCGCAAGTCAGCGTTCATTCCGGTTCCTGCAGTGGCAGTCGCGGGGCGGCGGCCAGCGCCGCAGTCAGCCAGTTTACCTCGTCAAAGTTGAAGCATCACGCGTGCAGCGGGGATTCTGACCGCTGTGCCGCGAAACACGGGCGGGCAGGACGCCCACCCCACCCATATCGCATACCGCGGGCGGGCGGGATGCCCACCCCACCCATATCACATACCGCGGGCGGGCGGGATGCCCACCCCACCCAAATCACATACCGCGGGCGGGCGGGATGCCCACCCCACTCTCATCCGGCCCCGCAAGCGGGCGGGACGCCCGCGCCACCCTCAGCAAGCACCGTGATGTACGGCGGCCGCTCCAGGCGCCGCTCGCCGCAGGGAAAGCTCCAGCGCTGCACGCCGTCGATCGGCGGCAGCGGGTGGAAGCCGAACTTCGGATAGAAGTCGGCGACCATCGCGTTCTTGGCGCTGGGTGCGAACTCGCCGATCAGCACCTGCGCGCCGCGGGCCGCGGCGAACTCGGTCAGGTACGCCAGGAACATGCGCTCGACGTTTCGGCCCAGGATCCGGCAGCTCATCAGCAGCGTGTCGAGCAGCCCGACGCGCTTGCCGGGGAAAGCCGCGTCGCACTCCGCGATTCGAAGAATCGCGACGCCGACAATGCCGTTGTCGCCGTAGCGGTCCTCCAGGCGGATCGAGAAGACGTAGCAGCCGCGCTCCGGGGTCATGTTCAGCACGTCGACTTCGCTGTGCCGCCGGGTGGTCAGGTTGAACTGGTTCGTGCGATGGATGAGCTGCACGATGCGCGGGCGGGTGAACTCGTCGATCGGCAGGATGTGCAGCGTCATGTTCAGCGCCTGGAGATAATCGTCCAGGTTTCCGGCCGATTCCTGCAGCACGCGCCGCTGCCGCTCGCCCGCGTAGAACTGACCGCGCTTCAGATCCTCGTCGGTCATCTGCAGCGTCGCGAAGCAGCTCAGGCCGCGGACGAACGCCGGGTAGTCGGCGGGGTCGCGCGGCAGGTTTGGGACCAGCACCTCAGGGACGAGCTGCCGCACCGCGCCGCGCTCGACCGGGTTGTCGTCGAGGAACACCAGCGAATCGACGCCGATGTTGATCTCTTCGGCCAGCGACTTCAGGTTGCTGGGCTTGTCGACCCAGTTGATTCGCCAGGCCGCGAAGTGCTCCAGCTTGAGCACCATGTCCGGGTGCTTCTCGAAAACTTCCAGGGCGTCGCGCTCGTTGTTCTTGCTGCAAATGGCCAGGATCACGCCCTGCTGCTGCAGCGCCAGCACCTCGCGCTGAAAGTCCATGAAGGCGCGGCCCACGCCTTCGTGCCCGAGCCTCACGCCCTGTAACCCATCCTCGCCGATGATGCCGCCCCACATCGTATTGTCGAGATCGAGCACCAGGCACTTGCGGGCCTTGCCGCGCGCCTGGCGCACGAACCCGGCCGCGTCGCGCGCCAGCACGGCCAGCCCGGTCGGCGTATACGGCATGCGACCCAGGTAGTTCATCTTGGCCGACAGGCACGCCGCCTTGCCGGCGAGTGCGAAGCTCGCCTCAAGGTCGTGCACGTACACGCCGGCGACCGCCGTCAGGCGCGCCGCCAGTTGTTCGTTGAGATACGCGAACAAACCCGCGACGCTGCGCTCATGCCCCGCATCCACGAATCCCAGCGGCGAGGACGAAGGCCGTAGCGGTCCCGTCACCATCACGGCGGCGGCCGATCGTTGTCGAAACGCGGCAAGCAACTGGGCGAGTTGCGCCGCTTCGGCCTTGATCGCCGCCCGCAGCGCTGTCGGGTCGCTTGCGAGGTTCGCGAGGTAAAGGTCGGGCAGCAGCTCGCGCCAGTCGAGCACCAGCACGACGGCGTCGGGCTTGAATTGCGAAACGGGGCTCGTCTCGTCAAGCAACTCCTGGCGGAACTGGTCAAAGCCGCCCACGTGCGCCGCCAAATAGAGCCCTTCGTGCAGCGCAGCGCGGCGCAGATCGCCCGCGAGGTAGTTCAGCGTGACGTTCCCGATCACAGCGGCGCGGGCCGGCGAGAGCGGTGCGGGAGGCTTGAACCCCGCGTCGCCTGCGAACGCATCCAACTGCCGCAGGACGTGCGCCGCGGTCGCGGCGGAATCGTCAACGGAGAGCAGCGTCGCGTAGTCGGTCGCCGCCGCGCCACGATCGCCCAGCGCGGCGCGTGCATCGCCGCGGGCGCGCAGCGCCGCAGCGTCGCGCGGATCGCGCGCGAGAACCGGCGCCACGCAGTCAAGCGCCGGCTGCGGACATCCGGCGGCGAGCAGCGCCTGGGCGGCGGCGGAGCGAAACTCCGCATCTGCACCCCACCGCGCCGATGCCAGCCAGCGATCGACCAACGCTTGCGCCATTTCGGGAGTGGTTTGCCCCGCGGCGCGCACGAGGCTTCGCGCAAGTGCAGGTTGCGGGTCGGCAAGCGCCGCGGGCTCCAACCGCCGGATCCGCTCCGGCAGCGCTTCGGCCGCGCTGGCGCCGAGCCACTCTGCGGCGGCGTGGCGCGCCGCGGCGGCGGCGTGCTCCGGCGGAATCGCGGCGAGGAGCTCCGCCCAGAAGTTTTCAGCGTTCGCCGTCATGCAGGCTTCTTGCCCTCTCCCGCGGGCCGGGCCGACGCGTCCAGCGCCGCCGCCAGGTCGATCGGCGACTCGCGGGCTGCGGTCTCGCGGGCCAGTTCCGCGTAGGTTGTCAGGCGCATATTACGGCACATCCAGCGGACTTTGTCGATGATCGTGCCGCGCCGCAGGTTCCACTTGAAGTTCAGCAGCCCGCGCTTCCAGCCGGGCATGCTCCGCTCGGGCGGGAACGAGCGCGCCACGTCGAGCGGCCGCGGATCGAACTCGTAGGGATGCAGGTAGAGCGTGAAGACCTGCCCGCTGCCGGCGACCGCACGAACGGCACTGCGCATCGCAAACGCGGGCATCAGCCGCAGGTAGCCGCCGCCGGCGACCGGCAGCCGCCCTCCGGCGACGTTCCAGACGACCAGCGGGATCTCGGTCAGTCGCCCGCCTTCGGGCAGCGCGTAGACCCGCGGTAGCGGATCGAATCCGGCGATGCCGTAGCGGTCGGTGCGCATCGGAAAGACGCTGCTGTCATATTGCAGCCCGAGCGCGGCCAGCACGTCCAGCGCCCAGATGTTCTCGCGCACGATCGAGAAGATCGGCGCGCGGTAGCCCAGCACCGCCGTGCCGCTCAGGTCGCTGAGCCGCTTCACGCTGTCGCCCACGTCGCGCGTGAACTGCTCGCGCGACTGTCGAAACGCCTGGATGTGTTCGCTGCCGTGGGACGCGATCTCGTGGCCCGCCGCGCAGACGCGCTTCACGACGTCGGGCCGGTGCTCGGCCAGCATGCCCAGCGTGAAGAACGTGCCGCGCACGCCGTGCTCCGCAAGCAGGCCGAGCAGTGCGTCCATCTGCCCATCGAGCTCCGGCGAGGGCCCCGGCACGACTCCGGTCGCATCGCGGCACGTGAGCTGCGCGAAGTCCTCCAGATCGATGGAGAACACGCCGCGCGGCGACGCCGCGGCGAGTCCGTTCGGCTTGACGAGCGACGAGGGCGCGGACACTTGCGATGCGACTCCGTGGCGATCGCGCGGGCGACACCGCCATCTGTTGTACAGGTTGCCGGCGCGAAACGGAATCGCGCGGCCACGCGCCGTCGCGGCGGACGCGCGATGGGACGTTCTCCCCGCGAGACAAGCCGGAAAACCGGTTTCGAGAAATTGCCCTCGCAAATATCGACCGATCGCGCGCACGAGCGCTTCCGCCGTTGGGGGGCGACTTTGTATACTGCGGTTCGATTCATAGCGCTACGTGTGACCCAATACTGCGAGTCCGGGGATTGCGGTGTGCGGAAGTCCGCGGGAAGGAAGTGCGCATGCATTGGGCCCGCCGAATTGGACGGTTCGTCGGAAATCCGCGAGGCCCCGCGCGCGTCGCGCCATGGGCCGGCGCCGTTGCGACGGCGGCGCTGACGCCATCGGCTGCGGCCGGCGGCGGCGACGGGCGTTCGCAGCTCGAGCTCTTCCTCGAGCGCACATCCTACGGCGTCACGCCCGCGGAGCGTGCCGCGGCCGAGGCGGTGGGGTTCGCCCAGACGCTGGAATCGCAGCTTGAGCCGCTGGCGATCGACGACAGTTCGCTCGATGCCCGCCTGGCGCAGTTGCCGACGCTGGCAATGGTGCCGTATGAGCTGATCGAGGTGCCGCCGGGGCAGGTCTTCGCCCAGTTGATCGAAGCGGTCATCCTCCGCGCGGTGTACAGCCGCCGGCAACTGTATGAGCGCGTCGT
The DNA here is from genome assembly GCA_964631045.1 of uncultured Planctomycetales bacterium. Lineage (GTDB taxonomy): Bacteria > Planctomycetota > Phycisphaerae > UBA1845 > Fen-1342 > CAZVWB01. The sequence goes on from CAZVWB010000040.1 coordinate 45,148, forward strand.
CGAATTCTGGACCGACCACTTCAACATCCACATCAACAGCAGCGTCGGGCTGAAAGCGATCGACGATCGCGAGGTGATTCGCGCGTACGCACTGCGAAATTTCCGAGATATGCTGTTCGCCAGCGCCCGCAGCCCGGCGATGATCGAGTATCTCGACAACGCCAGCAACGTCGCCGGCGATCCGAATGAGAACTACGCCCGCGAGCTGATGGAGCTGCACACGCTGGGCGTCGATGGCGGCTACACGCAGCAGGACATTCGCGAGGTGGCCCGCTGCTTCACCGGGTGGACTTTCTTCAGCGCCTACGACAATCCGCCGCAGGCCCGCTGGACGTTCCGGTTCATGCCCAACCTGCACGACGACGGGCCGAAGGTCGTGCTCGGGCATTCGATTCCCGCGGGCGGCGGAATGAACGACGGGCGAATGGTGCTCGACATTCTCGCGCAGCACCCTGCCACCCGGCGGCGGATTTCCTCGAAGCTGGTGCGCTGGTTCTGGGGCGACGACCCGCCGGCGGAGATGGTCGACGCCGTCGAAGCGACCTATCTCCGCACCGTCGGCGACGTGCGCGAGATGATCCGCACGATGTTCTACGAGTTCGACTGGCGGCCGGCGCCGCCGCGGTTCAAGCGGCCGTTCCACATGTACGCCGGGAGTCTGCGCCTGACCGGCGCGAACGTGGTGGCCACGTCCGGGCTGCGCACGTTCCTGAATTACGCTGGGCATTTGCCGTATAGCTGGTCATTCCCGAACGGCTATCCGGACACGTTCGCGCATTGGTCGCGGTTGCTGCTGCCGCGCTGGAACTTCGCGGTCACGCTCTGCCTGAACTCGGTATCGGGCGTCAGTTTCGACATTCAGCCGTTCCTGGCGGACGCGGAGACGCCGGGGCAGGCCGTGGACCGCATCAACGCGGTTATGTTCGGCGGTCGGCTGCCGCAGGCGGAGTACGCGGCGCTGCTGGCGTACGCGGGCAATGGCCGCTTCGACGAGAACCGCAAGCGCGAACTGGTCGCGCTCGCGTTGTCCTCAAATGCGTTTCAGTGGTACTGATGCGAACGCGGATTTGTGGCGCCGGTTTCTAACCGGTGGTTGTGTTCGTGGCACCGGTTTCTAACCGGTGGTGTCTGTGGCGCCGGTTTTCAACCGGTGAGTGCCTGTGGCACCGGTTGTTAACCGGTGGATGTTTCATCGGGTCTCCGACCCGAAGTGTGCCCTGTGCACCTGAGTTTTGTCATGAGTCCTGGAGCTTGCTGTTACCCACAATTCGGTTGCTTGATATTCGACCCCGAAGGGGTCGCGGGTTGTAGCCACGGGTGGAGTCGCCGCGCCGCGG
>CAZVWB010000041.1:0-43102 GCA_964631045.1 uncultured Planctomycetales bacterium
CGCAGCACGGCGCGAATGCGGGCCGTCAGCTCGCGCGGGTGGAAGGGCTTGGCGACGTAGTCATCGGCGCCGAGCTCGAGACCCAGGATGCGGTCGACGTCGTCGCCGCGGGCGGTGAGCATGACCACGGGCAGGTCGCTGTGGGTGCGCAGCCGCCGCAGCACGTCGAAGCCGCTGGCCTGGGCCAGCATGACATCCAGCAGCAGGAGTTGCGGCCAGCCGGCCAGCACCTGGTCGAGGGCCCGTTCGACCGCGCCGGTGGTCGCTACGTCGAAGCCGTCTTCGCCCAGATACTCGGTCAGAAGCTGCGCGAGCTCGGCGTCATCATCGAGCAACAGGATGCGGACCGGCGATGTGCCCATCTGGCTACTCGCTGATGATACGTTCGTCCATGCCTCGGGTGGCGGCGGGAGCGCGCAAAGAAGTGTAAACCCGGCTTTGCGCTTCTCGACACGTAACTGACGGTCACCATACCGGAGACAGCCAATAATCACATTCGACACGACCCACGGGCCGCGTACGCCGGCCGAAGCCGAACGCCGCCGCCCGCTTCAGGAGATGCTCGCGATGAAACGGCTCCTACCCATCACGCTGGCCGGCCTGCTCGGAACGGCCGGCTGCTTCGAGTCCGGTACGCAGACGGCCGGGATTCTGGAGACCGCGGCCGACCTGCTGTCGAGCGCCGGCGACAGCACCGCCACCGCCGGCGCGCGCGCCGGCGGCCGCGCCGAGCGCTTCGGCAACTTGAGCGCGGAGCAGCAGGCCGCGATCGAAACGCTGCAAGCCCGCGTAGAGTCCGGCGAGATCAGCGCTGAGCAGGCCCGCACGGAAGCGCGCGGCATCATCGGCGACGCCGGCGGTCGCCCGTTCGAAGGCGGCGCGGGTTTTGGCATGGGTGGTCCGGGCGGCGGTCCCGGACGCGGGCGCGGCGGTCCGATGGCGAACCTGACCGAAGAGCAGCGCGCGGCGCTTCAGGAGCTGCGCGCCCGCGTGGAAGCCGGCGAGCTTTCGCGCGAGGAAGCGATGGTGCAGGCCCGCGAACTGCTCGGCGACGCCGCGCCGTGGAACGCGCTCAGCGTCGAGCAGCAGGCCGCATTGCAGGACATTCGCACGCGCGTCGAGTCCGGCGAAATCACCCCCGAGCAGGGCCGCGAAGAGGCGCGAGCGCTGCTTGGAGATGAATTCGCGGCCTTCGGGCGCGGTGGGTTCGGTCCGGGCATGGCCGGCGGCTTTCTCGGGATGGGCGCCGATCGCCCGTGGCTCGCGAACCTGACGGACGCGCAGCACGCCGAGATCGAGGCGCTGCGCGAGCAGCTCGATGCCGGAACGATCTCGATCGAGGCGTTTCGCGAGGGCGTGCAGGCGGTTGTCGGCGAAGAGTTCACGCCGCCGGGTCCGCTTGGCGATTGGCATGCGAAGCTGACGGATGAGCAACGTGCGGCGATCCAGGCGTTGGTGGGGCAACTGCGCGCCGGAGAGATCACTCGCGAAGAGTTCCGCACGCAGGTTCGGGAAATCGTCGGCGACTCGCAAGGCTAGACCGACCCGCGCCGTCGCGCCCGCCGCCGCCGCAGTTGCGGCGGCGGGCCGCCGAGCTTGTGAATTTTGTGGGTTCAAGCAGTCTCGCGAGCGGTTCGCGAGAACGGCGGGCGGGCAGAATGCCCGCCCCACCCAAAACTTCACAAGCTCGCTGGCCCGGTCGCACGCCTAGGCGCTGCTGAGACTGACGATTCCGTGCGACTGCACGTCCACGCCCCGCGCGATTTCATTCAAGCCCAGCACCGGCGTTTGGGGTAAGACCGACTCGATGATCCGCCGGACCCAGGCGCGCACCTGCGGCGAACACAGCACGACCACCGTCGCGCCGCCCGCGGGCCCGGCGGCTTGCTCGAGCTGCTTGCGACAACGCATCGCCAGATCGGCCTGGCGATCGGGGGGGATGTTGAGGGCGGAGCCGTGCTCCATGCGCTGCACGTTGCCCGCGATGTAGTCTTCCGTCGCCGGATCGAGCGTGATGCAGTGGACGACGCCGACGGCGTCCTTGTATTGGGCGCAGATCGTTCGGGCGAGCGCGTTGCGAACGTACTCGGTGAGTATCTCGGCGTCCTTGGTGCGGCCCGACCAGTCGCCGAGCGTCTCGAGGATCACTTCCAGATCGCGGATCGGCACCCGCTCGCGCAGCAGATGTTGCAGGACGCGCTGTACGTCGCCGGTCTTGAGCTGATTCGGAATGACCTCATCGACCAGCGCGGCATTCCGCTGCTTGAGGGCCTCGATCAGCTTGATCGTGTCGGCGCGCGTGAGAATCTCCGGCGCGTGCCGCTTGATGACCTCTGTCAGGTGCGTTGCCAGAACGCCGCTGGGTTCGACCACGGTATACTGGGCCCGCTCGGCCCGCTCGCGTTCCGTCGCGGGCACCCACCACGCCGGCAGCCCGAACGCCGGCTCGCGCGTCTGGAGGCCCGGCAGCGTGCCGCTGGCCATGCCGGAGTCGATCGCCATCACCTGATCGGGGAAGAGCTCGCCGGCGGCGACGTCCTGTCCGCGCAGCAGCACTTTGTACTGATTCGGCTGCAACGTGGCCGAGTCGCGGATGCGCACCGGCGGGATGATGATGCCAAGGTCGATCGCGACCTGTTTGCGAATGCTGTTGATGCGATCCAGCAGATCGCCGCCTTTGGCGCGATCCACCATGCGGATCAGCCCGAAGCCGATCTGCAGCTCCATCGCATCTACCGCGAGATGCGATTCCACTTTGTCGGGCTTGGTCTTTTCTTTGGCTTTCTCTTCGCTCACCGCGCGAGCCGCGGCCGCGACCTGCGAGCCGTTCAGGAAGAACGCCATCAGCCCGCAACCGCCGGCGAGCGTCAGCAGCGGCAGCTTCGGCAGGGGGGTAAACGCCAGGACGCCCAGGAAACCGGCCGCGAGCACCAGCGCCACCGGCTTGGCCAGCAACTGCCCGAGCACTTCCTCGCCCATGTTGCTGCGGGCGGTGCTGCGCGTCACCAGCATGCCCGCGCCGACGGACAGGATGAACGCGGGGATCTGCGAAGAAAGACCGTCGCCGATCGTCAGCTTGGTATAGACCTCCAGCGCCTGCAGGAGCGGCATGCCGCCCTCGACCATACCGACGTACAGGCCGCCGAGCACGTTGACGAAGGTGATGATGAGGCCGGCCACGGCGTCGCCGCGGACGAATTTGCTGGCGCCGTCCATCGCTCCGTAGAAGTCGGCCTCGCGCGTAATCTCCGTGCGGCGGCGGCGGGCCTCGACCTCGTCGATCATTCCGGCGTTCAGGTCGGCGTCGATCGCCATTTGCTTGCCGGGCATGCCGTCGAGGGTGAAGCGGGCGGCGACTTCGGCGATGCGCGTCGCGCCCTTGGTGATGACGACGAACTGGATGACCGTGATGATGAGGAAGATGATCACGCCGACGGCGAGCGAGTTGCCGGCGACGAAGACGCCGAACGCCTCGACCACCTCGCCGGCCGCGCCGGCGCCGGCCGTGCCGTGGGCAAGAATCAGGCGCGTGGTGGCCGTGTTGAGCACGAGCCGCAGGAGCGTCAGGGCCAGCAGCAGCGACGGAAAACTGGAGAACTCCAGCGGGCTCTTCAGATACATGACCGTGATGAGCACGATCGTGGAGAGCAGGATGTTGATAATCAGCAGAAAATCGAGGATCGCCGTCGGCAGCGGGATCAGGATGACGAAGATCAGCGCCGCCGCCGCAATCGGAAACAGCAGACCGCGGTAGCGCGCGATGGCGGCGATGATCGGGTTATTCTCGAGCATGCGGCGTCATCCCGTCGCGGCCCGGCGACTCAACTGATAGACGTAAGCCAGCAGTTCGGCCACGGCGCGGTAGTACGCCGGCGGAACCTCGCCGCCGACTTCGACCGCGGCGTAGAGCGCCCGCGCCAGCGGGGGGCGCTGCACGATCGGCACGCCGTGCTGCTGCGCGACTGTGCGAATGTGCAGCGCGAGCAGGTCTTTGCCCTTCGCGACGACGCGCGGGGCGCTCATCGTGGCCTGGTCGTAGCGGAGCGCGACGGCGTATTCGGTCGGATTGGTCACCACCACGTTGGCCTTGGGCACGTCCATGCGGATGCGCTGCATGGCGAGCTTGGCCTGCACCTGCCGGCGGCGCGACTTGAGAACCGGGTCGCCCTCCATGCGTTTCATCTCGTCTTTTACTTCCTGCTTGCTCATCATCAGGCTCTTGTTGAGCGACCAGCGCTGATAGAAGTAGTCGATCAACCCCAGCACGAGCAGCACGAGCGCCAGCCGCAGCGCGACGACGTAGAGCACGTGCGTGGCGAGGTGCAGCATGCCGATCGATTCCAGGTTTCCGGCGCCGAGCACAGGATCGTAAAAGCCGCGCAGCGACATGTACGCCACGCCGCCGAGGATGCCCATCTTCAGCAGGCCCATTCCGAGACGGGTGAGCGAGTCGGTGGAGGCGATGCGCTTGACGCCCTTGAGAGGGTTCAGTTCGCTGAGCTTGGGGCGCAGTTTGCTCCAGATCAGCACCGCGCCCGACTGCGAGAGCGAACCGGTCGCGGTCAGCACCAGAAGCAAACCCAGGAACGGAAGTAGCGCCATGCCGGCGACGTAGACGTATTGGAGGCAGAGCGGGAGCAGGTCGCCGCTGCGCACGCCGTCGGCCCGCGCCAGGCTCCCGATCATGGCGAACATCATGTCGAGCAGGTCCGGTCCATAGGCGTTCAATAGCAGCAGGCCCGCCAGCAGCGCGGCCGCCGCGGTCAGATCGGTGCTGCGCGCGATGCGGCCCTGCTCGCGGGCTTCGGAGAGCCGGCGCGCGGTCGGCTGTTCGGTTCGTTCTCCGGCGTCGCCTTCGGCCATGCTTTTTCTCGAATGGCGGCCGCCGCCCCGTGCGGGAGCGCCGCGGGTTGCGCGCTACGCAGCGCGCTTCCAGAGATCCGGCAACTGCGCCATCGCGGTTTCCAGTGCGTCGACAAACAGGCTCATCGCGGTCGGCAACGTCACCGCCATCACCAGCAGCGCGACCAGCGTTTTGATCGAAAAGCCCAGCACCATCGTGTTGAGCTGCGGCACCGTGCGCGACAGAAAGCCCAGCACGAGATTGATCAGGAACATCGTGAGCACGGCGGGCGCGGCTACGCGCAGCCCCAGTTCGAACCCGGCCTGCAACGACTCGATCAGGAGTTGGGCCGATTGCGGCGTCGGGTCGGCGGCGCCCAGCAGCGGCACGGCCGAGAACGAGTCGAGCAGCGCCCCCAGCAGCGCGCGTTGCCCGCCGATCACCAGATACGTCACGACGGCCAGCTGCAGGTAGAGCATGCTGATGACGCTTTCGCTCTCGCCGACGCCGGTCGGGTCGATCACGCTGGCATAGGCCAGGCCGGATTCCTGGGCGATCAGCATGCCGCCCAGTTGCACCCCCACAAACACGAGCTGCACCGCCAGACCAATGACGATGCCCAGAAGGAGTTCGCGCCCGAGCGCCAGCACCAGCTCCGCCGACGTTGCCGGCTGCAGCGGCTCAAACGGCAGCAGCGGCGTCACCAGCCCGGCCAGGCCAATCACCAGCAGGGCACGAACCGTCGGCGGCACCGAGAGCCCGCCGAGCAACGGCATGAAGAGGATCACGCCGGCCAGCCGGGCCGCGACCAGGCCGAACGTCGGCAGTTTCAGATAGGTGATCAGCAGCTCGACGGGCATGCGGGCCTACAGCCTCCCCAGCAGTTCGCGGGTGTACTCGATCATGTGGTACAGCAGCCAGGGCCCGCACAGAAACGCGGCGACGAGCATCGCGATGATTTTGGGCACGATCGTCAGCGTCTGGTCGTGAAGCTGGGTCAGGGCCTGCAGCAGGCTGATCACCAGGCCGACAAGCATGCCGGCCGCGAGGATCGGCGCGGAGACGATCAGCGCGGTCATCAGCGCTTCGCGGCCGAGGTCCAGCGCCGCCGGAACGTCGATCATGATGGCGTCTCCTCAATTCCCTGGCGGGCGGCCTCGACCGCCGCGCCTAGCGCACGCTGGCCAGCAGCGCGCCCGCCACCAGGTGCCAGCCATCCGCGAGGACAAACAGCAGCAGCTTGAACGGCAGCGAGATCAGCACCGGCGGCAGCATCATCATGCCCATCGAGACGAGCACCGTGGCGATCACCATGTCGATCACCAGGAACGGAAGATAGATACGAAAGCCGAGGATGAACGCGACCTTTAGCTCGCTCAGCACGAAAGCCGGAGCGAGCGCCGACATCGGCACCTGCGACTCGTCGATCGTCTCCGTTTCGCCGAGCGTGTGGCCGGTGGCGTATTCGTAGAGCATGTACACGTCCTGCTCATTGGCTGCCGCGCGAATCTGCTCGAACATGAAGCCGCGCAGCGCGTCGGCGGCCCGATCGACCGCCTGAAGCTGCTCGATCTCGCCGTTCATGTACGGGTCCAGCGCGTCCTGCCGCACGCGCTCCCACGTGGGGCCCATGACCAGAAACGTGAGGAACAGCGCCAGTCCGATCAGCACCTGCGTCGGAGGCAGCGTCGCCGTGCCCAGCGCCTGGCGCAGCAGCACCAGCACCACCACCATCCGCGTAAAGCACGTCATCATCAGGACGATGCTGGGAGCGAGCGTGAGCACCGTCAGCAGCACCAGCACCTGCAACGAGGCGCTCAGGGCTTCGCGCCCGCTGGCCGGCGGCAGAACGCGGCTGATGTCCGGGATGTATACGGGACCGGGGACGGGCGCCGCGCTGACCGCGGAATCCGCGACCGGCGAGGCGCTCTGTGCGGCAGCGGGCAGGGGTGCTGCGAGCGCCGTCGCCAGCGCCGCGGCCAGGGCATATTGTGCTCGCATCCGTGCAAGCCGCATTCGCGCTCCAGCGCTGATCAAACCGACCAGGTACGCAGCCGTGCGCAGGACGCCCCCGCGCTCGCGCCGCCTGAGTGCAACTTCACGACTTCGCCCCGCCCGCCGGCGCGAGTCGCGCCGCCGCAGCCGCAAGCGTGCGGCGGATGGCGTGTACGCGCTGTTCGTCGGGCGTTATCGCTTCATCCTCGTCATCCGCATTGGGATACTGCCGCGCTTCGCGTTCCAGGAACCGTTCGAACTCCGCGGCGTGGCTGTCCGGGCGGGTGCGGGCCGCCTCGCCGCCGACGCGGGCGGCGATGTCCGCATCGGCGAGCACGTCCAGCGCCGTGAGGCGATCGGGCGAAACGCCGATCAGCACCAGCCGCGGCCCGACGCGCACGAGGCAAATGGCGTGGCGCGGAGACAGGCTGCTGCGGGCCAGCACTTCCAATGCACCGGGTTGACGTCCGCGGCGCAGGGGCAGCCGCGCGCCGCCGCTGATTGTTCGATAACCCCAGGCGAGCAGCAGAATCACCACGATGACGGCGGCCAGCGCGGCTGTCGTTCGCATCCAGCCGCCATCGCTGCGGCTTTCACTGCGGGCGATCGTGCGGTCGCCGGCGGCAGCGCCGGCCCGCGCCAGCGGTCGGGGCGGGGGCTCGGCCCGTTCCGCGCTTTTCGCTGCGTCGGCGTCCGGAGCGGCGGCCGCGCCCGTTGCCGCGTCCGCGGGTTCATCTTGGCTGGCGTTGCCGGGCGCCAGTCGCGGCAGCTTCACGAGGGCCCACGGATCGTTCTCCGCGGCGCGCTGCTCGTCACCGCGCGCGGCGGCGACGCTGGGCGACATCGCCAGCGCCATGCAGAACCAGAGCAGGCCGCTTCGCGGCACCGGGTGGCTCACTTTCCGGCATCCCCGTCGCCGACGGGCGATACGATGTCGCTGATTCGTACACAGAAATTCTCGTTGAGCACCAGCACCTCGCCGCGCGCGACGAGGCGGTCGTTCACGTATACGTCCACGGAATCGCCCGCGACCTTGTCGAGCTGCACGACCGAGCCGGGCGCGAGCTTCAGAACATCCTCGATGTACATTTCGGCGCGGCCCAGCTCGACTTTCACATCGAGCTCGACGTCGTCGAGCATGTCGATGCCCGTGACTTCCAACGCGGACGCTTCTTCGTCAAAGTCGGGGGCGACGAAGGCCGCTGCCGTCGGTGCAGACATCGCCGCCGTGGCGACGGCGACGCCTGGGTCGCTCGCCGCAGCGCCGACGGCCGCGGAGTCGTCTTCCAGAGCGTCGTTCGACGTCGGCAGGGCGTCAGAAGTGTCGTCGTTCATGTGCCGTCCCTGGCATTGAGGGCCATCCTGTGCCATGCGCTGCTCCAGCAGCGCCGCGTATCCCTGCGTGAGCCCGCGAGTTGGCGAATCAACCCGTCGGCAACGGCACGCAGCGGGGAATCAACACGCGCAATACCAGCTTGTCGTCGCGGACGATCCCGGCCAGCGCATGTTGAATCTGAGTGCGCAGCGTGCGGAAGTCGAATTCCTGCAACACGCGCGCTTCCGCGCCGCGGACGATCTGGGCGACCTGGTCGGAGATCTCGCCGGCACGTTCCTTCACGAGCGCTTCCATCTCGGCCTTGCGATCGGCCCGCACGATGACCGCGATGTCGAAGTCGTAGAGAATTGCACGACCTGTGCGGTTATTGGGAACCCGGAACTTCTGGAGCAGCATCACCTCGGCGGTCGCGGCGCTATCCTTCGGGTCGCCGCCGGCGGCATAGTGTCCGCCGTGGCCGCCGCTGGGCGGCGCTGCGCCGTGGGCGTCGGGCTTCGCACCGTGCCCATCCGGCTTGGCGCCATGCGCATCGGGCTTCGCGCCGTGCGCGTCCGGCTTTGCCCCGTGTGCGTCGGGCTTTGCGCCATGCGCGTCGGGCTTGGCCCCGTGGGCGTCGGGCTTCGCGCCGTGCGCGTCGGCCGGCGCGCCGTGTGCGTCGCCGGCGGGCGCGTGGCCCGCGCCCTCCGCGCCGTAAGTCGGCGTCGGTCCGGAGGAGAACATCTTCATCGCGACGAAGAAGCCCGCCGCCTGCAGCAGCACGACTCCGCCGACTACGATCAACGCCTTCTTGCCCGGCAGTTTCATGACCGCTCGCTTCCGTCAGGCCTAGTCCGCGCGGGACCGTCCGCGACCCCGCCCCGCGGCGGCGCGCTGCGACACTCGCTGACTCTGCTATCGTCGCTTGCGCCCCCTCGGTTGACGCCGGAATCATTGCAGGCCGCCCGATACCGCTCTTATGAGACGAAGCCTGGTGTTTCGGTACGAACTGCGCGAGTTCGGCAGTTTTCGCGCGACGCGCGCGACGCCAAAAAGGCGAACGGGCGGCCCGCCCCCACGCGAGCCGCCCGTCCCAAAGCTCATGCTCCGTCGCCGCCGGCGCTTAGCCGAGCAGCGCCAGGACGTTCTGCGGCGACGAGTTCGCCAGCCGCAGCGTGTTCGTCGCGGACTGCACGAGAATCTGCGACCGCGTCAGTTCGCTGGTCTGCTCCGCGAAATCGGTGTCGCGGATGATGCTCTCTGCGGCCGTGATGTTCTCGTAGGTGACGCGGAGCGAATTGGCGGTCGTCGAGAGCGTGTTGCGCTCGAACGCGCCCAGCCGGCCGCGAAGCTGGGCGATCTGCTCGGATGCGGCCCGGACGATGCGCTGCGCCACCGAGAAGTTCTTGGAGGTCAACTGGTTCTCGCCGCCGGTGGCGATCGACGCCAGGAAGTCGTTGTTGGCCGTGTCGCCCAGGCTGCCGGTCGAGACCGACTGAATGCCGATGCTCGACAGACCCGGCAGATCGACGCGCGGAGAGATCTGGAAGTCCGCGCCGCCGCCGACGATCGTGAACTCGGTGTTGCCGGTCGTGGAGCCGAAGCTGGCGGCCAGGTCGATGTCCACGCTCAGCACGCCGCTGCGCACGCTGGCCCGCAGGCCGTCGCTGATGGCGGTGATGCCGTTGATCTGCACCGTGGCGTCGCGGCCGAAGTCCTTGGTCGAACCCGCGTCGCCGCCGGTGACGGTAAACGTTCCGTCGATGGCCTTCACGGAGACGAACTGCGACGAGCCGTAGCTGATGCTATTGAACTGCAACTGGCCGCTGACGACCGTGGCCGAGACGCCGGTGAGCTCGCGGCTCTGATTGACGGCCGTCACCACGTCGGCGATGGCCGTGCCCGAGCCGAAGCTGATGGTCTCGGTGCCGTAGTTGCCGCCGATCTCGAGCGTGGTCGTGCCCGCGCCGGTCGCCGAGGCCGCGTACGTCAGCGTCGCGAGCTGGGCGGAAGCGGTGACGTCGACGCTGACCGTGCGGAAGCCGTCGTTGGGGATGCGGGCGGAGTTGATCGTCACCGCCGTGATGTCGCTGCTGCTGACGGCGGAGGTTGTGTAGTCGAGCTCGCCCGAGAGCAGCTTGCGGCCCTGGAACTCGGTCGAGTTGGCGATACGGTCGATCGAGCTGAGGATCGCATCGATCTGAAGCTGGTTGGCGTCGCGTTCCGTGTCGCTGATCGCGCCGGAGTTCGCGCTGCGATCGATCAGCTCCTCGAGTTCGGTCAGCAGGTTGCTGACTTCGATCAGACCGCCTTCCGCCGTGGCGATTACGTTGCTGGCGCGCGAGATGTTCGTCAGCGCCGCCTGCGTGGCGTTCCGCTCCAGGCGCAACGTCTCGGACGCGATCAGCCCGGCCGGATCGTCCTTGCCGGAGTTGATCCGCAGGCCGGTGCTCAGGCGATTGATCGAGGTGTTGAGCTTCTCGTTCTGCCCGACCAGCACGCGGCGGGCCACCAATGACGGGATGTTGGTGTTGATTCGACTCATACGACTCTGGCCTCCACAGGGCTGTCGTTCGGCGCCCTGCCGTCGTGGCCGGGGCGACCTGAGCTTGGGTTGTCGCCTGCGAGCGGCGCCGGCCGGTCGGCTCGGCTATTCCAACTCGCGACACAGGGTTAGTCGTCTGCGCCCGATGCGGCCTTTAACTCCGCGGGCGATAGAAGCACCGACGAACGCGCTGATCGGTTGTGTTTCTTAGACCGGCGGGGCGCCGATCGCGAAGCAAGCGGCGGAGGCGGGCTTTTATCGGGTCGCGGCCACGGCGGGCGGGAAAGAAAATCAGGTCCGGACCGGTGCGGCGAACGCCGCGCCGGTCCGGACGCTGAGGATTCGAGCGTCGCCGCTTACTGCAGCAGCGACAAGACCGACTGCGGCGTCTGGTTGGCGACGGCCAGCACCGAAGTTCCGGCGCTCACGAGAATCTGATTTCGCGTGAGCTGAGAAGTCTCGAAGGCGAAGTCCGCATCGCGGATGTTCGATTCGCCCGCCATCAGGTTCTCCAGCGTGATGCCGAGCTGATTCATGTTCGTGTCGAGCGTGTTCTTCTCGAACGCGCCGAGCCGCCCGCGCATCACCGAGACCTGCCGGATGGCTTCATTGACGATCTCGGACGCCCGGCGGCGGTCGCCGTTGACCACGTTGAACGCTTCGCCCGTCACGATCTGCGACAGGAACCCGGTGACCGAGTTCCCCAGCCGCGACGCCGCCACCGACTGAATCCCCAGGCTGTACTGGAGATTACTCGTGACCTGCGGGCCAAGCTGGAAGTTGGCCCCGCCGGCGGTGATCGCGAAGCTGGTCGTGCCGATCCCGAAGGCGTCGCTAAGCTGCAGCTCCATGTCGAGCGTTGCGGTCTTCAGGAAGAGCCGGTTGCCGTCGCCGATGCTCTCGGCGCCGTTGACCGTCGCGAGCGCGTCGCGGCCGACGTCGCGGCTCTTCTGCGCGCCGGTGTCGTCATACAGGTCGAACGCGCCGCCGCCGGGCAGCACGCGCACGGAGACGAACTGGCGGCTGCCGAGCTTGTCGCTGGTGAGCACGAAGCCCGCGGTCGCCGTCGCCGACCCGGTGGCGAGTACGCCGGTCGCGTCGCTGACGGTGTTGATGGCCTCGATTACGGCGGAGGCCGGCGTTCCGGCGACGAACGAGAGGGTCGTGACGCCGACGTTGCCCTGGATTTCGATGGTGACGTCGGAGGGCACGGCGCTGGTCGGGAAGCGCAGCTCCGCCGGCTGCGCCGACGTGGTCACTTCCACGTTGACCGGCACGTAATCGCGCGTGCCGAACTGGGCCGCGTGAATCTCCAGCGCGTCGACCACCGAGGTGCTGACGCCGCTGGTGATGTAGTCGAGCGAGCCGTTGAGCAGCGCCCGGCCGGCGAAGGTGGTGCTGTCGGCGATGCGCGTGATGCTGGCGACCGCCGAGTCGATCTGCAACTGGTTCGCCTTGATCTCGTCTTCGGACAGGGCGCCTTCGTTGGCGGCCTGGACGATGTGCTCCTGAATGCTGGTGAGCAGTGCGGCCACTTCGTTGAGCGCGCCTTCCGCGGTCGCGATGATCAGGCTGGCGCGTTCCGAATTGCTGACGGCCTGTCCGACGGCGCCGATCTCGCTGCGCAGACGTTCGGAGACGATCAGGCCGGCGGGGTCGTCGGCCCCGCGGTTGATTCGCAGGCCGCTCGAAAGCCGTTCGAGCGACTGGTTGAGCGATCCGTAGGATCGATTCAGGTGCCGCTGGGCGGTGATCGCCCCGACGTTGGTGTTGATACGAGCCATTGGCCATCCTCCTTGAACGGTTCGTGGCTAGTGGTGCAAGGATTTCAATGATGACGGGCCGCGCGCAGTCCGTGGCGCTAGCGGCGCTTCCGATGGGCGTGGTTGTTGCCGGCCTCGCTCGCCGCGGGCGGCCGCGGCGGGGGCGGAACCTCGGCCAGGTCGTCGGTCGACACCCCGGCCGCCTTGCGGTTCTCGCGCTGAATGGCCTCGTACACTTCCTTGCGATGCACCGAAATCTCGGGCGGGGCGACGATTCCGAGGCGCACCTTGTCCCCCCGAATGTCCACGACCGTCACCTGCACGTTGTCGCCGATGATGATCGATTCGTCCCGCTGTCGTGAAAGCACCAACATCCGCGGCTCCTTCCTGGGTCATGCCGATGCGTGATCCGATGGCTAGCGATCGCCCGATCGGGCGGGCGCGGCGCGGGTGCGCAGCGGCGGCGCGGTGGCCCTCCGCATTGCCAGCACTATGCCGCGTGGTCCTCGCCGATTGACAACTGCGATCGCTGCCCAAGTTCATTATAACACGCCTTCTCTACAAGTCATTCCCGTTTCCGGGATTAGCGACGCGCGGGCCTCCCGACCACGGTGGGTCGGGGCGCTGCGCCGCCGCCCTGACGGCGCGGGCTGGCCGCCCGCTCTTCGAACCGCTGCGCGCCCGTCGACCGCGCGTTGACGCGGCGCGACGCCGGTTCCTACGCGCTGCGGCTGATCGCCGCCGGCGTCGCCTCCACCTTCATCAGGCGGCGGCGCGTGCTGTAGCGCTTGTCGGAGAGCACCAGTTGCTTCCCGAGGCGCGAACTGGCGCCGATCACCAGCGGCCCCATCAGGTTGGCGGTCAGGTAGCCGTCCTGGCGGTTGACGATGACCAGCACCTGGCTGTCGCCGAGGTCCGACATTCCGAGCACGGCGACGTCGTCGGCGCGGATCGGCACCTGGTAGTCGGGCACGAACGCCAGCGGGTCGCACACCACGAACGCCAGCGAAGGCATGTCGACCGACTGCAGCCAGAAGAACACCGGATCGACGCCCGTCTGAATCAGCGCGTAGCGCTTGCAATCCGGGAAGCCGAGCACGCCTTCCTTGAACGTGATCAGCCGGTCGCCGTCGACCTCGATTCGACCAAAACGCGTCGTGTCAATGAGCATCTTGCTGCTCCCGGGGCTCGGGGCCACTCCGGTGCGCAACGAGGGCGGCCCGGCCGCCGTCGGCCGGTTGCGGGTGTCCATCGCCGTCCTCGTCTGCCGGGACCTCCGGTCCCCGATCCGCCGTCTGCGGACCGACCAGCCGTCGCGGGGCGCCGAGCCCCAGCACCGCCGCAACGTCTCCGCTTCCTGCCCCGATTTCTTCGCGCCGTGCGGGTCTCCGGCCCGCGGCGCGTGCATCCGTCTCGTCAGTCTCGCGGCCCGGCGAACCGGACCGCGCGGCGCGGCCGCTACCGCAGATAATCCAGCAGCGACAGGTTCAGAATCCGCGACGACGTGCTGAGATTGGCCTCCAGCGCCGTCTGCAACTGCTGGAAGCGAACCACCGCCTCGCTGACATCCACGTCGCGAACGTCGCTGCTCAGAACGCGAGCCGCGTACAATTCGTTGTCCACGCGCGCAGCGCGGTCCTCCATCGACCGCGCCATCGACGCCAGGCGGCCCTGCACCTCCTGCATGCCGCGCAGCGCCCGCTCCAGCCGCGCTCCGGCGGCGGAGATCATCTGCCCGTCGTCCTCCTCCAGACCTTTCTTCAGCTCCAGCAGCGCGGTGAACGCGCCATCGACCTTGACCGGGCGCACGTCCGCGCCGATCAGCGCGTTCCCCGTTGCGGCGACGTTCAGCCCCAGCCCGTCGATCGCCGGCGAGTGGTTCACGCGCTCGATGCGCACCGGTCCGGCGCCGGGCGTGTTGTCCACGATGACGATTCCGTTGCCGCTGGTCGCCAGCGACGCCGTAATCGCCCCGCCGCCGGCGGCGTTCAACGCATCGATCACATCCTGGATCGTGTCCAGGCCGTCTACGTCCAGTTCGACCGCCGATCCATCGGCGGTCACAATTCGCAGGTCATTGCCCTCGACCGTCTCGACGCCGCGCCCGTCGCGCAGATCGCCGAGCAGGGTGTCGCCGCGCAGCGAGCGCACCCCCAGGTTCGTCGCGGCGCTTCCGCCGTTCTCTTCGATGTAAAGATCCGCCCCCGACACGCGGTTCATGATCTCGAGCGTGCGGCCGTCTTCCGCAATCCGCGCCCACACGCCCGGCAGTGCGACGTTAATCGCGTTGATCACGTCCTCGACGGTCTGCGCCGCGCCGAAGTCGATCACGGCCGACTCGTTACCGCTGCGGATCGTCAGCCCGCCGGCAAGGTTGACGCCGAAGCCGCCGCTCAGGTCAGCGAGCGCGGCCTGGAGCGTCAGCACCGGGTCCAGGTCTGCGCCGCCGGCGGCCAGCGTGGCGCTGTCCGCGAGCAGTCCAAGATCGCGGGCCGCCTGTCCGCCGCCGATGTCCTCGATCGTGATGGAGACCGGTCCAGCGCCCGCCGTCGGCTGGACGAGTATCCCGCGGCCGTCGGTCGTGGCCTGGAGCGTGTCGGGCATCTCGGCATTCAGCCGGTCGAGCACGTCGCCGAGGGTAGCGGCGCCGCTCAGGTCGATTTCGGTTCGGGTGGTTCCGTCCGTCACGGCGATGCGACTGAGCCGCACGCCGTCGCCGGTGGTGCCACGCAGGTCGCCGATGCGGGTGGAGTTTCTGACCGCCGGATCGAGGTCGCGAATGCCGCGAATCTCGGTCGAGACCGCGCCGAAAAACTCCATGCCGGAGATGGTGAAGTCGTGTTCGGATAGATCCGTGTCGCCGATCACCATCGATCGGCCGGCGTCGCCGCGGAAGATCACCCCATCAGCGCCGAGCTCGAACGGCGGCACAGCGGCGCGGTGGCCGCTGAACAGGTAGCGCCCCAGATGCTCGCGATTGCCCACGCTGATCGCCGAGTCGATGATCGCGTCGATGACCGTCGCCAGCGATTGCCGCTCATCCTCGCTGAGCGTGTCGCTGGCGGCCTGCAGCGCGATGTTGTGGGCCTCGCGCAGCATGTCCACGCCTTCCTGCATGGCGGCTTCGCCGTCGCGCAGCGTGGCGTTCGCCGTCTGCAAGTGGCCGTTCACGCTGTTGATGAGGTCCATGCGGCGGTCGAGCACGCCCGCCGTCGCCGCTCGCAGCGGGTCTTCGCTGGGCGAGAGGAACCGCAGCCCGGTGCTGAGCTGGTTCTGCACGCGGAACATGCCAGTCTGATTGGCCTGCAGGGTGTTCAACAGGTTGAACGACCGCAGGTTGTGACTGACGCGGGCGACATTTACGGGCGAAACCGGCATGGGACTCTCAAGTGCTCCAGCGTGGCTGCGATGGGCCGACCCGCCTAGCGGACCAGCGACAGAATCTCCGTCGAAAGATCGTCGACAACCGTCAGGAAGCGGGCGGCGCCCTGAAAGGCGCGCTCGAACTTCGTCAGGTTGATGGCTTCCTCGTCCAGACTGACGCCGCTGACCGACTCGCGCTGCGCGACCAGATTCGCATAGACGCTGTCGGCGGCTTCATAGCCGCTGCGGGCCGCGGCGGCGTCCACCGCGAGCTGGCTGACCGACCCGGCCTGGTAGTCCTGAATCGTCATGCTGCCCAGCAGGCTGCTGAGCGACTCGCTCACGCGCGACAGGCGGCCGGCGTTGTCGCCGTCCGCCAGCTCGCCGCTGAGCGACGCGGCGATCAGCCGCGGATCGCCGCGCAGCGCCGCGTTCACGTCGATGTCGGTGGCGGTTGTGCCGGTGAAGAACACGCCGGCGCCGAGTGCGGCGAGCGCGCCGGACGAATCTTCGGAGAACCAGAACTCGGAGCCGCCGTCGGCGGAGACGCTGAGGCGGTTGTCGCTCGTGACGCCGGCATTCAACCCCGGCACGCCATCGAGCGCCGCCGCGAGCGAAGCCAGCGTGGTGTCATCGCCGTTCAGGCCGTCCAGGTCGATCTCGATCTGTCGCGTCACGACCTGGCCGCTGGCGCGGTCGCGCACGTGCACGACGAACGTGCCGTTCTGCACCGGGAAGTCGAGTCCGGCGGCCGCGCTGTTCAGGGTCGCCGCGGGGTCGGTCACGGCGTAGGCGCCGGTCATCTGCGACCAGCCGACCAGGCCGGCGCCGGAGGTGTGTACGCGGTTGACTTCGTAGATCAGGCCGCGCGCCAGGTCGTCGAGCCGGTCGAGTTGCGTCTTGATCTGCCCGTCGCGGACCGTCACGACGCCCGCCAGCGCGCCTTCGCCCAGCAGCGCGGTGCCGAGATTGTCCGCGAAACGCACTGAGGCGATCTCGATGCCCTCCACCAGCTCGCGCTGCACGGTGAGGCCGCGAGAACGGTCGAACTCCACCAGCGGTTCGCCCCCGACGAAAACGTTGATCGAGCCGTTGTCCTGCTCGCGCACCTCGATGGTCATCTGCTCGGCCAGCTCGCGCAGCAGCGCGTCGCGACGGTCGCGCAGCGGACCGGCGACGCTCTGCGAGCGGGCCTCTTCCTGCACGATCAGCGAGTTCAGTTCGGCGATCTCGTCGGCGATGTCGCCGGCCCGCGCGGCGCCGGCCTCGGCCGACTGGTTGAGCTGCTCGACCTGGTCGAGCAGTCCCGTCCGCTGCCGCCCCATCGTGCGGATCACCTCGTCCGCGGCCTGGATGATGAGGTTGCGGGCCGTGCTGTCCTGCGGCGTGGCCTGCAGGTCGCCGAACGTGCCGAACAGATTGTTGAGCTGCGTCGACAGGTCCTGTCCGGTGAGTTCGTTGTAGAGCGATTCGATCTGCGTGAGCGCCCGGTGCTGCACCTCGGCGTCCGCCCGGCTGCCCAGCGAGAGCCGCAAGCGCGTTTCGACCGCCTGGTCGATGTGCCGCTGCAACTGCGCCATCCGCACGCCGGCCCCGGGAGTCACGCCGCCCAGCACCGGACCGCCCCACAGCGCCGCCAGCCGGCCGGTCTGCCGCGTGTAGTTCGCGTTGCCGACGTTGGCGATGTTCTGGCCGGTGACGCTGATCGCGGCCTGATACGCCGCCAGCGCGCTGCGCCCGATCTGGAATGATGCGCCGAAGATGCTCACGCCTTAGCCCACCGCATCCACCCACGCGCGGGTGGTTGATTGCTCGTGTTGTCCGTTTCGTCCGTACACGACCGTCTCCGTCTGCGCCTTCGCCAGGTCGGCGAAGATGCCGCGGAGGTGCCTTTGCAGCCGCCGTGCCACATCCGCAACCAACGCGTTTTTCTTCTGCAATTCGCCCGCGATCTGCTGCAAACCCGCGTTTCTCGCACGAATTCGCGAGGCCGGTGGCTCGGGCAGCGCGTCGATCAGCGCGGCCAGCCGCGGCTTGCCCGGCTGGGGCGCAAGCACCTGTTGCGCCAGGCGCGCAAGAACCGCGTCTCGGTGCGCCTCGCCCGCAAACACGTCGTTAAGCAGCTCGGCCTCGCGCACCGCGCAGCGATGCAGGCCGGCGGCATCCGCGCTGCGGATCGCGGCCAGTTTCTCGGTGGTCACTCCCACGAGTTGGCGCAGCAACCCGTGCAGTCCGGCCAGCGCCGCATCGAGCAGGCCGACCGTGTCTTCCACCCCGCCGGAGACCTGGCGACTCGTCTCGCTCGGACTAATCAGTTTCACGTGGTCGCTCCCTTCGCGGGGCCGGCCAGCCGGCTTGCGATCTGCTGGGTGACGCCGCCGGCGCCGGACGCGCCGACCGCGTCGGCCAGGCGAACGTCGAGCTGCTCGCCGAAAATCGCCTCGGTGCGTCCGCCGGTGGCGAACTTCTGACCAAACGGAAGCTTGCGCATTTCGGCCAGCATCGGAGCGAAGAAGAGCTGCGAGAGCAGCTTCGCCGCGGTGTCGCGGGTGGCCTCGGGCGTCTCGGCGCTCGGACTGCGGCCGAGCTTCGTGAATGCAGCGAATTCGCCGATCGGCGTCGGCCTCGTCGCGGGCGCGGGGCGCTTCGCCGCGGTCGCCGTGGGCGATGGGCTGCTGTGCGAGTCGATTGCGGCGATCATCGGGTGGCTACTCCGTGTAGATCAGTTGCGCGTGCAGCGTGCCGGTGCGGTGCAGATGCTCGATGGCTTCGACCATCTGCTGCGCGGGCAGTTTGACCTTCGCCAGCGTCTCCAGCAGTTGCTGAAACTCGACGCCGCCGCTGTTTTGCGAATCCAGCCCGACGGTTCCCGCGGCGTCGCCGCCGCTGCCGCCGCCGCCGACGCTCACGGTCCCCAGCCCCGGAATCTGCAGCACGGTTGGGGAGATTTTCACGCTGCCGGTAAAGGAGATGTTCCGCGTCGTGCGGTTGATGATGACCCGCGCCGGCTGCTCGGGCATGCGGAAAAGCGGCGTCTCGAGCACGCGGCTGATGAACCCGGCCGGGCTGGCGATCTCATAATGCGGGATCTGCACGACCACGTTCTTGGGGCCGATGGCCTCGGCCGCTGCCGTCGACCGCGAGCGCTGCGCCGCCGGGTCGCTCGCGGCGGCGTCCTCAGCCGGGTTTGACAGCTCCTGGTTGATGGCGCGGGCGATCATCTGCGCGGTGGGATAACCGGCGTGCTGGTCGTCGATCACCAGCGTGATCAGGTCGTCGGAGATGAAGTTGTAGAGGAAATCCTCTTCAAGCACGCCGCCGCCGCGGATGATGCCGCGCGTCGGCTGCTCCGGGTCGGGCAGGTCGATCCGCCCGCCGGCCAGCGCGAAGATCGATTGCGTGCTGGGATCATCGGGGCGGAACATGACGTATTGCAGCGGCGTGTTGAGCAGTTGGCCGCCCTTGATGCTCTTGGCGGCCAGGGCGGAGACGACCACGTCCAGGGCCTGCCCCTCGCGGGCGCCGTTCTCCGGGATGGTCACTTCGACCATGGCGACGGCGACGTTGTTGTCGTCTTTCAGGTCGACCGCTTCGAAGATCTGCTGGTGAAAGCGCTCGTGCAGCTTGGCCAGGGCGCGGACCGTCCGGCGGTTCTTGCCGCCGTCGCCCGTGCCGTCCAGTCCCACGATCAGACCGTAGCCGACGAGCTTGTTAACCCGCTGGCCCTGCAAGCGGGCGATGTCCTGCACGCGCACCTCGGCCGCCGCCGAGGCGGTCAGGCCGACGGTGAGAAGCGCCGCGATCCACCACCCGCACAGTTGCGATTCCATTCGCCGCATGACCTTGCTCCGTATGACCGTTTGCACTTCCGAACTGGGGAGCATCGACGTCCGAGCCTGTGAGTTATGGGGTGGGTCGGGCATTCTGCCCGCCCGCGCGAGCCGCTCACGAAAGTGAGGCAGCCCAAAAGTTCACACGCTTTCCCGCCGGTGCGCGCCCACGCGAGCGCGTGCGGGCCGTTCGGGGGTGGGGCGGGCATTCTGCCCGCCGCCCGGCCCGAACACTGTTGGGTGGCAGCCCGCTAAATTGGCCTCAGGAAATCGAACGCCTTCATCAGCCATCCACGGCGCGATGCGTCGCGGGCCGGACCGCTGTGCTTGGCCTCGACGACCAGCGACGCGATCTGCGTGCTCAGGACCGTGTTCTGCGGCGATACATCCACCGCGCGGCACGTGCCCGTGAGCGTCACCGTCTGCGTGTCGTCATCGTTGGTAATGACCTTGCGGGCTTCGATTACCAGGTTGCCGTTGGGCTTCACGTCGATCACTTCCGCCGTGACGCGCGTCGTGAACGAGTCGCGGCGGCTGAGCTTGCCCTTGCCTTCCCACTCGTTCTGGAAGTCGAACTCGATGCCGGGCGTGGGCGCGGCGAACTGCTGGCCGACCAGGTGATCCTCCTTGTTCAGGCGGAACCATTTCTTAAACTCCGAATCGACCTGCCAGTCTTTCTCCGATTTGGTCTGCGCGTCGCTGCTCGACTGCTTGTCTTCGCGAATGATGATGGTGATGAGATCATGAATCTTGATCTTCTCCATCCTGGGTTTCTCGATCGCGATCGCCGAGTTTCGCAGCAGCACCTCGTTCGGCGGCGGTTCCTCGGGCGCTGGCAGCGGCTTGGGCCGCACGGCCGCGGTCGGAATGCCGGCGACGACCGCGTTGGGCCGCACCGGTTGCGAGCTGGCGGCGCGGTTCTGAGCCGGCGTGGCGCGCGGCCGGTTGCCGCGAAACAGCGAGTTGTTCTGCGCGATGGCCGGAACCACGGTCGCCGCGATCAGCGCCGCCGCCAGCACGCCTCGCAATTTGCAGTGCATGCTTACTCCTCCGCAATTCGTACGGTCCCCAGGCCGGTCACGACGCCGCGCAGCTCGCGCTGCGACTTGCGATCCTCGCCGATGCGGACGCGCACCGTGTCGCCGTAGCCGCCGGAATCGCGGGCGATGCCGGTCATGCTGACCTGCACGCCGCCGCCGGCGCCGATGATCGTCACCGGCCGCGAGCGCTGTACGAGGTCCACGGCCTTCACGTCGCCCGGCCGCAGCATCTCGCCGCCCGGAACGAAGCGCGTCAGTTGCTGGCCGACGAGCTGGCCCGGATCGGAAAAGCCGACATCCGCGCGGTCCTCGAAGAGTCGCTCTTCGGCGACCAGGTCGCCGTCGCGGACGAACGCCCCGATCGCCAGCGGCCGGCGGGCCACGAGCACGCGCCGCGCGATGCGCACGTACGCGCCGATGCGGATCGACCGTTGCGTGCGACCGTTCTGCAGCAGCGACACGCTGAACTCGCGCGTGCCGAGCCGCCCGGTGGCCTTGGACTTGATGACGAATTCCCACGGCGGCGAGGTCAGCGTCAGAAACTCGCGGCTGGCAAGCTCGAACTCGACTTCCGCTTTGCCCAGCGCTCGCAGTTCGTTGACGATGCGCTCGCGGAGCGCGTCCGCCAGCGTGTGCGCCGCGCCGCCGGACCCTGCGATAAAAGCGTCCGCGGTGGGCGTGGCTTCGACCGGGACAGCGGCCGGCTGAACGGCCGGTTCAGCAGGCGGCGCGGTGTAGGTCACGCTGCAAGCGGCCGCACCGTTGATCAGAACGCGGGCGAGATTGACCTCCAGCGCCGTCAGCCGCTCCACAATCTGCTCATGGGTGACGGTTACGCTCGCGCCGCTGTTGATCGTAAGCAGCGGCTTGGCGGCGATCGCCGCGGTAAGTACCGGATCGGCTGCGGAGAAGTCCAAAACGTCGTCGATCCGCACCGGCCGGCCGATTACGGTTGCTGCACCGCGCAGACGAAGGTGGCTGACGCCGTCGGCAACCGGCGCATCGACCGCGCCCGACTGGCCGTGCGCCTCCAGCGCCGCAAGCACACCCGAGAGAATCAAGCCGATCCACCTGCTCCGCATCGTCAACTCCCGCCGCCGCGTCCATTCGGCGACTGCTTTCGGCTATGGGTTAGTCAGTTACCGCCGCAGATTCGCCACGACCTGGAGCGCTTCGTCCGCGGACTCGATGGTCTGCGAGTTCATCTGGAACACGCGCTGCGTCTTGATCAGCTCGACCAGCTCCGTAACGGCCTCGGTCGTGCTCAATTCGAGGTTCGCGGGCAGCAGCGTGCCAAGCCCGTTCTGACCCGGTTGTCCGGTCTGCGGCTCGCCGCTGGCGCCGCTGGGGATGTAGACGTTCGAACCGAGCTGGATCAGGCCGCCGGGGTTCGCGAAGCGCGCCAGCTCGATCGTTCCGAGGCTCTCGGAAGCGCCGTCCGCGCGCGTCACGACGACCTGGCCATCCGGGCTGAAAGAGACCTTGTCGTTCGGAGCGTCGTCGGGGATCGTCGGCGTGTCTTTGAGCTTGTAGCCCTGGCTGTTGCCCAGCACCAACTCGCCGGTGGCGTTGCGCACAAAGTTCCCCGCCCGCGTGTAGGCCGTCGTGCCGTCCGGCAACGTTACCTGAAAAAAGCCGTCGCCCTGTATCATCGCGTCCAGCCCCTGTCCGGTGGCGATCGCCGAGCCCTGCCGCATCATGATCTGCGTATTGCTCACGGCCACGCCCAGCCCGATTTGAAGGCCCAGCGGCGATGTCGTTTCAGAGCTGGTCTGCACGCCCGGCTGCGCGCGGATCTGATATAGCAGGTCCTGAAAATTCGCGCGCGAGCTCTTGAAGCCGACCGTGTCCGCGTTCGCGATGTTGTTCGCGATCACGTCGATCTTGGTCGACAGCGCCTGCATCCCCGTCGCCGCTGTGTGCAATGCTGTTATCGCCATCGTCAGTCTCTCCGCCGGCCAACCGCGCGTGCCTTACGCCGTGTGTCGAGCCATGATCCGCGCCTCGCGTTCTCTGAGCCCGCGAGTCTCAATCTCCCGGTTGCTTCTCTCAGTCGCCAGTTTCGTTCCGTGTTCGTGTGCTTCTCTCGCTCTTCGCTCTTCGCTCTTCGCACTTCTTGGTTCGCTACTCGCTACTGCGCCATCACGCCTCAATCCCCGCCAGCAACCGCCCGACGCTCTGGTCCTGCAGGCTCACCATCTCCGCGTTCATCTGGTAGGCGCGCGAAGTCGCGATCATCGAAGCCAGCTCTTTCAGCGGCTGCACCGCCGAGCGCTCGACGTGACCCGACTCGACCCGCACCGCCGCGGCCGTTGCAGTGCTGGGATCGAACGCCAGCCGCCCCGCGCCGACCTTCCGCAGGCTGTCGAGGTTGGCCACGTCGACAATTCCGAGTTGCCCCACCGGCGCGTTGTTCTGGAAAACGCGCCCGGCCGAGTCCACCCACAGCCGTCCGCCGCGCGGATTCACCGTGATCGGCGCGCCGCCCGCGCCGAGAATCGCCGCGCCGTCCGCCGCGGCCCGCAGCGTGCCGGCGGCGTCGAGCATCATTCGCCCGTCACGGGTCAGCCGCTGCTGGCCATTCACGTCAACCGTGAGAAACCCACGCCCGATGATCGCGACATCGAGCGGGTTCTCCGTCCGCTCCAGCGGCCCCTCGCTGAAATCCGTGTGCGTCGCGCCTTGCCAGATTCCGCCCGAGAGACCTGCGAACGCCTCGGCGCCGGACGCGTCGTGCTGCCCCGTCAGCGCCGCCGGCAGCCGCTCGGCGAACACGGCGATGTCGCGCTTGAAGCCCGCGGTGTCGGCGTTCGCGAGGTTGTTCGCGATCACCGTCTGGCGGTATTCGTGCGTCATCATGCCGCCGGCGGAGTGATACAGGCCGTAAATCACCGCGGCCTCCTCGTCGTCGCGCCGCTCACGGCGGCGCGCGGGAAGCGGATGACGCGGCCGGATGTGCGGTTGGCGGGCGCATCATCCACGGCGGCCAGCGCCCGACGGATGGCCTCGACCATCACCCAGCGGCCGAGCGCCGACCAGTCGCTCGCGTGCACGGCGCCATGTGCGGCCGGGTGATACTTCAGCCGCGCGGCGCCCGTCGCGATCTCGCCCGGGCGTGAGTCAGCATGCTTCACGGCACACTCCAAAGCCGTCTCGCCGCACCGCCCGCCGCGCTCCACGCGGCTGGTTCGCTCGGTACGCGCCGGTTGCAATAGCAGCGAGTGTGCCGCGCTCGCCGGCCGGTGGGGCGGCGCGTTCGGAAAAGCTGTAAGTTCGGGGTTGCGGCGGGGTTGCGGCGCGTCGGGGCGAGGGTCGGCTCGGCGCTGGGGTTTGGCTCGGGCGATCAACCCTGCGCGGCGGCGGCAGTTGTTGCGGGCAGAACTCGCGCGTGGATGACGAGGTGTGACGACAGTCTTCGGGTGGGTGAGTCTTTTGGTCCGGGTTGTGCTATCGGCCGTCTGACCGGTGGATGTTGCATCCGGTTTGTGGCACCGGTCTTCTGACCGGTGAGTGTTTCATCGCGGTTGTGGCACCGGTCTTCTGACCGGTGAGTGTTTCATCGGGTCTCCGACCCGATGCAGGCCGGCCGGGTCGGAGACCCGGAAAGACGATCACCGGTCGGGAGACCGATGCCACACATGGGCACCCCAACGAAATCCTCACCCACTCCGAATTCGGAGCTGATCCGCACTCCAAATCTGTCGCCGCAATTGCTCAAAACACTGCACCGCCGCTCGCCCGCACCCCGCACAGGTCTCCGGCGCCGCGGCCTGAAGGGCCGTCAACCGATCTGCGGGCACGCAGTGTTGCGCCGCGGCGCGTGTTTCATCGGCCACGTGTGAACCGCTCCAAGCCTCAGCCGCCGCCGCTTGAAACGCCTCAACGACATACACCTGAACCGCCGGCCCGGTCATCGCCACCAGCGACGCCCCACATCCCGCCGCCAGCCCGACGGGCGTCTCGCCCTCGACGCCCACGACGATCCCCCAACCCGGACCCGCCGCCGGCGGCCAGCCGCGCCGCGCCAGGCACACCTGCCCATTCGCCGCCGCCCGGCGGATGAGCGGCACGTAACTGTCGGCGAAATGTTCGGGGTATTCTGCGGAAACAGTCAGCCCGACGGCCGCGTCCGGCGGATGCATGTCGCGTAGTTCGAGTCCCAGGGCCCGCGCCGCACTAACCAGGTTACGATCGCTGGCCGCGAGCATCCACTCGGCGATGCAGTCCTGAGTCGTCGGCTTGATCCACGCGCCCCACTCGAGCGCCGCGGCGACCCCCGCGAGATCGACCTCCGCGCCGTACGAGCGCAGCACGGCTTCCAGGCACAGCGGCAGCGACGCCAGCTCGGCCCATGCGGAGGGGTGCTGCGGATCGCCCGGGAGCTTCAAGTCGCGAAGCTGCAATTTGTTCATCGCCCGCCGATCGATATGAGGCGGTCGGCGGCGCGCCCGCGGCCGGCGCGCCACCGGCGACACTCTTTGAGGAATTCGCGCGCTACAGCTTCAAGTATCCGTTCTGAATCTGCCAGCGAATCCCCGCCGGCACTCCCGCCGTCAGCGGCACGCGCGGCGAATAACCCAGCAACTGCCGGGCCTTGGTGATATCGGCGACGTAGCGCGTCACCTCTCCGGGCCGGGCCGGCTCGTAGGAAACCTGCGGCTCTTTGTTCAGCGCCAGCGTGATCAGGTTCACCAGGTCCACCAGCGTCGAGCCCTGTCCGTAGGCCAGGTTGATCGTCTCGCCCTTGACGCGCCCGCCGACAACCGCGTCGATCCCGCGGATTACGCCGTCCGCACAATCCTCGACGTACGTAAAGTCGAGCACTTTCTCGCGGCCGAAGACGACGATCGGCCGATTCTCCGCGATGCGGCGGATGAACAGAGGGATGACGCGCTCCATGCGATCGGCGTCGCAATCGAAGCGGCCGTAAACGTTGCTGAAGCGGAACACGAGGTAGGGCAGCCCATAGCACTTGCCGTACGAGTAGATGAACGCCTCGCCGCTGATCTTCGACGCGCTGTACGGACTCTCGGCGACGACGAAGTCGGCCTGCGCCTCTTCGGTGATGTGCCGATGGATGTCGCCGTAGACCTCGCGCGAACTGCCGAAAATGATCGGCGTCTTCGAGCGACGACAATAGTCGAGCACGTTAAAGCACATCGCGACGTTTTCCATCGCGCGATCCGGGTGCTCGACCAGCTCGAACACCTTCGCGTATGCCGCGAAGTGCAGCACCATGTCGAACTTGCCCTCGACCGGCAGGCTGCCGGCGTGGCACTCGCACAGGTTCTTGAGAATCGTGGGAATCTTGTCGGTCCAGGTGTTCGGCCGCTTGTCGATTCCGACGACCTGGTCGCCGCGCGCCTGCAGCGCCAGCCCGACGTTGGTTCCGATCTGTCCGCTTGAGCCGGTAATGAGAACGCGCATGCGGTCTCCTGCGACCGTGAGCGAACCGCGCGCAGCGGGCGCCGTCAGACTCGGGCGCTACGTCCGGGCCGCTGCGCATGTCGATTCGCAAGCCGCGAATCGTAGCAAGTCGCCGCGCGGGTGGCCATGATGCATAGTACGTCGATCGCAGTGTGCGGTGCGTCGGGCGGCAGGCGGCGATCCGGGGTCGCGGCTCACGCAGCGCGCCGCCGGGCGCGGTACCCGTTCCGCCCGGCGGAGCCTTCAACCGGCCGCCGGCGCGTGTTTCGCATGCGGCCGGCCAATCACGCGGGCTTGAAGCCCTCCAGGCCGGCGCGGGCGGCGGCCGCCAGTCGTTCGAGCTCGGCCAGCGCGGCCTGACAGCGTGACACGTCGTGGGCCCGCAATTGTTCTTCCAGCGCCTTCGCGCAAGCGGTGAGGTCCGGATAACCGTAGGAGCCGCCGGCGCCTTTGAGGCGATGCGCGAGCGTGCGCATCTCGGCCCAGTTCAGCGCATCGTGAGCGGCGCGCAACTCTTCGATGCGCTGCCGCAGTCCGTTGACGAATTCACCGACGATGTCGGCCAGCGTTGCATCTTCGAGAAGCAGTTGCGAGACAAGCCGCTCACGCGCGGCCGAAGTGGCGTCCGAGTGGCTCACTGACGCTCCCCTGTTCTGAGACGTGCGTAGTTCAGAGCGCATCACGTGCAATGTGAGACACAGTGCCCATCGGCGCACCGCGGCTGGGGGATTAGCCGGTGCGCATTGGCGGTGGGTCTGCAATTCGTCACAGTCCGCGGCCGGCGATGCGCGACGCCCGAAAAACGCGGCGCGGGCCGCCCGCAGGTCGGGCGGCGTGCGACGGTGCTGCGGATGCGGCCCTCGGCGATCTGCGTGGGGCGCGCAAATTTCTGGCCGTGATCGCACCGAAACGCGATAAGACCGTAGGTGTGATAGAATCCTGCGGATGCAGTTCCCGGACGTGCATCGCATGCGCCCATCGCTGCCGGCGCGGCGTACCGCTTTTTTTCCTGAGTGTGCGTAGCTGGAGCGTCGTCACATGTGCGGAATCGTCGCGTATATCGGTCATCGGGACGCCTGTCCGATCCTCACCGAAGGGCTCAAGCGGCTTGAGTATCGTGGGTACGACTCCGCCGGCATGGCGCTGATCCGCTCCGGGCAGTTGCTGATCCGTCGGGCGGTCGGGCGCATCTCGGCGCTGGAGCAGAAGCTCGACGACGAGATGAACGGCTGCACGGTCGGCATGGCGCATACCCGCTGGGCGACGCACGGCGCGCCAAACGAGTCCAACGCGCACCCGCATCGCGACCGCAGCGGCAAGCTGGCGCTGGTTCACAACGGGATCATCGAGAACTACCACGTTCTCAAGAAGTTTCTGGCGGCGCACGGCTTCGAATTCGAGAGCGAGACCGACACGGAGGTGCTCGCCAAGCTGATCGGGCATTTCTACGAGGGCGATCTCGAAGAAGCGGTGCGCAAGGCGCTGCGCGAAGTACGCGGGACGTTCGGCGTGGCCGCCATTCATGCCGATGAGCCGGGCCGCATCGTCGCCGCGCGGCGCGGCAGCCCGCTGATCGTGGGCGTCGGCCAGGGAGAGTACATCGTCGCCTCCGACGCCGCCGCGATCGTGCAGCACACCCCGCAGGTCATCTACATGGCCGACAACGAGGTCGTCGCGGTCGGGCTGGACGGCTTCCGCACCACGACGCTCGACGCGGCGCCGGTGACCAAGGAAGTCGAAGAAATCGAGTGGACGCTGGAGCAGCTCGAGCTCGGCGGCCACAAGCACTTCATGAGCAAGGAAATCTTCGAGCAGCCCGAGTCGCTGCGCAACTGCCTGCGCGGCCGGGTCGATGCCGAGGACGGTCGCGTCGTGCTCGGCGGCCTCACGGGCGTAGCGCGCGAGTTCACGCGCACGCGACGCATCATCCTGACCGCGTGCGGCACGGCCTGGCACGCGGGCCTGGTCGGGGAGTATCTGTTCGAGTCTCTCGCGCGGATCCCGTGCGAGACGGAGTACGCCAGCGAGTTCCGCTATCGCAACCCGGTGATCGAGGACGGTACGACCGTCATCGCCATTTCGCAGAGCGGCGAAACGGCCGACACGCTATGCGCCCTGCGCGAAGCGAAGGAGAAGGGGGCCCTGGCGCTGGGCATCGTCAACGCGGTCGGCTCGACCATCGCCCGCGAGACCGACGCCGGGGTGTATCTCCACGTCGGACCCGAGATCGGCGTGGCGTCCACCAAAGCGTTTACGGGGCAGTGCGCCGTGCTGGCGATGATGGCGCTGTTTCTCGGCCGGCGGCGGCACCTGAGCCAGGCCGAGTGCGACGAATACTTGCGGGCCCTCAGCGACATTCCGAGCGCCATCCAGAAGACGCTGGAGCTCAGCGATCAGACGCTCAAGATCGCCG
Source organism: uncultured Planctomycetales bacterium (assembly GCA_964631045.1). Taxonomy (GTDB): domain Bacteria; phylum Planctomycetota; class Phycisphaerae; order UBA1845; family Fen-1342; genus CAZVWB01. The sequence continues at coordinate 28,532 of CAZVWB010000041.1, forward strand.
GCGAGTTCATGGAGGCGGAGAACTGGCTGTATCTGGGCCGCGGCGTGCAGTATCCGGTGGCGCTGGAAGGGGCGCTGAAGCTCAAGGAAATCAGCTACATCCACGCCGAGGGCCTGCCCGCGGCCGAGATGAAGCACGGCCCGATCGCGCTGATCAACGAGAACATGCCCGTGGTGATGATCGCCCCCCGCGATCATCTGTACGAGAAAGTGGTCAGCAACATCGAGCAGGTGCGCGGCCGCGGCGGTCACGTGATCGCGGTGGCTACCGAAGGCGATCGCGACATTCAGCGACTCGCCGAGCACGTGCTGTATGTGCCGAATGTGCCGGAGATGCTCCAGCCGCTGGTGACGGTCATTCCGCTGCAACTGCTCGCATATCACGCCGCCGTGCTGCGCGGCTGCGACGTGGACAAGCCGCGCAACCTGGCGAAGTCCGTCACCGTCGAGTGACGCGGCCCGCGCCGCGGCCTGCTTCCGCGGGCTACTCGTCGCCGGGCTGCGTCGCCGCGGCGTCGGCGCCGAGCCGCTCGCGCCAGCGCTGCGCGTCTTCGCGGCGCTCCCACGCCTCGTAGAGCCGCACGAGCCGCCGCTGCGTGCGCAGCGTCAGGCGATGCCGTGCGCCCAGGCGGGCCTCCAGCGCCGTCTGCGCCGCCGTGAGCGACTGCTCCGCCTGCGGGTACTTGCCGAGTTGAACCAGGCACGCGCCCAGCGCCGATTGATAGCGGCCGGTGCGCCAGTGTGCGTCCCCGAACGTTTCTCGCGCGCCGCGAACAGCCGCAGTCAGCAGAGGCTCCGCTTCGGCCGGGCGGCGCTGGTCGGTCAGGAACTGACCGAGCGCGAAACGCGCCGCCAGTGCGTCGGGCGCGTCCGCGCTGAGGTGCGCTTCGGCCAGTTGCAGCGCCCGCCGCAGCGCCGGCTCCGCCTCCGCCGGGCGATTGGTGTCCGCGAGCAATTGGCCGAGCTGCGTCTGGCTGTCGATCGTGTCGAGGTGTGCGGGGCCCAGCACGCGCTCGCGGGCGGCCAGCGCGGCGCGCATCAGCGGCTCGGCATCGGCGTCGCGGCCCAGGTCGCGCAGCAGCGCGGCGACGTTCGCAAGCGAGAGAATCGTGTCCGGGTGATCCTCGCCCAGCACTTTCTGACTGAGCTTCCACGCATCGCGATAGTACTGCTCCGCATCCCGCATGCGACCCATCGACGCCAGCAGCACTCCGTAGTTGCTCAGCGCCGCGAGCGTTCCGGGGTGATTGTCGCCCAGCACGCGGCGGCGACGGCGCAGGCTCTCGCCGGCCAGCACCTCGGCCTCGTCCAGCTTGTTGAGCGTTTGCAGCACGGTCGCGAGATTGCTCATCGCGTCGAGGGTGGGGACGGCATCCTCCCCCGCGTCCGCCCGCAAACCCTCCAGCGCCTCTCGAAGCAGCGGCTCGGCCTCCGTGAATTGCCCGCGCTGCTGCAGCACGATGCTGAGGTTGTTCATCGCCGTGAGCGTCTCCGCGTCGCGCGGGCCGCGCAGCGCCCGATAGCGCGCCACGAGCCGTCGGAACAGCCGCTCCGCACCATCGAGGTCGCCCAGATTCTGCCGCACCGTCGCGACGTTGTTGAGCGACGCGAGCGTCTCCGCGTGGTCCTGGCCGAGCTCGCGCTCGCGCGTGTCCAGCGCCTTCGACAAATGCCCGGCCGCCGGCTCCAGCAGGCCCAGGCCAAGAAAGCTGCGGCCGATCGCGTCGCGGATACGCGCGGCGACCAGCGGGCGGCCGGCGAAGTCGCGGTCGAGATCGCGCTGCGCGGCCTGCTCCAGCGCCTCGCGCAGGGTGACGTCGCGATTTCCTTTGGATGGATCGACCGAAGCGATCATGTTGGTCACAAAGTCGCTGACGGCCTCGGCGGACTGGGCCTCGGTCTGCGCCACGATGCGTTGATCGCGTTCGCGGTCGCGGGCCTGTTGCGCTTCGACCAGCAGTTTGGCCACATCGGCCTCGGCGCGCAGCGCTCGCAGGAGCGCCAGCGACGTGGTCGCCACGCCCCCCAGCAGCGCGATCAGCAACAACGCGCCGCTCCAGACCAGCGCCCGATGTCGCCGCGCGAACTGGCGAAGCTGGTATCCCAGCGACGGCGGCCGCGCCGCGATCGGTTCGTTGCGCAGATGCCGGCGCAGGTCTTCGGCCAGCGCCCCGGCCGACTGGTAGCGCCGCGTTTTTTCGCGGGCGATGGCGTGCGCGACGATCGTCTCCACGTCGCCTCGCAGCGTCTTCTGCAGCGCGCCCAGCGCCGGCGGCTGATGGTCGCGCAAGACGCTGACGGCCTTTGTGATCGACTTTCCGCCCAGATCGTGCGGCCGCCGGCCAGAGAGCAACTCATACAGGATGACGCCCAGCGAATAGACGTCGCTGCGAGCGTCCACTTCCTGAGGATTGCCGCCGACCTGTTCGGGCGACATGTACGGCAGCGTGCCCACGATCTGACCGACGAGCGTCTGCTGCGTGAGCTGCAACTCGCTGTCGGACACGCGCGCGACGCCGAAATCCAGCACTTTCGGCTGGCCGTCGCTGGTGACCAGGATGTTCCCCGGCTTCAGGTCGCGGTGGATCACGCCGCGCAAATGGGCGTGCTGCACGGCGTCGCAAATCTTCGCGAACAGATCGAGCCGCTGGCGGACGTTCAGCCGCCGCTCATGGGCGAAGACGTTCAGCGGTTTGCCGTCGACGAGCTCCATGGCAAGGAACGGCTGGCGGCTTTCGCCGACGTCGAGCGCCCCGGCTTCGTGAATCTGCGCGATGCCGGGGTGCTGCAGGCGGCCCAGCGCGTGCGCTTCGTACTCGAAGCGCCGCAGCAGCTCGGGGCTGACAAGATCGGAACGGATCAGCTTGAGTGCGACCGTGCGCTTCGGGCTGCGCTGCTCCGCGCGAAAGACCACGCCCATGCCGCCGCGGCCGATCGGCTCGATCAGTGTGTACTGTCCCACGCGGGCCCCGGGCTGCAGCGCTGCGTAGTCGCTTCCACGGCTGATGCCGCTGGATGCCAGCGTCGGATCGAACGAACTTCCGGTCGGATGGTCGGCCACGCCGTTCTCGCCAGGGATCCCGCCGTCGCCCGCGCCCGTCGCGTGCGACGCCTGCATTATAGGCTGCGGCGCGCGGCGACAGAATTCGGCTATCCTTCGCGCCACCATGATGGGTGCAACTCGCGAGCCGTTGCGTTTTTCAGGGTGGGACGGGCATTCTGCCCGCCGGACTGGTCTCCTGTTCGGCGCGGGCCGGATGTCCGCGCCAGCCGTCGCATCGCGTCCGAAAGCGGGATGCACCTCACCATGATCCGACAACTCGGCGCCGTCGCGACGCGCATCTTCGAGAAGACCTGTCCCGATCCGTTCGTGATCGCCGTCGCGCTTGCGGTGGTGGCGGCGGCGCTGGCATTGACGCTCGGCGACTTCTCGCGTGCGCCCCAAGGCGCGCCGGCCCTGGTACTGGTGGATGCGTGGCGCTCCGACGCCGCCGGGGCGTGGCGCTTCCTGGCGTTCGGCATGCAGATGTGCCTGGTGCTCGTGACCGGCCATGCGCTCGCAGCGACCCGCCCAGTGCGCCGCCTGATCGCCGCGCTGGCGGTGCTGCCGCGCTCGCAGGGGCAGGCCGCGGCGCTGGTAGGCGCGGTGGCGTGTCTGACGGGCGTCATCAACTGGGGACTCTCGCTGATCGTCGGGGCCCTGCTGGCGCGGGAAGTCGGGCGCTCGTGTGCGGCGCGGAAAGTCCGCGTCCATTATCCACTGCTGGCGGCCGCGGGGTTCTTCGGCTTGATGGTGTGGCACGGCGGGCTGTCCGGCTCCGCGCCGTTGTCGGTGACGACTCGCGACGGCGCCGCGAAAGTCCTTTCCACGGAGTATGTGGCGCGGCTCGGCCCCGGCGGCATCCCCCTGACTCAGACGCTTTTTACGCCGCTCAACGCGTTCGTGACTGGCGGTCTGCTCGTGCTGACGCCGATGCTGCTGATGCTGATCGGCCCACGCCACACGGCGGAGCGGCGCGGGTTCGAGCAGTACGCGCCCGCCGCCGATGAACCCGCCGGCGCAGCGGCCACGCCGGCCGCAGCGCGGCGCTCCGTCCCGGAGTGGCTCGACCGCAGTTGGCTCGTGGTCGTTCTCGCGGCGATACCTTTCTTCGCCGCCGTGTTGCGGTTCCTGTGGATGGCCGGCGGCGGCGGGGACTCGCTTGCGGGGCGCATCGTCGGCGGCTTCAGCCGCTTCGGCCTGAACGAGGTGAACGCCACGATGCTCGCGCTGGGGCTCGTGCTGCACGGCTCGGCGCGGGCGTACATGGCGGCCGCGGAGGACGCGGCCCGCGGCTGTGCGGGGATCATCGTTCAATTTCCCATCTATGGCGGTGTGATCGCGCTGGTCGAATCGAGCGGGCTTGTCACGCGCTTCGCCGCCGCCTACGCGAGCTTTGGCGAGCCGCAGTTGATCATTCTGTTCACGTTCTTCTCGGCGATGGTGGTGAATTTCTTCATCCCGTCGGGCGGCGCGCAGTGGGGCGTGCAGGGGCCGATCGCCATGCAGGCGGCGACCGATGCGCAAATGACCGACCTGGGTCGCGTGGTCATGGCGGTGGCGTACGGCGATCAGGCCACCAACATGCTGCAACCGTTCTGGGCGTTGCCGCTGCTGTCGATCACCGGCGTGCGGGCCGGCGAAATCGTCGGGTACACGTCGGTCATCATGCTCTGCGCGATCGCGTGGAGCATCGCGGGATTGATGCTGTTCTAGCGTCCTTCGCGGCGGACTGCTTTCGCGCTGCGGCAAGTGCCGTTTGCGTGCTTCTGGAACCATTAGATGCCCACCCGCTTCCGCCTGCTGGTATTCGCAGCCGCCATCGCGGCTTTCAGCGCATCCGCGCTCATCGAGTGGCATCCGTCGCCCGCGGTGCGCCGCGCCGTCGGTATCGTGGCGGGCACGCTGGTGCTCTGGATCGCGGAAGTCGCGCCGCTCGGCGTCACGGCGCTGGGCATTCCGGTCGCGATCGTGTTCAGCGGCCTGATGCCTTGGCGCGAGGCCATCGCCTCGTGGGGCGATCCGGTGCTGTTCCTGTTTCTCGGCGCGTTCCTGCTGGCCCGCGCGCTCGACAAGCACGGCGTCTTCGACTGGCTGGCGCGATCCGCCGGCGAGGCAAGAGTGCCGACGCCGACAGCGCCCGCAATCGGCGCCGCCGGGCTTGCGGGCTTCGTTCTGGTCGTCTCCGGCGTGTTGTCGCTTTGTCAGAACAACACCGCGGTCGCGGCGATGCTGCTTCCGGCCGTCACGCTTCTGGCGCGACGAACGCTGTACCCGCCCGCGGTGCTGCTGGCTCTGGCGTACGGTGCGACGCTGGGGGGGATGGCGCTGCCGGTGGGCACAGCGCCGAACTTCATCGGTTACGGTCGAATCCGCGAGCTGGACCCGAATTTCAGCTTCGTCGCATGGATGCGCGTCGGCGTCCCGGTGTGGATCGGAACGACCGCGATGGCCTGGTTGCTGCTTGTGATTGCGGCGCGGCGCGGTGCTGCGCGGCGGTCGCGCGCGACCCCGCGTGATACGAACGAAGCCGGAGCCGCACCCAGCCTGATCGCCGACATCAACGACGTCGGCCCGGCGCGGCCGACCGCGGATATGACACCCGACGAGCGGCGCATCGGACGCGGCTGGGCGCTCGCGCTCTTCGCGATCACGGCGACGACCTGGCTCTTCACCGGCGTCGTGCAGAGCCTGACCGTGCGTGAACACGGCCTGAATCAGTTTGTTCGGACCTATCTGCCGGAAGAACTCGTTCCGCTCGCGGCCGCGTGGGGGCTGTTCATGGTTCGCATCGGCCCGCGACGCCGCGCGGTGCTGGATCGGCACGATTTTCAGGCGCTGGACTGGGACACGCTGTTTCTCATCGCCGGCGGAATGTGCCTGGGCGCGATGCTCAAGGCCAGCGCTGCGGATCGCGCGCTGGCGGAAGCGGTCGGCAGCCTGGCGCTGCCGCCCTGGATCGTCTTGTTCGCCCTGGCGGGCGCCACGATTCTGCTATCGGAGCTGACCAGCAACACGGCGACGGCGTCGCTGCTGGTTCCGATCGCCGCGAGTCTCGCGCCGGTCTGCGGCGTGTCGGCGGTTCAGGCGGTATGGATGGTCGCGCTGTGCGCGAGCCTGGGTTTCGCGCTGCCGGTGTCTACGCCGCCGAACGCACTGGTCTACGGCACGCGGCTGACGCCGCTGCGAACGATGGCGGCGACCGGTATCGTCCTCGATGTTCTCGCCGGAATTTGGGTTGTGCTCTGCGTCAAGTGGTTTGGATGACGCTGGGGCGGCGCTGCGCACGGACGGTGAGGCCGAACGACATGGCCGGCGAGCCGCCGTGCATGTGCCCCCGCGACTCGGGCGTCACCTGCGTCGCATGGCGCGATCCATCTCGCGGCGATGCTCGCGTTCCTTCAGGCTGTCGCGCTTGTCGCCGTGCGTCTTGCCCTTGCACAGCGCGATCTCGACCTTTGCGCGGCCGTCTTCATTGAAGTAGATCGCGAGGGGGATCAGCGTGAAGCCGCGCTCAGCGACCTTGGCGTTCCACTTCCGGATCTCGCTGCGGTGCAGGAGCAGCTTTCGTTCGCGCTTGGGGACGTGCTGCACATAACCGGCCTGCGGGTAGGGCGAAATCTGACAGTCGCAAAGGAACATCTCGCCCTCGCGTATGAAGCCGAAGGCCTCGTCGAGCGACGCCTGTCCCGCGCGTAAACTCTTGACCTCACTACCAGTTAGCGAAATTCCGGCCTCGACCTGCTCGATAATCTCATAGTCAAACCGCGCCTTTTTGTTGACGATCCGACGGGGGGGCGAAGGCGGCTTGGACATACTACAATGGATTGTAGCTGGTCATGGACCCGCCGCAACTTCGCGGATTCTCGGCCCGTGCCCCAGGCTGCGGCTGCAACCCGGCAGTCGCGTACCGGTAGAAAAGGATGGCGGATGCACGAACGCCAGGCCGGCAAAACGAGTGAGTGCATGGCGCGTGACGCAGAATTGCGGCTGATCGCCCGCGCGCGGCGCGGGCACGCGGACGCGTTTCGCGAACTGGTCGAGTCCTACAAGGATCGGCTGTTCGCGTTCGTCTGGCGGATGGTGCGCAATCATCACGAAGCCGAGGACTTGTGCCAGGCTGCGTTCGTCAAGGCGTATGGAGCGCTCGACAGCTATCGCGAGCAATACGCGTTCAGTACGTGGTTGTTCACGATCGCGTATCGGCTGTGCCTCAACAGCATTCGCCGTCGCAAAGCGCTCTCGGGCGAGACCGACTTCGCCCGCATCGGCGAGCCGGAAGCGGGCGGCGACGACCGCGTTGCAAACAGCGAAGAGGCCCGCCGCCTGCGCGAGTTGATCTGGACCGCGGTCGACGATTTGACGCCGACGCAGCGGGCCGCCGTGCTGCTGTTCTATCGGGAAGGCAAAAGTTGCGCGGAAATCAGTCAGGCGCTGGGCATGCCGGCGGTTACGGTGAAGAGTCATCTTCACCGCGCCCGCGAGCGGCTGCGCCTCGTGTTGCAGGACGAACTGAGCGAAGACTGGACCGACATTCGCTTCGCAAGCGACTCCCAGCTTGGATGAGGGTCGTCATGAACTGCGCGGAATGGGAACAACTGCTTGACGCCTATCTGGACCGGCACCTGGCCGGCTCGCTGCGGCTCGAGTTCGACACGCACCGCCTGAGCTGCCGGCGCTGTCAGCAGACGCTTTCCATGATGGAAGCCTGCGAGCACGTCATTGCCGGCGATGCGCCGGCGCGACCGCTCTCCGATGTTTTTACCGACAGTGTGATGTCGGCGATTTCCGGCGTCGCGCCTGCGGCGTCGCGGCGGCGCCTGCGACTGATTCGGCTGTTCGCCGGTGTGGCCAGCGCCGCGGCCGTGGTGGCCTTGGCGCTGGTGACGTGGCAGTGGCGGACGACGCCGGGGGCTGGCGGCGGCGGAGCCGCGGATGCGTCGCCTGAGATTGCGCTGCTCGACCCCTACGCACCGGGCATCGACGAAGTCGAGCGCTCGGAGCGGGCCTTTGCGCTGATTACGGAGCGGATTCGGCAGAAGCTGGACGCTTCAGTCGCCGCCGGTAGGGCGCTCTCCAGCGAGACCATCGCCCTGGCGAACTATCTGAACCTCGATCTGCCGGCGGATGTGGCCCGGAATCATCTCGATTTCGCCACGGTCGATCCCATCGGCGGCATTTTCCTGAAGCTGCTCTCGTTCGAGCCCGCGGCGGAACCCTCGGATCCCGAGCCGGCCGACGAAACCAGCGGCACGCGCATTTAGTCCGTTGCCGTCGCCCGTGCGGTCGGCGATCCGGCCGGGCGCGAGTCGACCCGAAGTTCCGCTGACCCGCGACCGAGCGCGCGAAGTTGACCCATCCGTGAACACCATCCGTCGTCGCAATCTCCCGATCCTGGTTCTCGCGGCTGCCGCGTTTGCGGTCTGCGCGCCGCCGGTTGCGAAGTCGGACGAATCGCTGGCAAACTACGTCGGCCCGGACACCGGCCTGTTTGTCGAAGTGCGCGACGCCGGCGATCTGCTGCTCGCGCTGAGCGAGCCGGCGGTGTGGCAGACGCTTGCGGAGTGGGCCGGCCAGCCGGTGCGGCTCGAAGACGTGGCCGACTGGGGCGCGCAGGTGCGTGCGACCGTAAAGATGACGCCGGCCGAGGCGATCAACGCGCTCTTCGCCCGCCGGGTGGCGTTCGTGGGCGACGGCATCGGGCACTCGCAGGACGGCGTCGTCATCTGCCGCCCGACCGCGGGCGACCGCTTGCTAGACCTGGTGCGCAGTTGGGGGGCAAAGCCGCTGCCCGCGGCGGGGCGGGCGGCCATCTTTCGCTTGAGCAACGGTATCGCCGCCGCGGTTCAGGACGGCCTGCTGATCCTGGGCGACGCGGGCGGTGCACAGACGCTCTTCCGCCGCGTGCTGCCGTTTGTCGAGCCGCAGCCGCCGGCGAGCCTGGCGCAAGACGCGAGTTTTCTCGCGCTGCTCGAGCGCGTGCCGCAGAACCCGGATGGCGTTCTATACGCGCGTCTCGGAGCAACGCCGACGACGCGCCCGGCGAGCGCTGTGGCGGGGCCGCCGCCGAAGTCGATCTCGGAATTGCCCGGTCCGCTTCGCGGCGCGTCGCGGATTCTGCTGGCGCTGCACCGTGAAGGGCAGTTTCTGCACTTCAGCGCCGTGGGCGACGCGGAGCAGCGCATCGCTACTGGAAACGCGGACCTTTTGTCCGTCGCGGAAAGGCTGCCGGAACGTACGCTTCTCGCGTGGCTCGGGCACGTCGATTATCCCGGCCTCTACCAGGCGGTCGATGAGTTGCCCCCGCGCAACGTGCTCCGGCAGGCGCTCAAGATTCAGGAAAAACTGCAAAGCGCCGCGCGGCTGACCGACGCGCTCGGCAGTGCGACTTGCGTCGCCGTCGGCGTCGCGGACCCGGTCGCCGGCGACGGGGTGGCGCCGCCGCTCCCGGGCGTGGCGCTGCTGATCCAGGCCAGTCAGCCGGACGAGGCGCTGCGCGCGCTAGACGCGCTGGCCGATTCGACGCTCACGGTCTATCGCCTGCTCGCGCTGCGGTGGGGCTGGCCGGCGCTGCCGGCGGTGCAGGATTTGTCGCTGGGGGGGGTCGAGGCCCGCGTTCTGGCGATCGGCGAGATCGTGCGTGCTGCGACCGGCGTGGAGAGTCCGCTTCATCTCTGCTGGGCGCTGGATCGCGACGTGCTGGTCATCGCCTCGCAGCCGGAGTGGCTGCGGCAGGTCGTGCAGGCCCGGCGCGGGCAGGCCCGGACGCTGGAGCGCGGCTTGCGCGTGACGCAGCGACCGATCTCCCCGAAGACCGAGACGATCGTCGTCGTTCAGTCCGGGCCGCTCGCGGACCTCGGAACGCTCTGGCTGGAGCACCTCGGCCGCGTCGCGCCGGAAGCGCTGCAGGAGCATTGGTGGCGGACGCGGCAACCGGGCGGCGGGCCGCGCCTGGGAATCAGCGTCGAGCCGGTGCCCGGGCAGAGGCGCGTGCGCGTCACGGAGGTTACGGCGGCGGAGGCGGCGGACGGCATCTTGCGCGTCGGCGACGAGATCGTCGGCGCGAACGGGCGGCCGTTCGCGACCACACAGCCCGTGGCGGAGATTCAGACTGCGATTTCGCAGCGGCCCAATGCCCGTTGGATCGACCTGCAGGTGCATCGCGGGGGCGCGGCGCTTCCGACGGCGCGCTCGCGCGTGCCGCTGGCGTTCGTCGATCCCGTACACGTTCTGCGTCGCATGGTGGCGCTGGGGCGGCTCGCGCAACGGGTGGTCTACTACGACGATGCGCCTGACCCGGTCGGGCCGCGCGGATTCCTGACCGTCGAACTGCGCCGCAGCCAGGAGCCGCTCTTCGACTTCGCACCAGAGGGAGCGCCCATGCCGGTGGCGCCGCCGGAGCGCCCGTAGTACGCGGTCGGGCGGATGTAGCGGATGCAAAGGTGGGGGCAGCGCGTCCGACCGCGACCTCAGTGCAATGCCGCGGGCAAATCGCGCATTCTGCGCATGGCGAGCTCCGCGCAAGGGGAGCATGGGCCTCCGGCCCGTGCGGTCCGCCTCTGATGCCGACGAGTTAAGCACCGGCAGGTTTGAGTCGCGACATCAGCCCAGCGCGGCGCCGGACGAGAGCCGCGCCGCGCGGCACAGCGCCACGAGCTCCGTAACCTTCGAGCGGATGTTCGGCGAGTTGGTCTTGAGGCCGGCCTCCAGCATTTCCGCGGAGATCGCGATCGCCTCGAAGCCGTAGCCGCCGGCTTCGCTCCATAGCGCCCGGACATGCTTGGCGATCGCCGCCATTTCATTGGCCGCGAAATTCGCTTCGAGGTCCTGTGCGACCTGGCGCAGGTGCTTGACGTAGTCGTCGATCATCGGCGCCATGCTGTTGTCCGACATCAGCAGGCTGCTGATGAGCGGGGCGGGTTTGTACTTGCGCAGCAGAGAAAGCAGCGCTTCGCGCCCGAACGGCTTGGCGACGAATTCGTCGCAGCCGGCCTGGATGCAGCGCTCGCGGACGTCGCCTTCGGTCAGGGCGGTGAGCGCCACGACCGGGCGCAGGTAGCCGGCCTTTCGCAGCGCGGCGACAGCGCCGAAGCCGTCAAGCTCGGGCATCTCCATGTCGAGCAGGATCACGTCGAAGGTCTGCTCGGCGGCGGTTTTGATTACGTCGTTGCCGTTCTCGACGTGCGTCAGGTCGACGTTCAGCGGTTCCAGCAACTTGCGGACGAGCTTCGCCGTAGCGACGCTGTCCTCGGCCAGCAAGACGTTGGCGGGCACGGCCGTGCGCGAGAACAACGCCAGATCGACCGGATGCTCGAAGCGGATGCCGATTTCGTGCACGGAGCGCGTTCCGGAGAGATAGCGGCAGCGCACGATCCGACCGTCGACCGTATGCGTTCGATCGTTCAACGTCAGCAGTTGCACGATGCACTTGCTGCCGGGGTAAACCACGCTTCCGGTCAGTAGCGCGATGCCGTCAGGCGAGATGTTTCGCGAGACTGCGTTGTAGCGTACGGACGCTCCGGAGGGTCCGATCACATCCATCAGGATCGGTACGGCGCGATAGACGTGCCGCTCGCGCGACCGGCCGTCGGCGCCGAGGCCGCCGCGGGCCTGCTTGTCCAGGTCGTCGAGCAGTTGGTTGATTGTCGCTTCGTCGCAGCGAAGCGCGCGCATCGCGTTGTTCTGGGACACGGCACCCTCGTCGCGACGCCAAACCGGCGAACCATCACTACTCTACGTATCGTTCCGATGGCGGGGCGGCGTGAGTGCGGCGGACCGGCGAGAATCGCGGAATGCGACCGCGGAAACTGCGCCCGCGCGGCGGCTGTCAGCCGCGCGATGCGTTCATTCGACGCTGACGAACTTTCGGATGGCGGATTCGATCTGCGCGGGCGAATACGTGCGGCCCAGGTCCAGCGGCACGAAAACGCCGTGCGAGTGATCGCTGGCGACGATTACGAGCCGGCCGACGACGGCGTGGCCGGATTCCTGCGGCATGTGCCCGACCAGAAAAACCGCGGCGCCGAGGCGCTGGGCGAAGTACTCGACCGCCTGCGGGGAGTGGAAGCGGCCCCAGACCAGCGCGTAGGCCGAGCCGCCGGGCGACAAATCCTCGGTCGTCGGGATGCGATCGAACACGCTCGCGTCGAACGACTCCATCAGCAGGGGATCGGGCAGGCTATGGCACATGAACACGCCGCTCTCCGTGCGGGCGGCGAGCGGAAGCGACGCGATGTACTCATCCACGCCGCGCAGCACGGCGTCGGCCTGCGCTCCGAAACGACGCGACACGCCGCGCTCGAAGTCGTATAGGACCGAGCGCCCGGCCTTGGTAATCTCGTGCCGGCGATACTGCGAGAGCTCGTGATTGGATTGCAGGAAGAAAACGTTATCCGGGTGGGTGCACTTCCAGCGCACCGCCTCGATCAGCAAATCGATCGAATAGTCGATGTACTCGGGCGGCTCGGGCTCCATGTGAATCAGTTCGTGCAGGATCACGCTGCGCCCGGGGCTGCTATCGAGCGCCGCAAAACGCTGCAGCTTGCGGAAGTTGCGCAGATTGCCGTGCATGTCGCCGGTCATGACGACCTGCCCGGCGCTGCCGAATGTCAGCAGCGAACCGCGCCGATTGGGATCTTCGAGGTTGAGCTGAGCCGCCTCGCGCAGGTACTGCACGGCCTCCGCCGCGGATACCGCAGCGCTGTCGGACGTGGTTCGCGAGTCGCTCGTAGGCATGCGATCCGGATTCCTCAGAAGCAGGGCGGCCCGCCGAATGGGCGGGAGGCGCGACGCGCACGCCGCTGCATCGGCCCGGATGCGGCCCGGGTTGAGCCTCAGCGCCCGCCGCGCTGCGGCACCTCGGTCGAATCCTTGCCGCGCTTGGCGAGCAACTGCTGGATCGTCTCGACGCGCGAAGCGAACAGCTTCATGTCGCGCGGACGTTCGTCGCGGTTGTTATCGCAACACTCCATGACCAGCCGCGACAGCGGCAACGGGACGCGCGGATCGACCTCGTGCGGCGGCTCGTTGCCGCGGCGCGACTCGATCTCGATCACCCGGTCGCCGGTCTTGGCCGTCGGCAACATCGTCTTGAATGCCTTTCCCGTCAATATCCAATACATCGTAGCGCCGAGATTGAAAACATCCGTGCGCTGGTCGATCGGCTCGCGGCGCACCTGCTCCGGCGCGATGTAGTCGGGCGTGCCCTGCACCCGCTCCTTGCGGTGCCCCAGCCGACAACTCTGCCCGAAGTCGATGATCTTGATGCCCCCATCCGCCGTGAGCAGGATGTTGTTGGGCTTCAGGTCGGCGTGCGCGTATCCGAGCAGGTGCAGCGCGTGCAGACCCTCAGCCACCCGCCGGAAGATCGAGAGAATGGAGCTGATACGGCTGGGGCAGCGGCGCTCCAGGGTCTCGCCGTCGACGTACTCCATTATCAGAAACAACTCTTGTATTCGCAGCCACTTACGCACGCGCACGATGTCGTGGCAGCGGCGCAGCGTCGGGTGTTCAAGCCGCCGGGCGATTTCAAACTCGCCCTCGGCCTGTTCTATGAAGCGGTCATCTTCGGCGCTGCGGCGAACGATGTGTTTGATCGCGAATTTCTGATTGGAGCTACGCTCAACGCCCAGGCAGATCGTGGCGTGTGCACCGCGCCCGAGCCGGCTCACGATCTCGAAGCCCGGTAATTTCGCGAAGCTACGACCCGCCATGACCGCTCGGCCGAATTCTGGGTTCCTCGGGGCCGGTCCGACACGGCGCCCAACGCTCTCGTATTGTACGCCGCCGCGCGGGAGTCGCACGCGCGCGGCGGCGACGAATCTTTGATCTGGGTTCGGATTCGGCGGATGTAGTCGCGGATTCCGTGCGCGGGATCGCGGAAGCGCAGCCGGCCGCGCCGCTCGGCGCTACCCGGGGCACACGCCGCCTATGGAACGACGCTTTTGCGGAGCAGTAGCGCGAGCAGGTCGTGTGCCTGCGGGGGCAGATCGGCGAGCACGCGCGGGTCGGACTGCGGATCGATCCGCACGTTGGACAGCGCCAGGCCGTTGACCTGATTCATGCTGGCGATCGCTTCCAACAGGCGGCGTGCCTGCACGTCCGGCAACGCGTCGCCCTCCGAGGCGACGACGGCGAGCTGGATATTCGGACCGCGCGGCTGCCAGCGGCACTCGCCGGAGGGCAGGACGACGCAGTCGAACGCGTCCCAGGCGTCTTCGCGCCCGGCCTCGAGCAGCGCGATCGACACATCCTCAATCTGCAGCGCCTGCTCGGCGGTCAGCAGCGCCCCGCTGGTCCAGCGGGGCCGCGGCGACTCGAGCAGCAGCAAGACGGCGCCGCCGACCGTCATCGATGCGATGAGCGCGACGACGACCTTGATGTTTCGGGAGTCATTCACGGTTGTGGTGGGGCGCAGCCCTGCCGGGCTGGGCGCAATTCCTGAGGTCATGAGCGGTCCTTTCGCTCGGCTGTGCATCCTTGCAACCGCTCTTGTAATTCACCGATCGCCGCCTTGCAACGATTATTCGCGGG
>CAZVWB010000042.1:0-41008 GCA_964631045.1 uncultured Planctomycetales bacterium
GCAGCAACGGCTGGCCGCTGCCGCTGCACCCGTTCGCCGTGTTGGCCATGTTCGCCGCCACGCAATTTGTGGCGATCGCGGTCGTCTGGACGGTCGAAGCCGGGGGGGGCGGGGCGTCCAACGCGCTGGGCGGCAGCGCCGGCGCGGTCTGGCGGGCCGTCGCCGCCGGGTGCGGCTTCGGCGCGATCACCAGTCGCCCACTCGAGAACGCAGCCTGGGTCTACGCCCTTGCCGGCCTCGCCCCAGGACTGGTGTGCGCGGTGGCGATGTTGACCAGCGGCGGCATCGGCCGCATCGGCGTGCGCGGCTTCTACGTCTCCTGGCGCTTCGTGACATACTCCCTGTTTCTCGTCGCGGCGGCAGCGGGGCTGACGTTGCTGGAGGCGCCACGCCGCAGCACGCAGCAGGACGCGACGGTGACCGCAGCCGCCGGGCAGCCATCGCCCCCGGTCGATCGCGGATTTCTCTACGTACTCTCGGCGTGCGGCCCGGGATTCGCCGCCGCCCCGCTGGGCGATCGCGCGGTCAGCGAGGGGTCCAAGGCGCTGCTGGCCGGCTGCGTGCTCGTGGGCGGCATCGTGGCCGCGCCTGGCGGAGGCGTGTCGTGGTCGTTCTTTCTGATGGGGTTGAAGGCGGCCGGTTTCCTGCTGCGCGGGCGGCGGATCGGCGCGCTCGAAGCGGGGTGGGTGCGCACCGCCTTGAGCGCCGCGCTGCTGACCTTGCTCGCCGGGCTGCTCGTCCTGGGGGTCGCGCTGGGTCTGCTGGCGATCGAAAACAGCGTCAGCAGCCGTTTCCAGGCGCCATCCACGCTGGCCGATGCGCTGCTGGACGCCGCCTCCGCCGTGGGCGGGGCCAGCCTGACCAGCGGCGTCACGGCCAACGTCACGTCGAAGAATCTCAATCGCGGAATCGGGCTGCCGATCGACGCATATCAGTACGGCATGACGCTGCTGATGCTCGCGATGTTCGTCGGCCGCCTGCTGCCGCTGCTGGCCCTGTCCTGGGCCGCGGGGTCGGCGGCGCCGTCGCCGGCCGACCGAAGTTGATCCGCCGCCTTACTCCGTCTCGCGCATGTGCGGCTCCGCCCGGATCACCTTGCCCAGGTGCAGCCGCAGCGCCACCTGCGGCGGATGCGCAGCCAATCGATAGAACCCCGGCGGGCAGTCGCCGCACACGAAGTACACGGCCTCGCCGTTCGCCGCGACGCGGTACACCGCGTAGCGCTGCTCCTCGCACGCGAACAGCCCCGCAAGCGCCGCGCTCTCCGCCGCCGCCGCCCCCGCGATGCTCGCGACCACGGACTGCATCGCGCTGCGCACCTCCACCGGCTCCGGCGGCTCGACGCGGCCGATCTGCATCGCCAGCATGAATCGCGTACCGACGTGCAGGCTGAAGGCGTCATCCGCCCCCAGCCCGTACGCCGGATAGTAGTTCGGCGCGGTCTGCCCGACGACGACGTAGTGTCGCGTCTCGCCAGGTTCGCAGTGCGCATTCGCCGCCGGCAGATCGAACGACAGCACCGCCGCCCGGCCCTCGCCTTCGAGCGTCTGTTCATCGAAGGCCGCCTCGAATTGCAGCGACGCCGGCGCCCGCTCGCGCAGTTGCGCAATCAGAAACTCGGCCGCGGCTGCCCGTAAGGCGTCAACGTCTGTGGATTCCATTCCGCGATGATACCGAGCCGACTGTCCGGGCGCTGACCTCCGCACGGCTCAGCCAGCCCGATTTGCGCTTCGCTTCCCGCACGCATTCGGCCGCTGCGTTCATCCGAGCCGCGCGCTCCTCGCTTTTTCAGCCAGATGCGGAGCGGCCGATTCGCCGCGCCAGCCTCGGCCTGACCACTCTCCTCGACTCATTCGTTTCTCGTCTCAACTCGCAACTCGCTCCTTGATTTTCGCGACTCCGACTCGGCGGGTGACTTCGACGACGTTCTGCGGAGCTGCGAAGCCGGCACGCATCTGGTGGAATTCCTGTGGCCCGCGTGGTCGAATACCATCGCGGCCACGCAGACGTCGTGCGGCCGTGATGGAGGAATGACCTTGCCGTCACTCGTCTTGGTACGTGCGGTCGCGTGCATTGCCATCGTCTCGCCCTTCTGGTCCCCGGTCGATCGTGTTGTTTTGGCCGTGCAGGCGTGGCGCGTTCCGACCGCCGGACAGGCGACGGCGCCGAGCGTTCAACACGGTCCGCCGGCGGCAGCGCACGCGCCGGTCGTTTCGGATGCGGTCACTGGAGCGCGCGGGCAGATCAGCGCGTACGTCCGCAAGGTCTTCCAGGATCGCGACGGCCACTTCTGGTTCGGCACCAATGACGACGGCGTGTGCCGCTTCGACGGTAAGGCCCTGGAGTTCTTCGGTCCCCGCGAAGGCCTGGCGGGCCGGGCGGTGCGGGGCATCGTGCAGGATCAGGCCGGGGCTGTCTGGATCGCGACCGAGGGTGGCGTAAGTCGCTTCGACCGCAACGTGTTCACCACCTTCAGACTCGGCGAGAGCGCAAGCGACAACGACGCGTGGAGCCTTCTTCTGGATCGGTCCGGCACGATCTGGGTCGGTACGTTAACCGGCGTGCGGCGTCTCGACGGCACGGCCTTCGTCCCGTTTCCGCTGCCCAAGGCGCAGGTCGCGAGTGGCGGCTCGCTGGTCGGCCCCGGAGTGGTTCTGGACATGATCCAGGATCACGCCGGGAACATCTGGTTCGGGACCGACGGCGCGGGCGCACACAGATACAACGGCGACGCGTTCCTGAGTTACACCACCGCCGACGGGCTGGGGAGCAGTCGAGTTTTGTGCTTGCACGCGGATCGCCGCGGACGCATCTGGATCGGTACCGAAGGCGGCGGCGTAACGTGCATCGACGGCGCCGCGATGCGGACATACTCCGCGAAGGACGGCTTGGGAAACAACCGCGTGTGGGACGTGCTTGAGGATCGACAGGGCGCCGTGTGGTTCGCGACGCTTGGCGCGGGCGTGGCGTGTTTTGACGGCACGGCGTTCGCCGTGTTCGGGGCCGAGTATGGACTGACCCCGGATCACGTGCAAAACCTCTTCGAAGACCGTAACGGAGTGCTCTGGCTGGGGTGCTCCGGCGGGCTGTTCCGCCGCGACGGCACGAGGTTCGTGAACATCACGAGAGATGGGCCTTGGAGCGCCGAACCCCTCGCGGCGTTCACGCGGCTCGTCGGCGGCCGCTGGAAGATGACCACGCAAGCCGGCAAAGACACATACGACACATGGCAGTGGGGGCCGGGCAAGCAATCGATCCGCGCGCTGAGAGAGGGCGCGCTGACCAGCGGGGAGGCGTGGCGAGAGCTGACCGTGTACTACTGGCATCCGGCGCACAATAACATCCGACTCCTCGGCATGGGTTCGGTCTTGCGCGGCGTGAGCGAGGGGACGATCAGCTTCGATGGAGACACGGCCGAGAGTGTTTTCGAGCTGCACCAGACCGGCAGCCGCCGCGACCTGCGCGTGCGTTGGCTCTTCGACGGCCTCGACAAGTACCACGACGATCTGTTCGAGAACGTTGGAGATGAGTACGAGCTGCTGAGCGGATGGGATCGGTTCCGCGTGGATGCGGCTGAGCCGGACGAGCGTCTCGTGGCGCCATCGCCGACTCCAGCGCCAAAGCCGTCTGAGATGATCCGCCCGCTTGACAGGTTGCTCGACCGTGCGTGGGAAAGCTCGCTGGCGCTGGATGCGACCGCGCTCCCGTGGAGCGGGTTTTCCCGCGTTCGTACGACGTTCGAACACCAGCCGTATCTGGACGCGATCTACGGGCGTGTCGAGACCATCGGCGACGACGGCGCTGCGACGCACGCGATGGACGTGTACTTGTATCACCACACGGGCGCGCGGGTGCTGCGATGCCTGGCGCTAAGCGGCCGGGGTGCGGACGGCGCGACGGTTTACGAGGGGGAAATCACACCCTCGGATGACGGCCGCGCGATTTCGATTCGGTTCAATGAGCACCGCTCGGCCGGGAAGTCGGCGATGGAAGCCTGCATCGAGTTCGAGTCCGACGCCACAGCGCGTCAGCGGGTGTGGACGCTGGACGGCCACGCCCGAACGATCGTCATGGATCGTCGCCACCACGCGGCGCGCAGATGATCGGTGAACATCGCGCGGTCCGACCCCCATTCGCCTTCTCGCTCCGTCGCTTCCGCTCCCTTCGTCGCGCCGCGTTCAGATTTCAGCGTCCGCTTGGCACTTCGCCTCTCCGGCCGGCGCCCCCGTCAATCGGGCGTCCGCTAGGGAAAGAGCTTGTCCGGCGGCGTCTCGTCCTCGAGCGGCGCGCCCGCGTCGTCATTCGACTCCGGCGTCGGCTGGTTGCTTGTGAAGAAAATCTGCTCGATCTCTACGGGCGTGAGCGCGCGGCGGTAGACCAGAACGTCGTCGATCGAGCCGTTGAACGGGAACAGCGGCTGACCAACCGGCGTCTTGCCGATCGCAAAGTCCTGGTTATCGACGACGATCGGCAGATTGAACGCATGTTCGCGGATCAGGTACGGCTCCTCGACTCCGTTCACGAACAGCCGCGGCGAATTGACCACGAACGGCTCCCAGCGGCTGATGTTCAGATCGCCGTGGATCTGGAAGAAGCTGATCCCGCTCGGGTCCACGAGCGTCACGCAGCCATCCGTGTTCGCAATCGGGTTGTTTTCGTACCGCGTCCAGTTGTATAGATCGGTGGAGGTGAACAGCCCCGCGCGGCTCAGGTTCCGCGTCGCCGATCCCGAGCCATGATAGAAGAAGTAGTACGTGTCGCCGATCTTGATCAGGTCGTCGGGGCATACGATGTTGTCATCCCAACTGCCCAGCGGCCCCGTCAGGATCAGCGGATCGAGCGACCAGCGCGTCCACACCAGCCCGTCGAGCGACGTGCACAGTCCGATGTACGCCTTGCCCGTCCCGCGGCCCTCGTAGTACATGTACCACACGCCGTTCTCGACGTAGACCGCGATCGAACTGACATCCTGTCCCTCCCAGTACGGCGGGTTGCCGCCCGGCTGCGTGTCGAAGACGTCGCCGTCGTCGATCCACGTCTCGCAATCCAGCGAATGGAAGCGGCGCACGTTGCGGAACGGCACGTCCTCCTTGTCCTCCGCGAACAGGTAGTAGACCCCGTCCACCTTGACGGCGTACGGGTCTTCGAGCGCCCGCCACGGGATGATGTTGCCGAACTTCGTCCAGGTCACGCCGTCCGGCGAATAGGCCATGCCGATGTGCGTAATGTTTTGCTGATACTGCGTGCCCGCCCAGCCGGTATAGAAAATCTTGTACCGCTTGTTCGGGTCCGGATGATCCGGCTCATACAGGATGTTGCCGATCTCGCGCAGGTTCTGGTCGAACTCGCCCGGTTCGCCGCGCCGCACCATCGGGTTGGCGGGGTGCGTGCGCATCCCGGTGAAATCGCTCAGCGTCCCCGGATAGCCCCGATCGGTCCGGTCGAATGTCATCGCCACGTGCGTCCACGCATTCGGATTCAGGTACGTCGCGCCCGCCACGGGCCGCCACGCGCCGCCTGTGTTCACGCGACCGTACACCCGATTGCCCTGGATCGCGAAGAAATAAGAAGAACCCTTGCGGGCGATCATCTTGTAGCCGTTGAGCGGCGTGAAATAGTCGCCTCCGTGGATCCAGGCCGAGATGGTGAGTCCGTCCGTCGCCCGCAGCGAATTGCTCGACGGCACCCGCACCCCGGCGTTCACGCCGTTGAACATCAGCCCGGTGTCTTCATAGCCCAGCGCCCGCGCAGCGTTCTCGATCGTCCCGGTATTGGTGTTGCCGGAATCGTCGTAGACCGCCTGCCCGAAGCGCTCGTTGAAGCGCCAGCGGGCCGCATAGCCTGGTACCTGGCCCGATGCCGAGATACCTGCCGAGCACAGGAGTGTGAAAGCGACCATCCCACGCGCAGACCGCTGCCACAGCTCGCTCATTCGCAAGGCCCTTTCGATCGAGTGATTGCCGCTCAAAGTCGCGATTCACGCGACGACGACACGTACGAAGTCCTGGGAAATGCCAAAGCCGATGAACCTGCCGCCGCGACCGGTGACGCCGTTCGCGCGCTCCCCGAGGCTCCGACTTGGGCTGCTAACTTTTGGCCCAGATTTGCATCCGTGCTGCCTAGTTACTTTATCTTAGGCCGCCGAAATATCAACACGATGTGAGCGTTAAGCAGATTTCTCCGCCGGTGGGAAACTGAACAGCAAGTGCAGAGTAAATTATCGCCAGCGCGCGTCGCGAACCCGTCGGGCGCGCGGCCCCCCGGCCGCGATCACTTCCAGCCCATCGCGTGCGCGAACAGCGCCGTGGCCAGCGCCGCTGCATATGCGATCGTAGTCATGCCGACGAACGAGGCCGCGGGCCAGAACCACGACCGCAACTCCCGCCCGATGATCACCAGCGTGCTCGTGCACTGCGCGCATAACGCGAAGAAGACCATGACCGACAGCGCCACCGGCAACGTGAACACCGGTGCGCCGCTCTCCGGCCAGCGCGCCGCGGCCAGTGCGTCGCGCAGCCGCGGCGACGCCTCGTCCTCATCGCCGCCGAGGTTGAATATCGTCCCCAGGGTGCCGATCACCACCTCCCGCGCCGGGAATGATGCGATCACCGCCATGCCGATCCGCCAATCCCAGCCGATCGGCCGGATCGCCGGCTCGATCCAGCGACCGACACGCCCCAGGTAGCTGTCGCGCAGGTAGGCGCCTTCCAGCTCCGCCGCGTGTCGCGCTTCGTCCCAGCCCGCGCCCGCGGCTTGCATCGCGATGCGCTCCGCGACGCGCGTATCGCGCGGGAAGTAGGCCAGGGCCCAGACGATCAGGTTGACCGCGAGGATGAGCGTACCGGCCTGTACGACAAAGCCGCGCCCGGCCTGATACATCCGCTGCCAGACCGCGCGCAGCCGCGGCCGCTTGTACGTCGGCAGCTCGATCAGGAAGGGGAGCGACGGCCCCGCGAACGCCGTCCGCCGCAGCAACCCGGCAACGGGAATCGCGATCGCCATTCCTACCAGGTACATCGCAAGCATGACCAGCCCTTGAAGGCCGATCCACCCGCCGGCGTAAGTCGTCGCCGGTACGAACGCCGCGATCAGCAGCACATACACGGGCAGCCGCGCCGAGCAGCTCATGAAGGGTGCGA
Source organism: uncultured Planctomycetales bacterium (assembly GCA_964631045.1). Taxonomy (GTDB): domain Bacteria; phylum Planctomycetota; class Phycisphaerae; order UBA1845; family Fen-1342; genus CAZVWB01. The sequence goes on from CAZVWB010000042.1 coordinate 7,140, forward strand.
TCAGAATCGTCACAAACCGCTCGCGCGGATCGGCGATGACGCGCGCCCCCATGATCCCCGGAATCGCACAGGCGAACGACGAGAGCAGCGGAATAAACGCGCGGCCGCTCAGCCCCAGCGCCCGCATCAGCCGGTCGACCATGAAGGCCGCCCGCGCCATGTAGCCGCAGTCCTCCAGGATCGCGATGAAGAGAAACAGCAGCATGATCTGTGGCAGAAACACCAGCACGCCGCCCACGCCGCCGATTACGCCATCGACGATCAGACTGCGCAGCGCGCCGTCGGGCACGAGCGGACCGATCCAGCCGCCGAGCGCGCCGAACACGGCCTCGATCCCGTCCATCGCCGGTATCGCGCCGCTGAATAGCGCCTGAAAACACAGCGTCAGCACGAGGATCAGCGCGGCCAGACCGGCGACCGGATGCGTGAGCACCTGATCGAGACGGTCCGACCAGGTAGCGACCGGCTTGCTGGGGCGTTGCACGACGCCTCGAAGAATCTCGGCGATCCAGGCGTAGCGCGCCCGCACTTCCTCGGCCGCCGGGTCCAGTCCGCCGCCGGCGAGCAGCGCCCGCGCCTGCTCCAGCGCCGCGCCATCGCCGCCGGTCGCCCGATACTGCGTTTCGGCGAACCCGCCGCGATCGACCAGCACGCGTGCCGCGCCCAGCCGCGCGTTTGCCGACTGGCCCGCCAGGTTCGCGAGCGCCTCGCGCATCGCCGGCGGCAGCGCGAGCGCCGCCGCCCGCGGCGCGGGACCGCGCAGCGCCGCTTCAATCGCGCTCACCAGCGGCGACACCGTCCGCGCCTGTGTCGCGTTGATCGGAACGACGGCGCACCCCAGTCGCTGCGCGAGCCCCGCCGCATCGACGAATATGCCGCGTCGCGCCGCGATGTCGCCCATGTTCAGCGCCACCACCATCGGCAGGCGGCACTCGATCAACTGCGAGACGAGGTACAGGTTCCGCTGGAGGTTCGACGCGTCAACGACGACGACCAGCGCGTCCGGCGGCCGCCCGCTCGCCCCGCCCCCCGACAGAATCTCGGCGACGACCGCCTCATCCGGCGATTGCGCCGCCAGGCTGTAAGTCCCGGGTAAGTCGACGACCTGCATCGCTGGCTCGGCGCCGCGCACCGGTCCGGTAGCGACTTCGACCGTCACGCCGGGATAGTTCGCGACGTGCCGCCGAAAGCCCGTCAGCGCGTTGAATAGCGATGTTTTGCCCGTGTTGGGATTGCCAAGCAGCGCCACGATCGGGGCTGCTTGCGATATGCGTGGTGCGAAGACGGAATCAGCGGATGGCTCAGCAGGCATGGTCCGGTAGCACCGAGCGGAGCCGCGCTACGCGACGGCGGCCACCTCAACCATCGCCGCGTCCCGCGACCGCAGCGACAGCTCGGAATCACCCAGGCGCAACTGCAGCGGATCGCCCAGCGGCGCGCGACGCACGACCTCGACTTCGCTGCCTTCGATCAATCCCAGTTCCATCAGCCGATAGGTGATGGGGCCGACCTGGGCGAATCGCGTCACCCGCATGGGTGTCCGCAGCGGTGCATTGGCGAGAATCATGGCGCTTTCCGTATCAAGGCGCTTGCGAGATGATAGTCCGGCAAACGCTTGTTTTAGTAATCAACCATTAGAATGATCGCACAAATGCTGATCGAGGTCAAGTGCGCGGTTTCGCGCATTCGTGTTTTCGCGGTGCGCGCCGTCGCTGGCCTCCGGCGGGCGGTTCCCGGTAGATTTCCGACCCATAACGCCGCGCGCCTTCTGCGCCACGCGGTCGAGAATTACGCCGCGAAGACGAGCATCCCGCATAGGAGTGGCATGTGACGCTGGTCGCGCTACTGGCCATCTTCGCCGTCGGCAGCCTGCTCGGCAGCGTTCCCACCAGCGGGCCGGCCACGCCGGACGCGCCGCTTCTCAGCGTTCACAGCCTGATTGCGCTGCTGACGCTGACCGGCCTGGAGATTGTACTGGGCATCGACAACGTCGTGTTCATCAGCATCCTCGCAGGCAAGCTGCCCGAGGCCCAGCGGCCGCAGGCCCGCATCATCGGGCTGGGCCTCGCGATGCTGATGCGAATCGCGCTGCTGCTCGCCGTCGGCGCGATCATGAAACTGACCGCCGACTTGTTCAGCGTCGCCGGGATCGGAATCAGCGGCAAAGACCTGATCCTGCTCGTCGGCGGCTTGTTCCTGATCGGCAAGGCCACCTACGAAATCCATGAGAAGATGGAGGGCCACGCCCACTCCGGGGGCGGCAGAAGGGCGGCGGCATCGTTCGCCGCCGTCATCGTGCAAATCGTGCTGATCGATATCGTCTTCTCGCTCGACTCCGTCATTACCGCGGTGGCGATGGCCCAGCACATCGAGATCATGGTGGCGGCGGTGATCATCGCCGTGCTGGTGATGATGGCCAGCGCCGGCGTAATCTCGGAATTCGTCGAACGGCACCCGACGGTCAAAATGCTGGCCCTGTCGTTCCTGCTGCTGATCGGCGTCCTGCTGGTGGCCGACGGGCTGGATCAGCACATCGACAAGGGTTACGTCTACTTCGCGATGGCGTTTTCGCTGTTCGTCGAAGTGCTCAACATCCGTTCGCGGAAGGGCGCGGGCGCAGCGCCGGCGATCGCAGGCGCGGGTGCGACCCCACCGCCGACCGACCGATCTATGTAACATCCGCGCCGCAATTGTCGCGACGCGCCGCGCGTCCTAGAATTCTGCGTTTGACGGTGCGAGGCCGCGCGCGGCGACCTTGCAGACGACGCCTTGCGCGGCGCCAGACCCCAATACGAGGATTCCCCGATGCCTAACGCGAGCCTTCGCGGCGCAATTCTGGCCGGTTGCCTGCTGTTCTCGACGAACCGCCTGGCACTCGCCGGCGTGGAACAAGTGCGGCTGATCGACTCCTCCGGTCTGGAGTGGCTGTTCGAAGTCGGCCTGACCGGCCCGACATTCGCCAACTCACCGGGATCGTGCACGGACGCCGTGTTCACCGTCGCGGTGCCGAGCGAAGACGTAACCGCGGCGCTGCGCGACGCCTTCGACGGCTACTACGGGCTGTTCGTCAACGACGTGCTGTACAGCGGCAACGGCGCCATCGCCCGCGACTGCGATCAGCGCAACCTGACCTTCGGCCAGCAGACAATCGGCTCGCTGACGGTCGAGCGCAAGGCGTTCGTGCCCGTCGGCGACGAGTTCTGCCGCTGGCTGAACATCGTGACCAACAACGCCGCGACCACCGCTACCGTGACGTTTCGGATGGAAGCGAATCTGGGGTCAGACGCCCGCACGACCATCGGCTCGACATCCAGCGGCGACACTTCGCTGACCACCGCCGACGCCTGGTTCACGACCTTCAACGACATCGACCTCAACAGCAACACGCCGCGCGTTCGCGTCGGACATGTGCTGCAAACCGCCGCGACCGGCGTGCCGCTCAAAACGGTGAGCCTGGTGGGCGACGTTCTGACCTGGTCGTACGAGTTCGAGGTACAGCCGGGCCAAACGCGGATCATCGCGACGTTCGCCACCGGCCAGCCGACCCGCGCCGAGGCGGCGGCCAAGGCGGCCCAACTGGTCGACCTACCCAGCACGGTGATTCAGTGCCTGAGCGCCGCCGAAGTCGCGAACCTGGCGAACATCACCTTCCCTGACTGCAACGCCAACCTGGTAAACGACAACGACGAGATCGACACCGACGGCGACGGCGTGATCGACGCCTGCGACAATTGCGACAACGCCGCGAACGCCGACCAGGCCGACCCGGATAACGACACGGTCGGCAGCGCGTGCGACAATTGTCCGACGCTGGCTAACGCTGAGCAGATCGACAGCGACGGCGACGGCGTGGGCGATCTGTGCGACAACGCGCCGACCGTCCCGAATGCCGGTCAGCAGGATGCCGACGGCGACGGCATTCCCGACGTGCTCGACAACGCACCCGCCACCCCCAATCCGGATCAGGGCGATACTGACGACGATGGAGTCGGCGACGTAATCGACAACGCGCCGAGCACGCCGAACCCCGATCAGGCCGACAGCGACGATGACGGCATCGGCGACGCGGGCGACAACGCGCCCGACGTAGCCAACCCCGATCAGGCCGACGCGGACGGCGACGGGGTGGGAGATGCGGGCGACAACTGTCCGCAAGTCGCCAACGCCGAGCAGTTCGACGGCGATCTCGACGGCATCGGCGACGTGTGCGACACGAATCCGGCGTGCGCCGCGTGCGGGCCCGTCGGAATGACCTCCTATTTCCTCGCGGTGCTCGGCTATGGTGGTTTGCTCGCGCAGCGCCGCCGGACGCGGCGGGGACGGTAGGCTCGCGCTTCCCAACTGAGTGTCTGTGGCAGGCATCTGGCAGGCGGGCAGAAAGCTCGCCCCACGCATGAGGGCGGGTAGCCCGTCCCACCCATGATGGCGTCGCTCGAAAATCTGCGGATCATCCTGGTCGAACCCAGCGGTCCCACTAATCTGGGTTCGGTATGCCGCGCCATGGCCAACTTCGGCCTGCGCGACCTGGTTCTGGTCGCCCCGCGCTGCGCCCAGTCCGACCCCGCCGCGATCGACTACGCCGTCCACGGCCGCCACGTGCTCGACGCCGCGCGAGTGGTCGCGACACTGCCCGAAGCGCTCGCCGATGTGAGCATCGCCTTCGCCGCCACCTCGAAACTGGGGATGTACCAGCGTCAGGCCGGCGTGGACCCGCGGGCCGCCGCCGCTGCGGCCGTGCAGCACTGCGTTGCGGGTCGGGCCGCGATCGCGTTCGGCCGCGAGGATCGCGGCTTGCTGACCACGGAGCTGTTGCACTTTGACCGCGTGGTGAGCATCCCGGCGGCGCCCGGCTATCCGGTGCTGAACCTTGCGGCCGCCGTCACCGTGCTGTGTTACGAGGCGTATCAGGCATTGCTGGCGCATGCGGGCCGGCCGGCGCTACCGACCGCGATCGACATGCCGCCGGAGATCGGCGAGCGCAAGCAGGTCATGTTCCGCGTGCTGTTCGAGAACCTGGAGCGGATCGGGTTTTTCCGCGGTCAGCAGTATTCGGATCATTTGCGCCACGCGCTGCGCAGCGTGCTGGGCCGCACGGACATGACGATCAATGAAGTCGACGTCTTCATCGGCATGGCCCGCCAGATCGGCTGGGCCGCGGATCGGCTGCGCGCAGCGCCGCCGCCAGATGCGCAAGCCAGCGAGTAGGGCTCGGCGCTTGGGGGAGAGAAGTGCGAAGAGCGAAGAGCGAGTCGGACAAAGCGCGAGTCGGACGAAGCGCGAGTCGGGCGCACGGGAGGCGAGGCGGATTTGCGTAGCGCCCTTTGATGTTGGCGGCTCGCCGTTTGCTATTTGTTTTTCGCTCTTCGCTCTTCCCTCGTCCCCCGCTCTCGCGCGGACTTCACGTCCTGTCGCCCGCTCAATACTCGCGCGTGTCGATCAGCGCCGCCGCCTCCGACTGTTCGAACAGCCGATCCTGGTTCTTGATGAACTTCGGCAGCGCTTCGCCGGCTCGGAGTCTGGCGATGGTGTCGAAGAGGATCGGGCCGAAGAGCGGGTTGCACTCGACGGTCGCGTTCAGCTTGCCTTCCACCATGGCGCGGAAGGCGTCCTTCACCCCATCGATCGAGATCAGAATGACGTCGCTGCCGGGTTTCAGACCGGCTTCTTCGATCGCCTGAATCGCGCCCAGCGCCATGTCGTCGTTGTGGGCATACACCGCGGTGATGTTGCGGCCCTCGGCCTTCAGCAGCGCTTCCATCACTTCCTTGCCCTTGGCGCGGGTGAAGTCGGCCGACTGACTCTTGATGACTTTCATTTCAGGGTGCGCCGCGAGCACCTCGTGAAAGCCCTTCTTGCGATCCAGGGCCGGCGCCGAGCCGGTTGTGCCCTCGAGCTCCACGATCTGCGCCTTGCCGGCGGTCTTCTTCGCCAGCCACGTCGCGGCCATGCGGCCTTCTTCGACGAAGTCGCTGGCGATCAGCGTCGCGTAAAGCGACTCGTCCGTCACCTTGATGCCGCGATCGACCAGAACCACCGGAATGCTCGCAGCCTTCGCCTCGGTCAGCACCGGCTCCCACCCGGTCTCGACGATCGGCGCGATCACGATCACGTCCACCTTCTGGGCGACGAACGACCGCACCGCCTTGATCTGGTTGGCCTGCTTGCCTTGCGCATCGGCGAACTTGAGCGTCACGCCGCGCTTCTCCGCCTCGGACTTCACCGACTGCGTCTCGGCGGTGCGCCACGCACTCTCCGCGCCGACCTGCGAGAAACCGACCACCAGCTTCTTGTCGTCCGCCGCCGCCGGCGACAAGGCCAGTGCGATCAGCGTCGCGCAGCACAACAGTCGCGGATGTCGCCAGAACCCCATTCCCACACGCCGCGCACTTCGAAAGTTGCCGTTCATTCGCCCACCTTCCATTCCAGAATCCCGCCTGAAAAGCCCTCGCGCAGTTGCACCACCAGCCGCAGCTCGCTCGCGTCCACCGGATCGAACGTCACGCGATTCATGCGATTCGGCTCGCTGCCGCCGCCGCTCGCACCGCTTACGTCGGTCCAGTCGCCGCCGGCGGACCTGTACTGCACCTTCCATGACGCGGGCAGGCGGCAGTAGCCGCTGTCGCCGTCGTCGAACCAGTACGCCTCGCACCAACTGACGCGCGTCGGCGCGTCGAACTTCCAGCTCACCCATTCGCTGCTGCCGCGCCGCGGCCACCAGGTGAAGCGCGGCACGCGCTCGTCGGCCGACGAGCGCGGCGTCAGCCCGTCGCTCAGTGCGTCGATGTCGTCGCAGTAGTGCGACGCGAAGTGCCGCGCCGGCGGCGGCGGCTCCCAGGCGACCGCGTCCTCGCGCAACCCGACGACCGGAAACACGGTGACGCGCAGCCGGGCGCCGCCCATCGGAATCAGCGTGATGGTCTCTTCCGGCTCGTCGGTCCGCACCGGGCTGGCCTGCACTTCGGAGATCAGGTTGAAGCGATCGAGCTGCCAGGCCGGCACGCGCCGCGCCTTTACCTGCAGCTCGACGGTCGAACCGGTGCTGACAAAGGGCTGCGGCGGGATCGCACCGGTCTTGCGAACCGTTTGGATGCTTCGCGCCGCGTCGGCCGGGTCGAGCTGCAGCGCGTAGTTCCAGGGCGCGGTCGGAAACACCTCGTACTCGGGCCAATCGTCGCTGCCGCCGGAGCGCTCGACGCGCTCGCCGATCTGCGCCGAGTACCACAGCGGCCCGCGCCGCACGGATACGCAGTCCGCGTTCGTGCGCCACCGCGCGACCTCGATTTCGCTGACGAAGTTGAGCGCCACCTGATTGCCGTCGGCCCAGTCGTACTCGATGCGCTGATACCCGCCCAGCGCTGCGCGCGGGAAGGTCATCGCCGTGCCGTTGATCTTCGCCCCGACTTCGCGCGCCCAGGAGGGAATGCGGACATATAGCGGAAACCGCACCGGCTTGTCCGTGCGGATGGTGATCGCGACGTTCTCGTCGAACGGATAGTCCGTCCGGATTTCGAGCCGCACTTCGGCGCCGTCCGCCACCTTCGCGGTCACGTCGCAATCCGCGTAGAGCACCGTCGCGAGTCCGCCGTCGCCGGTGGCCATCACCAGGTGCTCGGCGAAGTTCGGCCAGCCGATGGCCGCGTTGTGCTGACAGCAGCGGTACTTGTGCGGCGAGAACGCCAGCATGCAACCGCCGTTTTCCAGGCCCGGCGCCTTGTTCTCCTTGTCGAGCTGCACCATGTTCGGCGCGGTCAGATAGTGCAGCCCCTTCAGGTCCGCCGTCAGCGCGGCCGGCAGGGAGTTAAACGCCACCTCTTCGCAGCGCTCGGCGAAGACCGGATCGCCGCTGAGGCCGAGCAGCAGCTCGAAGCTGCGCATCAGCTCGACCATCGAGCACGTTTCGGCCGCCTGCCGCGGACCCGTGCGGCCCGGCCGGCAGTTCTCGTCCGCCCCGAACATGCCGCCGGGAACCTGCCCGTAGATCGTCATCACCGTCTGGTAGACGCGTTCGGAAGCGTCCAGATCGCGGCGATCGTGCGACTGCTGATAGAACTGCGCCGGCTCGCGAAAGCCCTGGCAGATGTTCACGCCGTGCCAGTTGGCGACCTCGCGGTCCCAGCGGGCCGCCTGGCGATGCACCGTGCGGGCGTGATCCAGCAGCCACGCCTCGCCGGTGCGGTTGTACAGCCAGTGCACGCTTTCGAGGTTGTCGCCGGCGCGCCACTTCTGCCAGCTTGCCGGCAGGAACTTCTCCGGCGGAAGCGACGCCTGCCACTTGAAGTATTTCAGCAGGAACGGCGGCACGCGCGGGTCGCCGGTCGCGTCGAAGTGCGTCTGAAGCACGTTCACCATCAGCATGTTGGGCCAGACGTCGGGCGCGTCGCGCGACTCGGCGGTGTGCCCGACCGCCTCCCACGAGGGCGTGCCCGACTTCGCGGCGGTCAGGTTCTTGCGCGGTCCGAAGTAGCCGTCCTCGCGCTGCGTGGAGAGCAGGCCGTCGATCCACTGCTGCGCTTCGGCGATCAGCTTTTCGTCTTTCAGCACGTAGGCCAGGCTGGTGTAGCCGCGCAGCCAGTAGGGCGCTTCCTCCCAGCCGTTTTCGCCCTCGCCCTGCGGGTTGCACCAGGCGCTGGTCTGGCGGTTGCACCATTTGCTGAGCTCCGGCAGGCGGCCGAACATCCCGTCGCGCATCAATTCGAGCTGCCCGCGCAGCCAGCCGCGCGGCGTAATGCTCCCGATCGGCAGCTTCACCAGCGGCGCGGGCAGCAGCGGCTCGCGGTTGGATGCGTAGTGCGCATTGCGCTGCCAGGTCGGCGGCCGCTCGACGCGCTCGGACTTCATGACCGGCTCCTGCCCCGCCGCGCCTCCGCTCATCTGCGACAGGGCGATCAGAATCAACCCCGCGACGCCAGTTGCTTTCATTTCGCGCTCCGGCTATCTCGCCTGCGGCTGTGCCGCGCGTATCATAGCGAGCGCACGGGGCGCCATCGCCGCGCTGCGTCATAGGATTATCCCCCATGCGGCCCTTGCTCCGCCGCGCCTGGCTTCTGGTCTTTCCGCTTCTCGGCGGCTGCGGCGAACAGCCCGATTCGCGCGGCATCATCCTCCGCGTCGCCAATTGGGGCAGCCCCGCCGTCGTGTCCGACTTCCTGGCGCTGGAGCGCACGCTGCAAGCCGAGTTCGAGGCGGCCCACCCCGGCGTACGCGTGGTCGTCGAGCAGATTCCCGGCGAGGGGCAGTTCACGCCGAAAGTGCTGATGATGCACGTGACCGGCAGCACGCCCGACGTGATCCAGCTTGATGCGTCCGCGGGCGCGGTGTTCATCGACAATCGCGTGGTGCGCGATCTGACGCCGCTGATGCGCGCCGATGCGGGTTATCGCAGCACTGATTACTTCGACAATGTGCTCGCGGTGTTCAGCCGCGGCGACGCCTGCTACGCGATACCCCTCGACTTCACGCCGATGGTCATCTACTACAACAAGACCATTTTCGACCAGGCCGGCGTGCCCTATCCGCACGACGGCTGGACCTGGGACGAATTCCGCGAGACCTGCCGCCGACTGACCGTCTTCCCCGCGGGCGCGGCGGCGCCGGCGCGCTATGGCGTCAACTTCGAGAACTGGATGCCGCTGTGGCTGCCGTGGCTGTGGGCCGGCGGGGGCGACGTGCTATCGCCCGACGGCCGTCGGGCCGCGGGCTACCTGGACGGTCCGCAAACGACGGCGGCCGTACAGTTCCTCTTTGATCTGATCTACAAGGATCGCGTCGCGCCGACACCGAGCGAGCGGGCCGCCGCCGGCGCCGATCTGTTCCGCAGCGGTCGCGCTGCGATGGACCTGAAGGGCCACTGGATGTGGCTCGACTATCGCGCCGACAAACTCGACATCGGCGTCGTCGGCCTGCCGACCCGCGGCTCTCCGCCCGTGACCGTCGCATACGCATCCGGCCTGGCGGTGATGTCGAAGGCCCGCCATCCGGAGCTGGCGTGGGAGTACGTCAAGTTCATGACCAGCCGCGACGTGCAGGTTCGCCGCGTCGCTTCCGGCCTGGCGATTTCCGGCAACCGCGCCGCCGCCGCCGTCTACGCCGGCAATCCCGTCGAGGATGCGTTTCTGCAGCAGGTGCAGTTCGCCCGCCCGCCGTGGGGGGCGCGGGTCGAACGCTATCCGTATATCGAGGAACTCGGCCGCGAGATGATGGAGGACATCCTCTTCAGGCGCCGCTCCGTGCCGGCGGCGCTGCAGCGCACGGCGCGGCTGATCGACGCGACGCTGGCGGAATGAACCATGGCGGATCGCACGACGCACAACTGGCGCGGCTACCTGTTCGTCGCCCCTGCGACGATCTACCTGGCGATCTTCGCCGCACTGCCGATGGTCATCGCGGGCTGGATGAGCCTGCACCGCTGGCACCTGCTGAAAGACGAGCGGCCGTTTGTCGGGCTGGGGAACTTCGCCCGCGCGCTGGCCGACCCGTTCTTTCAGAACGCCATGTGGAACACGCTGGTCTACGTCGCGTTCGCCGTGCCGCTGGGCGTGGTCGCGGCGCTGGCGGTGGCGCTGCTGGTCGCGCAGCCGCTCCGCGCCGCCGGGTTCTTCCGCACGCTCTACTACCTGCCCGCGGTCAGCTCGCAGGTGGCGCTCTCGATGGTGTGGATTTGGATTCTGCTGCCGGAGGTCGGCCTGATCAACTCGGCGATGAAGCTCCTGCGCTACGAGGGCGCGACCGACTTTCTCGCCGAGCCCGGATACGCGATGGCCGCGCTGGTGGCGATGAGTCTGTGGATCGGCCTGGGACCGCGCATGATCATCTTCGTCGCCGGCATTCAGGCGATTCCCGATGTGCTCTACGAAGCCGCCGCCGTCGATGGCTGCACCGCCTGGCAGCGCTTCCGCCACGTGACGCTGCCGCTGCTGGCGCCGACGACGTTGTTCGTGGCGATCACCACCACCATCGCGTCGTTTCAGCTCTTCACGCCGGTGTATGTCATGACCCGCGGCGGCCCGCAGCGCAGCACCGACGTGGTGGCGTATCACATTTTCAGCGAGGCCTGGCAGAAGTTCGAAGTCGGAACGGCCAGCGCCATGTCCTATTTGCTGTTCGCGCTGATCCTGATCGCGTCGCTGGTTCAGCTCGTCATCCTGCGGCGCGGCGGCCGCGTGGCGGAGGAGAGTGCGTGAACACCCGCAGCCCACGTTCGCTGCTCCGCGCGATTTTCCTCTACGGCCTGCTGTCCGCGGTCGCGATAACTACGGTCCTGCCCTTCGTGTGGATGGCGCTGACCGCCCTGCACCCGCGCGATTCGCAGCCGCCCACCATGCAGACGCTGCTGTGGCCCCGCGCGTGGGACTTCTCGAACTACGGCTACGTCCTGACGTTTCCGGAACTGCCTGTGTGGCGGTTCGCGGTCAACAGCGGCATCGTCGTGGCCGGCGTGGTCGCGCTGCAGCTCGCGCTGTGCTCGCTGGCGGCGTTCGGCTTCGCCCGGCTGCGCTTTCGCGGCCGCGATGCGCTGTTTCTGGTGTTTCTGCTGACGATGATGGTGCCGTCGCAGGTGCTGATCGTCCCGCTGTTCGAGATCACGCGGCAACTGGGCTGGCTCGACACATACGCCGGCCTGATCGTGCCCTATCCCTATCTCAGCACGGCGTTCGGCACATTTCTGCTGCGGCAGTACTTCCTGACGATCCCGCCAAGCCTCGACGAAGCCGCCCGGCTCGACGGTTGCGGCGATTTCGGCACTTTCTGGCACGTGATCCTGCCGTCGGCGCGGCCGGCGCTGGCGACGCTGGCTGCGTTCGCGTTCATCTGGACGTGGACGGATTTCTACTGGCCGCTGCTTGCGACCAGTTCGACGCATATGCGAACGCTGGAGGTGGGCCTCTCGGTGTTCAAGGACGCCTACGGCGGCACGCGCTGGCCGCTGCAAATGGCCGCCGCGGTGATCGTGCTCGCCCCGGCATTGGGATTTTTCCTCATCATGCAGCGCTATTTTGTGCGCAGCACGCTGATGAGCGGGTTGAAGGGCTAGTGGCGCGAGCGCTTCAAAGGCGTTTCGGGCCGGCGGCGCGGGCTTAACAATCGCCGGCGCCTCATCGCGGCGAGTTTCCGCGCTGCGGAACGCGATTTGCTTTCTTAACAATTCGGCGACGAGCCGGTGTCGGCAGTTGTCAAGCAGCGATTGTGCGTTGACACGCCAGCCGGCAAAGTCGTACGATCGCGGATGAGAGCGGTTCCACCAGCGGGTGTGCCGAAGTACGCAGCACCATTCCGATCCGGCCCACCCCCGAGTCTCATCTTTAGCTGGTGCCCGCGCGGCGTATCGCGCCGATTCGACTTTGGCCGTGCAAGGAGGACCAGGCATGTCCCGCATGCGCGTTCACACAGCGACCCCGGCTTTTACGTTGATCGAGTTGCTGGTCGTCGTCGCGATCATCGCCGTGCTGATTTCGATCCTGCTTCCGGGCCTCAGCGAGGCGCGCGAGCAGGCCAAGCGGGTGAAATGCGGCGCGAATCTGCACTCGATCGGGCAGGCGATGGAAGCATGCCGATCGGAAAACAACGGATTCGTGCCGACTTGGGATGATGGTTCTCCCGCCACGACGGCGCGGCTTGGCCCAAACCTCATCATGTACACATGGAGCGATGCACTCTTTGATCTGGGCTATCTGGGAGACGTCCGAGCTTCGTTCTGCCCGACTGACAAACGGGACGAAGATCCGATGGTCGCGCGCGGTGTCGCCTGGCAGTTCAATTTTGTGGACGAATTCGGCGTCGGTCAGCGAGTTCGACCCGGGGTTCGAACGAGCTATGCGCAGAACATCGTCGCAACAGGCTGGAATCACCCGCAGGATAAGTTTGAAAAGGACCTCACGCGCCAGATCCAGGCCATGGACGGCTGGTGGACGTGGTTTGGCAATATTCAGGCTATGTGGCTGATGCAGCGCGCGCTGCGCGGTTGGAGCGGCGATCCGGTGATGACGCCTGTCTGGCAGGGCGCCATGCACGGCTGGCGCCACGGAAAACGTTTCGCTGCCGTGACGTTGTTTATGGACGGCCACACGGATGTACTCGTCCCCTATCGCCCCAAGAACATCGCCGAGTGGCGCACGAAGACGATCGACACGGTACGTGCATTTACCTGGCTCCCCGGCGAAACAAGCGATCGCTTGGACCTGAGCAATTACGGATTTGGTGAGATCGCCGATTGGCAGGCGCGGTGGCCTGCTTTCAATCCGGTCGGCGATGGGAATCTACGATTTCCTTCGGGGCTTCCCAACGAGCTCCAGCTCAATTGGCGCACCGATAATCGCGCTTGGAAGAAGCTACCGCCCAACCCGGCGGATCGGCGCTAAACTGTGGAGTGGAACACAAAAAACCTGGTGCTCGCCGCCGTGTCGGTTCTGCTGCTCGGCTTCGCAGGCTTGATGTTCTTCCGCAGTTCGAGCAAAGCCGACCTGCCGACCGAGTATCGCATCGAGGGGATCTGCCTGGCGTGTAAGAAGCCCGCGGACAAGACGCAGAAACTTTCGACCCGCCCGCCCTTCGAGTGCCCGGGTTGCAAGCAGGTCGCCGTCTACCCGTGGTCGTTCTGTCGGCAGTGCAAGAATCGGTTTGTGCCCGAACTGCAGCGCGGCGGCGAAGGCCCGCCGCGCCTCCCCGTTGTGCCGGTGTGCGTGCTCTGCAAAAGCACTAATTGCGGCGCCTACGACTCGCTCGATCCGGAGTGCAAACCGGTCGGCGACGCGCCGCTGCCGAAGTGGCCTTAGCGCTGCGAGGCGCTGCGAACGGCCGGCGGCGGAAACAGAGGGTAAGAGAAGCACGAGTTCTGCGCTACGGCGTACGGTGTTCGCGCGCCGGTTGCAGGCGTCCGTTCCGCACTTGGGGCGCCGCGCAACGTGTGTCGTTGGAAGCTCGCGGAGGTCGAAAAGGAGACTCCCATGAATCAACGTCGTTTTCGGTTCGGCATCACAGCCACAACGCTCTTTGCGATGGCGATTCCCGCCTTCGCCCAGGTGGACCCGGGCAGCACCTGGCCGATGTTCAAGAGCAACGCCGCCCGCAAGGGCAGCGTGACCGGCGTCACCGGCGCCGCCGTCACGCCCGCGTGGACCCTCTCGAACGTCGGAAACTGCGCCGCCGGCGGCATCACCACCGGCTCCAACGGCAGCCTCTACTACAAGTCCAATGACGGTCCCGAGGTCTATGTCTATCGCCTCAGCATGGCCACGGGCGCGATTCAGGCCCAGAGCGTCAATCTGAGCGAGGCCGGCGCGGGCACCGGTTCCTACTCCGGCGTGGCCGTGGGCGTGAGTGAGGTGTACGTGTGCCAGTCGCCGACGGCGACGCTGCCGACGCGCATCATCGTGCTGGATAAGAGCACGCTGGCCATCCTTCGCACCTACACCAGCGCGGCGTTCAGCAGCCTGCGCGGCACGCCCCTCATCAGCACCATTACGGACGTGAACGGCCACTACACGCTGTACGTCGCCGACCGCGGCAACAACACGCTGCACGCGGTCGACGCCACCGACGGCACGGTCCGCTGGACGGTCAACACCAACACCGCCGCGTCGCTCTTCGGTCAATGCGGCCCCCTCTGGGTGACCGGCAACGGCAAGCAGGCCATCGCCTACTTCCGCAACACGGCGGCCTTCCCCGGCATCGCGTTCGAAGACAACGGCGACATGTCGCCGCCGAATCTGCTGTGGGAAAACGGCCCGGACTCGTTCAACTGGTTCGGCAGCGGAGCGCTGAGCACCGACGGAACCGCGATCTATGTCACCACGTTTAACGACGGCAACGTCGCGACGTTGTGGAAGCTCGACATCACCAACGGCAACACGATCTGGTCGGTCCCCGGCAACCGCGGAACGCCCGACGAGCGCAACTACTTCTCGCGCCCGTCGGTGATCGGCAACCGCATCTACTGCGGCGGCGGCTTCGGCGTCGTGACCTGCATCGTGGATGAAGGCGCTACCTACAGCATCGCCTGGGAGCAGCGCGACACGCGCGGAGAAATCACCGGCATCACCGCCGTGCAGACGGCGACCGGCGACACGTTCGTCTACGGTGTGGCGCAGTCGGTGTTCATCGGCAGCGTCGAGCAGACCTATGCCGAAATGCGCGTCCTGCAGGACCTCGGCGACCACTTCTGCGAGGTCTATCGCACCAGCCTGGGCGACACGATGAAGCCCACCCGCTTCTCGGCGAACACGCCGGTGCCCGATGCAGCCGGAAACGTCTACGTCGCCGGCGGCATCCCGTCCACCACGTTGCCCGCGACCGGCCAGGTCTACCGCTTCTCGGTCGGGGCGACCGCGCCGTGCGGCGCCTGCTGCTTCACCGACGGCACGTGCGAGGTGACGCCGTCGGATATGTGTCCGGGGCTTGGCGGCCTCTTCCAGGGCGTCGGCACGGATTGCGATCCGGCGCCGTGCCCGCCGGTCGGCGCCTGCTGCCTGCCGGGCGGCGAGGGCTGCATCCAGACGTTCGAGGCTCTCTGCACCGCCGCGCTGGGCGACTACCAGGGCGACGGCACGTTCTGCGTCAGCTACGCGGCGACGCGCGCTGCGGTGGCGCTGGAGGACATCCACACCACCGGCACGCCGCTGGGCGCGGGGCTGCCGCCGGAGGATGCCAGCACCACCATCCCGATCGGCTTCACGTTCAACTTCTTCGGCAACGACTACACCGACGTTCGCGTGAACGACAACGGCTACATCTCCTTCAGCGGCGGTGAAGGCCCGCAGTCGTGGGTGCCCGACTTCGGCACGGTCGAGCCGAACGACGTGGTGGCGGTCGCCTGGACCGATCTGAGTTCGCGCCTGCCGCTCGCCTCGGCTGAACCGAACGGCGTGTTCTACCAGAACCTGACCAGCCCGAGCCGCCTGGTGATCCAGTGGCACCGGGTGAGCACGTTCACCGGCAACCCGACGGCGGTCGACGAGAGCACGTTCCAGGTCATCCTCTACGAAGGCTCGAACAACATCGAGATTCGCTGGGGCAGCCTGGACATCTTCCTGGTCGACACCCTCGCGGAGGCCGGGCTGGAGAACATCGACGGCACGCGCACGCAGCAGGTCGCGAACGCGATCAGCGGCGAGTCGCAGCTCTTCACCTACAGCGGTTTGTGCGTCGCCGCCTGCCCCGGCGAGCGCGGCGACATTAACTGCGACGGCGGCATCGACTTCTTCGACATCGATCCGTTCCTGCTGTCGCTGTTCGACAACCCGGCTTATCTGGCCACCTACTGCGGCGGCTCGAACTGCGCGGCCGACGTGGATTGCTCGGGCGGCGTCGACTTCTTCGACATCGACCCGTTCCTGGCCTGCCTGTTCAGCACCTGCCCGCCTTGCCCGTAGGGCTTGTGCGCCAGATTCGCGCTACGCGGCCGGCGGCCGCGGGCAGCGCGAAGGCGTGAAGCAACCTGTGTAGCGCCCGGCGGCCGCGAGCGAACCTCGCGGCCGCCGGGTTTTTCATCGCGCGGAGGCCGCGGCGCGTGCGGCGCGCCCGACGGACCACCGGGCAGCCGAAGCACGGCCGCCGCCATTCGAGGGCCGGCGGCGGCCGTATACTTCTGGATGATGCCGCGACCCGCCGAGTTCCCGGTTCCGCCGGCGCAACGCAACCCGCGCCGCGCCGCTCGCGCGGTGGCGTTGACGATGTGCGGTTTCATCCACGCCGCTGCGATCGGCGGGCCGCCGCCCACGCCGCCGCCCGCTGCGCTGCCGCCGCCCGCGCTGCCGGTTGGCGCGCCCGCCGGCTTGCCGGATGCCGAACCCGCCGCCGTCACCGGCGAACAGGTGCGGCAGGCGCTGGCCGCCGGGGTCCGCCTCATCAAGGCCCGCCAGCAGCCTGACGGAAGCTGGGCCGAGCATTTCTACGCCGGGGGCGAGACCGCGCTGTGCGTTCTGGCTTTGCTGCAAGCCGGCGAACCCGCTGATTCGCCTCTGATTCAGAAGGCGCTGCCGCACATCCTGGCCGCGGAGAATCAGTACACCTACGTCGTCGGGCTGAAGATCATGGTGCTCGCCGCGATCGACGCGCGCCAATACGCGGCGGAGATCCAGTCAGCCGCCAAGTGGCTGGGCGACGCGCAGACCAGCGCCGGACTGTGGAACTACACGCTCACGCCCGGGCGCTGGGACCACTCGAACACGCAGTTCGCGCTGCTGGGGCTGCACGCCGCCGCCGAGGCCGGCGCACGCATCCCCGCCGTAGTCTGGCAGAAGGCGCAGGGCGGTCTGCTGCGCTCGCAGAATCGCGACGGCGGCTGGACGTATCAGGCCAGCGGCGGCGTGAGCTACGGCAGCATGACGGCCGCGGCGGTGGCGGGGCTTTACGTCTGCGGCAGCACGCTGTCGGTCGGTCGCGAGCGGGGTTTTCTGGACGGCGCCGCGCCGGGCTGCGGCCGCTACAAGACGAACGCCCCGTTGCTGAGCGGGCTAAGCTGGCTGGGCCGCAACTTCAGCGCCGAGCAGAACCCCGGCAAGGGCCGATCCTATGTTTTCTACTGGCTCTACGCAGTCGAGCGTTGCGGGATTTTCTCGGGGCAGCGCTATTTCGGCCGGCACGACTGGTATCGCGAGGGTGCGGCCTACCTGGTCCGCGAGCAGAACGCGGACGGGAGCTGGGGCAGCGAACCGGCCAACACCGCGCTGGCCGTGCTGTTCCTGGCCAAGGGGCACAAGCCGCTGCTGATTCAGAAGCTGCAATGGGCGGCGGACACGCGCTGGAACCCGGATCGCTACGACGTGGCCAATCTCGTCGACTTCATCGGCGACCGCCTGGGCGAGCCGGTGGCGTGGCAGGTCACGCCGTTCGACGCGCCGCTCGAAGACTGGCTCAGCGCGCCGCTGCTCTACGTGCAGGGGCACGAGTTTCCCGAGTGGGACGCCGCCGCGCGGCGCAAGCTGCGCGACTTCGTCGACCGCGGCGGCACGCTGTTCTTCGAAGCGTGCTGCGGACGCGAGGCGTTCCGCGAGGGCTTCGCGCGGTTCGCCGCCGAGACGTTCCCGGAGCACGCGCTGCGCGCGCTCGACGGCGGGCACGGCGTCTATCACGCCCTGTTCGACCTGGAACCGGCGGGATTGCAGGGGATCGATCTCGGTTGCCGCACCAGCGTGATTTACTCGCCCGACGATCTTTCGTGTCTGTGGGAGCAGGCCGCGATTCCGATTCTGAGCGAGCGAGCGTTGAAGCTCGGCGCGAACCTGGCCGCTTACGCCGCGGGCCGCCAGCCGCTGCGGGATCGCCTGGACGTGGTGGTGCTGCCCGCGGACGAGCCGCCCGCATCGGAAGCCGACGCCGGGCACGCGCTGCGGCTGGGGCAGGTGGTCTACGATGGCGATTGGCGGCCGGACCCGCACGCGCTCGTGCACTTCGCCGAGTTCCTGCGGGACAACGTCGGATTGGACGTCGTGACGGCGTTTCGGCCGGTGCGGCTCGCCGAGGCGGAGCTGGCAGCGACGCCGATCGTCTACCTGAGCGGGCACTACGCATTCGCGCTGAGTGCGGCGGAGACGGCCGCGCTGGCGGCGCACCTGCAGCGCGGCGGCTTTCTGCTGGCGGAGTCGTGCTGCGGGCGAGCGGATTTCGACGCGGCGTTTCGCGCGCTGGTTCTCGCCGCGTTTCCGCAGGCGCGCTTCGAGCGGTTGCCCGCGGATCATCCCATATTCCGCGGCGAGCCCGGGTTCCCGCTGGCGAGCGTGCGCTACCGGCCCGCCGCGCCGGGCGCGGAATCCGCGGTCGCTCCGCCGGAACTATGGGGCCTGACGCTGGGCGGCCGTTTGTCGGCGGTGTACAGCCCGCATGGAATCGGCTGCGGTCTCGACGGCCACGCCTGCCCGAACTGCCGCGGCCTGGAGCGCGATGATGCGCGTAAGCTGGCGGCGAACGTGGTGCTGTGGGCGATGACGCGGTGACGAGGCGACGCCGAAGGAGTGTTGGCGGCGCGCGACGCGGGCGAAACGGAGCCGGAACGCAGGAACAGCGCCCGGAAGCCCAGCACAGAGCGCGCCGCGTTCTGCGCCGTTCGCGCCGCGTGTATTCGCGTGGCGCTTTTTGCTCTGCGTTTCCCGCTTAGAGCTCGTACTGGCTGCGCTCCTCGTCAGAGAGCACGTCGGCCAGGCGCATGCGGACGTAATCCACGTCGATGGTCACGTCCTTGTTCACCGCGTCCGATGCGTTGAACGCGATCTCTTCGAACACCTTCTCCGTGATGGTGTAGAGCCGTCGAGCGCCGATGTTCTCGAGCATCTGGTTGGCCTTGTAGGCCATTTCGGCCATCTCGTTGATGGCTTCGTCGCTGATGTGCACCCGCACGCCTTCCGTCTCCAGCAGCGCGACGTGCTGCCGGACCAGCGCGTTCTGCGGAACTGTAAGGATGCGGTAATAGTCCTCCGCGCTGAGGTCGCCGAGTTCGACGCGGATCGCGAAGCGGCCCTGCAGCTCGGGCATCAGGTCCGACGGCCGCGAGTGGGTGAACGCGCCCGCGGCGATGAACAAAATGTGATCGGTGTGCACCACGCCGTAGCGCGTGCTGACCGCGGTGCCCTCGACCAGCGGCAGCAGATCGCGCTGCACGCCGCTGCGCGACACTTCCGGCCCGCCGATCTCCGATGGGGCGCTGCCGCACAATTTGTCGATCTCGTCGATGAAGACCACGCCCGATTCTTCGCAGCGGCGCACGGCGGTATTGGTCAGCGCGTCGTGGTCGATCAGGCGGTCGACTTCCTGCTGCATCAGATACTCGATCGCCTGCGGCACCGGCAGCCGCCGCCGCCGGGTGCGGCGCGGCATGATCCGCTCCATGAATGTCTCGAACTCGGGCCCCATCTGGTCTAGGCCCATGGTGCTCATGACGTGTCCGGGCACGGCTCGTTCTTCGATCGCGACCTCGACGGTGTGCTCGCTCAGCCCGCCGGCCCGCAACTGGCTCCGCAGCTTCTCGCGCGTGCGCTGCCGGCGCTCGACGCCCTCCGCCTCCGCACCGCCGGATTCGGAGCCCGGCAGAATCTGGTCCAGCACGCGCTCTTCGGCCGCGGCCCGGGCGCGATCCTCGACCTGCGCCGCGGCGGCCTGTCGCTCGAGCGACACCGCGCGTTCGACCAGATCGCGGATGATGGTGTCCACGTCACGGCCGTGGTAGCCGACTTCGGTGAACTTCGTGGCCTCGACCTTTACGAACGGCGCGGAGATCAGTTGCGCCATGCGGCGGGCGATTTCGGTCTTGCCGACGCCGGTCGGACCGATCATCAGGATGTTCTTGGGCGACACGTCGCGCCGCAGGTCCGACGGCAACCGCAGTCGCCGCCAGCGGTTGCGCATCGCGATGGCTACGGCCCGCTTGGCTTCGTCCTGGCCGACAATGAAGCGGTCCAGCTCCAGTACGATCTGGCGCGGCGTGAGGTTGTCCATCCGTTCCTGGCCCTGCTATGAGTCAAACGGCCCGCGCACCGCGCGAGCCGGACAGCTTCCGATCATACATCGCGCCCGCCGCAGCGTCCAAAACCCGCCCGGCGCCGTGCCGCGCGCAACCCCATAACCATACAAGCGAGTTCGCGCACGGCTTGTTCCAATTCGCAGCGTGAATTGGAGTCCGCCGCAAGGCTGCTGCGCGCATCAAACATAAATGGCGGCGGCGATTCGCAGACTTGGCCGGCGCAGCGAGCTACAATTGTTCCGGTTTGGAGGCAGGCACGGGGTGAAGCCCGATGACGCTCGATGAGATTCGCAAAAACCACCCGATCACCCGGCGGTTCAATTTTCAGAATCACGCCGCGGTCGCGCCGCTCTCCGGCCCCGCGGCGGAGGCCATGGCGGGCTATGCCCGCGAGCTGGCCGAATCCGCGTACCTGAGCGGCACGTACTACCGGGCGGCCGAGCGCGTGCGGCAGCTCGCTGCTCGTTTGCTCAACGCGGATGCAAGCGAAGTGACGTTTACGAAGAACACGACGGAGGGGATCGGCTTCGTCGCCAATGGCATCCCGTGGATTTCGGGCGACAACGTCGTCTCGACCGCGATGGAGTTTCCGGCGAACGTCTATCCGTGGATGGCCCTGGAGCAGCGCGGCGTGGGCCTGCGGCGCGTGGCCGAGGAGGATGGGCGCATTCCGTTCGGCCGGCTCGTCGCGGCGATCGACCGCCGCACGCGGCTTGTGGCGGTTTCTTCGGTGCAGTGGTCGAACGGGTTCCGGCTGGATGTCGCGCGGCTGGGCGAAGTGTGCAAGGATCGCGGAATCCTGCTGTTTGTGGACGCGATTCAATCGCTGGGCGTACATCCGCTGGACGTGCGGGCGATGAATATCGACTGCCTGTCGGCGGGCGGGCACAAGTGGCTGTGCGGGCCGGAGGGCGTCGGCGTCTTCTACTGCAAGCGCGAGCTGATCGGGCACATCAAGCCGGTCGGAATCGGCTACATGAGCGTCAAGCTGCCCTGGGACACGCCCGAGCCGCGAATCGACCTGTACGACGACGCCCGGCGCTTCGACAGCGGCGTCTACAACCTGGCGGGTATCTGCGCGCTGGGGGCTTCTTTGAATTTGTTGCTCGAGGTCGGTATCGACGCGGTGCAGAAGCGCATCAAGGAGAATACGGACCTGCTGGTCGAAGGGCTGCGGGCGAAGCGCTGGCAGGTTCACAGCCCGCGCACGGCCAGCGAGTGGAGCGGGATCGTGAGTTTCTCGTCGGAGAAGCACGACACCGACACGCTCCGCAAGCACCTGCGCGAGGAGTTCAAGATCGTCGTGGCGAATCGGCTGGGCCGCCTGCGGGCCAGCCCGCACTACTACAACTCGCCCGACGAGATGGAGCAGTTGGTGCAGGCGTTGCCGTCGGCATAAGCGGCGACGGAATAGTGACCGATAAGTGATGGTTGTGAATGAAAATGTTGCGCTGCAAGAATCGCACCGCCGGCGCGCTATAACGTAAGGCGTGTGGCGAGGCAGCGCGGGAAGCTGCGGGCGCTTTCGCGGAGTTGAGAAGCGCCTCGTATAATCCTGGTAGGAGGCCACGACCATGCGGGCAAGGAATCGCAGCATGAAACGGGTGGCGACGACGATCCGGTGCGTGCCGCGCTACGGGTACGAGAACACCGAAGTCCGCACGGTCGAGCTGGACCTGGGCGACGACCCCGATCCGAGCGACGTGCAGTTGGCGCTGGAGACGTGGTTCGCCCAGCGCGGCATCTTCGACGCCGTCTACGACGTGCAGACCGAAGATTCCGGCTACTTCGCCGTCGTCAACGACGAAACCTACGACCAGGCGTGGGGTACGCCGCTGCTATAGACCAAACGCGGCACACGCCGGCGAAAAACACGACATTCGAAAGACAGCCCTCGTGAGCGATGTAACGGTCGCTTGCGAGGGTTGTTTAGGTTTCCGGGCGCGGCGAGCGGCCGCTCCGACGCAGCGCCGCCGAGCCGGCTGCGCCGGCGATTTCGCCGGCGGCGGAAAACGCAAACGCCCCCGGGCGATCCTGCGGTCGCCCGGGGGCAGAATAGCTGGCAGTCACGCGGCGCGGTTGCGCCCGTGCACTACCGCGCGGCGGTTACGCGAATCACCAGCGCGATCGCTTCGTCCGACTCCGGGCTAGCCGGCGAGGCGGCGACCACGACGTACTCACCGAGATTCGCCTGAATGGTGGTTCTCAACTGGAACTGCGGCGCTCGGTGCGGCATCGGCATATTAGAACGCTCCGCCGGCGCGGGCAGCCGCGCTTCCACCGTCGCTTGCAGGTCCAGCCGCACGGAATCGGGCGTCGGACCTCGGCCGCCCAGTCCTTCGAGCGAAATTGACAGCGGCGCTTTGCTCCCGGGCGCCTGTCCACCCAACTGGAACTGTCGGCCGTCGCCGGTAAGGCTGACCTGAAATGGCGCGAGAAGACTCGCGCTTCCGAATCCACTTTCAGTCAGGGCTTGCGCGACCGGCTTCAGCGCCGCCGGCAGGCTGGGCGCGGCATCGGATGCGGCGCCGACGCGAACCGAAAGAAAGTACGCTTCGACTTGCAGGGGCGACTCGGACCGCGCATCCATGCCTTGCTCGCGCTCGCGGGCCACTTCCTCGAGCACGCGCTTCACGGCGTCCGCGTCGGCCTGTGTTCCGGTGATCACAATCAGGCGATCGCGATGCGCCACGCGCGCCTGACGCGAGACCACCACATTGAGCAGCGCGCGCAGGTCGTCGTCGACATTGGTCGGCGATTGCAGGATGTGCGTCGCCATCCCGCGCGGTGCGTCGCTCTCGACGTCCAGTCTTGCGATCAGCGCGGCGGCCTTCTCATGGTCGGCGGCGCTCGCGAGCAGCACGATCGCGTTGGTGTGATTGTCGATCGCGATCCGCGACTGCGACAGCACCGTCGGGATGATGGTGGCCAGGGAATCGGCGCTCACGTGCTTCAGCGGATACACCTGCATGACGCCGTCCGGTACGGCATGCGCTTGTGGAACCGCCGGCCGCTCGGGCGGCGCTGACGGCTGGGCGTCCGGCTGCGGCTGTTGCGGCGGAGGCGCGTCGCGCCCGCCCGGCCGGCGGGGGCCGCCCTGATCCTGGGCCGCGGCGAAGCTGCCGCTGCCGATGACGAGGCCGAGCAGCACCGCCGCCAACGATGATGCGCGGTTTCGAGCGAGTACGAGCGTCATGTGCGGTCTCCGGGTCTGTGTGGTCACGGGTACGCCGCGCGACGGCCGGCCCGAAGGCTCACCAGCGCCACGCCGCGGCGTCATCCCCCGTCGCGACGGCGACGGGCGGACCGGCGACGGCCGCGTCCGGCGGCGTCGCATCGCCCGAATAGACGGTGTAGAGGCGGAAGATGTGTACCCCCGGGACAGCGGATTTCGCGGGAACCAGCAAATACTCGGCGGCGCTGCGATCCAGCAGCGTCAATCGTACGGCCGCCGCGCCGGCGCCAAGGGAAGCGCTCGCTCCGTCGGCGTGGGCCGGCTCCAGATGCGTTGCGTCAGCGCCGGAAACGTGAGCCGGCCGAGCGTGGGTGGCATGGGCCTCCGGCCCGTGTGCCTTCGGTCCCGGGGAGCCGCTGACAAACGCGTTTGAGGCCGACGAATCTGCAGTCCCCGGTGCGCCGTGCGAACCGGGCGACGCGTCGCCGGCTCCCTCACGCCGGCGATCGGCAGAGTACAACCCCGCGAAGATCGCGAGCGCGATCGCCGCCGCGGCCGCAAAGCCGCCCAGGCGGCCATAGCCCGTTCGCGCGCTCCAGCCGCTCGCGCCGCGACTACCCGCTTGCCGCGAAGAATTGACCCGCTGCGGCGTCGGCGGTCGAAGCGCGACGTGCCGTGTCTCCGTGCGGAGCGCGGACAGGCCGTGGAGCATTCGCTGCGTCTGCGCCGCCGCCGCCGCGCATGCGGGGCACTGCGCCAGGTGGGCGTCGAGCAGCACGCCCTGTTCGCCGGTCAGCTCGCCGTCGAGACGGGCGTTGAGCCAGTCGCGGGCCTGATCGCACGTCACATTCACTCTCCACCGGCCGGTTGCGACGCCGCAAGCCGAGCCCGCAGCGCATCGCGGGCGTCGCGGACCAGCGCCCGCACCGTGCTCTCGCGAATCTCCATGATCTCCGCGATCGCCGGATACTCCAACTGCTCCAACTCGCGGAGCACGATCGCCAGTTGCTGCCGCTGCGGCAGCGATTGCAGCGCGCTGCGAACCGTCGCGGCCGTTTCGCTCAGCTCGACGCGCGCTTCTGTCTCTGCGCCCAAACGCGGATGTCGCGCCTCGCGCAGCCGGCGGCGAGCGCCCGAGCGCCGCGCGTCGTGACACTGCCGAATGACGATGCTTCGCAGCCAGGCGGCGTGGCGCTGCGGCTCGGCCAATTGGTCGTGCCGCTGGGCGGCCAGCAGTAGTGCGTTCTGAACGGCGTCTTCCGCATCCGCCCAGTTCCAGCACAGCCGATACGCCAGCCGCAGCAGCGCCGGCCGCAGCGCCAGCCCGTCCGCAGCAAACGCGGCCGCGGGCGACGCCTGCCCTTCGGGCGCGGCGGCGGCAAGCCGCTCGAACTGTCGTGCGTCGCGGGTCATCGCATCCGCACCGCCGCTGCGACCATCTTGAAGAGACGTCGCCGCTGAGGGTTCTGTGTAGGACGGAAGTGAAAAATCATTGCGGCGGCGAAGGGCGACCGTCGCCAACCGCCGCCGCATGTTACGCGACGAACTGAAGGGGTGCTGCCGCGTCGGCACGCCGAGGGCCACGCCTGCGCGAGTCGACCGGCGTCTCCGCCGATCCCGGTCGGGCCAGAATCCCGACCGCTCCGAGGGCGTCCGTGGCCCGGCGCTGCCTACGCATACTCTTACGCCGATTGGATGCGGCGGTGGCGTTCGAATCTGCAGAGATTTGTCGAATCGCGGGCGTCGCGCGTGGATGACGGAGAGTCGCCACACGCGGGCCGAGCAATATCCGACGCCCCGGCCGGCCTTGCGGCCGGCGCGGGGCGTCAGTTGAGGAGGGCGAGTGGTGGCTGCGAACAGACGGTCGGCCGTCTACGGGCAGGCGCCGAACAGGCACGCCACAAAGGGATCGATGTCGAAGAAGTCGACCACGCCGTCGCCCGTGAAGTCGGCCGCGTCAACCCGATCGCAACCCGGATACGCCGCGGCGAAACCCGCCGGGTCGAACAGCGCCAGCAGGAACGGGTCGATGTCGCCGAAGTCGATCACGCCGTCGCAGTTCGAGTCGCCGGTGATCGGCACGGGCGGCGCATAAAACACGTTGTAGATGTGCAGCCCCGGCGCGTCGGCGAAGTCGACGATGTGCAGGTAGCGCAGCGGCTCCTCCGGCTGGCCCTGCGGCCGGCGGATGCGGCTGGTGAGCCAGGCGTTGTCGATCAGCCGCACTTCGCGGCCGTCGGAGCGCACCACGCGCCGCAGCGGATACTGCGCAGCGCCCGGGTCGTCGATGCGGATGTAGTTCCAGCCGGCGGCGAGCGTGGCCGACACGTCCACGCGGAAGTCGCTGGGCGTGATCGGCCCGTCGATCAGCCCGTCTAGCACGCCGGCGACCGGAAGCAACGTGTTTTGCGACGTGTGAATCGTGTCGGGCAGGTCGTCGCCGTCGGGCGTGTCGTTGGTCAGGAAATCGGGCAGGCCGTCGTCGCCGGGTCGATCGACGCGGACGACGTGGTTCATCTCGAAGATGTTGACGCTGTCGATGATCGACAGGCCGAGCTCGCCGAGCGGGCCGACCTGCTCATACGTCGCGGAGTACGCGACGAACTCGCCCTGCAGCGTCGAGAGCAGCAGCCAGCGGGCCAGTTTGGTCTGCCCCGGCTGCACGTCGCCGAAGTTGGTGGTCAGCGACGGAGAGAACTGCTCCAGACCGACCTGTGTGCCGATGATCGTGAAGTTGATCAGCAAGCCGCGGTCATTCTCCACGATCTCGGGCTGCGCCGAGGTGATCCGCAGGTTCTGCGTCTCGCCGGCGCCGATGTTGGTCACCAGCAGGCCGAGCGAGAAGGGCGTGGCCGGCTCGATCGGCGCGGTGAACGGGTCGTCGCTGTAGACCACTTTTTCGAGGAAGTAGTCGAGCTTGAGCTTCGGGTTCGGAACGACCGTGATCTCGACCGGGTACAGCGGGATCTCGGTCAGCACGCCGTCGAGCACGTAGCTGAGCCGACCGCGGACGAAGTAGGTGGTCGGGGTGGTCGGCGCGGCCTCGTCGCGCGGCACGATGATCCACGTGGCCGTCGCCGCGTCCGTCGGTTGCAGGCTTTGCGTGCCATCGACCTGCGTCAGGCCGCCGCTGATGTTCGGCGGCAGCACGCCGAAGCGCACGTCCGCCGGCAGGCCCTCCTCGTCTTCGATGATGACTTCCACCAGCACGTTGTCGAGCGGCGTGGTGTCGCCGTTGTTTTCGAGCACCAGGCGGGCCTCGAAAGCCGAGCGCGCCACGACGGCCTGCTGGTTGATCTGGATCGTCACTCGCGCGCAGACGCCCTCGCTCTCCTCCAGGCGGTCGTCGCGCAGCAGGTCGAAGCCGCCGCGGGCGGACGTGAGGAACGCGTCGGTGTTCTCGGCCAGGTCGGCGTCCATCGCGGCGTAGGCGGCGTCGAGCTTGGGCTGCGCCACGTCGCGATCGACGAAATTCAGGCTGCCGCCCGGCGGCACCTGCGAGGCGGTGTAGATGCCTTGCCCGTAGTAGTCGACAGTCTGGTTCCAGCGATCGAGGAACAGCGTCACGTCGGCGGGTGTCAGTTGCGGGTGCAGCGGCAGCGCCAGCAGCGCGGCGCGCTCGGTCGCCGAGATCGTCAGCCCGGACTCGCTGGCGTCGTCGGTGAGCAGCTCGAGCTGCGTGATCCACGCCTCGGCCAGGTCGCTCTCGGACTCGCTCTGGACGTCGAGCCACTTCGCATCGCCGAAGACGTAGGCGTAGTACTCCAGAACGGCGACCTGGCGGTTGTAGCGCTCCGCGTAGTAGGCCAGCAGCGGGTCGCCGGTGTCGATGTCGATCGGCGTGAAGAACTGCTCGCTGCCGCCCGGTCCGCCGCCGCCGCCCAGCAGGCAGTTACAGTTGTCGTAGATTCCCAGGCCGCACTCGATGAACTTGACGGCCGGGTGCAGCTTGACGATGCACTTGAACAGCGACCAGCCGCATTTGAGTGCGTTGGGATCGCCGATCAGCCCGCAGTTGCGCGACAGGCTCCAGATGCAGCGCACTTCGCGCCATGGCGTAAAGCGGATCGCGCAATCCAGCAGCGACAGCGCGCAGCGCGCAGCGCACGGATCGCACGGCGTCGGTTGCGTGTAGCTCGGGTTGATCACGACCGGGCCGCCCGGGCCGCCGCAGCAGCCGCCCACGATCGTGCCGCCGGGGCCGCCCGCGCCGGGGCAGTTGGTGTTCGGGATGCGGAAGAACACGGGGCGGACATATGTGATGCGAATGCCGCAGATCAGGTCATAGGCCAGCTCGAAGCTGACTGCGATGCACGGACCGCCGCCCAGGCCCGAGCCGAACTGCGTGTCTTCGATCACCACGGGCACGACAATGCTGGTCTGCGCCGGCAGGTCGCCGAATTGCTCGACCAGCGGGCGGAAGATGTAGCGTCCGCCGCCGTCGAATTGCAGCCGGGCGGCCAGCGCGCTGATCAGGCCGTGGTTCGTGATGGTGAAATCGACCTGCTTGGTGGGCGCGGTGAAGTCGGTCAGGTCGACCAGCGGCGGGTCGATGGTGACGACCGGCGTCGGGACGTTGGTCTCGAAGACCGCCTCGATCTGAACGCGGTATTCGTCGTTCACCGTCGTGGGCGTCACGCTCCACGAGTAGTTCACGACCTGGCGCGGCAGGAAGGCCTCGACGCGGCGTTCCTGCATGCCGCTGACGAGCACGGTCGAGTTGAACGCGCCGTGATTGTCGGCCCGCGCTTCCACCTTGTAATACGCTTCGGTCAAGCCCTGGAACAGCAGCACGCCGGACTGATCCGTCACGCCGCTGGCGACGACTGCGTCCGTCGTCGCGTTTTTCACGACGACGACGGCGCCGGCGACGCGCGGCAGGCCGGGGGCGTAATAGCTGAACTCGTCGGTGACCTCGACGCGCAGATCGCCGGTCGCGTTCGATACTGCGTCGAACGTGAACGGCACCGCGACGCCGGTCTGTCCGTCGCTGAGCACGATCGACCCGGTGTAGCGGCCCAACGGCAAATCGGCCGCCGGCGCCAGCGTCAGCACCACCGCCGCAGTCTCGCCCGACGCGAGCGGCCCGAGCGGACTGGGCGAGGAGAGCGTCAGCCACGGCGCGCCCGGGGGCAATTGCACGCTGACCAGGCTGGTCGGCGCGCCGCCCACGTTGCGCGCGTCGAACTGCACGAAGGTCTGCTCCCCGCGCAGCATGGTCGAAGCCAGCGCGGTCGGCGTGGTCGCGAGTTGCGGCGTCGGCGAGCGCACGCTGATCTGGAAGCCCAGCGACGCGGACGCACCCTCGGCCGTCGAGAAATTCACCGTCGGCGTGGCGCTGGCCGTCGACACGTCGAGCGCGATCGCCGTGTAGTTGAACGTCGCAGTCGCCAGCGGCGGCAGGCTGCCGGCGCCGACGATCTGCAGGACGATACTCGGCGGCAGGCCGGTCACCTGAAACGTCAGGTTGGTCAGCGGCGTGTCGCCCAGGTTGCGAACCTGGAACTGCCCATTCTGCGGCGCGTTTGCGACCAGATCGAGGCTGATGCTGCCCGCGGTGGTCGCCAGGCCATAGAGCGTGAACTGATCCTCGGGCTGGGCGTCGAAGAGCGCCGGGTGGTCGGCCGAAACGCGATAGACGCCGGCCTCTTCGCCGAGCGGGTTGAAGGTGAACTCGAAGCGGCCTTCGACGTTGGTGATCGCGCGGAGTGTGCGGGTGGTGCCGCGCACCGCGAGACGGATGTCGACCGGGACGTTGGCCGCCGGCAAACCGTCGCTGATCCGCGTCGCGTCGCCGCTGAGCAGTACGGGCGTGCCGCGCGGTGCGCTATCGACGTCCGCGACGACTTCGGCCGTGTACTCCGGCGCCAGCACGCTGAGTGCCAGCGGCGTTGTGTTGTTGGCGTCGTCTTCTTCCGTCACCGCGCCCTCGGCGTCGACGACGACGAACAGCGTGTAGTTGCCGGCAATCATCGGCAGGTCGAAGCTGACGGTGCGCAAATAGGCGCCGCCGGGGTTGATCTGCGCGACGATCGTCTCCGTCTTCAGCAGCGCGTCGGTCTGGGGGTCGAGCGCGGCGTCGGTCGAGAGGTAGACCTTGTCGCGCCACGTGCCGTTGGCCGTGCCGGCGCCGGTGTTGCCCACGCGCCAGGCCAGGTCGAAACGCTGCCCGGTGTACGGACCGCCGGAGGGCGTGAGCTGTGTCACTTCCAGGTCCGGGTATTGTCGCTGCACGATGGTGATCGGCGCGGCGGTCGCGTTGTTGCCCTCCGCGCCCGATTCATTCACGACGTTCGTGGCGTCGGTCACGACGATGATGAAGAATGCGCCGCTCAGCCCCGCCGGGATGGTCACGTTCGCGCCCTGCGGCGCGTCGCTTCCGGCGGGCAGATCGACGCCCTGTACGACCTGCCCGAGCAGTGTGTCGCCGGCGTCGAAGACGTTGTCGAGCGAGAGATAGGCGCGGTCGGCCCAGGGGAAGCGGGCCAGGCCGTCGCCGGCGTTCCGCGTCGTCCACGCGATGTTCGCCGGCTCGCCGTCGAAGGCCGATGTCGGCGGCGTGACGGAGAACACGACCAGATCGGGCGCTTGAACGGTGGTTGCCGCGGCGGCGACGGTGACGTTATTGCCTTCCGCGTTGTTCTCGTTCACCGCGCCCGCCCAGTCGGTCTGCACGGTGATCCAGTATTGGCCGGCGGTCGTCGGAAGATTGAAGTTCGCGGTGGCGACGTAGCTATCGCCGTCGGGCAGGTCGGCGCTGCGCGTCACGGTGGCGACCAGCGTGTCGTTGCCGTTGCCGAACGTTGCGTCGGGCGAGATGTAGACGCGATCGGCCCACGATGCGAACGCCGGCCACGCGCCGTTGTTGCTCACCGTCCACGACGCGGCCGCAGCCGAGCCGATCAGGCCCGCCGGCGGCGGCGTGATGTCGGTGACGACCAGATCGGGATAGACCGCGCGCACCGGCGGTGCGAAGCAGACGTTGTCGAGTGCGGACGTGTCCGCTCCGCTGCCGAGCGTGGCGACGACGCGGTGGATGCCGTTGACAGGGAACTCGGCCAGTTCCTGCTCGGCCCCGCCGGCGTTGAAGGTCTGCGTAAAAACCTGCACGCCGTCGATGTCGAAACCGGTCAGCGTCGCACCAGTCGTCTCGGCGTCGATCACGTAGCACGAGAAGAAGTTCGTCGCGCCGGGGATGCTCGTGCCGGGCTGCACAAAGCTGATCTCGACGATGCCCGCTTCCGGCGGGTTGATCCGGGGGTCCGCCAGCACATTCGGCGCGGAAACCGGCACGAATTCCGTCGGCCGGGCATTCGTGATCTGCACCTGTCCGCTGAGCACGTTGAACGTCGCGCCCTGCGTCGCATATTCGCCGGTCGGAACGGTGCCGACCGGATACTCCTCGAAGTTGACGAACGTCGAGCAACCCGGAAGCGTCGTATAGAGCGCGTCCTGCGGCAGGATCACCTGGCCGCTGGCGACGTTCCACGCCAGTTCCTCGCCGCTGAAACCGACCGCGTTTGCGGAGAAGAGGTAATACAGCGGGTACAGCCCCTCATCTTCGAACTCCAGCGTGTACCACGAATACGCAAAGCCGCGATCGCCGCCCTGACCGAGGAACTGATTGCCCACCATCAGATAGTGACCGTCGTCCGTACCGCAGCCGATCTGGATGTCGATCGGCGTGGTTCCCGGAAAGCGATCCAGATTTCGCGTCACTTTCAGAAACGCCGTGTGCCGCAGGATGAAGCTGCTGGCGGGCAGCGCTGCCACCGCGTCCGGAGCCACCGTGGTGTTCGCGAAGAACACCGAGAACCCCTGACTGACCGGAACCGTGGCGCCCGGACTGGGGAAGTCGACCCGCGGACTGCGCAGACTACCTTCGGGCGTGTCGGTCGCGAGCCGCGCCGGCGTCGGCACGCCTCCGCCGGTCCCGAGAAATACCTCGACGGTAATCCCGTCTCCGGGCACCGTCGGGATCGAAGTCGTAGCCGCATCGCTGAGCGGAATCGGAACCGCCAGCGCCGCCGGCGCCAGCGCGAACAGCGCGCCGGCGACATACGCAACGGATCGTTGCGCCGCCAACAAAACCCGTGGCATGCTGAGACTCCAAGCAGAGTGAGTCGAGAATTGTGGATCAGACCGCAGAGACGAATCTAACGCGCGAGTGTTTGGACCCAGCGCGGATTCCACGGAATTTGCAGTGACTTCACTCTGATTTCACGGGCGTGCGCAGTTTCGGATTCGCGTGCGCGGTTGCGGCGAGTGTGGGCGCGATGCAACTAAGACGCCGCGGCCCCGCGTCGAACACTGCGACGCGGGGCGCGCGACGGACCGGGATTCGTGAAACAGCCGGCGCGGCAGCCGCTAACGCATGCCGCCGGCGGCCGGCAGCCCCGGACGCGCGGTATTTCGCGCCCAGTTCGCGCGGATCGCGGCGAGGTAGGCGTTGTCCGCAACCGGATCGCTGCTGCGCGGGTCGGGGCCGCGGGTCGGGTCAAAGGCATCATTGCCCGGCGCGACGCGCCGAGCGGGGGCCCACACCCACAGCGCATGGTTCACGCCCAGCTCCTCGAAGAGCGCCAGCTCGTCCGCGATGAACGTCGCCGCCGCCGGAACGTAGCGCTTCGCACCGAACTCGGTCACCGCGACGACCCGGCCCTGCGCGATGGCCTCGCGGATCGGCGTCAGCGATTGCGAGAGCCAGTTGCGATCCACCAGTTCGGCGACGCCGTCGTAGTCGGCGTCGAAGACGCCCGGGTAGAAGTTCTGGAACGGCGGCTCGCCGTGGGTGTACGCGAACGGCTCGTACTGATGCACCGAGTAGACCGTGCGGGCGTCGGCGTTGCTGCGCACGAACGGCAGCCAGAACTGACTCGCGTAGCTCATCGGCTCGATGATGATCGGAGTTTCCGCGTCCACCTCGCGAATCGCGGCGGTGATGCGCGGGTGCAACTGATTCCAGTCATAAGTCGTGTCGGCCCAGTCCGCGTAGAACCGGTTCGCGTCGAACTGGTCGAAGAACACGTGATTCGAGTTCGGCTCCACCATCAGGTCGTAGCCCACCACCACCGAACTGCCCGCGTAGCGCTCCGCCGTGTAGCGCCACATGCGAACCCACGCATCCTGGATGTCGCCGCGCAGCCACACCGAGTGGTCGAACAGCGCCGGCGGCACCCATTCCTGACCGTGAAAGATGTCGAAGTCGCCGCGGCCCGGACCGCTGCGGAACGCGATCACCGCGAACATGTCCGCGGCGGCGATCTGCGCGATCAACTGGTCGAGGTTGTCCTGGGCCTCGAGATCGAGGTCGTACGGCGGCGACTGCGCGAACAGACCGCTGTGCGAAATCACCACCAGGTTGGCGCCCTGCGCCGCCAGATCGTCGAAGTCGGATTGCGCGAACGGCGGACCGAACGGACCCGCGCCCAGCAGGCCGCCGTCGTTGGCCACGTCGACGCGGCGCTGATAGATGTTCGCGCCGCGCAGTTGCGCGCCGCGCTGCCAGAGCGCGAACTCGTCCCACTGCGGGGCATCGGTCGGCGGGTCGAGGTCGTCGCCGGGCGGATCAACGTCGTCGTCCGGCTGGCTGCCGCTGTCGTAGTCGTCGCTGTCGGATTTGTCGGAGTCTTCGTCGGGCCCGCGATCATCGCCCTCGTCCTCGGGCGCGTCGGCGTCGCCGCCGTTGTCGTTGTCATAGTCATCCGGCGGAGATTCCCGGTTCTGGTCGTTGGTCCCCGAACCATCGCCGAGGTCGGAGATGATGCCGCCGACCTGGTCGATGATCTGTGAAAGTTCGCCGCCGATGTCGGTGCAGCCGGTCAGCGTCAGTGCGCCGCCGGCGATCGCCAGGCCGGCGCACCATGCGGTCCAGACGCCCGCTCGACTCCGATTGGTTCCCGTCGTTCGCATCGCGTAGCTCCCATCGCGATTTCTCGTTCGCGGACCGCCCGCGCGATCCGTCGAGGTTGGGAGCGACGCCGGATGAAGATTTGCACGCGCGATTTGGCGGGGTGTTTATCAGCGCGGCGGCGGAGGCGTCGAACCATCCACGTAGGCCGGCCGCGCCGCGACGCGCACGTCTACTTCGGTCACGCCCGGCAGGCCGCGCACGGCGCTGCGGATTAACTCCGGGCTGACGCCTTCCGGCAACAGGCCGTAGACGAGCACCTTGCCGTTGTCGCTCCAGACGTGCAGGAAGCGCGAAAGGCTGAGACCGACCGCGGTCGCGAGGCGCGTCTTGACCAG
>CAZVWB010000043.1:0-3761 GCA_964631045.1 uncultured Planctomycetales bacterium
CACCACGAGCGTCGCGAGCGCCTCGCCCTCGACGTCCTCGCAGATCATCAGCAGCGGCTTCTTTGACTGCGCGATTTTCTCGAGCAGCGGCACCAGCTTGGTCACGCTGCTGACCTTGTCTTCGTAGACCAGCACGAAGCACTTATCGAGCACGCACTCCATCTCATCGGGGTTCGTAATGAAGTGCGGACTCAGATAGCCGCGGTCGAACTGCATGCCCTCGACCACGTCCACCGTCGTGTCGAGCGCCTTGCCCTCTTCGACGGTGATCACGCCGTCCTTGCCCACCTTCTGGTAGCACTCGGCCAGCCGCTCGCCGATGGAGCGGTCGTTATTCGCGGAGATCGCGGCGACGTTGATGATGTCTTCGGTCTTCTTCACGTCGACCGGACGCGAGATGTTGGCCAGCTCGGCGATGACGGCCTTAACGGCGGTTTCGATGCCGCGGTTGATGCCGTTCGGGTCGAAACCGGCGACGATCGACTTCAGCCCCTCGCGATAAATCGCTTCCGTCAGCACCGTCGCCGTCGTGGTGCCGTCGCCGGCCACGTCGCTGGTCTTGCTGGCGGCTTCCTTGACCAGTTGCGCCGCCATGTTCTCGTACTTGTTGGTCAGCTCGATCTCTTCCGCGACGGTGACGCCGTCCTTGGTCACGGTGGGGGCGCCCCAGCCCTTGTCGAGCACGGCGTTGCGGCCGCGCGGGCCGAAAGTGCTGCGAACGGCGGCGGCGAGCTTCTCCACGCCGGCCAGGATCGACTTCTGTGCGTCGCTATCGAAAGCCATCTGCTTCGCGGCCATGCCGGAACGCCTCCATGAATCTCAGGAATGCGGAGCGAATCTCAGGACGCCGGGCGGCGGAAAATGCGAGCGCGCCGCGGCTCCGACTGGCCGGCTGCAAGCGGAGTGCCACCGAGGGCGATCGTGCGAGCGGCTGTAACGTATTATTACGATACGCCTTACGCGCTGCGGCGGCGATGCGTCGCCCCGCGTCGCGCCCGCCCCCTGTCGGCTTGGCAGTGCCAATCTGACAGGAGCCCCGCGGCGAGCCGTATCCAGCCGACGCGCGGTCGGCGATGTTCGGGATGCGCCTCAATCCGGTCCGCCTGCCGGGCCGCGGCGATCGGCCGGAGGGCGCGTGGATATCATAAACGTTTGTGAAGCAAGCGCTTACGCGAATCACTCAGGGCCGCCGAGCCGCGCGGTTTTCCTTTGAATACCCGCGACCCGGCGCTCGTCCGTGTTTCCGACGCAGGGTGACGCCTGCGGAAACCGGAACACCACGCCGCCGGACGAGCGGCGAGTTGAAGGAGATCGGCGATGTCTGCGATGCGAATGTTCGGCCGGAACCTGACCCGTGAGCGTGCCTTCTGCCTGACCGCGCTGCCCGCGACCGTCCTGCACAATGCCCGGCTGCTGGCCGTGCTGGCCGGCCTCGTGGCGGCCCCGGCCTGGGCGAGCGACGCCGCGACTTCCGCGACTGCCGGCGGCAACCGGCACGGCGACGGCAGCGCGGCGGCGACGGCGAGCTATGAAGGCGACGTGGGCTTCGCCCGCACCGACTCGCGCAGCGGCCGGGTGAACATCGCCCGTGGCGTCGCGGTGGGCGTGGATCAGAACGGGCTGTCGCTGTCGGTCAGCAACGCGATCGCGCCGCAGTTCGGCCCGGCGATCGCCACGAATTTCAACATGAGCATCGATCGCGACGGCGACGTCTCGGTCAGCGGCGGCGCGGCGGTCGCCCGCAGCCCGATTCACCGCGAAGTGAACGCCGGCGGCAGCGCCGGCACCGGCCGCCCGGCGACGGCGACTGCGGGCGGCGAAACCGACCGCTTCGGCCGCGTCGACGCCCAGACGCACGCCCGCAGCAGCGGCCCGCGCATCCTGCGGCTGGACCGCAGCGGCGAGCGCCGGCCGGTTGAGGTGCGGCGTCTGCGGCGGTGGTAGGTGCGTCGCCGCCTGCGAGGTTCGAGAAAGGCCAGCAGCCCCGTCGATGATCGGCGGGGCTGCGTCGTTGTTATTGCGGGTCGTAGTCGGGCGCGATCGAACCGGAGACGCTGGCGGACTACGTGGGTATCCGTGCAACTCTTGTTCGCCCGGCCGGATCGCCATCCGGAGTTCGTCCGGGCGCGTCGGTGATGGTGCGGGGCGTCTCGGGCGGAATCGCCGCGCGAGCGCCGGCGGGCAGGTCAGTTCTGTGCGGCGGCCGGCGGACTGACGACGGTGACGAAGCGGCCGCGGAACTGGACCGTGCCGTCCTTGAGGGCGAAGAGCGTGTCATCGCGGCCGATGCCGACGTTCAGGCCCGGCTTGAAGGGCGTGCCGCGCTGCCGCAGGATGATCTGACCGATGCGGGCCATCTGCCCGCCGGCGATCTTCACGCCGAGGTACTGCGGATTGCTATCCCGACCGTTGCGGGTCGAGCCTTGACCTTTCTTATGAGCCATAACACGCCTCCGCGTCGCGGATGATGCCAGGTAACCGCCCGCGCGACGCCCGGCGCCGCGGCGGGTGGCTTGAAAAAACGAGCTTCGCAATATACACCGCCGGGGGAAGGGCGGCAACGGCCAATCTTGAGGGTGTATGCGCGAAACAGACGCTCGCGCAGGGTCTCGCGGGGATTCTGCCGCCGCGGGGTGGGGCGGGGGTTTTGGCGCCGCAGGCTGGGGCGGGCATTCTGCCGCCGGATGGGCTCGCGCCGGCGTGCGACTCACGGGTTTCCAGCGATTGCGGTGTGAGCGGGCAACATGGCTATTAGCGCGTGCCGCTGGGTGGCATGCTCTCGCCGTACTCGGCGTGAGCATGCCGGGCAGCATGCGCGGCGAACATGGGGTTCCAGCGTGTGGAGGTTGCTCGCGGCATGCTTACGCGGAGTACCGCGAAAGCATGCCACCCGCCACCCACCACCCGCGCCACCCGCCGGCGCAAGGCGGCTGGGCGCGGGGGGTCTGGGGGGAGTAGCGTACGCGGAGGTTTTTTGGGGAGATCGGGCGCATGAACCCTGTTTGCAGGTCGGATGGTCGTTGGGGCGCGGCGCGGCGGCGGGCGGCGGTGCTGCTGACGCTGGCGGGCGCGGCTGGGGCGGTCGGAAGCGCGTGGGGACAAACCCCGGCGACACAGCCGACGACGCAGACGGCGGATCCAGCGCTGCAGGCGGAGGGGGATCGGCTGTTTGAGGAGGGAAAGCGGCTGTTCGAGGCGCGCGAGTTCGAGCGGGCGGAGGAGTTGTTTGGGCAAGCGGGGGAGGTATTCGAGCGCGTGCCAAATCCCGTGGACGCGGCGCGGATGTACGGCTGGCGCGGCAACTGCCTGCGCGAACTGACGCGATACGCGGGTGCTGAGCTGTTGTATCGGGAGGCGCTGCGGCGCCTTAGGGCAATCCACGGCGAACAGCATCCGGCCGTTGCGAGCAGCCTGAACAGACTGGCGGGGCTGCTGACCGCTAAGAGCGACTACGCCGGCGCGGAGCCGCTGTGCCGCGAAGCGCTGGCGATGCGTCGCAAGCTCCTGGGCGCGGAGCATCCGGACGTGGCGACCAGCCTGAACAACCTGGCGGGGCTGCTGCACTCGAAGGGCGACTACGCCAGTGCGGAGCCGCTGTACCGAGAAGCACTCGCGATGCGTCGCAAGCTGCTGGGCGCGGAGCATCCGGATGTGGCGACCAGCCTGAACAACCTGGCGGGTCTGCTGGAGTCTAAGGGCGATTTCGCCGAAGCGGAGTCGCTGTTCCGCGAAGCGCTGGCGATGCGTCGCAAGCTGCTGGG
>CAZVWB010000043.1:3861-39523 GCA_964631045.1 uncultured Planctomycetales bacterium
GAAGCGCTGGCGATGCGTCGCAAGCTGCTGGGCGCGGAGCATCCGGACGTGGCGAGCAGCCTGAACAACCTGGCTCTTCTGTTGGATGCGAAAGGCGACTACGCCGGCGCGGAGCCGCTGTACCGCGAAGCGCTGGCGATGCGTCGCAAGCTACTGGGCGCGGAGCATCCGAAAGTGGCGGCCAGCCTGAACAACCTGGCGGCGCTGCTGCACGAGAGCGGCGACTACGCCGGTGCTGAGCCGCTGTGCCGCGAAGCGCTGGCGATGCATCGCAAGCTGCTGGGCGCGGAGCATCCGGACGTGGCGACCAGCCTGAACAATCTGGCTCTTCTGTTGGATGCGAAGGGCGACTACGCCGGTGCGGAGCCGCTGCTCCGCGAGGCGGTTGAGATCGCGCGCCGCGCGGGTAACGACATCCTCTACCAGAACGCGAGGAACCTGGCGTGGATGTACCGCAAGCTCGGGCGGTCGGCGGAAGCTGAGCCGCTGCTCCAGGAAGCGATTGCGCACCTGACAACCCTTCGCACCCTGGCGGCGGGGTATGGCGAGGAAGAACGCGGCGCGCTGTTTGCGCACATCGAGCGGCGGTCCGGCACTTTCCAGTTGATGATCGCGGTGCAAGTATCGCTGGGTCGCCTGGACGAGGCGCTGCGCTACATGGAGATGAGCCGGGCGCGGGCGGCGCTGGATGTGCTGGAACGGGGGAGGATCGACCTGAACGCCGAGGTTCGGCGGCGGGCGGCGGCTGATCCGACCCGCCGCGACGAAGTCGAGCGCGTGCTGGCTCAACTGGGCGCGGTGCAGAACGCCGCGAACATGCTTGAGCATGAATTAGCGATGCTGCGCGGGCGCATGACGGCGCTGCGAACCGCCGGGCAGGGCGCGGGCGCGGAGGCGTTGATGCAGGAGATTGACGAAAAGAGCGCGGCCCTGGTGCGAGCGCGGGAGCAGTTGCTGGAGGCCGGCGGCGCGCGATTTCAGTTGCTGCGCGAGCTCGTGCCGATTGCGGACACGAAGGACAGTGCGACGATCCGGGCGCTGCTGTCGCCGGATGAACGCGTGCTCTACTACAACGTGACCGACGACGGTGGCTTGCTGCTGCTGGTGCCGCCGGCGGGTGGGGAGGTGCGGGCGCTGCCGCTGCACTGGCGGGATGGGACGCCGGTTACGGAGGGGCAGCTCACGGAGCGGGTGGACGCATTCGTCGCGCGAATCGTGCGGCGGGGGTGGGAGGACCGCCGGGGGCGGCTTGAACAGCAGGTCAGCGCGCTGGGGCGGCCGGACGGGCTGACCCGCGAGCAGCAGGTGCAACTCGCCGCGCTGCGGGAACAGTTGGCGGGCGTGGACGATCTGCTGCGCGGGCTGGGGCCAGCCGCTGATCGCCAGGATTCGGCGACGAGCGCCCCGGCGGCGACGCTGGAGGACCGCGGGGCGGAGCTCTTCGCCGCGCTGCTGCCCGCGGAGGCGTGGAGTGCGCTGCGGGGCGTGCGGCGGGTGTATCTCGTGCCGCAAGGGGCGCTGCACCGGCTGCCGTTCGAGGCGCTGGTCGTGGCCCGCGGCGAAGCGGGGCAGACGGGCGGGGGGCGGATCACGTACTGGCTCGACGCCGGGCCGGAGATTGCGTATTCGCCGTCGGGGTCGGTGCTGCACTGGTTGCGCGAGCGACGCCGGAATCAGGCGGCGACCGCACTCGAAAGCAGCCGCACGCGGTTGGCGGCGGCGCTGCTGGTGGGCGATGCGATCTTCGCGCGGCGCGAGACGGCGCAGTGGCCGGAGGCCGGCGCGGTGGTGCTGGAGGCGCCGCCGGGGTCGGTCGAGGCGCGCGGGGCGCTGGCGGCGGATGATGTGGTGCTGGCGTATGCCGGGGCGTCGGTGGCGGACGATCGCGCGCTGCGCGACCGGATCGAGGACATGGTGCGGAGCGTGGAGGATGGGCGGCGCGCCGGCGACGGCGTGGCGGTGCGGGTTTGGCGCGGCGGCGTGGAGCAGACGCTGACGGTCGAGCCGCTGCGCTGGACGGGGAAGCTGGCGCGCGAGACGCCGCGGGCGTATTTCGAAGCGCGGCAGCAGACGATCGAGCAGACGTTGGCGCTGGGCATGCGCGACGGGTTGGCGTCGCGCTACGGGAGCCTGGGGCCGCTGCCGGGCACGCGCCGCGAAGTCACCGACTGTGCCGAAATCCTGCGCAGCGCCGGCGGCGACGTCGCGCCGATCGTGCTGCTGGGCGAGGACGCGACGCAGACGCGGGTGTTCGCGGAGGCCCCGCGGGCGCGGCGGCTGCATCTGGCGGTGCATGGCCTGGCGGATGAATTGCAGCGGGCGAGCTTCAGCAGTTTGGCGTTGACGATGCCGCGTGCGTTCACGGCCGGCGACAACGGCTTCCTGAGCCTGCCCGACCTGTTCGAGCGCTGGCGCGACCATGTGCCGCGCTGCGAGCTGGTGGTGCTGAGCGCGTGCCAGACCAATATCGGGCCGTTGCAACGCGATGAGGCGGTGTTCGCGCTGCCGATGGGGTTTTTCTACGCCGGCGCGCCGGCGGTCGTGGCGAGTTTGTGGAACGTGGCCGACGAGAGCACGGCGACGCTGATGACTGAGTTCTATCGGGGGATGGCGGCGGCGGACAACGCCCGCAAAGGCGGGGCGGCGGCGGAGAGCGCGCGTGGGAGCGATGGAGCGGCGATGGACCAACTGACGGCGTTCACCGCGGCGCGGAAGGCGCTCCGCAGCGATCCGCGTTTCGCGCATCCGTTTTATTGGGCGCCGTTTGTGTATATCGGCGCGCCGGAGTGAAGAAGCGGCGGGGGGGCAAAGCGACGAAGCGACGGAGCGACGAAGCGACGGGGGGGCAAAGCGACGAAGCGACGAAGCGACGGCGGGGCAAAGCGACGAAGCGATTGTGGCACCGGTCTGAAGACCGGTGTTATGTTTCTGCGGGACTGTGACCCGCATCAGAAAGCGAGCAACTTCGCCGCCGCGGTTGCGGCCGGTGGCGCGCTCTCGTCGCACTCAGCTTGAGCATGCTGGGCGCCTCGAGTGGGTAGTATGGGCCTCCAACCCGCGCGGCATGCTTTCGCGAAGCAGCGCGAAAGCATGCCACGCGTCGTGATCGCGTCCCGCGCGCGCCTCAGCGG
Organism: uncultured Planctomycetales bacterium; assembly: GCA_964631045.1. Classification (GTDB taxonomy): domain Bacteria; phylum Planctomycetota; class Phycisphaerae; order UBA1845; family Fen-1342; genus CAZVWB01. Next base: position 6,993 of record CAZVWB010000043.1, read on the forward strand.
CTAAGGCGGCTCTTCGAACGCAGGTTGCAACGCTACGGACACGGCGGGCAACTGCTGAACAGGCACTGCACGAACGGGTCGATGTCGAAGAAGTCGACAACTCCGTTACAGTCGATGTCTACGGCGCAGGCCGATCCGCCGCAGAATGCCGCGGCGTAGCCCGTCGGGTCGAACAGCGACTGCAGGAACGGATCGATGTCGAAGAAATCTGTGACGCCGTCGCAGTTGGCGTCGCCCTGAACGCACGTCTCACAGGCGTCGCCGACTCCGTTGCCGTCAAAGTCCTCCTGGTCAGGGTTGGGAACATCCGGGCAGTTGTCGTCGCCGTTAAAGACGCCGTCGGCGTCGCGGTCGCGATCGCCGGTCGCGATGCGGACGTACTTCCACTCGGACACGCCATACGCGGCCGTGGTCCCCTCGCCCCAGCCGACCAGTTCGTTGTCCGGGAAGATCGTCCCGACGCTCACCACGCCGCCGAGGATCGGCGTCCCGTCATAGAGAACCCGATACGCGCCGGACGCGTCGATCACGATGCGGTACGTGTGGAACGCATCGTCGGTGTCGACGCACGCGGTTTGCTGGCGTGTTTCGGTCACGATGCTCTGGGTGAACACTTCATCGCGGCCGATCCACAGGTGGCCGCCGGTGTCGGGCGCAGTCGCGAAGAAAACGGTGGCCGGCCCGCGGAGGTAAGAGGAGCTCTGGCCCGAGCCGAATCGCATCCGGGCCTCGATGACCAGCGGGAACTCGACCATCAGGGCCGGTGGGGCCAGGGTGTAGTACATGTTCTCGGAGTCGCCTGAGGTACTGATGGTCAGGTTGCCGTCTGCGACGATCGGATCCTCCGGGGACGCGCTGTCCACCAGGGTCCAGGGTGGCGCGGCGGCGTCGGGCGTCAGATTCGACGCCGCGTCGTACTCCACGCTGACTACGTCGTCGAACTCATACATACCGGGATCGCAGGTGTCGCCCTCGTCATCGAGATTGACGTCGTCCTGATTCGGGTTGTACAGGTCGGCGCAGTTGTCGGCGTCGTCCGCGCTGCCGTCGTAGTCCGAGTCCGCCGGAGGCACGACCGCCGTCAGCAGCGCCGCAAAGAGCGTGTTCGTAGTCGTGTTCCGAACCTGGGCTGCAATGCGGATGTGCTGAGCGTTGCTGTCAATCCCATAGACTTGTTCGATGCGGATATTGGTCGGGCCGCCCTCGAGCAAGTCGGCGATCAGATATGGAATGTTGTTCGCACCCCAGATGACCGAGTTCAATTGCCCGTTGATGCTCGCGCGGCCGACGATGTTGCCGTAGTTGTCGATGCCGATCGCACTCATGCCGCCGGTCGCCATGTTCGTTCCGGGCGGCACGGGCAGGTCGATCGGCGTTCCATCGGGCAGCCAGCGGACGGGAAGCAGCGGCGACGTGCCCTCGATGTTGATCGTGCCGCAGGCATCGGCGCGGTTGTTGATGCCCCGCGCGATGCCTGTGTAGCCCACGCCGGCCGGCACGCTCGGCGAACGCGGCAGTTCACGGTAGCGCCCGTCGGGCTGCCACAGGATCGGGCGAACGCCGAGGCCGGCGTAGCCGATGCGTGTCTGTCCGACGGATTGCCCGAAGTCGTTCACGTCATAGGTCGATTCGGTATCGCCACCGACGCCGCCGAACGTGCGCAGGCGGTGCAACCACCCGCCCGGCGTCCAGCGCACGGGGTAGGAGAGCGTGTGCTGCCCGACGATCCAGCCGGTGTCGCTCGCCGCTCGGGCAGTCACCAGAACCGGGCCCAGCACCGTCGCCGAGGTGTCCGGGTTCCACAGGAACGGCGTCACAGAGGGGTTCTGAGCCCGCCCCACGGCCGCGCCGGCGGCGTTGACGCCGAACGGCTCTGGAAAGCTGCCGGGGCTGGCAAGGAGTGTCGCGGCGCCGCTCGCGTTCCAGCGCACCGGGGCGCCGCCGGCGGATGTGTCTCCGCGTCCGACGACGTAGCCGGCGGCCGAGACGGGGTCAATATCGAATACGATCGCGTTGGGGACCGGTTGCAGCGGGACGATGTTGAACAACAGCTGGGCGACATTGACGGCGGGGTAGTCGAGCACGTCGGGAGTGCCGTCGCCGTCGCCGTCGGCCTGGCTGGCGTTGGGCACATAGGGCGCGTTGTCGACGTCATCCGCGACGCCGTCGCCGTCCTGATCCGGCAGCAGGGCCTGAATGCTCAGGTTGTCGAACGTGACCGACTGCGTCACGCTGAAAATGCTGCGGCCGCTGAAGAGATCGATCTTCGCGTCGGCGGTCGAGGCGGTTTCCTGCCGCGCGAGCAACCAGATCGAAGCGCCGGCGTCCCAGTAGAACATCCGTAGGACATTGCCCTCGCGCGTGACGCGCAGGCGCGCGTTGGAGGTGGTGCGCTGCACGTGGATGGCCGCGCAGTCGTCGGGCGAGGATGTCCAGAATTTGTAGGTGCTGTCGGCCGGGATGCACGAGTTGAAGAAATTCTTTCGGAAGCATTCGAGCTGACCGATGAGCGCGTTGTCCGAAGCGCGCCGCACCGCGACTCCGGCGGCTCGGGCGTGTCCGGACGGCGGCGTGCCGAAGTCGTTCAGGTTGACATCCACCCGAATGTCAAAATCGCCGCAGATCACCGCCTGATTGACGTCCATGAAGACGCCGGCCCAGCCGCAGCCGACCGGTTGACTGATGGTGATTACGCCGCCGCCCTCGGCCACGGTCGCGCAGCCGCCGGCGGTGTCGCGGCCGAAGCGGGTGTCGAAGACGCCGTCGGCGAAGTCGTCGCTGATGGTCACACATGTCGGGACGGCCCAGACCGGCGCGGCCAGCGCCAGAGCAGTCGCCAGAATCAGCCCGGGTTCGAATCGCCGCTGGGTAGCGATCAACACGATGAACTCCTCTGGTGCGAGAAAAGAAAGTGGCGCGGCCGCGGCGCGCGGCAAGTTCGCCGACAAGACGATCCCTCGCTGCGCCGCGCTGCAATCGCCGCCGTGCTTTGCTAGGATGCCTTTTGCCGGCACGGACGCCCGGACGCAGGCGGATGCGTCCCTCCACTTTCTCAGAACGGAAACGGCGGCTTCGCACAACAGGCGAATCCATGACTGAGTCTGATTCCCACGCGGACAATGACCTGCGACGGGCTCAGGCGGGCGATCCTGAAGCCTTGTCGCGGCTCCTGGCGCGCTACGGACCGCTGGTGCGGGCTGATCTGCAGATTCAGTCGCATTGGCGTAGCGTGATCGATCCGGATGACATCATGCAGGTGAGCTATACGGAGGCGTTTCTGCGTATCGGCAGTTTCGCGGCGGACGACGAGGAAGCGTTCGCCGCCTGGCTTACCGCCCTGGCCCGCAACAACCTGCGCGACGCGATTCGCGGGCTCGAAGCCCAGAAACGCCCCGATCCGCGGCGGCGAATTCAGGACAACGACGGATACGTGGAGTTCGCGGCCATGCTGGGCGTGACCACTTCGACGCCGAGTCGCGCAGCCGCCCGTCAGGAACTGAAGCAGGCTCTCGATCGCGCGTTGCAGATGATCCCGGCCGACTACGCCGCCGCCGTGCGGCTGTTGGACCTGGAAGGCCACCCTGCGGAAGAGGCGGCCAGGCGGCTCGGTCGCTCGCCGGGCGCGGCGATCATGCTGGCGGTTCGTGGACGGGCGCGGTTGCGTGAGGTGCTGGGCTCGGGCTCCCGGTTCTTCAGCGGTCCGTCGGACTAGTCGGTGTGGCGATTCGCCGCAAAACGTCGTTCTTACGATGAGTGGCCGATCCGATGAACGCGTCGATCCCGACTCTCGGCAGCGCGGAACTTGGCCTGATCGCCCGCGCTCGCGACGGCGTCTGCGGGCCGGGTGCGGCCGCGGTGACGCGCGACTGCCCGGGGCTGCACGCTCGCCCGGCAATCGCCGGCTACGAGATGATTCGTGAGATCGGGCGCGGCGGGCAGGGAGTCGTGTTTCAGGCCCGCCAGGTCTCCACGGGACGCGACGTGGCGATCAAGATGTTGCGCCACGGCATGCTCGCCACCAGCGGGGAACAGGCAAGGCTTGAGCGCGAGGTGCGCATTCTCGCGCAGCTCCGCCATCCGGGCATCGTCACGATCCACGACAGCGGCACGACGGGGGGTCTGTCGTACGTCGTGATGGACTACATCGACGGCGGCCCGCTGGACGCGTATCTCGCCGATGCGCGCCCGCCCTTGTGCGCACGCGTCGAGTTATTCGCCCGGATCGCGGATGCGGTGCACGCCGCTCATGTGCGTGGCGTGATTCACCGCGATCTGAAACCCGCCAACATCCGCGTGGATGCCGAGGGCCGGCCGCGCATCCTGGACTTCGGCGTCGCCAAGCTGCTCGAGGCGGCCGCGCCGTTCGCACCGCTGACCATGACCGGCCAGTTCATCGGCTCGTTGCAGTGGTCGGCGCCCGAGCAGGCCCGCGGCGATCAGGCGGCGGTGGACGTGCGGACCGACGTCTACGCGCTGGGCGTGATCTTCTGGCAGGGAATCGCCGGAACCTTTCCTTACCCGGTCGACGGTGACGTCAGTCGCGTGCTGGCGCGGATCATCTCGGCGGAACCCTGCGCCGCGCCGCGCCGCGGAGAGCGCATGCCGGCGGACCTTGAGACGATCCTGCGCCGCTGTCTGCGGAAGGAGCCTGCCCGCCGCTACCAGAGCGCCGGCGAAGTCGCCGACGATCTGCGCCGCTATCGTGAAGGTCGGCCGATCGCCGCCCGCCGCGACAGCTCGTGGTACGTGCTGCGCAAGACCATCGCCCGGCACCGCATCATGTTCGGATTGATCGTGGTGACGATGCTGACGGCGATCGGGTCGGCGGTGGGATTTGCGTGGATGTACCGCGAGTCCGAGGCCGCGCGGCGCGACGTCGAGCGCGCCAACCGCGAATTGCGCCGCGACCTGTTCGCCGCGACGCCGTCGCTGCCGCCAGTGGTCGGCGACTTCGACGACGGACGGCTCGACGACCGGTTCGTGCCGACGGGGGACGTGCGGGTCGAGCGCGGCCGGCTGATCGCGGACTGCGCGACCGGCAACGAGGCGGCGTGGACGCTGATTCCGTCGCGCGCCGTGCTGCGCGGGGACTTCGACATTTCGGTCGACTTCGAGTTGGAGACGGATGAACCGCTGACCAGCGGCGCGATTCAGTGCGCCATTCACCTGGTGAACGTTCGCATGGGCGGCTACGTTTCGTGGGTAGCGCGCTATCGCGAGAAAGACCCGCAGTGCGCGGACCTGCCGGAGGATGCCTATGTTGCGGGCGGTCAGGGCAACTGCCCGCCGGGGCGCGCCGCGACGTCGGACGCCGCCGGTCGGCTGCGGATTGCACGCCGCGGCTCGCAGTCGACCAGCTACTACTGGAGCGGCGAGGGGTGGACGCCGCTGCACCAGGAGCCGATCACCGACGACGTGTTGGGTTTCGAGATCGTGGTGCGCCGCATCCTTTCCGGCGCGCCGCTCCGAATTTCTCTCGACAATCTGGTCGTGGAGACGGTGTTCCCCGACCGGCCGGAGTGTCTCGAAGACTTCCACGAGGAGTTCGACGGACACGTGATCGATCCGCGGCTCGTCGCGTTTGGAGACGTCAGCCCACCGAGCGAAGCCGGCGGCCGGCTCGGTTTTCTGAAGATGGACGGTTTTTCCGGGTCGATCGGCGCGGCGTTGGATGCGACCCGGTTTCAGCTCTGCGGCGACTTCGACCTGAGCGTCGACTATTGGCTTGCTGACTGGCCGGAGCCGACCGCCGGAGAGCACTTCGCCGGGATGGCGCTGCTGCGCGGCTCCGATGGCCGACCCGTCGCGAGGGTTGAGCGCGTGCGCGACCGCAGCGGCACGGATCGCACGATTCGCGACTACTTTCGCGTCGGCGCCGATGATTCGCCCGTCGCGACGCTGACGACCCTGCGCGAAGGAGGGCTGTGCTTCGCGCGGACGGGCGACCAAGTCGAAGTCAGTATCCGGGAGGGCGCGGCGTGGCGGATGCTGCTCCGCGCCGCGATCCCGGCCGACAATCTGAGCTTTCGTCTCTACGCCGGGGCGACCGACACGGCGCAACGCAGCCACGTGCACATCGACAACCTCCGGCTGCAGCGCCGCTGACGCGGCCGGACTCGTGCGAAGCGTGCCGCGGCGTCGGAGCAAGCTAGGAGCCTATCCCAGTGCCACCGGGCTCCGTGTCCGAACGATGGGTTTCTTTGAGTCTGGCCGCGGTTATGAGGTGGGCTCTAAGTCGAGAGCGTGCGCATTGGACTGGCGAACGGCCGCGGCGCCGGTCTATCGACCTTGATGTTACCCACAGTTCAGTTGCTCGATCTTCGACCCCGAAGCGGTTGCGGATTGTGGCCACGGGTGGAGTCGACGCGCAGCGGCGACGGAACCCGTGGCAGTCGTCTCGAAACTTCCTCGCCCCGGCGGGACGGAGGAGACAGCGCGACTGGTCGTCCAAGCGCAGCAACGCTCCCGCCGCCCCTGCCGGGGCGGCGACCGCGCGCCACGATCGATCCACGGGTTGCGCTCCGGCCTGCGGCCTGCGCTCCACCCGTGGCTACACTCCCGCGTCCCTCCGGGACTGAACTCAGGAAGCCGGACCCCGTCCGAATGATGTGGGTAGCAGCAAGGTCTATTGGCCGGTGTCCTGTGGCACCGGTCTGAAGACCGGTGTTCTGTTTCTGCGGGTCTGCGACCCGCAGCGGGACGCAGGCAAGGTTGAGGGCCGTCCTCGATGCCGCCGGCGGAGCATGTGGCATGCTCGCCCTCAGAGGTGAGCGCGCCCCCGCCGGGGCCGGCATGGTGAGCGCGCCCCCGCCGGGGTCGGCATGGTGAGCGGGCCGGGCGGCCTGGATTTGTTCACGCGTGGTGCCGACAATCCCGCCGTTGCTTCAAGACGCCGCCAACTTCGATCGGCAGATGCCATGACTCCTGAAATCTGGTCCGCGGTCGATGAGTACATCGAGCAGGCGCTGCTCCCGGCCGACGCGGCGCTCGACGCCGCGCTGCAAGCCAGCGCCGCCGCCGGGCTGCCGGCCATCGCCGTTTCGCCGGCGCAGGGTAAGCTGCTGCATCTGATGGCGCGGATGATCGCCGCCCGGCGCGTGCTCGAAATCGGCACGCTCGGGGGATACAGCGCGATCTGGATGGCCCGTGCGCTGCCGCCGGGGGGACGCCTGGTGACGCTGGAGCTTGACCCGCGGCACGCGGCGGTGGCCCGGCGGAACATTGCGACGGCCGGTCTGTCTGAGATCATCGACGTGCGCGAGGGGCGAGCGCTCGACCTGTTGCCGGCGATCGCCGCCGAGGCGCGCGCGCCGTTCGACCTGGTGTTTATCGACGCGGACAAGCCGAGCAACGTCGAGTATCTCGACTGGGCGTTGCGGCTGACGCGGCCCGGCGGCGTGATCGTCGTGGACAACGTCGTGCGCCGCGGCGCGGTCACCGACGCGCACAGCAGCGATGCGAACGTCTGCGGCGTTCGGCGGCTGTTCGAGCGACTCGCGCGCGAACGCGGCGCGGCGGCCACGGCGATTCAGACGGTCGGCCGCAAAGGCTACGACGGCTTCGTCGTCGCCATCGTAGGCGTTTGAACTTGTGAATCTCCGAACTTCACTTGCTTTCGTGGGCGGTTCGCGGGCCCTCCGGGCGCGCGGAACTGCCGCCCGACCTCCAGAATTCACCGGCTCTTTGACCGCGTCCTGCGCACGCAGCGGCCGGATGCCGCGCAAGCCCTACGATCTTCCGAAGTGCACCGGCCCGTCCTCAAGGTCGAGCCGCACGCCGATGACCTGGCCGTCGTCAATCGTGAATTGCCCGGTTCGCGGCGAACCCGAGACTGCGACGGTAAACGCATCGGCGCTGCAGCGCATCAGCGGCAGCGGCAGGGCGCCGATCCGCAATTTCAACGTCGCGCCATCGCGCTCGACGTGCACCGTTCCGAATCGCTCATGGGTGTATACCCCGCAGTAGCGATCGCGCGGCAGCGTCAGATGCTCGGCGCCGATCGCCGTGATTGTGTTCTTCGCCGCTGCAGCCCGCTCCAGCAGTTGCGGAAGCTGCGCCGGCAACTGTTTCCGCACGTTCTCCAGAAAATCCGGGTGCTCGCCGCCGGCGAAGCGATCCAGGATGTCGATCGACACCACCGATTCGGCGAAGATCGCGCCCGGCGCGCCGACGTTGGTGAAGACGGCTACGCCGATCTTCTGATCCGGCAGAAACGAGAAGTGCGCCGCGGCGCCGGTGTATCCGCCGCTGTGCATGATGTAGCGCGGCCCGTCCGGTCGGAACGTGCCGATCATCCATCCCAGGCCGAATCCGTGGTTGACGCGGATGTTGCCGCGCCGCGCTTCGGCTTGCAGTGTCTGCATCTCCGCGGCGTGCGCCGCAGTGACGATCCGCCGGCCGTCGATTTCTCCCTGATTGATGTTCAGGATCAGCCAGCGGGCCGCGTCGGAGATCGACATTCCCAGTCCGCCGGCGGCGTGCATGGTGGCATCGCACTTGCGGATCGTTGGGCGCAGCCCGGCGGGCTCCAATTCGTACGGGGTGGCGACATTCTCGCCAGCGTACATCGCGTCCGCGTATCCGGTCGCGTTGCGCATCCCGGCGGGGGTGAAGAGCGCGTCGCTGAGGTAATCGCGCCAGGGCTTGCCGCTGGCCGCTTCGATTACGCGACCCAGCAGGGTGTAGTGGATGTTGCTGTACGTGGGCTTTGCGGCCAGCGTCCCCTGAGTCTTCAGAAAGTGGTAATAGCGCTCGTCGGTGATCTCGCCCGTATATGCATCGAGGAACACCGCCGGCCCGCACTCGATTCCCGGTCGGTGGCAGAGCAGGTCGCGGACGGTGACGCGCTCCGCCGCCTCGGGCTGCGGCAGCTCAAACCGCGGGAGGTGCTTGCGCACCGGGTCATCGAGCTGCAGTTTGCCGGCCTCGACCAGCGTCAGAACCGCCGTCGCGGTCAGGAGTTTCGTGCACGAGGCGATGTAGTAAGCCGTCTCCGGCGTCACCGGCAGCTTGCGCTCGAGGTCGCGATAGCCGAAGGTATCCAGGTAGATCACCTGATCGCCGCGCACGACCACCACGGCGAATCCCGGAACCGAGAATTCCTCCAGCGCCGCCGACCAGCGGTCGCGCAGGCCCGCGAGTTCCGGCGGGATCGGCCTTGCCCCGCTCTCGGCCGAAGTCGTTTCCCCGGCCGACGCACACGCCGCGCATACCAGCCCCGCCGCCATGAACGCCCACAGCTTAGCCGTGCTCATCGTGCTCCTCTCTTGCATGTTTGCGCTGGCTGACGGTGAGTATGGCAGCGCGGCGCGGCCGCGTCTTGAACGGATCATGCGCGCCGCCGCAGGCGGCTACTCGACGAGCCGGCGGAAGCCGCCGGGCGTCGCGCCCAGCACGGCGCGGAATGCACGGGTGAGGTGGGCCTGATCGCAGAAGCCGGCGGCGAGCGCTACGTCGGGCAGGGTCGCGCCCGGGCGCCCCAGCAGATCCAACGCGAATCGCACGCGCCAGCGGCGGACATACTCGACGATGCCGCATCCGTGGGCGGCGCGGAACGCGCGCGTCAGATGCGCAGGATGCAACCGCAACACTTCCGCGACGTCCTGCACCCGCACGGCCGCCGGCAGCCGCTCCGCGATCTCGCGTTCGGCACGCCGCAACCAGGTCGGGCGGCGCGGTGCGCGCGGCGCGGCCAGGCCCCCGAGCGCATCCGCCAGCAGATCGCCGCCCTCCGCCGCCGCGGCTCCGTCTGCGAGCAGCTCGCGCGCCAGCGCCAGAAGCGGCGCCGTCATCCCGGGTTCGTAGAAGCAGGAGTATCCGCGCCGGGCAACCGCCGCCCGCCAGTGCGGCGCCGCGCGGCGCTGCGGCACCTCGATCTGCAGCGTCAGGGTTGGTCGGTCGCCGAAGCAATTGGCATGGTGCACGCCGGCGGGTTTGACGATGCACTCGCCGCTGCGGGCCACGAACGACGGTTGTGCCGGCGAGTCCTCTCCGGCGCTGCCGCGGATGATCAGCGTGATGCTCGCGGTCTCGTGCGCGTGCAGGCCGAACGCGGTTCGCGGCGCATAACGCACCAATCGCACGCGCAGGCCGGCGAAGTCGTGATGACCGTCAAAGCTTCCGAGCGCAATCTCGGCGAACGTGGGCGGCATGGGCGGCCCCGCAAAGTTCGCTGGCGTTGGTGGGTATTCGTAACGAGTTTGAGGATATTTCGCGAGTGTCCACCGCGACGCAGCGCTACCCATGGTGCGTCTCGCGACCAGTTACGACTCGCCGGTTGGGCCGGGGGCCCGGCGGATTGATTTTCAGGGTGAGGCGGGCGTTTTGGATGGTGGGGTGCGCATCCCGCCCGCCCGATGGGCGTTTCTTTGGCAAAGCGGGCGCTGCGCTGGCGTTTTGCAGCGTGGTGTGGCCATTCTGCCGGCGTTTTGCAGAGTGGGGTGGGCACTTTGCCGGCGTGACGCGCGGTTGGGTGGGTATCCTGCCGGCCCGGGGCGCGTTTCCTGAGCAGGGAGGGCGGGTGACGCGCTTCGGCAGACGTTACGCCCCGCGCGCCCCTCCAACAACCCCCCGACACTACTCGCCCAACCACACACCCCGCGCCCGGCCATCGGAAGCGAAACGCTTCCGGTCCGCCGCCCGTGGGTCCGCCGGCGTCAGCCCCACGCGCCCGCCGCACCGGCCTCCTGGGCTGTGGTTGTCTGTGGCGCCGTCCTGAATGGCGGTGACCGTGCCATTGATCACCGGACCGAGCATCGAGGACTGTGCAGTGTGGCACCGGTCTGGAGACCGGTGTCTGTTTGTGGCACCGGTCTGAAGACCGGCGTCTGTTTGTGGCACCGGTCTGGAGACCGGTGTCTGTTTGTGACACCGGTCCGAAGACCGGTATCTGTCTTCGCCGGTCTCCGACCCGCACCGCCACCGCCGGCGGTTCACGTGGCCCCGCGGTGCCAGCACCCGCCGGCCTTCCGCGATTTGAACTCAAATTGTACCTCGCCCGATCACGGGTCTGGTGTACGATCACGTACCGGACTCCATCACTGGCCGGTTCGCGTCGCGCGGCAGGGCACGATGGGTGTGTGAACGCAGTATCCCCGGCGTCCGGCAGGAGCGCGTCAACATGTGGCGAAGTACTCAGCGCCGCGACCGATCGCGGCCCAGCGCGGTTCGCATGTCGACGCGAGCCGCCGGCGGTGCGTCGGCCGGCGGGTTCGTCGAGGCCGCTCCGCGGAGCCCGGCGGTCGCACCGCGCCAAGTGCGTGTTGGTTGCTTCGCGTGCGCCGCTCTGTTCTTTAGCGTGGAAGCCGGGGCCGGCATGCCGCGTGTGATCTTCTCGAATATCCAGTCCTCGCCGACTTCTGATGTCCCGGGCCTTCCCGGCGTGAAGTTCTATAACGGCGAGTTGCCTGGCGGGCCAACCTTCGGTCGCCCGAACTTCAGCCCAAACGGCGAGCACTGGGCGCTGCGCGTGATTTTCACCGGGCCGTCGGCAATGCGCGAAGGCGTGCTGGTCGGAAATGGAGGAACGGCGCTAGTGCTCGCGCGCCGCGGAACACCTACGTTCTTTGACGCCGGAGTCAATTATGCTGGCCTTACAAGAGGGCCAATGGGCGCCAACGACTCGGGGTCGTTTGCGTTCTCCGCGGACACGACCGCGCCGACCAGCAGCGATTCTGTAGTCGTTCGCTGGACCGCGGTGGACGGCTTCACCCTTATGGCGCGAGAGGGCGTGCAGGCCGCGGGCCAACCCATCGGCGTGCTGTACGGCGCCGGCGGCGGCGACGTGCACATGCTCGAAGACGACTCTGCCGCGTTTATTAGCGGCTCGTTGATTGGCAGTGGTCATTCGGCGGCTTTTGTGAACAGCAGCATCGCCGAAGGGGTCGTGCTGATCGAGACCCAGGTCACCGTGCCCAACGACCAGCTCGGCGCGCCGGCCGCGGTGCAGTTCCTTGATCGTTTCCGATCGGACGCCAGCGCTTCCAACATCATGTATACCGGCCGCCTTGCGAACGGCCACGACTTCATTGCGGTGAACCACTCGATCGTCGCCGAGCGCGGCCGCCCGCTGCCCGGCGGATATCCCGGCATCTTCACCGATCCGGACGCCTTGGACGAAGGCGCGTCCCTGTCCCCCTACAACGGCCACTATGCCTTCCGCAACCGCGCGGACTTCGATTCTGACGGGTTCTCCGACGGCGGCGTGGTCGTGGTCGACGACCACGTTGTTGCGGCCAGCGGCGACGCGATCTATCCAGGCAGCGACGAGGTCTATTTCATCGGAGGTTCCAATACTACTCCGTTCCTCCTGAATCTGGTTGACTCGCACGGCGACTATCTAGTTCATGGCGCCGCCTCAGTAGACATGGCGTCGGTTCATGGAGTATACGTGTTCAACGGCCGGACTTTAGTGGTGGCGAGCCTTGCCCGAGTTGACCTCGACGGCGATGGTCGGCCTGATGACGGGTATCGATATTGTGGGCTCCTATCTCAGGACGGAGCCTGCATGACCGACGACGGGCGGCTGTTCATGTCCATCGGGCTGTGCAACAACATGGGCGAGACGATCGGCCAGGCGTTCGTCTGGATGCCGCTGCCCAAGCCGGCCGACACGAACTGTGATCTGCAGGTCGATCTCGCCGACATCGACCCGTTCCTGCAGGCCCTCTTCAACCCCGCCGGTTACGAAGCCGCGTTCCCCGGCTGCTACATCGAAAATGCCGACGTGGACGAAAGCGGCACAGTCGATTTCCTCGACATTGACCCGTTCGTCAACTGCCTCTTCGGCGGCTGCGGGGTGCAGGGGCCGTGAGTCACCCCGGCAATGCCCCTTTTCCCCTGGCGGCACTCGGCTGCACCGGTCGGCTCCCTGCCGGATGCAGCCCGCCCGCGCGAGCCGGGTGTTCGGAAGAGCGGCGCCGGACCTGTGCGCCGTGGCCGCGCCATGGAGCCCGGCGGCCATCCCCCCGGCATGCTTACGCGGCGTACCGCGAGAGCATCCCAAACGCCGTGGCCGCGCCATGGAACCCAGCGCCCCCCCGGCATGCTTACGCGGAGTACTGCGAAAGCATGCCACACGCCTCGATTGCGTGTTTCTGAACCTCTGCGCCTCCCCGGTCGAGTTTCCCGCACGTTTTCACCAGGTTAGCGCATATGGGCAGAGTGCCCGCCCCACACGAAGATTCACAGGCCGCAGGCCTATGCTTCCCACTTGCGCAACCCTCGCCGAATCTGAGTCGCAATGCTAGCCGTTGGGCACGATCACCGCCTTGCCGGTCTGCCAACTGGCCACCGCCTGCAGCGCTTCGTTCACGCTCTCCAGCCCGAAGCGGTGTGTGATCATCTCGTGGAACGGATACCTGTCTTTCCGCGATCGCAACAGTTCCAGTGCTACCCGCCAGTGCTGCGGCTCGCTGCCCCAACTGCCATAAATCGTCAGTTCCTTCCGCGTGATGACATGCGGGTTTAGCATCGTGGCCCCCGCGTCGCCGTAGTGCCCGAGCACCAGGTACTTGCCGCCGTCGCGGCACAGCTCCCAGCCCTCGCTCACCGCCGCCGGCATGCCGACGCACTCGACCACGACGTCCGCCCCCAGCCCGCCGGTCGCGTCGAGCACCAGCCGCCGTCGTGCCGCCGGGTCGGGCGTCTCCTCGATGTCGATGGTCAGGTCGGCCCCGAACCGTCGGCAGCGCTCCAGCCGGTCGCGCGGCCCGCCGATGACGATCAGCGGCCGGGCCCCCGCCTCCCTGGCCACGGCCAGCGCCGCCAGCCCCACCGGCCCGCTGCCCTGGATCAGCACGCTCTCGGCCCACTGCACCTGCATGCGTTCGAAGCCATGCACGGCGGTCACCAGCGCGCAGCCCGCCCCGACCAGTTGCTCGCTGGGCAGGTCGTTGGGCAGTTTGAAAACCGCTGTATCCGCGTACAGGAAGTGATACTGCGCGTATCCGCCCAGCAGGTGCGGGGCCGGCGCGCACGACAGGCTGACGCCATACGCCGTGCGGCTCACGCAGCGGCTCGGAAGGCGATGCACACGGCAGTAGCGGCACTGCTTGCACGTCCGCCCGACGGTGAAGCTGACGCGGTCGCCCACTTTCAGCGGGTTGCCCAGCCAGTCCTTCGCGTCGCCCCCGCCCAGCGCTGCGATGAACCCGGTCGTCTCGTGCCCCAGGATCAGCGGCAACGGGATTTTGAGCTGCCCCTTGTGCAGGTGCACGTCCGTGCCGCACATGCCCGCGAGTTCGGTCCGCAGGAGCATCTCGCCCGGTTTCAGGTCCGACGGAAGCGGAAGCGTCCGGGTCTCGATCGGCGCGTTGAAGCCGGTCATCACGGCGCAGGTGCACGCACTCGGCAAGCCCGGCATAAGCGTCCACTCCAAGGGTGAATCGTCAAGTCAGTGCTAGGGAGCCGGGCGATGCTGTCCTACGGGTACTTCCGCAAATGCGCCAGCACGATTGCATCCGCACGATCATGCTGCTCGCGGTCATACTTCAGCCGCCGCTCCACCGCTTCATGCGGCAGGCTCTTGCGCATCTCCCACGCGAGCGCCGGCAGCGCCTCGACCTCGCGCCAGCGCTCCGCCGGCGTCATCTTGCGATAGGTCTCGAGTCGTTCTGCGCTCAGCGTTTCTGGATGGTATCCACGTCCAAATCGTGCGGTCAACGCCTGCTCTTCGCCTACAATCCGCCGCAGCGCGGTCCCTCGCCGGCGCACGACGCGACGAGCCGGACCGCCCGAAGGGCCGACAATGCCAATCGCCGACCGCACCACTCTCGCCGACCGCGTCCGCGCCGAGCTGCTCCCGTTCATCAAGCAGCCCGGCCAATACATCGGCGGCGAGATCAACCAGCTCCCGCGGCCGGGCGACTGGCAGGCCGCCGACGTGCGCGTCGTGGTCGCCTTTCCCGATACCTACACGATCGGAATGTCGCACCTCGGCTGCCAGATCCTCTACTGGCTCTGCAACCACACCCCCGGCGTATGCGCCGAGCGGGTCTACGCCCCCTGGATCGACGCTGAAGCCATCATGCGGGGGCGGCGTTTGCCGCTGTTCACGTGGGACACGCGCCAGCCCGCCGGCGACGCCGACATCTTCGCCGTTTCGCTCCAATACGAGCTCTCGTTCACCACCGTGCTGAATCTGCTCGACCTGGCCGGCATCCCCGTGCGCTCCGCCGATCGCGACGATTCGCACCCGCTCGTCATCGCCGGCGGGCCACAGGGCGACAACCCCGAGCCGATGGCCGACTTTCTCGACCTTGTCGTCATGGGAGACGGTGAGCACGCGATGGAGGCGATCCTCGCCGCGTATCGCGAGTACAAAGCC
Source organism: uncultured Planctomycetales bacterium (assembly GCA_964631045.1). GTDB lineage: Bacteria > Planctomycetota > Phycisphaerae > UBA1845 > Fen-1342 > CAZVWB01. The sequence goes on from CAZVWB010000043.1 coordinate 22,318, forward strand.
GCCGGTGTGCGGCGGCGCGACATGATCCTGCTCATGGCCCGCCGCTTCCCGTGGGTGTACGCGCCGGCGTACTACCAGCCCAGCTACCACGCGGACGGCACGCTGGCCGGGCTGTTGCCGCTGGCTGAAGGGCTGCCCGCCCGCATCGAGCGCTGCAAGACGCCGGACTTCGAGACCGCGCCGTTTCCGACTCGCCAGCTCGTTCCGTGGGTCGAGTGCGTTCACGACCGCATCAGCATCGAGGTGATGCGCGGCTGCCCGCAGGTCTGCCGCTTCTGCCACGCCGGCTATACCAAGCGCCCGCTGCACCTGCGCTCGGTCGAGCGCATCCTCGACATCGCGGAGCAGGCCTACTGGGCCACCGGCAAGCACGAGATCGGCCTGCTCTCGCTCAGCACCGCCGACTATCCGCACCTGCGCGAGCTGGCCGAGCGCATCAACGAGCGCTTCGGCCCGCGCCAGGTGAACATCAGCCTGCCCTCGCTGCGCGTCGACAAAATGCTGCAGAACATTCCGTGGATGGTCAGCGCCGTGCGCAAGGGCAGCCTTACCATCGCCGTCGAAGCCGCCAATGACGACATGCGGGCCGCCATCCGCAAGAAAGTCACCGACGGCAACCTGCTCGAAGGCATCGCTGCGGCCTACAAGGCCGGCTGGAACCGCCTGAAGCTCTACTTCATGTGCGGCTTCCCCGGCGAGCGGCCCGACGACATCGAGGGCATCTACAACCTGGCGTGCAAAGTCAGCCACGCCCGCACGCAACTCGGCAAAGGCCCGGGCCACGTCACCGCGTCGGTCGGCTTCCTCGTTCCCAAGCCGTTCACGCCGTTGCAATGGATGGCGCAGCCGCCGGTGGAGTACTTCCGCGAAGTGTGGAAGCGCCTCAATTTCCTGCAAAAGGGCGGCACGACGGCCTGGTACGACGTGGAGAAGGTGTTCGATCCCCAGGTGCTCTCGGCCGCCGGCCCGCCGCGCCCGCCGATCGTCTTCCGCGGCCGCGACGGGAAGAAGAAGAAGCTGCCCGTCCGCGTCACCAGCCCAAAGCCGGAAATGGCGGTTTTGGAAGGCGTTCTTTCGCGGGGCGACCGCCGCCTGGCGCCGGCCATCCTCGAAGCGTGGCGCCGCGGCGCACGCTTCGACGGCTGGGACGAGTGCTTCCGCCCCGACCTGTGGCAGGACGCCTTCCACTCCGCCGGCGTCGACCCGGCGTTCTACGCCCACCGCGAGCGCCGCTTCGACGAACTGCTGCCGTGGGACCACGTCGGCCTGCACATGAGCCGCGGGTACCTGGAACGCGGATATGACGACGTCTTCGTCAAGGTGGGTGTGCCGAAGCCCGATCAGGCGAAACCCCGCTCCTTGCCAGTGGTCAACGCATAGATTGGGCACGGCCCGCCACACTCGCCATGTCTGGGCCAGGCGGCGTCATGCTCACTGCCGCTCGTGTCCGCATGTCTTCGACCAACCGCATCGTAATGTGAATGGCGTGAGTTTCTTGCGCTGGACAGAGGGCCGTGATCGGAATACCCTTCAGCTAGATAGTCGAGTGCGCGGTTGCGGTGTGTTGATTAGGATGGGCGGGTTAGAACTCCGCGGTTCGCGTGAAATCCCACGGCGCGATAGCGAGCAACTGTTCCAACGGCCCGCGGCGATGACCGATGAACCGGCGCGTGAATGAGCGGAGGGTGGTTTCAGCGGCACCGAGAGAATAGTGGGTCTCGAATACTCGGCCCAGCCTACAAACTACGAGCGAGCCGACTGAAGATTTGGGCTGGCGATTGATGACAGACCACACTGGCGGCTTTATGACGAAGTTGGGACCTGTCCCGGAACCGTGTCCGGATGATGGGTTAGCGTCAGCCCAGCCCGGTTGTGGGGATCGGTGCTTAGAACCTACACCACAGCCATCCGAGTTCGCATGCGGGCGGCGGACTTCCGTCAGCTCCGTCGGGCTTTGGAATAGGCGCCTAGTGCATGGACAGCGGATCGTGCGATCCGCTCATCCGCGTGCGTCGATTGGCTGCCTGATGAGTGCATGTAATCGAAGGCTACTGCGTGTCTCGGTAACTTGTTGCACTCTACTCTTCTGACGATCAAACCAGAGACTCGCGCCGCCAACGTTCTCCCGGAGACGAGTCAAATGGAGCCAAGTCATGGATGAGATCGCACAGATTACGGCCGAAAACCGGCGTCTTAGGCGCCAGATTGCTCGCTACAGGGTCGTCGCCCGTTGGCGGCGTCGCGCGTCTGTTGCGGCTCTCGACTTTGCGCGACGCGTGTTCTTCGGCCGGCGACTTGATGCCGCGATTGCCGAGGCGGTCGCGGCGATTCGCCGAAACCCCAGCACGTTTCCGGTCGACGAGGTGGGCGAGCTCTTCGCCGCACTTGTGTATCGGTTTGTTCGAGTTGGCGCGATTCTCTGCTTGCTCGCCCTTGCGCCTACGGCACTGCTGGTCTGGCAAAATATAGTCATGGTTCAACAGAACGCGCTGATTCGGACCCAAAATGAGTTTTTCCGAGATCAAAACGGGTTCATTCGCGAGCAGGTTGTGACTGCGTCCGACAGCCGGCGAGTCCAGCTTGTCGAGTTGCTATATCGTTCGCAACGCATCCTCGGCGACGATCTGGAATACACTGATGGACCTTTCTACGATGTTCGCACACGCCGGGAAGCGCTATCCGCGTTCATTTCGATTGAACTTGCGAATAGCCAGCAGGTCGACCTCCGACTTGCACGACTAGACGATGTGACTGCAGAACACTTAAGGTTATTCGGAGCTTCGCTGGATCGCGTGTCATTGCGGCGAGCGAAACTGACAGATGCTATCTTCAATCGATCGTCAATGACGGCGGCTGCGATGGAAAGAGCGGTATTTGTGGACTGCACGTTCAGTCGCGTACTCCTCCGCTCGTCCGAGTGCCGGGGAACTGTTTTCGAAAACTGTCTCCTGGATACAGTAGACCTTACATGGTCGCGATTCACAGGCGCCGTGACGAATGGCAGGTTAGCGAACAGCAGTTTCGAGTACGCTATGGTCGAGGATGCGGTCTTCGAGAGTCTTGTGTGTGAGGGCGTCCGCTTTGTGAGTGCCAACATGCGTCGAGCGAGCTTCACGAACTGCACGCTTATTGGTGTTGACTTCAGCGGGGCGGATATGTATGCGGTGCGGTTTGCTCAGGTGAGACTCGTCGGCGTTGACTTTCGGAAAGCAGGCGGAGTGCATGCGTCGAGCTTTGTCGGAGTCAGTTGCGACCGTACGACCGTATGGCCTGAGGCGTTCAAACCCGAAGCTCATGGAATACAGTGTCAATGACGCCGATGCCAGCCGGTTGCACTGTTGGGAATGGGCGTCCATCTTCCCCGGGACTGCCGGATGGACCTTATGAGTTGTTTGGGGTTTGTGAGTGACCAGAGTTTACGAAGCTCCACGCCCATGGAAGCCTCCGCCAAAGGAGGTAGCGTCGGCCACATACACGGGCGAGCAGAGCACATCGGTGATACACGAAGCCGTTGGTCGGGCCCTTAGCACGTGGGAACATACAGAGTCAGCGCTTATCAAGCTTTATCAACTTCTTTGCGAGACCAAATCACTTGCAGCCTGCAGGGCATATGGGACGGCCGAGTCGGTGTTTGCTCGATTCCTCGCTCAGAAGTACGCGGCGGAGGAGTTCTTTGCGAGGCGAGACGCAAGCGACTTGCGCCCGGTAGTTTCGCTACTACGTGTCTACAACGACGCAGCTCCATATAGGAATCAGATAGCTCATGGAATGGCAGTTCAGCCACATGCCTTCGGCTATTTCTTGTGCCCGCCGTCTTATGCCTCGCGTAGAAGGGATACTCCCTACCCAACGCAACGATGGGGTCTTGGTGCAAGCTATTTCTATCGCGTTTCTGAAATCGACCAGTGTCGCGATCACTTCGAAGAGATATTGAGAGCTACCATGTCTATGGTGTTGTATCTGAACGACAAGTACCAGAGTCTTGAGTATGGCGATCTACACCCATAGCAACGCGATCAATCTGGAGAGTGTGGAGTGGTGCGTTTGCGTCGCACGGTTTCGGGCAGCCGGGGCAATTCACGTATGCTGACGTGAAAGCGCCGGCGGGACGGGCGGCGTGAAGTGCAGCGAGTCGGCGATTCGCTCGTGGCTGGTGCAGGGCAACAAGTCGTGGCCAGCACTCATTGCGGGATGCTTACGCCGAGTAGCGCGAAAGCATGCCACACGCCGCGATGATTGCGGGCTGCTTGCGTCGAGTAGCGCGAAAGCATGCCACACGACCACACGACCGTATTTATCGCCGCATGTTTACGCGAATTACTGCGAAAGCATGCGACACGCCTCAAATCCGAAGCGCAGCGAGCAGGAGTCGACGCACCCCCGCGCGCGAACGCCCATCATACGCATAGCCCGCGAGTAAGAGCGTGAACATGACGGCCCGGATTGTAACCCGAGCGGGGCGCCGGCGACGGGCTAGTACCCCGCCAGGCGCTCGCCGATCATTTCCGGAATCGTCAGCAGCAGCTCGCGCGTGCGCGCGTCGTCGCTGAGGCCCAGCCGCTGCACGCACGGCATTTCGAACAGGCTGTATGGGTGATACGGCGCGTACCGCAGCAGGGCGCACATCGCGTCGGATGTGAGAATCAGCAGCCGCAGCCGTTCGTGGGCGTCGCCCTCCGCCGGAAGGCGGTGATGGCTGGCGATCAGCGGCGGCAGCGGTTCGGGCAGGTTCCAGGAGTTTGCCAGTCGCAGCCCGGCGTGCTCGTGCCACTCGGTCGCGAGTCGGTCGAAGACGTCGCGCGGCACGCGCTGCCTGTGCTTGAGTTCATAGCCGTGCGTCACGCTGAGGACGACCAGCAGGCCGATGTCGTGCAACAGCCCGACCAGGAACGCCTCGTCCGGGTCGACGCCGCAGCGCCGCGCCAGTGTGTTCATGATCACGCCTGAGGCCACGGCCCGTCGCCAGATGCCCTCCCCCAGCGAGCGCTTGGCCGACCCGAGTCGAATGCTGATGTGCCGCATGGTGGCGTTCAGCAGAATGCCGCGGATGTTGCGCTGCCCCAGCCGCGCGAAGGCCGGCTCAAGCTGCGTGATCTCGCTGAAGCCGCGAAACATCACCGAGTTCGCGACGCGCAGCACGTCGGCCGTCAGCGTCGGGTCTTCTTCGACTACGCGGGCGAGCTTGTGGTAGTTGACGTTCGAATCGCGCAGCATCGCCAGGGCCCGCTCGGTGTTCTGCGGCAGCCGCGGCAGCTCCACGCTGGGCGAATCGACCAGTTTCGCGAGGGTGTGATAAAGCTCGTCGGACATGCGGTCGAGATTCTCGGGAACCTCGTCCGTGTCGCGCTGCACTTCCTGCGGCAGCCACCAGAAGCGCGACGTATCAATCCCGTCCGCGCCCGATGGGCTCGCGCCCGCGTCTGCGGCGGCCGAAGCGGTCGACGCATCGAGGAGCGCCACGCCGCCGTCGTCTGCGCGCGCGCGTGGCGCCGCCGGCGGGTTCGGGTTGTCGTCGCCGAACAACGCATTCCATAGCCTGCGCAAAAATGACATGCGTTGCTCCGCTGCCGCTTTCCCGTTTGGCGCGCTCGTCCCCACTGCCTTGGGCGCGTGCGGCGGCTCGCCGCCGAACCTCGCGCATTTTTGCTATCGGCGTGGCGGCCCGGTCGATAGAGAACTAGGCCCGATTTGGGCGCCGCCCGGCACGTGCGACGGGTTACTCCACCAGCGAGGATGCCATGCAGTTTCGCGTCACGCTTCCGGTCGAGGTCGAGCGCCCCAGCGACGATTTCACGGTGTCCGTGAAACTATCGGTCGACATTGCGTATCACGGCGGCCGCTGGCGCGGCCAATGCGCGGACCCGCCCCTGGTCACGCCGCTGTGCGAAACTCTTGAGCAGGCGCTGGTCGCGATCGCCAAAGAGATCGAGCGCGACGCCGGCGCGTAGCGCGCGAACCTTCGTTGCCCCGCGCAACTCGGCGGCGTTCCGCGCCAGGGCGGCTCGCAACTCTCTGGACCGGCAGCGGCCCGGCCTGCGCTTCTCCGCCGGGTCGCTCCGGGCATGCGGGGCGACCGGCTGGGACGGTCCGCCGGACCCGCGGTTGGACACGCAATTCTGTCGAAACTCGCGCACGCGGGGCCGCTGCCGATTCCGCGTGCCCGCGCCGCCCGCTACATTTTTGGAATGACAAACACCGCCGCAATCGGCTCGAAGCCGGATTTCGCGATCTCGCCGGAACTGCAGCAGCGCGCCGCCGCGGCGCGGGCGCGCCTGGATGCGCACGTTTGCGAGATGATCGAGTGGCATTTCGATCCGGCCAGCGGCTGCCCATTCTGGCTTGAGTATGCGGCCCGGCTGGGGTGGGACCCGCGCCGCGAGGTGCGCAGCTACGCGGACCTCGACCGCTTCCCGCCGTTTCAGGATGAGTGGCTGCGCGGCGGACCGGTGCGCCGTTGGGTGCCGCGGGCCTACGCGGACCGCCCCGTGACGACGTTCGAGACCGGCGGCACGACGGGCGTGCCCAAGAGCCGCATCAACGTCGAAGATTATCGCACCGATTACGAGCTCTTCAGCACCACGCTCGACGATCGCCACTTCCCCAGGGGCGGCGACTGGCTGATGCTCGGTCCCAGCGGCCCGCGGCGGCTGCGGCTGGCGATCGAGCACCTGGCGCAGCATCGCGGGGGCATCGCGTTCGGCGTCGATCTTGATCCGCGCTGGGTGACGAAGCTGATCAAGTCGGGCCGCATGGACCTGATGCACGAGTACAAAGACCATGTCGTGCAGCAGGGGCTCACGATCCTGCGGGCACATCCAAACGTCCGCTGTCTGTTCACCACGCCGAAGCTGCTGGAGGCGCTCTGCGACCGTATTTCGCTCGTCAAAGCGGGCATCACCGGCGTGTTCTGCGGCGGCACTTCGATGACCTCGCAGTTCTACCGCTTCGCGACGGAGGAACTGCTGGAGGGCGGGCCGGAGTGGTACAAGACCGGGAACAAGCAGATCGACTTCGTCCCGACGTACGGCAACACGCTCATGGGCCTCGCGACCCACAAGCCGTTCGATCCCGCAGATCGGTACAGCATCATTTACCACCCGCCATTGCCGCGGGCCGTGATCGAGGTTGTGGACCCGACGAGCACGGAGGACGCGGGTAGCTGGCACCAACCGCCGACCGGCGGCTCGCCCGGCGTTCGTCATCGCATCGTCGGCTACGGCGAGGTCGGCCGTGTGCGACTCACAACGCTGACGCGCGAGTTCTTCATGCCGCGCTTTCTGGAGCGCGACGAAGCCGTCCGCCGCCCGCCGTGTGAGTTGTATCCCTGGGACGGCGCCGGCGATGTTCGGCCGTTCAGCGGCTTTTCGACCCCGTTGGTTGAAGGCGTCTACTAGGCTCTCTCGGCTCTATCGGTCGGTCGCGCAGACGGTGCCTCAGCGACGCCGACGCGCGGCGGGACAATTCCGCCGCGCGCGGCGCATCGCGGATCGCGCAGCGTAATTCTGATAACTCACCCGCAGCCGGGCACGCCCAAGTTTTGAACGAGACGTGTTGACCTGATAATTTCCTACAGGTATAGTCTTAGGTTCAGGAGAGCTTCAGCGGCGATGCTGTCGCCGCTTGTCAGCTTTCGTAATCCGTTACAACGCATGGGCTTAGGTTTCGGCGGAATCCGCCGCGGCCGGGCAGCTAGGCACGCTGGGAACGGTTCTGATCTCAATCCGGGTGATTTTGAGGATTCCGACAATGTCCAAGCACACACTGTTTCTATCCGGAGTCGCCGCGCTCGGCCTGTCATGGCTGGCGGTCGTCGGCATGGGTCCGCAGGCGCCGCGGGCGCAGGGCGTCGCCGGTCCGGCGGCGGCCGCGATGGGGCTGCCGCCCGTCGCCGACCTGGCCGACTATACGCTTCAGTCGCTCACGACGCCGGCCGCGCTGGGCGATTCGTTCGCGACGTTCGTGACGCTGGACGGTCAGGATTACTCGCTGAGCCTGTGGCCGCACAGCCTGCGGTCGGACGAGTTCCGCCTGCTCGTGCAGGGGGATGACGACACGCTGACCGAGGTCGCGCCGCCGGAGCCGCGCACCTATAAGGGCGTGGTTGAGGATGTGCCGGGCGCGACGGTCTCGGGTTCGGTGCTCGATGACGGTCTTTCGCTGATTGTGTTCTTCCCCGACGGCCGCCGCTTCGGCATTCAGCCGATGGGCGATTTCCTGCCCAATCCGCAACCCGGAATGCACGCGGTGTATCGCGCCGCCGACGCGGTGGTTCACGGCGAGCGGCGCTGCGGCGTCGATGAGACGACCCCGACGGGACAGGAGCACGCCGACGACATCGACCCGGCGGACACGACGCCGATGGAAGACGACGGCGGCATCGCCGGCACCACGACCAAGGTGGTGGACATCGCGTTCGACACCGACGCCGAGTTCTACGTGCTCAACGGCAGCAACGTGAACTCGACGATGATCGACATCGAAAACGTGATGAACAACATCGAGAACATCTACGAGATGGAAGTCGACATGACCTACGAGGTCACGACGATCATCGTTCGGACCAACGCGGCGACGGACCCCTATACGACCACCGACGCGGGCACGCTGCTGGACCAGTTCGCCAATCACTGGTCTTCGACCAAGAGCGACGTGCGCCGCGACATCGCGCACATGATGACGGGCCGCAACTTGAACGGCGGGACGCTCGGCATCGCGGTGCTGAACTCGACCTGCAACACCACCAGCGCGTACGGCCTGTCCGAGTCGCGCTTCTCCGGCAGCGCCACGCTGCGGGCGTGCGTCACCGCCCACGAGATCGGCCACAACTTCGCCGCGCAGCACTGCCAGGCGGACTGCTCGTCCACCCCCGGCGGCGATTGCCGCATCATGTGCCCTTGCGTGAACAGTTGCGCCGGCGACTGCCTGCACTTCGGCGTCGGCGAGACCAATCAGATTGTCGCGAAGCGCAACTCGAGTTCGTGCCTGCAGAACGAGGCGCTGGGCGTCGCGTTGCCGTTCTTCGACGACTTCCCCAGCACGGCGCTGAACAGCGCGAAGTGGGCGTACATCGACGGCGGCGTGTCCACGGCCAGCGGCGTCGTCAGCCCGCCGAGCGGCCCGAATGCACTGCAGTTGAACGCGATCGGCTCCAGCGAGTTCGGCGACGATGAGATTCGCACGACGTTCATCAACACGGCGAGCGTGCCGAGCTTCGGCGTTTCGTACTACACGCAGGCCCGCGGGGTCGAGAACCTCGAAGCGCTGGTCGTCGAGTACTGGGGCTCAAACCGCCGCTGGAACGAGATCAATCGAATCGTCTCCGACGGCACGACGCAGGACGCCTTCACGCTCCATTCGCACACGCTGACCACCTCGACGGCGCGGCACGCCGAATTCCGCCTGCGGTTCCGCACCGAGGTCGATCAGGGCAACGACAACTGGAACATCGACAACGTCTCGGTCTCGACCGAGGGGCTGAACTTCTCGCTAAACGTCGATAGCGCGCCGCTGCCGGGCGTCGCGGTGATCGTGACCCCGGTGGACGTGAACGGCCAGGCGAGCGGCATCACGCCGTTCGGACGCATCTACGCTTCGGGCGCGAATGTCACGCTGATCGCGCCGGCGACTGACGGCGTGAACGACTTCGATCGCTGGACGGTCAACGGCGTGGATCGTCCGGCCGGCCAGACCTCGATCGTCGTGGCCATGACCGAGACCGTTGCGGCCGTCGCAAACTACCCCGAGCCGGCCTACACCCTCAACATCAGCAGCTCGCCCGCCAATGGAGCGTTCGTCCTCGTCACGCCGCCGGACAACAACGGATTGAACTCGGGTACCACGCCGTTCTCGCGCGAGTACAACCCGGGCACCGTGGCGCTGCTGCAAGCGCCGGCGTTCTTCGGCGACGAAGACTTCCTGCACTGGGTCGTCAACGGCGTCGCGCAGCCCGATTTCGTGACCTCGTTGAATCTGACGGTTAACCAGAACTACACGCTGAACGCCGTCTACGGCGTTCCGGTCACGACGTACTCGCTCGCGGTCAGCTCGACGCCCACGAGCGGCGTGAACATCACGGTCAGCCCGCTCGACAACGGCGGACTCGGCTCCGGTGCGACGCCGTTCGCGCGCACTTACGACGACAGCACGTCGGTGCAATTGACGGCGCCGGGCAGCGCCGGCGGCAACGCCTTCGTCCGCTGGGTGATCAACGGCGCGAATCAGCCGGATGGGCAGACGACGGTGAACGTCGGAATCACGCAGAACAGCACGGCCCAGGCGGTCTATTTCGAGCCGCCGCCCGTGTACACCGTGTCGGTCAACTCGTCGCCGAACGCCGGCTTCCTGATCGACGTATCGCCGCTCGACAACGGCAGCCTGGGCGACGGCACCACGCCGTTCCAGCGCAGCTACACCGAAGGTACGAACCTCACGCTGATCGCGCCGGAGCGGACGGCGACGGAAGTGTTCTTCCGCTGGAACGTGGACGGCATCGACCAGCCGGTCGAGCAGGCCCAGGTCGTCTTCCCGGTGAACACCGATCTGACGGCGGTCGCGAACTACCGGCTGATCGGCGACACGAACTGCGACGGCGGGGTCGATTTCTTCGACATCGATCCGTTCCTGCTCGCGCTCTTCGATCCGGCCGCGTACGCGGCGCAATACTGCGACGGCAGCAGCGCCACGGCGGACGTGGATAACAACGGCGGCGTCGATTTCTTCGACATCGACGGCTTCCTCGCGATCCTGTTCGGATAACTCGCCGGGCGACCGCTCGGCAGCAGCCTTCGCCCGCCGGCCGCGGAGAACCAGTCCGCGGCCGGCGGCGTTGTTATCCGGCGCGCCGGAAACGTGCGCCGCGGGGCGGCGTGCGTGGTAAGATTCGTGCCGCCGCGCGCCGCGCCCGCAGGAACGGGGATATGTCGCTCGAACGCGAACGCTTTCAGCCCGATGAACTTGCGGTCGTGCTCAGTCACTATGACCTCGGCGTGATCTTCAGCGCCAAGGAGTTCGCCCGCGGTTCGCGTCGCAGCCCAAAGCTGCTGCTGCGTGCCGAGCGCGGACGTTTCCTGCTGAAGCGCCGCGCACCGGGTCGCGACGATCCCTTCAAGGTGGCATTCGCCCACACGCTCCTGGCGCACTTGCAGAAAAAAGGCGTTTGCGTGCCGGCGATGGTCGGAACGCGCGACGACCATAACTCGATGCTGCAGCATGAAGGCCGCGTGTATGAGCTGTTCCAGTTTGTGGATGGGCTGCCGCACGACAGTTCGCTGGAGCAGACCACCAGCGCGGGTCAGACGCTGGGGCGCTATCACGCCGCGGTGGCCGATTTTCGCAGCGAGTGGTCGCCGCCGCAGGGCAGCTTTCACGATGCCGACGCCGTTCGCAACGGACTGAACTCGATCCCCACGACGACCGCGGGGCACGATTCGGTCGTCGGCCGCGAGGCCGAGCTTCTGGGGATGACGCAGGAGCTCTATGAGCGCTATGACGAGGCCGCGGCGCGCGTGAATGCGGCCGGGTTCGCGGGCTGGCCGTGCACGCATATCCACGGGGACTGGCACCCGGGCAACATGCTGTTCCACGGCAAGGCGGTGGTCGCGGTGCTCGACCTGGACTCCGCCCGCTGGCAACCGCCAGTGATCGATCTGGCGAATGGAATCCTGCAGTTTTCGATCCTGCGGGGCCAGGATGCACCGGCGGAGTGGCCGGAGTACTTCGACGAAACGCGCATGCGCCGCTTCCTGCGGGGCTATCTCGAGACGCAATCGCCGCCGCCGGAGCCGCGCGGTTGCATTCCGGACCTGATGATCGAGTCGCTGATCTCGGAGTGCGTCGTGCCGATCGCGATGACCGGATCGCTCGGGCGGATGCCCGGTTTCGGCGTGCTGCAGATGGTGCGGCGCAAGGTTCGCTGGTTGCTGCAGAACGCGGAGCGGCTGCGTCAGCGGATGAGCGAGTAGCACAAGCCGCCGCCCGGCGAAATCGACGGGGGTTCTTACAGAAGCTGACACTCCCGCGGGCGGGGCGCGGTTCGCGCCGCGGCGGTATAATCGGCCTACCGCGGCTCGCGCAGCGAGACGGGGAAACGGAAAGGCTGGTGCGACATGCCCGGAACCACTCAAGTCGCGATTCCTGCGTTCCGAGAGGGGGCGATCGCGCCGCCGCGCGGGCGGACGCGCCTGGGCGGAGTGATCCTGATCGTCCTGGCGATCGCGCTGCTGGGCGCCGGCGGCTGGTGGGGGCTGGCGCAGGTCGGCTGGTTCGATCGCCTGGTGGGCGGCGGCGGCAGCGGCGGCTCGCGCTACGACGTTCACCCGATCGACATGACGATCACGCTGGCCGAGACGGGCGAACTCAAGCCGCTCAACTCGATCGAGATCCGTTGCGAGGTCGAGGGTCAGAGCACGCTGCGCTGGATCGTGGACGAGAGCAAGGCCGTCAAGAAAGGCGACCTGCTGGTGGAGCTGGCGTCGGACGAACTGGTCGAGAAGCTCGAGACCGAGACAATCGAGACCCGCAAGGCGCAGACCGACTACGAGGCGGCCACCGAGGACCTTGCGATACAGCTCAACAAGAACACCAGCGAAATCCGCCAGGCGGAGATCGCGCTGGAAATCGCCGAGCTGGAACTGAAGCGGTACCTCGAGGGCGAGCATCAGAAGTCGCTGAAGTCGGCGCGGATCGACATCGAGCAGACCGAGATGGACATCCGCCAGAAGGAAGACGAGCTCAAGAAGAGCGAGGCGCTGCACGAGAAGGGCTTCGTGACGGAGTCGAAGCTGGAGGAGCTGCGATTCGCGTTGAAGAAGTCGCGCATGGAACTGGACAAGAACCAGCTCGCGCTGTCGATCCTCGAAGCGTATGACCACCCGAAGAACCAGAAGCAGAAGCAGTCGGACATGGATCGCGCCCGCGAGGAGCTGGAGCGGGTTCGGCAACAGGCCGGCTCGCGCGAAAAGCAGGCCCGCGCGCTGGTGGACGAGCGCAAAGCGCTGTTGGCGCTCCGCGAGAATCGCCTCGACCGCGCCCGGCGGGCCGTCGACAAAGCCAAGATATACGCCCCCCTCGACGGCGTCGTGAAATACGCCGGCGACGAGGGCGGCATGCGCTGGGGCGGCGGCGAACGCATCGCCCCGGGCGAGAAGGTCTTCGAGGGCCAGGTGTTGCTGGTGCTGCCCGACACCAGCAAGATGATCGTGTCGTCGCGCATCCACGAGGCCGACCGGCACAAGGTCGCCGAGGGGCTGCGGTGTCTGGTGCGCGTCCCGGCGGTTCCGAACCAGGTCTTTACGGGCAAGCTGTCGAAGATCGCCCAATTCGCCGACTCCGCGCACCGCTGGTTTAACCCTGAATTGAAAGAGCACACTGTCGAGATTCTGCTCGACGACACGACCGCACCGGTGTCGCCGGGCGATACGGCGCAGATCGAGATTCAGATCGAAACGCTGAACAGTGTGCTCGCCGTTCCGGTGCAGTGCGTGTTCACGCGCGGTCGTAAGAGCTATGTCTTCGTCGACGTCGGCGGCCGGCCGCAGGTGCGCGAGGTCCGCATCGGCCGGGCCAGCACGCAGTTTGTGGAAGTGCTGGAGGGCGTCAGCAGCGGCGAAGCGGTGTATCAACACTCCGACAACGCCATGCTCGCCCAGCTTCCCGCGGCGGAATCGCAGAGCGACGGACCGCCCGGCGCCGCGGGACGCCCGCGCGCGGGCGGCGCTCGGCCGAGCCGCGCTGGTCGCGGGTAGCGGCGGAGAGCGGGTAGCGGCGGAGCGAGGGGCGCGAACGGGAGGCCGCGTACCGCGGCCGTGATCTTCCGCGGCTCGTAATCTCCTGTGGCCGCGCGATCCGATCGTCGCGGGCGGGTGATTTGTAACGTTGAACTGAAGCAACACCAAAAGGGACAGGCGCCGCCGGGAGACGACGCGCACGTTGATCACGTAGCTCCAAAGTCGCGCGGTGGTACGAATCACGCCGGCAGTGCGAAAGAGATTTCGCGGACGCGTACGCCACAGAAGGGCACACGGTTTCGTTGGCCCGTTCCCGCCTCGCGCAGCTTGGCAATAATCTGCTCGGAACCGTAGCGCTTCCGCTTCATCCAGAATCTCCTGCCCCTCCGCGGGGCGGTTAGACTCTCTTAACGATTGGATCCGTGTTTGGGAGCAGGTCACGCGCGCAGGTGTTACAGTCTGTCTGTGTCGTGTCAGGCGGGAAGTGGTGCTGGAGCAACCGCAGGTTGCGGTTCAGTCGACTATTTCGCGAAGCGGTTGTGGCGCGCGAGCGCTCTGACCTGGTTCGTGCCGCGCGACTCTTCGAGGCCGCAATTGAGGTCAATCCGCGGTCGGCGCTCGCACAAAGCCAACTTGGATTTCTGCGGATCGAGTTGGAAGATCTGGCCGGGTCGGAAGTTGCCTTTCGCCGTGCGGTTAGTCTCGATCCAAATCCGCGCCAGGCGCTCGATGGGCTTGGAATGGTGTTAACCCTTCGCCACGCACACGAGGAGGCTGTGAATGTTCTCGATGATGTCACTCGAACGGCGCCGAGTGCGACGCGCTGAACCGCTCTGGGAATCGCTTAGTTGCGAAAGGGTGAAAACGCGACGGCGGAAGTGTCACTTCGATGCGCTCTTGCGCTTGAACCGGGCAACGATGAAGCTCTGGTTAATCTTGCGTGCGCGATTTGCGATCGAGATGTTCTCAAGGCCGAGGCGTGCCTTCGGAGGGCCCACCAACTTGACCCGGAGTATGTGCCGGCGCTACGGGAGCTTGGCATTCTGCTGGCGCGCAAACAGGAACATCCGGAGGCTCAATACATTCTTCGGGCCGCGATCGCGCGTGATCCAAACGACTTGTGGGCGACGCTCTATCTTGCAAACTCCAGCGCGACTATCGGTGCCCGTGAGGAATCCGAGCGGATTTGTCAACACGCGTGCGGAGACTGGCCGACGCGATCTGAACCGCATTACTTGTATGCACTGGAGTTGCTTGCGTGGGAGCGACCGGCTGAGGCCGAGGCGATGTTCCTAAAGGCCCTCGCGATCGCACCAGACGCCGACGCCGCGTATCACTATGGAGAGATGATCCATCGGCGGGGCGACCGTGAAGGTGTTCGCCCTTGGCTGGAGCTCTCCCTTCGGAGACCGTTCGATCACCCATACTACGCGGCAGCGCGCCATCTGCTGCGAGAGCTCGATCCAGATTGACCGGCTCGCGCGAGGCGAATACAACTGCACGACTGCCACGCTGCAATGAGACAGTCTCAAGTGCGGGGTCGACAAGAACGCCGACGGTGATATCGACGATGCCGGTACGGACTATGTCTACGCCAGCTACGACTTCAACGACCCCGGCGGATCGAGCCGGAACACGATCACGATGGCGCACGATGACGCCGGGAATCTGACGGGCGACGGGCGATTCACGTTCGTGTGCGACGCCTGGAATCGGTTCATCGGCAAGTGGTACGCCGGGGGCGAATCGAGCGTAAGCGGCCAGTGGGCGGCAAGATGCGAGTACGACGCTCTGCACCGGCGGGTGGAGTTCGAGCAGGCCAACAGCGGCATCGGCGACGTGCATGGCTCGACCGCCGGGGGTGCGGCGGGGATCGCGGCGGACGACCGGGTTGAGCATCACTACTACGACGGCTGGGAGCTGATCGAGCTGCGCAGCGGCAGCGGCTGGACGCTGGGGCGGGTGGTCTTCGGCGTCGACCGCATCGACGAGCCGCGACGGTTGGACCGCAACACCGATCTATCGGCGTCGGACAGCGACTGCCTGGATGTCGGCGGCTCGCAAGCCTATTACTACCATCAGGATACGAACGGGTGGGTCATCGCCCTGACCGGCGACGACGACGTAGACGTCGAGCGCTACGACTACTCCGCCTACGGCGCCCCGCGAGACGCGTGTTAACAGGCTCGTCGTATCTGACGCCCCAGTCGAGAGTTGGCCGCGGCTGTCCGCGCGGGACCGCGGCTGTCAGGGATAGCGGGTGATGGGATTCGAACCCACGACATTCACGTTGGCAACGTGCGAGCGACGCGTTCTAAGTCGCGCAGTGACGAGAGTTACGGCGTATGTCAACACGTGCTTGCACCGGGCCTTCCGCCAGGTCGGCCGATTGCAAAAGTCTTCCGGGTGCCAGCGCGGACGCAAGCAACGGCCGGCGTACGGGCGAGCACCCGCCTGATAGGGGGCTTTGGATTTGGTTGCGAGTTGCGACCAAAGCGACCGAAGCGCCATATCCTCGGTCTGGGCGCCCGCCGCGTACTGACAAAGGTGACACAAGCCCGCGCGGCGCGCGCTGGCGTTGGCCGCACGGACCGCGTGAATTTGCCCGCGTGCGCTAGAACTGAACTGACAGAACTGACAAAAGCCCCTCTGGCGTGTTGTTCGAAGTGGACAGCGGGTGACTCGCGCGGACTCATTAGCCTGTCTTGTCATTTGTGTTATGAACATTGCTCCTGCAAAAGCAAGTGTCGCGTGTGATGCTATAATTGTCCAGTAGAGAGAGAAGTGCACGAGCGCACGTAGACTCGGCGCCGGGCGCATGGGTGCTTCCGAGTTCTCTCCGGCAGGCCCGCGGAAGCGCGATGCGGTGGCGAGAACTGCTCTCTCGCATGACCGATTGTGTTGCCGACGGCGGCGGCAGCGACGCAGAGCCGGCCGGCTGGCGCCAGCCTGCCACCTCGGCTGCCCGCGGTACGGGGGGCCAAGCGGGAACCCCTCGGGCCAACTGGGCGGCGGACCCGATTGCCGCGAGCTGCAAAACGGAGGGCGTCAGTTGAAGATCGAGTTGCGGCCGCTGGCCGAGGTCAAGCCGTACGTGAAGAACCCGCGCCAGAATGACGCCGCCGTCGATGCGGTGGCGGAGTCGATTCGCCGCTTCGGCTTCCGCCAGCCGATCGTGACCGATGGCGAGGGCGTGATCGTCTGCGGCCACACCCGGTGGAAGGCCGCGCAGAAGCTCGGGCTGGAGAAAGTGCCCGTGCATGTTGCCCGCGACCTGACGCCCGAGCAGGTTCGCGCGTACCGCATTGCAGACAACAAGACCAACGAGCTCGCCGAATGGAATCTCGACCTGTTGCCGTTGGAGATCGCGGAGCTGCGCGACGCCGGCATCGACTGGTCACTGCTCGGATTCGACGCCGACGACCTCGCGAAGCTGTTTGACGCGGCCGATGGCGTGAAGCAAGGCCTCACCGATCCCGATG
>CAZVWB010000044.1:0-10229 GCA_964631045.1 uncultured Planctomycetales bacterium
GGCGCGCCCGCCGCCGCTGGCGCTGGGAGACATCCGCCTGGACTTCGGCACGCGCCGGGTCTCGCGCGACGCGAAACCCGTGGCGGTGACCGGCGTCGAGTTCACGCTGCTCGAAGTGCTGCTTCGCAGCGCGGGCCAACTCGTGACGCGCGAGGATTTGTTCCGCCGCGTGCTCGGCCGGCGCATGGAGCCATTCGATCGCAGCATCGACATGCATGTGAGCAACCTGCGCCGCAAGCTGGGCCGCACCGTCGACGGAGTCGAGCGGATTCAATCGGTGCGCGGCGTCGGCTATCTCTACGCCGCGCCGGACGCGCCGAGCGCCGCGGAGCCGCACTGATGCGAAGCCTCTTCGCCAAGACGCTGCTGGCGTTCGTGCTCGCCAACGTGATCGTGGGCGGCGCGGGAGTCGTCCTGTCGCAATCGCTGCAAACCGATCCGCGGGCGCTGATGCTGGCGCCGCTGCTGGCGAACTACGGCCGGGCGATCGCCGCGCTGCTCGAGGCGAATCGCGCCGGCGACGCCGCCGACCTGCTCGCAGATTTGCGCGATCGCGCCGGCGTGCAGGCTTTCTTGTTCGATGCGCAGGGGAGCGAAGCAACAAACCGCGACGCGCCGCCGGACCTGCGGGCGCTCGCCGCGGCGGCGCTGGCCGCCGGCGGTCCGCGCAGCGAGTTGGGAGTGATGCGATCGATCGTCGCCGTCCCGCTCGCGCACCCAACGCGCCGCGCCGCGATCGCGGCCGTGCTGCCGCTCCCGCCGCTGCGACATGTCCTGGCGCGCCCGGACGTGTGGGCGCCGCGCGTCGCCTTCGCCGTGGCCGCGGCGGCGCTGGTCTGTTACGCCTTCTCGGCCTATCTGGTGTCGCCGGTGCGCAAGTTGCAGGCGGCGGCGCAGCGCATCGCCCGCGGGGACTTCGACGCCCGCGCCGGCGCCGCGGTCGGCCGCCGGCGCGACGAGATCGGCCGGCTCGCGCAGGACTTCGATCGCATGGCGGCGCGCGTCGAGTCGCTCGTCGCCGAACAGCGGCGGCTGTTCCGCCACGCTTCACACGAACTGCGCTCGCCGCTGGCGCGTTTGCAGATCGCTGTCGGCTTGCTGCGGCGCAAGCAGGACGATCCGCTCTTCGATCGCGTGGAGCAGGAATGCGAGCGCCTGAATCACCTGATCGATCAGTTGCTCGCGCTGGCGCGGCTGCAAGGCGCGGCGGCGCTCGGCCCGCCTGCGCAACTGGACTTCGCCGGACTGCTGATCGCGATCGCGGCGGATGCCGAGTTCGAGGGCCGCGCCCGGAATGTGTCCGTCAAGGTCCACCTCGCAAGCCCGCTCCCAGTGCACGGATATGAGGAGGTTCTGCGCAGTGCGATCGAGAACGTGGTCCGCAACGCGGTGCGGCACACCGCCGGCGGGACGACGGTTGAGTTGCACGTCGATCGTTCCGCCGACGGCGGGCAGGTCGATCTGTGCGTGCAGGACCGCGGGGCAGGCGTTCCCGCGGAGCAGCTCGAGGCGATTTTCGCGCCGTTCTTCCGACGCGGCGACGGCGGCATCGGCGGGCTCGGGCTGACGATCGCGCGGCGCGGCGTCGAACTTCACCGCGGCCGCATCTGGGCCGAGAGTTCGCCGACCGGTGGATTGCGGGTCCGAATCGCACTGCCGATCGAAGCGGAATGCGGCGACCACGGCGTCTAACAACGCGTCCCGCATGCGATCGCGGAGTCACGCGAGTGGTTTGGTTGCACGGCGACCGGGTGGATTGGGCGTTTCTTCCGCGCCGGGCGGGCTGGAAGCCCGCCCCACGCAAGCTGAAGGCTCGCGACACACGGGCTGGAAACCCGAGCCACGCGGGCCGGAAGCCCGCGCCACACGGGCTGAAAACCGCCGAGCCGTCGGTCGATGAGCAACCACGCTTCGCGACCGCGATCGCTCACACGGCGCGCTACTGCGGGTAGAAGCGCTCGCCGTTGATCTCGAGGGCCAGCACGTCGCTTAGTCCCGGAACGAAAGTTGCTTCCAGCATGGCGGCGCCGCACGGCAGGTATGTACCGGACTCGAACGTCGCCGAGAGCAGCCCCGCGCCGTCGAACATGCGCAGCGCCGTCAGGTGCAGCGGCCACCCGCCGGACAGCGGAAGTCCGGCGCGACACGCCACCCCCACGAGTATGCCGCGCGAGAAGTCCAGAGGCGGAATCTCCGCGCCTAGCGCCCGCCGCAACGCCTGTCGGTCGCGCTCGCAGCGCACCACGATCAGGTCGAGCCGCGTTCCGATCGGCGTGCGCACCCGCGCCAGCGCCGCCGGATCAGCCACCAGCCAGCGCGACGACGCCAGGTTGGCGGCGGGCGGCGCGCTCTCCAGACTGTGCAGGCTGACGACGCGGCTGCGCGGCAGCGCGCTGCACGCCGACAGCGGCGCGACCACCAGCGCGGCGCAGCCGCCCGCCGTCAGCAGCCAGTGCCGAGTCAGCCGTTTGGTTCGACGCGTCGCACCGGCAACGACGCCGAATGCCGCGCCGCGCCGCCCCCCAGCCTTGCCTTGCGATTCGCGCACCCGTATTCTCCCCCGCTTGGCGCGTCGCTGCGTTGCCGCTCGGAATCCGTAGCGGCGCGTGCAGCCCAGCCGCTATATCGACCAGGCGATCCCGTCTCAGGAGTAGCGCAGATGATCATCGGCGTACCGAAGGAGATTAAGTCGGACGAGTATCGCGTCGCCGTCGTCCCGGCGGGCGTCGAGCTGCTGCGCAAGGCGGGTCACACGGTGCTCGTCGAGAAAGGCGCCGGCGTCGGGTCCGGTATTCCTGATTCCGATTACCAGTCGCTGGGCGCAGAAATCGTCTCGACGGCGACGGAGATCTACGGCCGCTCCGGGCTGATCTGCAAGGTCAAGGAGCCGCTCGCCGACGAGTACAAGCTCATCAACCGGAACCACGTCGTCTTCACCTACTTTCACTTCGCGGCCAGCCGGCAGCTCACCGAGTGCTGTCTGAACTCCGGCTGCGTCGCGATCGCGTACGAGACCATCGAAGACCGCCACGGCCGTCTGCCGCTGCTCGCCCCGATGAGCGAAGTGGCGGGGAAGATGAGCATTCAGGAAGGCGCGAAGTATCTCGAAAAGCCGATGGAGGGCCGCGGCATCCTGCTGGGCGGCATTCCCGGCGTCGAGCCGGCCAACGTGATGATCATCGGCGGCGGCATCGTCGGCACCGCGGCGGCAAAGGTGGCCGCCGGCCTGGGCGCGAAGGTGGTCATCCTCGACATCGATCTCTATCGCCTGCGCTATCTCGACGACGTGATGCCCGCGAACGTGCACGAGGTGTACAGCACGTCCGAGGCCATCCGCCGCTACCTCGCCGACGCCGACCTGGTGATCGGCGCGGTGCTGATCCCCGGAGCGCGCTGCCCGATGCTGATCCCGCGCAACTACCTGAAGCTGATGAAGCCGGGCGCCGTGATCGTCGACGTGGGCGTCGATCAGGGCGGCTGCTGCGAGACGACGCGACCGACGACGCATTCCACACCGACGTACATCATCGACGACGTGGTGCACTACTGCGTCGCCAACATGCCGGGCGCGGTCGGCCGCACCAGCACGTTCGGCCTGACGAACGCGACCATCCCCTACCTGTTGCGGCTGGCGGACCTGGGTTGGAAGAAAGCCGCCTCGGCCGACCCCGGCCTCGCTCCGGGCATCAACATCGCACATGGGGAAGTGGTCTACAAGCCGGTCGCGGAGGCGTTCGACCTTCCGTACAAGCCGCTGAAGACGGATTAGCGATTCGCCGGTAGCTTGGAAGTCTGAGTCAGTGCAGCAATCGCCGCATGCGCGGGTAGCATGGGCCCCCGGCCCGTGCGAGCCGCCTGCGAAGGCGTGCGGAACCCAATCACACGACGCGACCCAATGCCTCGCGGACGCGCTCGCGCACCGGCGTCTCAAGCGCAGCAACCAGCTCCTGTAGCGCGCTTCGGCCATCCTTCGCGGCGATCGCCGCCGCATGAACGCGCAGCAGCGCGTCCCGCTCGCGACAGAACCCGGTGAATGCCTCCGCCAGTTCGTCGCGCGACCAAAGCCCCAGCGGATCGCCGCAACCCGTCTGCACCCGCGCCCACTTGTCCAGCTCGCGCGGATCGTCGCCGAAGCGATACAGCGGCAGCAGCGCCGCCAGCCGTTCACGCGGTCCGCCGAGCACTCGCGCGAGTTCATCCGGCACCTTCCGCAGCCGGTCATCGGTCGTTCGGCCCGACAGCGACTCCAGCCAGCCGGTATCGCGCTTCACTTCCTCCGGCGGCGGCACAAGCTGCGCCGGCGGCACCATCAGCACCTTCGCCCCGGACACCGGAAAGTCCACGGTTACCCGCAGCGTCTCGCCCCCCGCAACGCGCGTCGCCTGCACGCTGCGCACCACGCCCACGCCCCAATCCAGCCGGGCCGGGTTGCTGACGCGCTGGCCGGGCGCGAACGGCGGCGCGGGCGGATTGTCTTCGTCCTCGTATCGCATGTCGGGGTTCGCACTGTCCGGCATTGGCGTTTCTCGGTCCTTCCCGCCGGGCGTTTGTACTCGGAACGCAGCGCGACCGCCATGCGCCTCGCGCCGTCCCGGCGCCGCATGCCGCCGAGCAGGACGCCCGCGCGCCGGCTTCACCGCGTCGCCGCACCGGACCGCACGTATAATGTCGAATAGGAGATACTCCGATGCGCTCTCATCGCGAACTTCTTGCCGAGCATCGCGCTGCGATCATCGAGATCGCCCGCAACCACGGCGCGCGCAACCTGCGTATCTTCGGGTCGGTCGCACGGGGGGATGACCGTGCAGACAGCGACATCGACTTTCTGGTCGATTTCGAGCCGGGGCGATCGTTGATCGATCTGGCCGGATTTGAGTTGGACCTCGAAGCACTGCTGGGGTGTGAGGTGGATGTGCTTACGGACGGCTGTATTCACCCACTTCTGCAACGCGAGATTCTGGCGGAGGCCACGCCGCTATGAGGCGCGACGGCTCTATCTCGAGGAGATTCTGGCGGCCGTTCGAAAGGTTGGCGAGTACGTGCGCGACGGGAAACCGGCGTTTCTACGCGACATGAAGACCCAGGACGCCGTGATCCGCAACCTGGAGATCATCGGCGAGGCCACGCGAAGACTCTCGGAACCGACGAAGGCCTCCGAGCCCGGAACTCCGTGGCGGGACATCGGCGCAATGCGAAATGTCCTTATGCACCACTATTTTCGCGTCGACCTGGACCGCGTCTGGGACGTCGTGGAGCGCGATCTTGATCCGCTTGCGGCCGCCGTGGAGCGACTGCTCGAAAAGCAGCGCGCGGATGGCGGTTGACCTTGTGGTGCATCGCCGCTGAGCAACGGCGGCGATTACTCCCCGCCGATCCGCCGGCGTGCCGCCGGTACCCAATCGCGGGTTGTCCAGCGTGCGGATCGACTCCGGCGAACCCCGCTTCCCCAACTCTGCAACGACTCCTGCGGGCGTCCGATTTTCGGCGACTGTCAGCACTGCCGCCGACTCGGTACACACGATGATGCGCGCGTAATCCGGTAGCGCCGGCCCTGACGAAACTATGCGCTTCGCTGCGTATCCGCGGGGGAGCTGAGCGGCAGTACGCGGCGGCACTCCGGGCAGATGCCGCTCACGTTGCCGGTCAGGTCATAGCCGCATTGAGGGCAGCGCCCCGCTAGCGCTTTCTGACGCTCCTTCGCCCATCGCGCCTTGACGAACTCTAGAACGGTCCATCCGCCGGACAGCCCGATCAGCAGCATCATGTGACACGGCGGCAGATCGGCATCGGCCGGCAGAATCTGTGGCCACGTCAAGCCCCAGAGCGCCAGTGTCACCGTCAGGGCGATCCATTGCATCGTACGTAACCCCGGAACCTCACGTTCCGAGTCGTGCTACTCCGCGTACACCGCCTCATCTCCGCGCGGCAGCCGCTTCTTGACTCCCGGCAACGGCGGCCCGCCGCGGACCGGCTTCGAGAGGTAGTAGTACGCCGTGCTGCTGTAGTCATTGCCGAGCTTGTTGGCGTGCCCGTGCTCGATGGTCGCGATGATCGCCTTTCGGAAGCGAATCGGGTCTTCAATGTAGTAGCGGTACGCGCTCTGCTTGCCGCGCCACTTCCACGCCTCGGTCCCGCTGTACAGCAGAATGCCATGGTACGGGGCGCAATACTCCGTGCTCGGCCCAAACGCCGTGTTGCACCAGTCCTCGGTCCCGGTGCCCTGCAGCGTCGGCGGCCGCACGGGTCGAAACGTCGGCCACGCCGGCGCGAGCGCCCTCCGGCTGCTCTTCACCGCGCCGTCGCCCTCCCTTCCCTTCGTCGCTCCGTCGCTGCGCCGCTCCGTCGCTCTCTTCTCCCCCTTCGTCGCTCCGCCGCTTCGTCGCCCGCGCGCTTCCTCCCCCACAACCACGTCGTCATCGATGAACACCATGTCATCCCCCTCTCCATACCAGTCATTCTTCTGGCGTTCGAAGATGTCGATGTCCAGGTGCGCCCCGCAGTAGATGCCGTCGCCCGCCGCTTCCAGCATCACGTAGTTGCCGCGCCCCTCGACGTTCAGGCCGCGCTTGTCGCCGCCGTACCACGTCTTCTGCATCCACGCCTGCCGATCCCGGACCCAGAGTTCGCGATACTGATCGCCCCAGCCGCGGGTCGGGTTCTCGCGCCGCCACTGGGCGTGGAAGAACCCGTGCCCGTCGAGCACCGCCGGCGAGTCATAGGCTTCGTAGTCGAAGTAGTAATAGAGCGTGTGCGGCTTGTCGCCCTGGTTCTCGACCTCCACGCGGCAATGCCGCGTAAACGGCATCGGCCACCAACTGTTGAAGCCCCGGCCGTCCTGCGGGCTCATCTGCATCACCGCGCACGTAAAGTCCTTGCGGCGGGCGTGCCCCAGGCCGAAGAAATCGCCGATCGGACACTCGACGCTGGGCTGGTCGCAGCCGTCCCAGAAGAACCGCAGCACGATCCGGCGGTAGTACGAATCGTCCGGCGCCAGCATCGTCATCCAGATGTGGCGGATGCAGCCGGGCCCGCGAATCTCCGCGATCGTCAGCCGCTCGCCCGCGGCGACGTCGATCCAGTCATGATTGCCCCCGCTGGGGTCGGCGCTGCTGATGCGGTGACTGCGGTAGTCGCGGAACTGCGGCAGGGACGCCAGGCCGCCGAGTAGACTCATAGTCCACCTCTTGTTTGAAAAATCGGGTTTAAAAGATGCGCTCGCTCAGGTCGGTGGCGAAGTATACCGGCCCCACCATACCGCCGGCGCCGCGCCAGTCGCGTGCGAAGACCAATAGCTCGTGCGTTCCCGCCGGCAACTCGACATCGATGTTTCGCGGAATGTCCCGCGTACCGTCCCACGTGCCGCGCCGCGGTCCGAACTCGCCGAATGAGACGCCGTCGATGAAAACCTCGTAGAAATCCCCCACGGCCTCGCAGCGCAACACGTGCTTGCCGCCGGGATACGCCACGCGGGTGCGAAACCACGCCGCACCCTCGAACACGTTCGCGCCGCGGTTGACCAGCGGCGTGTCGCATTTGATCGGCGTCCACGCCGCGCCGCCGATCGGCAGGTCGATCCCCGGCGACATCTCCCAATCCTCCAGCACAATCGAACTGCCGACGAGCGGGCCGATCTCGGGCGGGGCCGGCGCCGTGCCGGCCCGCGCGAGCAAATGCTCCCACAACTCGCGCCCCGCCGGAGTGTCATGCCGAAACGCCGACGCAAACCGCCAGCGCCCCTCGCTGAGAAACTCGACCACGACCGGATGGCGCGGCCGCTGCTTGTCGTGCAGATTGACCACTTCGACCAGCACCCGCGTTCCGTCGCAGTTCGCCAGTACGCGCCCACTGAGCAGGTCGAAGCAGCACTGGTCATGAATCAGCTTCGCCGGCAGCGATGCATCGAGCACGCGCACCGCCGGGCTCCACCACGTGTACTCCGGGCACTTCCATTGGCCCTTTCGCGGACCGATGATCGGACCCAGCGGTTCGGGGATTTCGCGCGGCGGTCCGGGTGCGTCGCACTGCCACGCCCACTGCTCCGGCCGGTACTTTGGCTCGCCGTGAATCCCGAACATCCCCAGCGGCGCTTCGCGGATGTCACGAGCGGTGTTCAGCACATAACCGGCATCCGGCATCTCGCGCGCCAGCGTCTCGATCTGAAACCGCCGCACCGCGAGCGCAATCGACAGATCAGGCTCCTCCTCCGCGTCCACGACAATCGTCTCGCCCAGCAGCAGCGGCTTGCTGAGCTTGCCCCGCATCCGCCGGGCGTAGTACTTCCACTGCGCATTGTGCAGGTAGGGATGCTCATCGTGAAAGTCGCCGTCGCGCTCGTTGCACAGCCACCCGCTGTTGTCGAGCGCGACGCACCCGGGGATGCGGGCGTGGGCCAGATCGATCAGCCGGCGGCCGATCCGCGGATCGACGTGGTCGTTCTCGCATGTCATCGTCCGCAGGATCACGCACGCATGCGGGCCATCCTGCGAGAAAAACTCCTCGAACTCCGCAATGATGGCCGGATCGTCGAGCGGTGCGGCCCACACCGGATACTCCTGCCACACGAGCATGTCGAGCTCGTCGCACAACTCCAGGTAGCGCGGCGGCGGAACCCACAGGCAGAACTTGATCAGGTTGAAGCCCAGCGCGCGGAACTGCGCGATCTCCCGGCGGATCGTCGCATCGTCAGGCCAGGGCTTGCCCAGTTCCGGGTAGTAGCCCCAGTGCAGAATGCCGCGAACACGAAACGGCCGGCCATCGACGAGCAACTGCGTGCCGCGCACCGCCGAGCGCTGTGCGGCCGGCGGCCGCGGCGCAGTCGGTCGGTCGCGAATCTCAATGTCGCGGGCTCCGGTCCAGCGCATCCCGAGCGTGGGTAGAAACCCGTTGGTCGTGTGCAGGCGATCCGCGCAGTGAATCTCCGCGACGTTCTGGCGGGCCGCGTTGCGATGCACATGTTCCGATATGTCGAACTCGAACGGCGTCCACGCCCCGAGATGCTCGCCGACCCGCCGCCCGTTTACGAACACCGTCGCCTCGGTCGCCGCCGCGCCGACCCGCAGCCAGCACGGCCCCGACCCCGTCGTTCTCCAGGTGTGCCCGGCGATCGTAGTCGGGCGTAGCTTGCTGCGGTCCCCAGCCGGCTCGGTACCCATTGCGACTTACCTCCGTGTCCAGGTCGCGGACTCGCCCGCGGCGATCACGCGCGATTCGCCCCAGACCGTCACGCTCATGGGCCGCGCACTGCGGCTGGTCACCTCGACGCGCTCGCCGCAAACGTCGATCGTCGCCGCCTGTCCCTTCCAGACCAGCGGAAATCGCAGCCGCCGCCAGGCCGCCGGCAGCCGTGGCGCCAATGTCAGCGACTCGCACTGCATCGCCGTCCGCACGCCGGCGAAGCCGAACGTGGCGATCTGCCAGATCAGCCCGCAATTGGCGATGTGCATGCCCTCGCGGGCGCCGCCCGCCGCGATGTCCAAATCGACTGCACAACACTGTTCCCAGAACCGCCACGCCTCCTCGACGCGGCCCAGCCGGCAGGCGACGAGTGCATGCACGCCGGGCGAAAGCGATGAATCGTGCGTGGTGTAGGGCAGATAGTACTCCCAGGCGCGCTGCGCTTCCTCGTCGCTGAACTCATGCGGGAAGAGCATCATCAGCATCAGCACGTCGGCCTGTTTCAGGCATTTCGAGCGGTACAGCCGTTCCTGCGACACCTGCGACGCGAACGTCTTTGCACGGTCCTTCCAGAAGCGCTCGAACCGCGGCTCGGCCAGGCCGGGAAACTCATCGCATTGCAATACCAGTTTTGGGTCGGCCGGATCGCGCGGGATCGGCAGCCGCGCGGCGACGCCCGCGAAGTCGCAGCGCTCGTCGTCGGTCGCGCCGCCGCTGTCGCCGATGCGTGCGGCCAGCTCCAGTGCGAAGCGGACCATGCGGTTGGTGAAGGCGTTGTTGCTCGAAATCGGCGTGTACTCGTCCGGCCCCATCACGCCGAGCAGCACCGGCGTGTTCGCATGCTTCTGTATCCCGCCCCGGCAAGACGCCGCTCCCCCCCCTCCGTCGCTGCGTCGCTGCATCGCTCCGACGCTTGCATCTTCCCCTTCGTCGTTGCGTCGCTGCGTCGCTCCGTCGCTTGCATCTTCCCCTTCGTCGCTGCGTCGCTCCGTCGCTCCGTCGCTTGCATCTTCCCCTTCGTCGCTGCGTCGCTGCGTCGCTCCGTCGCTTGCATC
>CAZVWB010000044.1:10329-39189 GCA_964631045.1 uncultured Planctomycetales bacterium
CGCTTGCATCTTCCCCTTCGTCGCTGCGTCGCTGCGTCGCTCCGTCGCTTGCATCTTCCCCTTCGTCGCTGCGTCGCTGCGTCGCTGCGTCGCTTGCATCTTCCCCTTCGTCGCTCCGTCGCTCCGTCGCTCCGTCGCTTGCATTCTTCCCTTCGTCGCTCCCCTTCCAATCCACCCGCTGCATCCAGTATCGCGCCGTTTCGACGATCACCCGCGCCGCCGGGCCGCGCAGATACGTGTCGTCCCCCGTGGCCGCGGCGTAGTGGGCGAGTCCGTACACGACATCTGCGGTGATGTGAATCTCGTGGTCGGCGTACTGCCAGTTCGGGCAACACTCGCGCCCGTCGCCGTCCGACTCCCACGCATAGCGCGCCCCGTCGTACCCATATCGCCGGGCGTTATCGAGCGCCCCGCCCAGCGTGTTCACGCGAAAGTCGACCAGCGTGCGCGCCTTCTCCGGCTGCGTGTAGAGGTAAAAGGGCAGGAGGCACATCTCCGTGTCCCAGAAGAAGCGCCCCCAATAGGCGTCGCTGGTGTATCCCTTGGGATCGATCGCGACGCGCGGGTCGTCAACGTGGCTGCGCAGCAGGTGGTACGCCGACATGCGCAGCGCAAACTGCGATTCCGGGTGGCCCTCGACGATTACGTCGCATGCTTCCCAGCGCCGCCGCCACGCCGCCGCATGTTCGGCGTGCAACTGCTCGAACGTCAGCGCGCCGGCCGCGACCAGCGTTTCCTCCGCCATCTGGGCGTGCCGGTCGCGCGTCGTCGAAACCGCCGTTCGCTTCTCGACCGCGACCGGCCGCCGCGCTGCAACCGTCGCGGCCTGCGCCGTCACCGCCCCCGTTCGGCCGCGTATCTCCACCCCGTCGCCCGGGATCAGCCCAAACACTTCCCCATCGACCCGCAAACGGGAGACGATCGTCACCATCGTTCCGCTGTCGGTCTCGACCACGCCGCGCAACTCCCCCGGGGCCGGCGACGCGAACCGCCAGGCGCGCAGATGGTCGTAGCCATTGGTGCGCACGTCGGCGTCGATGCTGCTCTCCACTCGCAGCCGGCCGGGCGAGCCGTCGAAGACGATCGTCATCCGCTGCACGCACAGCGCCGGCCGGGCGGCGCTGATGAACCGCTCGAACGTGATGGTGGCTGCGGTCCCCGCGGCGAGGCGACAGACCAGACTCCGCCGGATGGTCGCATCCGCCAGCCGTAGTTCACGGTGCTGGACAACGGCTCCCGATGAGACGAGCGCACGCAGCGAGATCTCGTTCAAGAAGGGTAGAATCCCGATTACCCCAGGGAGATTGATCAGCTCATTGTGCAGCAGCGGGTGCTGCCCGTAGACACCGGGCACGAACGTGCCCCACTTCGAGATCGTCGGCCGGAACTGCTCGCTCGTTACGTTCGTCGGCGTGCGGCTAAACTCGACATTCTGCGGCGCATCCTCGAAGTGCTCCTCCAGCGATCCCCGTATCTGCAGGTACCCGCTGCCCTGCGCAAACAGCGTCTCCCACGCCTGAAACCTAGCGGCGTCGAGACCCTCCTGTACCAGCGTCCACCCGTCCGGCGATGTCGGCAGCATGCGGCGTCAGCGCTCCAGAATCGCCGGCCGGCCCTGCAGCCCGATCGGCCAGCCGCCCGTATGCGTGATGACTTCGTAGCCGCCGCCCCGCGCCGCGTCGCTTCGTCGCTCCGTCGCTCCGTCGCTCCCCCCGACAAGGATGGTATCCTCGCTCTTCGTCCCGGTAATCGACGGATTCCAGCCGACGAGCTGATGCGCCTGCACCTCGCGCTCCTCCGTCGGCGTCGCTTTGAAGTCGCGGCATTCATAGCCCATCGGCCCGCCCTGATGATGCAATCGCCACTCCTCGCCGAAGCCTGTCTGCTCATACACGCGCACACCCGCCCCCAGCGCGTCGCACCAGCGCGCGCCCGGCTGCGTCGCCTTGTGCAGCGCCGCATCCACCCCGCAGACCGCCTCGTGCCGGCGGCGCAGATCGTCCGAGATGCGCCCGAAGTGCACCAGCCGCGTCGCCGAGACGATCAGGCCGTGCCGCTGCCCGCACACCGCCACCATCGCTGTCCGCTCGATCGGCTTCCGCGTCGGGATCGGATGGCGAAATCGCGAAATCCGCTCGTCCGCCGCCACCAGGATCACATGGCCGAGAATCCCGCGATCGCGCAGCCACCCGGCGACCGCGCCACCCAGGTGCCACTCGGTCATGCCCGGTTTGGCATCTTCCTTCAATAGCCGCTCGACAACCTCCGCCGTGTCGCGCCCCAGGCTGCGGGCCCGCTCGCGCTCCGTCGGCGTCAGCGACCAGCGCAGCGGACCGATCGCGTCCTCCGGCCAGTCCGTCGCAAAATCCCCCCAGGCCAGAGCCGCCGCCTGCGCTTCCTCGCCGCCGCCCGTCCACCAGGGCGACTCGACGACTTCCCACCCCGCGAGCGGCTCTTCGGCCCGCAACCGCGGCGCTTCGATGTTGTCGGTAAAGATCGCCTTTCGTCCCGGCGTCCACAGCAGCGCCGCGATGCCCAGCGCGCTGGCCGAGTCGATGTGCGTGTCCGCCCCGTCCGTAAGCCACGCGACATTGCTGCGGCGGCGCAGCAGCACGCCGTCATAACCGCCCTCGCGGCAGAACTCGGCCAGCCTCTGTTCTTTCTCGTTCATGTGCAATTCTCAGAGCGCGTGAGTCTTTGGGGCGGCGCGGGCACTCTGCCCGGCCAGGAGGCTCGCGAACCGCTCGCGAAAGTAAGTGGAGCCCAAGAGTTCACAAGCTCTCACGCCGCAGGAAGCGATCCACTTCGCGCCGGGTCGGCACACCCTGCGCGCCGCGTCTCGTGCACTTCAGCGCCGCCGCGGCCTGCGCGAATCGTACTGGCTCCGGGTGATTAGCCGCCTGCGCCACCGCAAACGCGCCGACGAAGGCGTCGCCCGCCCCCACGGTGTCGACCGCCTTCACGCGAAACGCCGGAAGCATACGCTCGCTGTCGCCGTCGTACACGCCCCGCTCGCCGAGCGTAATGAGCACATGCTTCGCGCCGAGTTTCATCAGCCGCCGCGCGGCTCGCCGTGGATCGCGTTCGCCCGTCAGCGCTTCCGCCTCGTGCGCGTTCGGCAGCAGCCAGTCGACCTCCGCCAGCGGCGTCTTGCGTTCCGCCGCCGTCGCGCCCGCAGGCTTTAGGATCCGCGGGTCCGCCGGCGCCGGGTTCAGGATGAAACACCGCGCCCGCGGCCGGGCGAACGGCGTCTCAAGCTGCATGACGGCGATGTCGAATGGCCGCTGCGGCACGCGCACGCGGGCGTTGGCGTTCGGCGCGACGGCGATCAGGTTCCGCCCGCGCGCATCGACCACGATCAGCGCCACGCCCGTCGCCCCCGGCGTGGACTTCACCGCGCTCACGTCGACGCCGTGCGCCGCCAGATTGGCCTTGGCGATGCGGCCATACTCGTCGCGGCCGACGCACCCGACCATGAACGCCCGCCCGCCCAGCCGCGCCGCCGCCACCGCCTGATTCGCCCCCTTCCCGCCGCACACCACGCGATACTCGCGTCCCAGCACCGTCTCCCCCTCGCGCGGCAACCGCTCGGCCGCAACGACCAGGTCGATGTTGATGCTGCCAATGACGGCGATGGTTCGCATCATCGGTGGCCGATCCCCTTCTGGCGGGTTTTGGTGCGCCCCAGCCACTCTACAAATCCTCGATGATCGTCGTCGCGAACCCGCATCCCGCCGACTCGAAGTAGCAGTTGCCGTTGAAGAAGCTCGCCTTGCGCGTGCGGCTCGGGAAGCCCCGCTCGCGCGCCGCCGGCGAATCGGCCGCGTGGACGAAATGGGCCTGGCCGAAAGGCCCCTCGCGCGTCAGCTCCTGCACGCGGCCCAGCCACGCCAGGGCCCGCTCGCGCTGCCCGAACCGCAGCAGCACGCTCGCCGCTCGTGCCGGCCAGCCGTCGTAGCTGCCGGTCGCCTGGTGGTCGGCCCGAAACGTCTGGAACGCCGGCAGCCTCGGCGTGAGCGCATCCGGATCGCGCGGCGACAGCGCGTACAACCAGTCCTCAGTCTGCAGTTCCTCGGCGAAAAACGCCGTCATGTCGCGCTTCACGTGCTCGGGCAGCTCGCGCGTCATCGCGCGGCCGACATACACGAAGTCGAGAATCGTCTTCACCACCCGCCGCGAACCATCGGGCTGCGCGCACGCCCACGGCCCCCCCGCGAACAACCCCACGACGCGTTCCGCCAGCGCCGCGGCCTGCTCCGCGTACCGCGCCTCCCCCGTCAGCTCCGCCATGAACCGCAGCCCCTGCACCGCCAGCGCGTTGAACGCCGCGATCGTGTGCTCATACGTACTGACGCATTCGAGGATGTTCTGGCAATCGCCGTAATCGGTCAGCTCCGGCCGCAGGCAACTCGCGAGATACGGCAGATGCGCCCGCGCCCAGGCCTTGTCCCCGGTAATGCGAACGTAGTCGGCAACGCACGACAGGAACGCCCCCGCGTTCACCCCATACCCCATGCCCGCCCCCGCCCCGCTGACCGTCTCGATGCCCCAGTGCCGCCGCAGATCGACGCGCATCATGGCTTCAAGCTGACTCCGCAACACCGCCGGATCCAGACGCGCCAGCAGCGGCGCCTGAAACTCGACTTCCCACAAAAAGCTAGTCGTCGGCGCGCCCTCCGGCCCGCCCCAGACATACGCCCGATCCAGCCGAACGCTCTTCGCGCCGCTTCCGTCGCCCGCCGGCGGCTCGGAGCTGCGCGTCTCCGGCGGCGCGCTGTGCGCCTCCGGCGGCGTCCAGATGCACTGCCCGCCGGTCGCCACCAGCGAACGCGGCGTCGGCGCGGGAATCCGCCGCCGCGTCATCAGCAGCGTAAGCACGGACATGTGATAAAGCCGCGACAGGTGCGGCGCGCGATCCCCAAGGTGCCGCATCGCCTGCTCGTACGTCGGCAGATGCCCGGAGAACTCCGCGTTGCCGGGCGTAAACGCCGCCTGCCAGACGCGCTCCCAGTGCGCGCGGGCCGCGTCCCACGCCTCCTCCGGCGCGCTCAGCGCCGGCAGCTCGAGCTCGCAGCCCTGCACGGCCTGCACCATGATCGTGCGGCCGGTCTCCGCGCGCACCTGCGCGACGCCGATGCGCCCGCGGGCCGTCGGCCGTTCGCCGTCGAGCCAGCTCTGCACGTCGGAGTACACCTGGCACTCCCCCGGCATGCGAAACAACGCTCGCCCGAACGTCTTCGTGTCCGTCAACTCGAATTCACTCGCGGCGACGCGCCGCAAGTTGAGCTGCGGCACGTCCTCCGGCGGCAGATTCCAGTAGTCCGTGAAGCGCCACACCCGCGGCAGCCCCGTCACAACCAGAAACGCTTCCAGCGGCCGGTCGAAGGTGATCCGCAGCAGCAGCTCGCCACCTTGCGGCGCAAGTCGCACCGCGCTGCGCACGCCGCCGCCCCGCCGCTCGATCTCGTACGCCTTCCAGCGATACTCGATGCCGCCGCGCGGGAAGCGCCGAATCCGATCGCCGTCGCGATAGAACAGCAGCACGCTCGGCGTGTTCATCCCGGTCGGCGGGCAGATCCAGTTCTGCACGCCAGCGATGTCCCACGCCGCCTGCACCATGCCGTGAGAGTTCGTGATCGCCGGCAGCGAGAAATGCTCCTCCGCCTCCGGCGCGAGCCAGTCCCCGGCCAGTTCGTCGAGCGTCATCACGCGCCGCACCTCCGCAAAGCCCGGCCCGGTTCGAAGGCCGCCGCGCGGCTATTCCACCGGCGCGATCTCGAAATCCAGCACCGCGAACCCGTCGATCTCGAAGTACTCGACGACCAGTTCGACCGTGCGGTCGGCGTCCAGGTCCAGCACACCCTCGTCGCGCGTCGGCGTGTGCCACGTCCAGTTCTCGATGATCGGCTTGCCGTCGGCCAGCACCCGTACGCCGTCGTCGCTCAGCGTCGTCAGCCGCCACTTGCCGCGCGTCAGCGGCAGCGCCGTCTTCGCGATCAGCCCGAAGTGATTGCCGCCGATGCCGCTGTCCTTCAG
Source organism: uncultured Planctomycetales bacterium (assembly GCA_964631045.1). GTDB lineage: Bacteria > Planctomycetota > Phycisphaerae > UBA1845 > Fen-1342 > CAZVWB01. The sequence continues at coordinate 16,366 of CAZVWB010000044.1, forward strand.
CGCATCCGCGATCTTCAGATTCGCCGGCCCGCCGTGCGAGAACTTGAAGGCCAGCCGATCCACACTGGCCGCGACCGCCCCCTTGGCGGCCAGCGCCCGCCAGGCGTCCAGCTTCTCGCGCGGATCGATCGTCTCGCCGCCCTCGCCGCCGGTCTTCCACGGGAAGAACGCCACATCCCACTTCGCGACCACCAGTGTGCCGCGCAGCGCCTTCATGAACTCGCCGCCGCTGATCTGCAGCGTATAGGGATGCACCCCGGGCGCGTCCGCGCTCACCACGTAGCGCCCCGCGCCGTCTTTCACCGCACCGTCCCAGGCGCCCTTGACGCCCGCCCCCTCGACCCGCGCCATCGGCTCGCCCGGCACTTTGTGCAGGTCATACACGTGCGCGCTCGCGCCCGGCTCGGCCAGCCGCACCAGCGGCGCGGCGTGGTCCCACGGCCCCCACTCGGTCATGATGATCTTGTCGCGGCCGCGCAGCGCCGGCCGCGCGCCCACCGGCCGTGTCTCGCCCAGCGGCTCGTACGGCGGCGCGTCCACCGCCGGCGGCGACTGCTCCGATCGCACGATCTTGTGCGTCTCGTCCGCTTTGATGTCCTGCTTCGCATCGCGGATCGTGTTCGGGCCGATCGTCACGTCGCCCGGCCCGCGGAAGTGAAAGACCAGCTCGTCCGCCTCGAACGTGTTCCCCGCGATCAGGTTGTCCTTCGAGTCCGAGCCGTTCGCCGCGCCCCACGGCTTCTTCAGAAAATCGCCTTCGTCGTCCCACCAGAAGTGCACCCCGCAGCGATTGCGGCTGAAGCGATTGCCGATCACGCGGTTGTTGCGGCCGTGCTCGATATTCACGCCGCCGCGCTCCAGCCCATAGCCCATCTCGCCGTTGCCGCCGAACTCGTTCCCGGCGATCAGGGTGTCCTGCGAATACCCCCCCCAGACGCCGCAGATCGCGTTCTCGACCAGCCGGTTGTTGATGTAGCGGTTGCCGAACGAGAACGTCATCTCGATGCCGTGCGCCGGGGCATAGGAAAAGTCGTTGCCGATCAGCAGATTGTCGTTGCAGCCCCGCCGCTTGTAATCGAAACCGCCCGCCGGCGACGGCGCTTCGCCGATCGCCTCGTGCCCCGCAAAGCCGAAGAAGCTGTCGCCCCCGTGCGTCGCCGAGTTCTCCGCAAACACGTTCTCGCTGCACTGCTCGAACACCAGGAACCCGGCGGAGTCCTGCCCGCGGTTGTACACGCCGTGGCTGTAGCCGCGCACGCAGAAATCCAGCGCGTTGCGGCTGATCAGGTTGCGCGACGAGCGCCACATCGCCACGCCCCAGCCCGACAGGAACGAAAAGTCGTTGTCATAAATCTTCGACTCGCTGACGCGATCCAGGATCAGCCCGTTTTGGCTGTCGCGCACGCAGCAGCGCCGCACCGTCACGCCCTTGGCGTTCTCGATGCAGATCGCCCCGCCATAACTCCGTCGCCACTCCTGCTCATCGTTCTTGTGCGGCCACAGCCAGTCGCCCCCGTCCTCCGCCGCCGGCGTCGACTTCAAATGATGCCGCCGGATGTCGGCGATCGCGCAATCCTCCAGCGTCAGCCCGTCGCAGCCCGTCGCCCAGATCGCGCTCAGAAATCCCCCGGCCCGCACGTTCCGCAGCGTGACGCCCGTCTGCCCGTCGATGCGGATGCCGTAGCCCGCGTACTCCGCCGCGCTCCGCCCCGGCGGCGACCCGCGCAGCACCGCGCCCTCGGCGAACTCCACGATGATGTTGGACGCGGCGACGTGAATCACCCCGTCGCCGTTCGCGTCCTCAATCACCGCATCGGGTGCGATCACGATCCGGCACGACGCGGTGATCTTCGTATCGTCGCCGGTCAGCGTGATGGTCGGCGGGTTCTGAAGCATGCTCAGCATCATGAAAAGCGGGCACATGGCGTTCTCCGCAGGTGTGATTGAACTCCGAGGAATTGTACGGCCCCCCCGCCCCCGCCACACCCCCGCGCCCGCGCGGCGGGTGGCAAGCTTTCGCGGTACTCCGCGTAAGCATGCCGCGGGGCAGCGCCGGGCGCCATCGCGACGGCTGTCCGGGTCGCGATGAACGAAGAGTCGGGTGCCATCGCGACGGCTGTCCGCGTCGCGATGAACGAAGAGTCGGGTGCCATCGCGACGGCTGTCCGCGTCGCGATGCGGTGTACGAACAACATGGCGGGTGGCATGCTTTCGCGGTACTCCGCGTAAGCATGCCGCGGGGCACCGCCGGGCGCCATCGCGACGGCTATCCGCGTCGCGATGAACGAAGAGTCGGGTGCCATCGCGACGGCTGTCCGCGTCGCGATGCGGTGTACGAACAACATGGCGGGTGGCATGCTTTCGCGGTACTCCGCGTAAGCATGCCGCGGGGCACCGCCGGGCGCCATCGCAACAGCCTCTGTCCGCGTCGCGATGCGGCGGTCGAAGAACATGCCGACGCGAAAAGCCGTCGGCACGGCACCCGGCATGGCACGCGCCGCGGCGGCGACGGCGACGGCGACCGCCTAGCGTATGATCTCGATGTTCGGAAAGCGCTTCTTCACTTCGGCAACCCCCGCGACCGTCACGTGCGTGCCGACGAGCAACAGCGTGGTCAGGGCCTTGAGGCCGGTCTCCGCGCTGGCCAGTTCCTTTAGCCCCGCGTCCGTCACCTGCGTGGCGCTGAGGTCCAGCGCGGCCAGGGCCTTGAGGCCGGTGTCCGCCCGGGCCAGTTCCTTCAGCCCCGCGTCCGTCACCTTCGTGCTCCAGAGCATCAGCGTGGTCAGGGCCTTGAGGCCGGTGTCCGCGCGGGCCAGTTCTTTCAGCCCCGCGTCCGTTACCTGCGTGCCGCCGAGGTCCAGCGTGGTCAGGGCCTTGAGGCCGTTGTCGCCGCGGGCCAGTTCCTTCAGCCCTGCGTCCGTCACCTTCGTGTTGCCGAGGTACAGCGAGGTCAGGATCTTGAGGCCGGTGTCCGCGCGGGCCAGTTCCTTCAGCCCCGCGTCCGTCACCTTCGTGCCACCAAGGTACAGCTCGGTCAGGGCCTTGAGGCCGGTGTCCGCGCGGGCCAGTTCCTTCACCCCCGCGTCGGTCACCTTCGTCACGTATAGGTACAGCGTGGTCAGGGACTTGAGGCCGGTCTCGGCGCGGGCGAGTTCCTTCAGCCCCGCGTCCGTCACCTGCGTCTGGCCGAGATCGAGCGTGGTCAGGGCTTTGAGACCGGTGTCCGCCCCGGCCAGTTCCTTCATCCGCGCGTCCGTCACCTGCGTGCCGCTGAGGTGCAGCGTGGTCAGGGCCTTGAGGCCGGTCTTCGTGCGGGCCAGTTCCTTCACCCCCGCGTCCGTCACGTCCGTGTAGGCGAGGTCCAGCGTGGTCAGGGCCTTGAGGCCGGTGTCCGCGCGGGCCAGTTCCTTCAGCCCCGCGTTCGTCACCTTCGCGTTGCCGAGGTCCAGCTTGCTCAGGGCCTTGAGGCCGGTCTCCGCGCGGGCCAGTTCCTTCACGCCTGCGTCGTCGATCTCCGATCCCGACAGATCGAGTTGCTGGACCGCGCTTAAGTCCTGCAGCGTCAGGCGCCCGGCGTCCTTTCGCAGACTGCGGGCGATACGACTTCGAACGACCAGGGGCAGTGCGGACAGCGCTGCTGCCGCGGTCGTGGTGGCTGAATCGGGTGCGGCTGTCGCCGCGGTTGGAGCTTGCGCCCCGCCCACGACCGCCGCCGCCGGCTCGGGCTTGTTCTCTTCCGTGCGGCTGGCGATCGCCAGCCCGACCGCCGCCGAACACTCGATGGCCAGCACGTCCCAGAGCGTCGGGCGATCCATCAGCGGGATCGGTTCGCGCTTCTCATCGCGCGTCCGCGGCACGAGTCTGCGCACTTCCAACAGGGCCGCTTCCGCCGCGGCCATCTCAGGTTCGCGGGCTGCCGGTTCTTTGCCCCCCGCTTCGGCCGGGCGCTTACAGGCGGGCGTGTACAAGGGGTATTGCCGCATGAACTGCGACCATTCCTCCAGAAAGCGCCACGTCTCCGTGAAGCGAAGCATGTTCGAAGGGCAGAGCGGGTCGTCGCGGAGCATGCGGGCGATCAGATAGGCCTGGCAGCCTTGTCCGAAGCGCTTGGCGGCTTCTCCGTCGCTTCCGCTGCGCCGCGCCGCTGCCGTGCCGAGCATGAGCGTGCTATTCAGCAGCCGCTTCACCTCGCGCGGGTTGTGCAGCGCGATCGACTTGATGGTCTTTTCGATCGTCTCCTGCCAGTGCGGACCACCGGCGCTGAGCTGTGACGACCAGTAGTGGTTGGTCGCGGCGTCCAGTTCCTGTACCTGGCGCTCGAAGTACGCATCTATCTGCCCCTCGCTGGGGGCTACTTCAACTTCGACCTGAAACATCTTGTCGAGATAGCTGTCGGCTTTCAGTTCGCTCAGGCCCGCGTCTTTGTAGTGCTTGCGAATCACGGCCTTGACGACGTCGCGATCCAGGCCGATCACGAACACGAGCTGCGGGACGTTCAGGTAGAGCTTGAGCGCTTCAAGCACTTCCAGCGTGACGGCGGGCAGACAGCGGTCGAGGTCGTCGATGAACAGGACCATCCGCTCGCCGCCTTCGCCTTTCTTGTTCGGCTTGGCCAGCGAATCGCGCACCCAGGCTTTCAGCGTGGATTCGAATTCGTTGAGGTAGGCTTTCTCGGGATGGACGGTCTGCCTGTAATCTTCGGCGATCTTGGTCAGCGAATCGAGGTTGATCTCGGCCTCGCCACCCAGTTTGGCCTCGCCGAGTTGGGTCGTGGGGTCCTTGACGGTCACTTCCGCACTGGACTTGAGTCGGATCGAAGACACGGCGTGAATGAACGAGCGCCCGAGGAACGCACCGAACTTCTTGCAGGCGCTGACCACCGTGGTGACCGACGCCTCGGCCGGGTTGATCGAGTTGATGATGACTTCGGCGATCAGCCCGCGCCAGACGTCGTCGCGCGTCTGGAACTTCCACGGCTCGAACCAGACGGTGCGGCAGGCGCGATGCGGCCCGCGGTCGACGCCCCGCGCGCTCCACAGGGCGAGCTGATCGGACAGCCAGCGCATGGCCGAGCTTTTGCCGGTGCCCCAGTCGCCGAAGATGCCGATGGCGAGCGGCGCGCGGGTGTTCTGGTGCCGGATGATGTCGTAGACGGCAGCCAGCCGCGAATCCAGTTCGAAAGAATCGCCCTCGCGCGCGGCGGCGGCCGATTCGTCGACCGCCTCCCGGAGAATCGGGTGGTCGGACAGAATCGTCATCGCCGGCGGAGTCGTCGCCGGATTCGGGACACGCGCCGCTTCTTTCTTGCCGGATGTGGCCACGGGCGGAATCGTAACGGCGAGTCGGATTTCGGGGCAATTGACCCTGAGGGCTGTTACCGTCGGGACGTCCAGAGTCGGGCCAGGCACGGCTGCGTGCACGCCGCTGCCGTCGGCGTGCCACTGTTCCACGCACCGCGCCTTCGAACGGCGGGCGAGCCTGCGCCGTTCGCCGCCGCACGTTCTGCGGGCGCCGCGCCGCCGGGTGTTCGCGTGGCCGCGGGTCGCATGGCCCCCGCCCGCCCGCAGCGCCCCGCGCCTCTCGCAACGATTCTGGTCCGCATCGTCCCCCTTCGTTACTCGCTCCTCGCTATTCGCTACTCCCTCCGTCGCTTCGTCGCTCCGTCGCTCCGTCGCTTCTCCGAACTCGCTCTTCGCTCTTCGCACTTCGCTCTTCCTACCTCCCGCCCGGCGCCAGCACGCGCTGCAGCAGCACGAACACCAGCAGCAGCCCGCCGATGATGACCTTGGTCGAGCCGGAGCTCATGGCGACCGTTTCATAGGTCATCACCCCGGTGAGGATGATCCCGATGATGAGCACGCCGATCAGCGTGCCCCAGATCGAACCCACCCCGCCGCGCAGCAGCGTGCCGCCGATCACCGCCGCAGCGATCGCGTCGAGCTCCAGCCCCACGCCTTCGATGTGGCTGCCGCTGGACTGATAGAGCGTCAGCGTCACGCCCGCGAGTGCGGCGCAGCCGCCGCTGAGCGCGTACACGCCCACTTTCGTGCGGCCGACCCGCAGTCCCATCAGCCGCGCGGCTTCCTCCGACCCGCCCAGCGCGTAGATCGCGCGGCCGAAGCGCGTCTGGGCGGCGACAAACGCGCAAATGGCGACCGTCGCCAGCAGAATCGCCGCGGTGATCGGCAGCCCCGCCCCCCCCACCAGCGGCAGCCGCCAGAGCGCGAGCTGCATGTGCCGCGGATCGCTGATGCCGATCGATTCGAGGTGCACCAGGTAGCCCACGCCGCGCGCGAAGAACATGCCGGCCAGCGTCACGATGAACGGCTTCAGCCCGCTTGCGTGGATCAGCCCGCCCATCGCCCCGCCCAGGGCCGCGCCGCCGCCCAGCGCCGCCGCCATCGCCGCCAGCGGATGCCAGCCGTGTTCGGAGATGAGCACGCCGACGACAACGCTCGACAGGCTCATCACCGCCCCGACCGACAGATCGATCCCGCCGCTGAGAATCACGAACGTCACGCCCACGGCGGCCACGCCCAGCACGGCGTTGTCGCCCAGGATGTTCAGGAACACCGCGAGACTGAAGAACCCCGCATCCGCGTAGCGCACCGCCGCGGCGGCGTAGAGCGCCAGCAGCGCGGCGAGGCTGGCGAGCAGCGGACGTAGCCGGCGCGGCAGGATCATACGCCCCGCGCCTCCGGCCGCGCGCGCCGCAGGAGCCGCAGCACCGCGCCCGGCGCCGGCGTTTGCAGCACGCACACCACGATCGCGGCGATCGCCTTGATCACCAGGGTATATTCCGTCACCACGCCGCGCATCTGCAGCGTGATGGTGAGCGTCTGCATCGTCACGCCGCCCAGCAGCGCGCCGACCGGCCGCGGCCGCCCGCCGGCCAGGCTCGCCCCGCCGATCACGACTGCCAGGATCGCGTCCAGTTCTGCATACAGGCCGCAGCTCGCCACGTCCGCCTCGCGAATGTCGGCCGCGGCGATCAGCCCAGCCAGCCCGGCGCAAGCGCCGCAGATGGCGTACGCCGCGACCGTCAGCGCGGCGACGCGCAGACCGCACAGCCGCGCCGCGATCGGATTGACGCCGATCGCCTCGACATACAGCCCCAGCGCCGAACCGCGTAGCAGCACCCCGACGACGAGCGCGACGCCCGCGACGATCAATATAGGCAGCGGCAGCCCCAGCCAGCTTCCATTGGCGAGGAACTCGAGCGCCGGGTCGGCGAAGCGCACCTTCTGATCGTTGCTGAGCATCTGGGCGATGCCGCGCCCGGCAACGAGCAGGATGAGCGTGGCCACGATCGGCTGCAGCCGCAGCGCGGTGACCAAAGCGCCGTTCCACGCGCCCGCCGCCGCGGCGACCAGCAGCGCCGCGGCCGCGGCGACGACACCGGTCTGCCCCCCGTTCGTCACCAGCAGCGCGGCCACGGTTCCCGAAATCGCCATCACCGATCCGACGGACAGATCGATGCCGCCCAGCGCGATCACCAGCGTCATGCCGAGGGAGAGCAGCAGCACCGGCGCGCCATTTTGCAGCACGTCCACAAGCGCGCCGAACAGACGCCCGTCGCGATACTCCAATCGTGTGAAGTTCGGCGTGAACACCGCGTTGAACGCGAGCAGCGCCAGCAGCACCGCCAGCGCCGCGAGCTCCGGCCGTCGCTCCAGGGCGGCGGCGAGTCGCGCGAGGGCCCCGGCGGCTGGAGCGCTCGGACCGATCACGATTCCGCCCCGTCGCCGGCGATGATTCGCATCAACCGCTCGGCCGTCAATTCGCTGCCCGCCGCCTGTCCCACTTGCCGCCGATCGCGGAGGACGATCGCACGATCGCTGACGCGGGCGACCTCATCGAGCTCTGCGGACACGAAGACCACCGCCATGCCGCTTTCGGCGAGCGCCCCGATCAACGCCTCGATCTCGGCCTTCGCGCCGATGTCGATGCCGCGCGTCGGCTCGTCGAGCAGCAGCAGGCGCGGGTCGCACGCCAGCCAGCGCGCCAACACGACCTTCTGTTGATTTCCGCCGCTCAGCGTCCGCACCGGTTGCTCGAGGTCGGCGAGTTTGATGTTCAGCCGCTGCACAAGTTCCGCGGCGATGCGCGATTGCCGGCGGCGCGAGACGCATCCCAGCGGGCTGAGCGTCCGCTGCACCGCCAGGATGATGTTCTCGCGAACGCTCATGGATTCAAACAGCCCCTCGGTGCGGCGATCCTCGGGCGTGAGCGCGATGCCCAGAGCGAGCGCCCGGCGCGGCGTGAGCCGCCTGAGGGTCACATAGCGATCTTCGCTTCCGATGCAGCGCACGCGAAACGCACCGCCGGCGGCGCGATCCGCCCCGGCCAGCAGGCGGACCAGTTCCGTGCGGCCGGATCCAAGCAGCCCGGCCAGGCCGACCACTTCGCCGCCGTGAATGTCGATGTCCAGCGGAGCGAGCGCGCCGCCGCGGCCGATCCCACGCGCCTCCATCAGCGGCCGCGCGCTCGCGGCGCGCGGACCTCGCGTCGTGGCTGCCGCCGACGGCGACCGCCCGAGCATGTGCGCCACGAGCGCGCCGCGCGACAGCGCCGCCGTGTCGTAGACGCCCACGCGCCGGCCATTCCGAAGAATCGTCACGCGATCGGCGATGCGATAGACCTGGTCGATGAAGTGCGTGATGAATACCAGTCCCAGCCCCTGCTGCCTCAGCCGGGCGATCGTGCGAAAGAGCGTCTCCGTCTCCGCCCGGTCCAGACTCGACGTGGGTTCGTCGAGAATCAGCAGCCGGGCGCTGCCGTCGATGGCCCGCGCGATCGCGACCATCTGCTGAATCGCGATCGGAAACGCCGCGAGCGGCTCCGCAACGTCGATGCGCAGGTCCAGCGCCGCCAGAACCGCGGCGGCCCGCCGCCGCACCACGCCCCAGCGAATTCCGAGCACGCCGCGCGGCAGCCGCCCCAGCAGCACGTTCTCCGCGACGCTCAGCGTCGGCACCAGGTTGATTTCCTGAAAGACCGTGCTGATCCCCCGCCGCTGAGCGTCCGCCGGCGAGGCCGGCCGCCACGCTCGGCCATCGAGCTGCATCATCCCCGCATCCGGCGGCGTCACCCCGGTGATGATCTTGATCAGAGTCGACTTGCCGGCGCCGTTCTGCCCCATCAGGGCGTGCACCTCGCCGGCCCGCACTTCGAAGTCCACGCGATCCAGCGCGGCGACGCCGGCGTAGCGCTTACCGATGGCGACGGCGGAGAAGAGGGGCGCATGCATGGGCAGGAGTGAGAATACCTCATACCCGCCGCGGAGCGAAGCGCCGCCGCGCCGGGCTGATGGGCTTGGTGTGCGCGGCCCGGACTGACAGCGTCGCCGTGCGACGCCGTACGGCGCGAACCGTCGTACCGGCGACACCCGCACACGGCGTTACCTGGAGCCGTCACTACCGCGGGCGGCGGAGGATCTCCGTGTGTCGTCACGCGAACTGACGGGAGTACTAACGGCGGCGTGCGCGAATTCACTAGTCGGTTGACTGGCCGCACGTTGCCATACATATCATCTGGTTGTCAACAGGGTGTGTCTGTTGAGAGATACTCCGCATTCACCGCGTCGTCTATCGCACCGCGGTTCGGTTGCCATCGGCAGCGTGATGGATCACGCAGACGGGCGGCGGGCCTCGTTAGCGCAGCACGCGAATTGCCGCAGTGTCGGGAAAGGCAACGGTAAGCGACCGGCCCGCTGAGCAACGGAAGCCCATCGCGGCGCACCGCATGCCGGCGCGGGTGGACTTACGGACAGGCGCCGAGCACGCAGTCGACGAACGGGTCGATGTCGAAGAAGTTGATGCGCAAGTCGCCGTCGAGGTCGGCGCTCAGCAGCGAGCAGGCCGGCTGTTGCGTGTTGAAGCCGACCGGATCAAACAGCGCGACGATGAACGGGTCGATGTCGAACAGGTTCACCAGCCCGTCGCAGTTCGTGTCGCCGGGCGCACTCTCGGTCAGCGCGCCGTAGCGGATGTAGTCCCAGGAGGTGGTGTTCCCGACCCAGGCGGCTTTGGCGCGCCAGGAAATTTCCAGCGTGCAGCAGGTGAGCGGTCCCTCCGGGACGCCCGCGTCAACGACTTCCCCGTCGATGCGCCAGACGTATGCGGCTGTTCCGTGCTGCTCAAGACGAAACGTGTGCGCGACGCCGGGCTGAAGATCAACGAAAACGATCGGGAGTGTGTTGTCCCGATTGAGCTTCACCTGGTCCGACGCGATGAAGTACGTGTACCTCACGCCTGCAAGATTCGCTGCAGCGAGGATCGCCCCGCCGCCCCAGGGGATCTCCGAGCGCGGCGCATCGGTGACCACGCGCCACTCGACGAACAGGTGCTCGACACCCGACACGTCGTCCATCGAGCGGCGATACACGGCCCCCTGTCCGCCGGGCGGCGGGTATCCGTCGCACAGCTCGACGTGCTGGTGAAACCAGCCGCCCTCGAGCCACAAGCCCGGGTCGCAGAAGATGGCGAAAATGTCCCAGCCGGCATCCTGGGGAAGAGAATCGGCCGAGTAGTCGAACTGTTGGCCCGCCACGTGCATGGGGAGAAACCCGACGGCCAAGGCGACCGCGAGCGCGACCGGCGTGACACCGCTACGCCCCTGCCCGGTCCGCCGAGTCGCGAATCGCGGCGTGCGATCCTGAGAATGACTGGGTTCCATGAGTGTTCATTCTAGCAAAAGGAGAACGACGATGAAAGCGCGTTGTGTTTTGACCCGCCTGTGTCTCATGACCGGCGCCTCTCTGCTGGCCTGTCTGGATGCCCGCCCGAGTTGGGCCGGCACGACCTGTGTGTCGGGAACAAGTGTGCGTGTGTGCGCGAGCTGGAGTCAGGCCCTCCCGCCGGTGCCGGGTCAGGACTTCGTGGTGACCTACTCGGGTACCGGTGTACCCACCATCGAACTCAGGACCGGCGACCTCGCCTGGGAGGTCTACGCCGAGGTCATCGCCACCGGCGCGCCCGCCGACATCGCGGCGTTAACCATCGATCCCAGCAGCAGTTCCGAGAACTTCGTCGTCGCCCTCACCAACAACGGTGAACCCGGCGCCGCCAACGTCGGCAGCGTCAACCTCAGCGCCGCCGGCTGAAGTGGGCATGGCTTCGCGCCGGGGCGAACTTGCCTCTTGATTCTGCATTTCGCGTGGGTAATCGAGCGCAGCAATGGCGAGATTCCGCAAGGCCTGGTGCGTCACCGTACGCGCCGCGCCGCAGTGCATGGATGCGCTTGTCGGCACAGAAGCGGGGGTAATACAAGCACTTGCATTCCCGCGGTCGGCTCAGGCGGGAAACCTGGGCGGCGAGCGCCTCGAAACCTCATTGAACCAGGCGGGATCGACAACGCCAATGTCAACGTGCACGCAGCTTGCCATAAATGCACAGTTGGTCGTCGGTGGCGGCCGGGCGGGTGAGAATCCAAAACCCGGCGCAGGGCAGGGTATCGGCATGTGCGCGGACTTACGGGCAGGCGCCGAGCACGCAGTCGACAAATGGGTCGATGTCGAAGAACTCGATTACGCCGTTACGGTTAACGTCGGCGAGGCTTGGGTCGCAATTGGGATACGTCGTGGCATACGCCGCCGGATCAAACATCGCGAGAATGAACGGATCGACGTCGAACAAATTGATCAGGCCATCGCAGTTGACGTCGGCCGGTTCGGCATCCGGGATGACGCCGTAACGAATGTAGTCCCAACGCGTCGTCGCGACCTCGCCGAGCGCGCGGGCCCAAAACACTATGACGGAGTCGCTGGTCGGATAACGGATAGGTGTCGTTCCACCGTAGGCCTGCTGCCCGTCAATGAGCACACGATAGTTAGTATCGCGAACTTCCAAGCGTATAGTGTGCGCGGTTCCCGGCTCAATCTCAAACAGAATTGCATCAAGTTGCGAATTGACAAGCCGAATCTGGTCGGCAGCGAGCGTGAAGTGGTAAAACACCCCGCTGGTCCCGGAAGCGGTCAATCCCGCGGGGGCACCGGAAGGGATACCAGCGCGGGGTCCATCTGTCAGAATCCGCCACTCCACGAAGAAAGCCGAGGATGCCGAGAAATCGGCGATCGAGCGATCGTAAATGTCCTGTTCGGGTTCGTATGGGGGTTCGCTCAAGGCGGCGGTCTGCTGGACGAACCAACCGACGTCGTTCCAACGATCGCTCGGGAACAGGACCGGTCGGCGTCGCCAGTCAACATGTTCCGGGAGTTGGTCACCCTCAAAGAGCACGAGTTGGGCTTGAGCGGACACCGCACATCCCAACGCAGCATAGAAGGCTGTTCGCATCATGGCACACCGTTTGCCGGGGCAGTACTGGCAGCATAGCCCGTGCCGGCGCGAGCAAAGCGTCTACGATCGCGATTCCACGGGCAGCCTAGCATAAGGAGTTCGATAAATGAAGCCCTTGTTGACCGGACTGTTGGTTGTCACAACGCTGGCGCTCGGAGGCCATCAGGGAAACGCGCAGCCGAGCGAGGCCGTTTGCGTGACAACCCCAAGCGGCAACCAGCTTTGCGTCCGCTTCGACAATCGTGCGGCCGCGCCCGAGCAGAATGTCGACTTCATCGTGGTCTCGGCCGAGCCGCCGGGCGTCGCGCTGCTCGTGGGTCAGAGTACGGACGGCTCCCTGCATCAGTGGCGCCTCTGGTGCGTCGACTCTGTCGGCAGCCCCGCCGACATCGCCAGCATCACGTCCCCCGGAGCGTACAACTACGCGGTCAAGCTGCGTCAGCCCGGCGGCGCTGCCGGCGCCCGCAACGTGGGCACAGTCACGCTCGAGCCGAGCGGCGATCATCATACCTCGATCACGAGCGGCGAGCTCACGGGCGATCTCACAGGAGCCCTGAACCTGCGGACAGACACGATCGGCGGAGGAGGCGTGCTCGACCTCATCGTGAACGGATCCGTCTCCGGCACGATCACTGCGCCGACGGTGAACACGCTGAGAATCGCCGGACCGCTCAGCGGCGGCGTCATCATCCGGCACCTGGAAACCGAATTGCGCCTCGTCGGCCTTGCCGGCTCCGGCGCAAGCATCAGCATTGACGGATTCGGCACGGAGGCGTTGGCGAACTTCTACGGACTCACGTTTGGAGCCACAATGGAGCTGGGTCATGGAATTCCCACGGGCGCGGCGGTTACGATTTCTGGCTCTCTCGAGGATGCGTACATTACCTTGAAAGACACAACGCTCGCGGGCACTCTGTCGACGCTCCGGGGTGGGTCTGGCTTGATTACCGGGATCGGCGACCTCTCAGGCGTGCTGGAGCTCAACACCCACGAGGAGACTGAGTTCTCTGGTCTGACAGAGCTCGGACGGGTTACCGTGGACGGCGTCATCTCGCTACCGGCTGGCGACCTGTCGGGACAGATCGTGGTCGGAGGCGACATGGAGGGGAACATTACTTTGCGGGCCGGAGACATTGATCCCGCTGGGCTCATTCGCGTTTTGGGCGACATGACCGGCAAGTTAGCCATCGAGTTCTCGCAACCCGGTTTTCTCCTGCGCGGCGGCGATTTTCGCGGCTACCTGCAAGTCGATGGCGACCTCTCCGGTCGCGTTCGGATACATCGGTCGCTAATCCCCCAATCCCTTGGTCAGACCATGATACGCGTCGATGGTTCACTTGGCTCCACTGGGGCGATCACGGTCGATTACGAAGGTTGGGACTCGCCGGATGCCTGGCAGGCCGGCGCGATGGTCACCGTCGGCGCGAACACCTACGCTCAAAACACGCCGGCTGCACGGGTGTGGGAGGTGACCGCGTGCAAGGGCGACCTGAACAACGACGGATCGGTCGACTTCTTCGACATCGACCCCTTCCTGCTCGCACTCTTTGATCCGACGGGCTACGAGGCCGCGTTTCCGGGGCTCGAGGGATCGATGGTGTTTCACGCCGACTTCGGCGGCGCCACGGGCGGCGGCTGCAACGGCGTTGTTGACTTTTTTGACACCGACCCCTTCGTCGCTCGCGCGCTCTCAGGCGAGTGTTGCCCCCTCTGCGAGTATGAGACGTGCTTCCCCGGCCTGGCCGCCCCATCCGGCGACGCGCCGACGGCCGCGATCGTGGCCGACGCACTCGTGAACTACACCGCCTCCGCTCGCCGCGACGCACTGATCGCGCTGATGACCGCACCCGGAGACGCCGACGACGCCGGCGCGGCACAGCGAGTTGCGTTCTGGACGGCGGTCGCGGCGGAGATCGATGCGCGCGAGTGAACCGCGGGGAGTCTGGCGGGCGCGCGATCCGGTCTGGCGAACCGATCCGACGATCGGACACGACGAACCGTTCGGACGATAGAGGAAGACGCAGCGCTCGGACGATCGGGACAGACGAACCGTTCGGAGGTCCGTCAGTCCACCAGTTCATCCGACAGCGACGAGACAATCAACAGCAGGCAACCGCCCTCGGTGTGCTGCACGCCGTGCGTACTGTCGGCGGCGGCGCGCTGATAGTCGCCGGCCCGCAGGACGGTCCCGGCCACGTGCAGGTCGCCTTCGAGCACGAAGCACTCTTCCGCGCCGGCGTGCACGTGCCGCGGATACGCCGTGCCGGGCGCCATGCGCACCAGCATCGTGGCGCGGTCGTTCTCCGGATCGGAAAACAGGCGACGAATCTGAATGCCGGGAAGCGGCAGAGACTCCCACTGGCCCTCGTCGGCGCGGCACGTGTACAAACCGCCGCCGCCCTCCGCCGCCCAGCGCCGCCAGAGCTGCAGGCGGGCCGGCTGCTCGGCCTCGATCGCGGCGTGCCCCACCAGGCCCATCAGGCGCTGCCGCACCGCCGCATCGGGCATTACCGGCGTCGCCGACTCATAGAGACTCTCCACGACGGCGTCGTACGAGCGCAGCTCCGCCGCGCACGCCGGGCAGCCGGCCTCCAGGTGCTGCTCGAAGGCCGTACAGTCGGCCGATGTCATTCCGCCCGCCGCATACAGGGCGGCGAGTTCGGCCGGGTCGCCGATGGTGTGTTCGGTCTTCACGACGCCACCGCCTTCTGCTGAACCGAGAGGATTTCGCGAATTCGCATCATGCCGCGCCGAATGCGCGTCTTCACGGTTCCCAGCGGGATGCGCTGCGAAGCCGCGATCTCCTCGTGCGTCAGGCCAGAATAGAACGCCAGTTGGATCACGCCGCGCTGCTCGTCGGGTAGCTGGCTTAGCGCCCGCCGGGCCAGCGCCGCTTCCTCGGAATGGGTCAGACCGTCGTCGGTTTCCGTGCCGACTTCGGTCTCGCTCTCCGCGGTCAGTCGATCGCGCCGCTTGCGGCGCAGGTGATCCAGCGCTCGCGAGCGGGCCAGCAGCACCAGCCAGCCGATCGGACTGGCACGATCGGCCGAGTATCGCGCGGCCTGCGACCAGACCTGTAGAAAACAGTCCTGCAACACATCGTCCGCCTCCGATCGCGAGCGGATCATGCGCAGCAGCAACCCCAGGATGCGGGCGCTGTGGCGATCGTAGAAGTCGCCGAAAGCGCCGCGGTCGCCCGCGGCGATGCGGACGATGAGATCGGCGTCAGATGCGGACATTCGCAGCCCTCGACCCAACTCGGAGAAACATGGCTCTGGCGACGAACGCTCGTGGCGAAGCAGACGAAGAGTCTGATTGAGCATAGGCGGCCATCCATGTTCAGGCAATTCCGCGTCAGCCGGCACCCCGGACGCCGGGAAAGGGGCGCAATCCACGGTCATTCGTGATTACGCGGACGCCTGGGCGCCGGATTCAGAATTTTTCAGGCGCGACGGGAATAAAGTGGGCGGCGTCTCTTAGGAGCCCGCATGCCCGCCCCCCGCCGACGGGCCGCCGCGCAAAGCTCGCCGGGCGGATCCGCGGAGAGCGACGGGAACAGCCTCGCCCGAGGGCGACCGCCGGCAGGCAAGGCCAAGCCGCCGGCCTCATCGCCAATCAGCGCGACGGCGAGTCTGCGCCGGATTGACCACCGCGATCACCCGCGGCGTGCGAGGAACGCACGCCGGTTCGCCAAATCCGGGGAAACTACTTCGCGCCGGCCTTCAGCGCATTGAGCTTGCGGGCGAGCTTGCTCTTGCGGCGGGCGGCGGCGTTGGGGTGAAGCGTGCCCTTGGTCGAGAGCCGATCCAGCAGCCGGACCGACGCAGCCACCGCTTCGGACGCGGCGTTCGCGTCGTTGCCGCCCAGCGCCGTCCGGGCGCGGCGAAGCTGCGACTTGAGCGCGCTGGCGCGGGCCCGATTACGATCGCGCCGCTTGACGTTCTGGCGCATGCGTTTCTTGGAAGAGAGGGAGTGTGCCATCGATTCTCCTTTACGCCGTCGCCGCCGGCAACATTGCGGGCGCCGCGACGGATGCTACTTCAGTTGCTCCATGCGCGTCCGGGCGTCCCCGTCCGCGTAGTTGTAATCCACGCGCACCAGCCGGCCGAAACAGGCGCGGGCCTCGGCGCTGTTGCCGGCTTCGGCATACGCCCGCGCCAGCCAATACGTCAGTTCCTTCCCGAGATCGTCGCCCGGATTCTCATACGCCTCCAGCGCCTGCTTGAGCAGCTCCACCGCTTCCGACGCGACACCCTTTTCGTAGAAGCAGCGCCCCAGCAGGAGCAGGCACCGGAAACGGTTGCGCGGATCATTCTGGGCGGCCTGCAGCGCCGGAATCGCCTCATCGTATTCGCCGCTGCGGAAGAGCGTCGCACCGAACTGGTAGCGGATGCGCAGATCGGTCGGATACTGTGCGACGCGCTCGCGGAAGACGTCGAGCTCCGCCCCGCGCTCCTCCATTTCCGACAAACGCGCCTGCTGCGCGTCCTCGTCGCCGCCGGTCTGTGTCGCTTTCTCGCGAAGCTGCCGCGTCTGGCGGCGCAGCTGCCGCAATCGCACGTCGTCGGCGCGAATCTTGAATGCGTAGCTCTTGCTGCGCTCGAACGCGGCGGTCAGCACGCGAATCGCCTCGTTCTCCTCGCGCCGGCTCTCGCGCTTCAGGAGCGCATCGGCGTAGGCGTTGATCTTGTTGGCGGAATCCGGATTGGCCTCCGCCTCGGCCCGCGCCGCGGCGATCAGGTCGTCGAGCGTCTGCTCGCCCTGCTGGACGCGATCCGCGTCGTGCAGCAGTTTCTGCTTCTCCACGTCGCGCACAGACTCGCGGAAGTTGTCGGATTCGGAGTACTTGCCGCGCGTGATCGTCAGCTTACTGGACATGTCGCGCTGTTCGTTGCGCAAGGCGTCGTCCGTCGGCATCCGCGCTCGAAGGAAATCGAGCGATTCGACCGCCTTCTCATACATCCGCCCGGCCGATGCGGCGTCGCCGCTCTGATCGGCCAGATCCCCGGCGGCCCCGAGCGTGTCGCGGAAGGTCTTGAACTTCGCCAGGTTCGGCTTCTTTTCCTTCTTGAGCAGGTCCAGCAACAGCGGGGCGACGAAAAGCGCAGCGCCGACGTAGCCAGCCTTGGCCGCGGCCTTGAGCATGGCTTCCGCGTGGCCGTCGTTCGCCGGATCCTTCGCAAGCAGATACTCGGCGTTGAGCATGGCCTGCTTTGCGTCCTTGCCCCCGGTGGGCTTCTTCATCTTTTCCATCATGCCGGCGGGTTTGCCGCCGGCCTGTTGGCGCTGCACCCACAGCGCCCGCAGCGGCATGTGCCCTTCTTCCACGGCATCCGGCCAGTAACCCAGGCCGGTGATGTAGCACTCGACGGCGTAGTCGTACTCCCGGCGGTTACGGCAGTCCTCGCCCTTCTTGAACCAGGCGCGCGCTTTGGCTTTGTCCGCCTCGCTGAACCCCGCCGGCTTTACCTGTTCCGTGCCTTCCGCCATTCGCTCTCGTCTCTATCGGATTGTCGCCGCGAGCGTGCTTTTTCGGCGCCCACGCACCCGGCCGCGGCCGCGCGTCGGTCGCAGCGCGCGGACAACCCTAATCCCCGGGCGAATTTGGCAGTGTACCGGAACAGAGCGGGATGGCAATGGGCGGGTATCGCGGCGCGCGCCGCCGTCGAGCGCGAACGCGGCGATCGCGAGATGTGCACGATCGGCGGCGCGCCGACTTGCCGACAGTGCGCTGCCTCGACTACTATCCAGGGGATTCGAGCAGACCGCCTGCGCCGGGCGGAGTTGTTGTCGGACGCTTCGTGGGCGCGCGGGTTGCCGGATCCTCC
The DNA here is from genome assembly GCA_964631045.1 of uncultured Planctomycetales bacterium. Classification (GTDB taxonomy): domain Bacteria; phylum Planctomycetota; class Phycisphaerae; order UBA1845; family Fen-1342; genus CAZVWB01. The sequence continues at coordinate 34,490 of CAZVWB010000044.1, forward strand.
CTTGGCGGCGTACCCAAGTGGTTCAAGGGAACGGATTGCAAATCCGTCATTTCGCGGGTTCGAATCCCGCCGCCGCCTTTGCCACTTAACGTCTTTCCCTGCCTGATGTTACGCAGCGACCGCGGCAGTGCCGGGTTTGGCGAATTTTCCGCCGCTCAGCGCTGCGTCCGCCACGCGCGGCGTTGGCGGGGTGCGGCATGGCTTCGTACAATCGCGAAACGGCGAGAATTGCGTCTTCGCTAAGTCCGCACGGGAACAACGCTGGTGGAGCAAACGCTCGGCAACCTCAACGACCTGCTCCGCGAGCGCGGGTTCGCACCGACGCTTTGCGGCGACCCACAGGTCGCCATTCGCGGCGTGTCCACGCTCGAGGAAGCGCAGCCCGGCCAGATCACGTTTCTCTCGAATCCCAAGTACGAGCGCCTGCTCGCGAGCACCCGAGCCTCGGCGATTGTCGTGCGGCCCGATGTGGCCGCGCCGCCCGGCCGACACTTGCTGCGCGTCGCCGATCCCTACGCCGCCATCACCCTGCTCATCGTCGAGCTGCACGGCTACCGTCAGCATCCGCCGCCGCCGGCCGGCGCGGCGCTGATCGATCCGTCGGCGCGGATCGGCGCCGGGGCGCGCATCTTTCCCGGCGTGACGATCTGCGCTGACGTCCAGATCGGCGACCGCGCGATCGTCTATCCGGGCTGCTTCATCGGACCCGGCTGCCGCATCGGCGACGGCGTCTTGCTCTACGCCAACGTGGTGATCTATGACGCCACGATCATCGGAGACCGCGTCACGATCCACTCCGGCACCGTCGTCGGCAACGACGGCCTGGGCTACGCACCGGTGGGCGGGCGCTGGGTCAAGATTCCGCAGATCGGCATCGTCGAGATCGGGGACGACGTTGAGATCGGCTCCAATTGTTCGATCGACCGCGCCACGCTCGGTCGCACGCGGATCGCCAGCGGCACCAAGTTGAGCAACCTCATCGCCATCGGCCACGGCGCGCACGTCGGCGAGCACTGCATGCTCGTGGCGCAAGTCGGACTGGCGGGTTCCGTCAGCGTCGGGCATCACGTCACGCTCGCCGGGCAGGCCGGCGTCGTCGGGCACATCCGCATCGGCGATCGGGCCACGGTTGCCGCGAAGGCCGGCGTCACCAACAATGTGGCGGATGGAGAAACGGTGCTCGGCTCGCCCGCGCTGCCCATTCGCGAAATGCGACGGCAATTCGCCTATGCCCGCCGGCTCCCGGAGTTGAATCAGGCCGTGCGGCGGCTGGAGCGCGAACTGGCCGAGTTGCGGGAGCGTCTGAGTACGCCCGCCGCGCCCGTGGAACCGTCGAAGTAGCTTCGCCGCGCGACGGCGGCGCCGCCCAGTCGGCTGCGATCGGCACCTTCGGAGCCATGCGATGCCCCGCGAGATTCTCCTGGCGACCGATGAGCGCGGCGGCCAGGCGCGATATGCACTCGACGTCTTCGAAGAAGCGGGCCACTGGACCAGCACGCTCGCCCGGCTCGACGCCCACGGAGAGCCGCAGGCGGCCGCCGTCGCCCCGCGGTTCTATGGCCTGACGCAGGAGCAGGCCCGCCGGCGCATGGTGAGCGTTCTTGAAAGTCAGTACGAAACCGTGCAGGTGGTGCGTGAAGCCTGACGCGGTACGGTCGCCGCGCTCGGGGCGGACCCGGCCACGCAATGCTGCTGCAGACGCGGAGCGCCGCCGATGAAGATTCTCGTCGCCTGCGACCTCTCCGCATCGGCCCTGTCCGATCTGCGCAGCCTTGGCTGCGAGGTGCGGATCGAACAGTCCATCGACGAAGTTCGACCGGAGCAGGTCGCGGACGTGAACGTGCTCGTCGTCGCCAAGGCCCGCGTCGGGACGGAAGCCATCGCGGCCGGCGGTCGGCTGCAGCTCATCGTTCACGCCGGCATCGGCTCGGGCGCGATCTCCCTCACCGAGGCATCCGACCGCGGCGTATTCGTGGCGGACTGCCCGCACCAGGACGCCGCCGCGATTTCCGAGTTGGCGCTGGGTCTGTTGCTCGCGCTGGATCGCCAGGTAGTCGAGGCGACTCTCTCGCTGCGGTCCGGCCGCTGGCAGCGCAATGAGTTCAAGAGCGCGCTCGGGCTCGCCGGTCGCACGCTGGGCCTGGTGGGTTGGGGAACGGCGGCGCTGGGCCTTGCGCAGCGGGCTGCGGGTCTGGGCATGCAGGTGTGTGCCTGGGGACCGACGCTTGGGCCGGACGAGGCGCGTTCGCGCGGCGTGGAGTACTGCGACTGGCCGCGGGAAGTGGCCCGCATGGCGCCGTTCGTGGTGGTCCTGCCGTTCGCAGACGCGACCGGCGAGCAGGTGATCGACACGGAGTTTCTTCAAACCCTGCCGGATGGGGCGTGCCTCGTGCACCTGGGCGACCCGGCTTGTATCGACGAGAGCGCGCTGATCGACACTGTGCAGCGCCGCGGCCTGCGCCTCGCGCTCGACAGCCACGCGAGCGCGCCGGCGAGCGAGGGCGGCAAGTTCCGCTCCCGGCTGATGAGCCTGCCGGGCGTGATCGGCACGGCTTGACGAACGCAATCGCTGGTTTTAATGAAGGTTGTGGTCATTTTCTTGTCCCCGGCTATGGTGTCTGATCGATTTCGAGTTCAGCTCTGAACCCAGATTTTCCCGTCTACTTTTTCCCAGAGAAGGTCTTCTGGCGTGCCATCGAGAATCGTTGTCTGGAACCGGTTGGGCGCTTGAAACTCGAAATAGAAGAGAGGGCCGTTTGAACGCAGACGATGCTTGTCCTCCGCCTCAAAGAACACCATGTCGCCAACATCGACCTCCCGCGTTCCCTCCGGAGTTTCAACCGTTCCCTTGCCCTCCAGGATGAAATAGAAATGCTCGCAATTCTTGTGAAAATGGTACGGCGATGCTGCGCCGGCAGCGTAATGCATCACTCCGGCGAGAAGATGATCGATGTTGGTCAGTTCCTTGTTGACGAAAAAAATTCTTTCGCGTCCGGGTACCGTCGAGACCAGCTTTGGAAGCTCATCCTGATGAAATATATAGGCCACTGTTTTCTCCTTGGATTGGTTGTTTGTTGAGAACTACACCTGCTTTGGAGCCAGCTCAATAGCGCCGAGATAGACGCTTTGTTGTTTGAGGTCTACGCTCAAGGGAGGCATGTCGAGAATTTGCAACTGGTACGTGCCGCTATCCTGCTTCAGATTGCTGAAGCGGAATTCCCCGAAGGCGTCACTGATTTGTTCCGCCATGACTTTATCCTGGTGCAGCATCCTGACCGTCACGTCGGCCGCGCAGTCCTCCAGACCATTCACCTTTCGGGTCAGGGAGCCGCCGATGAACACGGAGTAATAGCGCCGCAGGTTGCGGTAATACACCCGCGGTTTGGCGCCGAACTCCGGAGATAGAACCTCGAGCCCATCGCGCTTGACCAGTGCCTGCATTTCATCATCGGTCACGTGCAGCGTTTGCATGGCCTGGGTCGGGCACATCTGCGAACCGCGCGTTCTGCTCCATCCCTGGTCAAGCAGATGGGCATCGAACGGCCAAGCCTGCGGCAACTGCTTCTCTTCGTTCCAGAATACTGCCTTGTAGGGGCATGCATCGACGATCTGCTTTTGGCCACGCGCCTTTTCGGGCACGATCAGAACGATTCCATCGGTGCGCTTGACCACCGCTCCGTCTTTCGCAACCTTGAGACATGGCGAGTTATCACAGTGATTGCACGTCACCGGGAGATAGGTCACTTCCACCATCGGTTTCTGTCCGGTTTCGCGGGGCAGGATATCGATCCAGCGATGTCCGTGCTTCGGCATTTCGGCGGCATACCCGGGGAATTCGTTACCGTGATATTCATCGTGGCAGGCCAGTGCGCAGCCATTGCAGTTGAAGCATTTCGCCACATCAATCACGAGATTCCATTTTTTCACAGCGCCACTCCTTGTCTTCCAGGGGCAGTCTTCAAGGCCGTCCCGCCGTCCCATGGCTCGATCTGTATCAGGCAGGAATTGGCGGCTGTTCCGGTTACCTTCTTGGCGATCGAACGCTTGGGTGTGAGTTGATTGATGCATCCCCCCCGATCAACCGAGTAACCGGGTTCGCCCATCGGGTCATACACTCCCGACGCGCTATAGGAGTGCGCAACGCCCTCGGGCAATCGCTCGGTAACCTCCGCCGCGCACACCACCGCGCCGCGATCGTTGTAGGCCAGAACCAGATCGTGCATCTTGATTCCACGCTTGCTCGCGTCCTGGGCGTTGATGCGAATGACCCAGTAGTAATATCCATCGACTTTCACGCGGTGCTGGAGAATATCGTTTGTCGAACTGTCCTTTCCGTCATTCATGGTGTGATAGCTGTAACGTGAATGCGGCGAAATCAGTTGCAACGGATAGCGCTGATACTCATCCGATCGTGGCCCCTCCCAAGAAGGTATGTACCTGACGATGGGCGGACGCTCCGGATCGTTTGCATCAAACCGCTTCAGGCTTGAACACTCAAATTCAAACTTCCCGGACTGGGTCTGCAAGCCATCGAGATAGTTTTCCGTATAGTCGCCGGGCAGGGGATGGGGTTCCGGAACATTCTTCTTCTTGCCTTCGTAGAACCAGCGCAATGATGGTGGATCGCGCTGGTCTTCAGGTGAGGGCGGAACAACGAAGTAGCCCTTCTTGAGGAATTTCTTCCAGGATATGTGCTTGGG
>CAZVWB010000045.1:0-22015 GCA_964631045.1 uncultured Planctomycetales bacterium
GGCGCTCGCCGCCGCTTCTGCTTGCGCGGCGGCGGCGGCCGCGGCGGAGGCGCTGGCCTGTGCCGCGGCGCAGGAGACGGCGAACGCGGCAGCGGCCGCCTCGGCCTCGGCGCAGGCGATCGCCACGGCGTCGGCGCGCGCCACCGCGAAAGCCGCAGCCTGGGCGATCGCGAATGCCGACGCCCGCGCGCTGGCCGCAGCTTCGGCCGCCGCCGAGGCGTAGGCCAGCGACAACCCGCCGACCATCAGGTAATCTTCGATTTCTCCGTGTGAGAACGCGCCGCTCCCGTCCCATCCGGTCGCGTTCACCGGCACCACGTCCTGCACGCGCTGACGGGTAAACGCCACGCGCGCCCAGGCTGCGCCCAGCGGCACCGGAATGCTCAGAGAAGGCGTCGTAATCACCGTCGTCTGCCCCGGCGGCAGCGCGGGCAGCGCCAGATCGCGGACCAGCCACTCCGTGCCGGTCGAATCGTCCCAGCGCCCATCGCGGTTCAGGTCGATCAGGATGTTCAGATAGCGCGGCCCCGCCGGCGCCCCGGCGGCCAGCGTCACGGCGATCGAGAGCGTCGCCGTCGTCGGATTGTTTTGTACCCCGACGACCACCGGGCAGAAGCCGCCGCGGACTCCGTCGTCGCGATCATCGTCGATGAAGTTCGGCGTGCCATCGGGGTCGGCACAGTCCGCCGGTCCGCGCTCGCGCGAGCGAATCGCGCCGAGCCACTCGACGTCCGTGTTCAGCGTGTGCCCGCCGGGCAGCCCGTAGCGACTGTTGAGCGTGGCATCGCGCGTCGGGAACCGGCCCAGCACGTCGGGTGTCCCGTATCCCGCCGGCAACTCGTCCGGCGCGTCGCCGTAATCTGCCAGAACTGCGAGCGCAGTCACCGGCGGCCCCGAGCGCGGCCCGACCTGCGGCTGCGCGAGCACCGGCCAGGCCACGGAGAGCGCTGCGAACGCCGCCAGCGCGCGCGTTCGCACGGTGCGCCGCGACCTGTTGCGAAGACAATCTGCCGCTTTCGTCATCATGATGCCTTTCCTCACTTCCATCCCCGGATGGTGTAGCGGCCGCGACGTGCGGCACGCAGACAAGCAGCGCCGCGCGGCGCGGTTCGCGTCCCGCCAGGCGCGCGGCACGGGCGCGCCGCACGTCGAATCGGCTTGCGCGACTGGCTTCCATGCAAACGTACTCACGTTCGACGTGGGCGATCGACTCGCGCCGCGACCGGGCGCGCGTGGATCGTGCAAACATCCGTCACAGCGCAGAGTCAGCGGCCAGATGCCTCTTCGCCGACTCACGAGCGGCGGTCGATCGAAAGTGCGCGCGTGACCCAGCGCAGGGTCCGCGTGAGATGCGCAGCCCGGACACGATCTGTCTTCTACACGCAATCCGTGCAAGGAATTCGCAACGCCGCTCCCGCGGCAACCCATCGCCACAGAAGCAAGGCGATGCCCCGCGGGCAGCACGTGAACGACTGACCCGCCCTACGCACCGAGCCCAAACCATCGGACCGTGCTCAGGCCCTCGGACCCATCTCAGACCATCGGACCGCGCTGAAACCGTCGGGCCGATCTCAATGTCGACGTGCCCCGCGTGAAGTGCCCTTAGATTTCTTGCTCGCCCCGCGCTTCGACCGATTTGGCCGTCGCCGATCGCTGTCGAAACGCCTCCGCCAGCACGATCGCCGCTGCGTGCGACAGCGAGAGCGATGACGCCCCGCCTACGGTCGGGATGCGAACGAACCCGTCGCAGACGCCGCGCAGCGCCCCGCTCAGCCCGCGCTTCTCTCCTCCGATCGCCAGCACGACCGGCTCGCGCAGATCCACGTCGTGAGCCGTCCGCCGCGTCTTCGGCAGGCAGCCCAGCACGCGCACGCCCAGGCGCTGCAAATCGCGCAGCGGCGACAGATCATCAACCTGCACCAGCGGCAGCCGCTCATACGCGCCCGACGCCGGCCGCGCGATCTCCACCGCGTCGAAATCCCACAGGTGCTTCTTGATTAACACCGCGTGCGCCCCCAGCGCCTCCGCGGTTCGCAGCGTGAAGCCCAGGTTGCGGGCGTCGTCGATCCCCTCCAGCAGCAACAGCAGCGCCGGGCTGCGCAGCCGCCCCACCATGTCCAGCAGCGCCGCGGGCGACATCCGCGGCTTGGCCGAACACAGCGCCACCAGGCCGCCGTGCGACTCCCCGTGCGCGACCGCGTCAAGCTCGTGCCGCTCCGCGGTCCGCAGCGGCACGTTCCGCGCGGCGGCGGCGGCGGCCACGTCGGCGAACTTCTCGGCATGCAGCCCGCGCCGCACCAGGATGACCTGAAACCGCCGCTGCCCGGCGGCCAGCGCCGCGAGTATCGACTGCCGGCCTTCGAGGTGTTCCATGCGCACCGCGCCTAAGCCGCCGCCGGCGGGCGGCACACACGCAACACCCCGGCGGACGGCACACACGCAAGACCCCGGCGGCCGGCACGCGCGCAAGACCCCGGCGGGGGATGGGGGATTTTACCGTAGCGCCGGCGCGCTCGCCCGCGGGGCAGGGTCGAGGTCCGCATTGCGATCTCGCCCGCGCATCGGCGTCGAAGTCCGCATTGCGATTTCGCCCGCGCAGCAGCATTGAGCTCTGTATCTCAAGTTCGCCCGCAGCGCCGGGTAGACGTTCGCATAGCAAGTTTGCCCGCGGAGTTGGTCCGAGGTCCGCATTGCCAGTTTGCCCGCGGAGCGGCGTCGAGGTCCGCATTGCCAGTTTTCCCGCAGCCCTGCGTCGAAGTCCGCATTGCGATTTCGCCCGCGCAGCGGCGTCCGGCTTCGTATCGCAGGTGCGCCCGCGCCGCGGCGTCCAGCTCCGTATTGCAGGTTCGCTCGCGCAATGGATCGAGGCCGACGCGCGCGTCGCGTTCGAGTCCGTGGGCCCGCTCCGTTTCACCCTGAACCGGCACAGGGGTTTTGGCCACGGACGGAGGTCGCCGCACTCAACCCGCGCCCGTGGCCCGGACACCCGCAACGCGACCAGCCCCGAAGGGGCGACGGGCTGTAGCCACGGGTGGAGCGCAGCCCGCGCCCTCGCGGGCGAAGCGCAACCCGTGGAGAGCGTGAACTGGCCCGCCCCGCCCCGGCAGGGGCGGAGGCAGTTCCGCAGCGCCGACTCCCCCGCACCCGGCCCACGACTCGGACTGCCTCGTCCGCTTGACGCGCGGATGCAGATCGGGCGCGGCGTCCGCGTGTGTCTGACACCTACGCACCTCTCCCGGCCCAGAAGGGAATCGCCCGCCGACTTGGTCGTGCGCTCCGATTGCCTCAAGCGGGGTTGTCTGGTGGCGGCAGCCCCGGCACGCGGTTTCCCGCAGTTCGTGAAGTCGAGCAAGATCCCGCGCGGCAGCGTATAATCATCGCCCCACGCCCGCTTACGAATCGCGACAAGGAGTTTCGCCTTCGCCAAGTCCAAACCCGCCACCAAGTACTCAGACGAAGTTCGCGCATATGTGCAAAAGCTCCTCCGCGACACGCCGTTGCCGCGCGACTCACTGCCCTACACCCCCACGTTCGATGAACTGAAGGCCGCGTACGAGTCCAAGCAGCGCCAGAGTATCACCGACCACGACTTCTGGCTCCTGCTCGACAAGATCGGCAAGTTCGGCGGCTGCGCCTCGCCCGGAAAGAAGAAGAAGGGCACCAAAGCTCCGAGCCTGTCCAGCAACGAGCAACTCGAAATTCTCCGTCAGTTGCAGGATTGGATCGGGAACCGGGACCACTTGCCCTACACCACGAAGTTCGACGACATGCGCCGGCAGTTCGGGAAACTCACCGGGCGCAAGCTGACCAAGCACGAGTTCTGGCGGGCGCTATCGAACGAAGCCAAGAAGGCGCGAAAGCCCAAGCCGGTCCACGCCGCCGCTCCGATCGGCGCGCTCACGCCGGAACTCGTCGCATTCCTTGAAGATCGCAACCCTTGGTGGCGGGCGAAGCCCACGCGTGAGCTGCAGAGGTTTCGCCGGTGGGCCTTTGCAGAGATGGTACGTCGTTTGGACAACAAACTCGCGGCGATGGTGGTCATCCGGGGGTCGCGTCGCGTCGGCAAGAGCGTCCTGCAATCGCAGTTGATCGAAGACTTGCTCCTCATTGGCAAGACTGATCCGACGGGCAAGCCCGTCGACCCGGCGCGAATCCTGAGCGTGCAGTTCGATGATGCCCCCGCGCTCGGCGGCATTTCGATGCCGGTGCAAGCGATCGTCCGCTGGTTCGAGCAGAACGTCTTGAAGAAGACCCTGAACCAAGCGGCGAAGGACGGCCAGCCCGCGTACTTGCTGTTCGATGAGGTTCAGAACATCCACGACTGGTCGGTGCAACTGAAGATCCTCTCGGACAACGCCGACGCCCGCATCATCGTCACCGGGAGTTCGGCCCTCCGCATCGCCAAGGGCAAGGACAACCTCGCCGGGCGGATGGACACGATCGAACTCGGCCCGCTCCGGCTGTGGGAGGTCGCGGGCATCCGCGGTATCCGCGGCCTGGCGCCGTACGCCGCCGATGTGCCGCTGGAGGAATGGAAGAAGCGAGACTTCTGGCTCGGATTGGTCGCGCACGGGAACAAGCACGCCAAAGCGCGAGACGAGGCGTTCCGCCAGTTCTCTCGGCTTGGTGGCTATCCCCTCTGCCACAATACCTCCGAGACCGATGAGGACCGCGTGCGGCAGCAGGTCATCGCGGGTGTCATCAACAAGACCATCGAGAGCGACCCCGAGCATCGCCGCCGCGCAGCGCCGCTCGATCCGGTGCTGGTGCGTGAGGTCTTCCGCATGGTCTGCCGCTACGCCGGGCAGGCCGTGACTCCCAAGCGGTTCAGCGACGAACTGCACCAACTCTTGCAAACACCCATCAACAATGCGAAGGTCACGGAGGTCATCGAGTTCTTGGCCGATTCACTCCTCGTGCATCAAGTCCCGCCGCTTGAACTGCTCGCCAAGAAGCAGGGAAGCTCGCCCAAACTTTGCATCTGCGACCACTTTGTTCGCAACGGCGTCTTGCAGGAGACGCTGCCGCTCGATCCCGAAGCGCTCAAGAACTGCGACGAGGCCGTGGCCACGCAGGTCGGCCACCTCATCGAAAGCGTGCTGGGGTACTTCTTGAAGGGGATTCCGGGCATCGAGGTTTCGTGGTTCCCCGAGCGTGCGAAGGAACCCGAAGTTGACCTCGTGCTGACCATCGGCACCGGGCGAATCCCGGTTGAGGTCAAGTACCGCCGCAGTAAACCGGACAAGCCCGCGCTCGCCGGGATCGAGTCTTTCTGCGGCAAGTCGGCCTACGCCGCTCCGTTCGGCATCATCGTCACGCAATCCGCCGAAGGTTCATTGGGCGACAAGGCAATCGCTGTCCCCGCCTCGACGTGGCTACTCCTGCGTTGAGCCACGGCCGGGGGCGCCAGGGGCGGCAGCCCCCGGCATCAACGGGTCGCAGGACACCGTCCTGTCAAATAAGGATCGCAAGCAGCCGCTGAACGAACTCGTGGAAGGCGACGACATCCGCCTTTGTGTACTCGCTGAACTTGCCGTGCGCTGCCTTGTTCCCAACTTCCTTCTTCGCCTCGACTTCTTTGAACTGAACGGCTGTCAAAACGCCCTGCTTCGTCAGGGCTTCCGCCAACTGGTGTACGCCGTCGCGATCTTTGACGGCGATCCCGCGAGCGACACAGACTCGGCGCAGCCCGTCTTCGAGCACCGCGCGTATCACGACGGCCGCGGCGTCCTTGTAGTCGTGCTCCAGCAGAATCTCCGCCTGAACGAGAAAATCGGCGAAGACTTCGGCGGACACGAGGAGTTTGGCATCGGCCATGAACCCCTCGCGGTAGTCAGTCATCGCAGCGGTCAAGAGTCCGGTGACGATTCCCGGATTGATTCCGTCCATGCCTTGCAGTTCTCGGTAGTAGACGCTGGACTCCCCAGCCGTACGGGCGAGCAAGTTGAGCGCGCTCGCGCGCACTTCAAAGTAAGGCACCGGCGAAATCACGCCATCCTTGCTGGCGCGGAGTTCCGATGAGCACTGAGCGATCTTCTCCAGGAGGCGCGAAAACTTCTGGATGATCGCTTCGCGGTCCTGGATGAACGTGGCGCGGGTGTGCGACATTCGTGGAGACTCCTACGGCAAACGGTATCGCGCCTGCGAGTGTGCCGCTCATGCCGGCGTATGGTCTGTGCCTCTGTGTTGAACCGCCTCTTTTTCTTTCCCGCGCAGCGGAGTCTTACGCCGCCACCGCTACGTTCGTGACTTCCGACCACGCCATCCTTCCGCCCCGCGTGTTGACCCCGCCGGCCTTGCCCACGGCGGCCCGCAGTTTTCTCCGCCTTCGCCGGGCTTGAACCCGTCGCGGAAACCCGGCTCGGCGGTCACGATCAAGGACACGCGCACCGCGCGGTCGCTCGGCGACGCATTCTCCGGGCGGTTTCGCGAGCCTTGCCGCGGCTCAACCCTTCGGCCTTTCAGGCAGCGGCCACGTCACGAACGCAGCCTCCAGCGCGGCGATCAGCGCCGGCACGTCCTCAACGGCCATGTTCCATACCTGGTCGGCGTCGATCCCCCAGTAGACATGCACCAGGATGTGCCGGGCCGCGACGATCTGGCCCCACGGCAGCGTGGGGACCGCGCCCGCCCCTCATCGCTGACCCGCGCGGCCGACTCGCCCACGACGTGGAGCGCGTTCACCAGGGCGCGCCGCAGCATCGAATTGGCGTCGAGTTCGGGGCGGCTGCGTCCGGCGACGTACGACCGGGGCATCGAGGGCCGCGTCGAGCATGTGCTGGAGCCGCTCGCGGTCGCTCGGACCGCCTTTGGCCGGGTCACGCGACATGCAGCATCCTCGCTTCGCGCAGCACCTCATCGCGGAAGTACCGCGACAGCATCGGCGGCGTGCAGAGTTGGACCTCGCGGGCGATCAGTGCGCTCATCTCCATTTGCATCTGTGCGAAGCGCAGCAGGCTCGGCGTTCGCCCCGGCGGGAACTCGACCAGCATGTCCACGTCGCTGCTCGGACGGAACCCGTACCCGCCCTCGGGCGTCGGCTCGCGCAGGATGCTGCCGAACAGCGAGAGCCGGGCCACGCCATGCCGGCGGCAGAAGGCCGCAATCTGGTCGTCCGGGAAGTTGACGCCGTTGATGAGCATGACTGCGGAGATTGTATCGCCGCGGACTTTTCGCATCACGCGGCCACCATAGCCGCCCCGCGCCGCTACCGGCGCCGCCCCACGCGGCCACGGTAGCCGACCCACAGCGCCACCGTCGCCGCCCCGCGCGGCCACCGTCGTCGACTGAACCGCTACCGACGCCGCCGTGCCCCACGACTGCAACTGCTCTCCTCACCGGCGTGTGAACGCGGCAAGCCACGCAGACGACGGTTTCGCCATCACGGCCCGCAGCGCGCCTTGGCCTCCCGCGCCCGCCACAAGTCTGCCAATACAAAAAACCGCGGCGGCCAGGCGCACTTGCACCCGGCCGCCGCGTGATACGAGTCGATCTGCCGATACCAGCCGAACAGGGCCGATCCGCCGGATGCGCGGTCGACAGGCGAGCAGCGCCGGACTGACACGACACACGCACCGTGGCGCGGTCCCCCCCGCTTCTCGCTGCGCGCTGCCGAAGGCGTCTCCGGCGGGCGGCCGGTCGACTACATCACCATGTCCTTGAGCGCCTTGAGGGCGCGAATCTTGACGACCTTGCGGGCCGGCTTGGCCTTGAAGATCACCTCTTCCTTGGTGAACGGGCTGATGCCCTTGCGGGCCTTGGTGGCGGGCTTCTTGATGACCATGATCTTCATCAGGCCCGGAACGGCGAAGACGCCGGTGCCCTTGGTCAGGTCCTTCTTGATCATGCCGGCCAGTGCGTCGAACACCGACGAGACCTGCTTGCGGGTCATGCCGGTGCCGTCGGCCAGGTCCTTGTAGACCTCGGACTTGCTGCGGGGCTTGGGCTTCGAGCTTTTCGCGGTTGTCGCCATAGTCAGAATCAACCTCTTTCTTGGTGAGCGCCTGGCGCGAACGGCCGGGCGCTACGAATCCATCCAAACACCAATACCACGTGTGTGGGTCAGCCGATCTGATCCAGTCGCGGGAGAATCGGGGGCTGCACTGCAGCGCGCCTCCTGCTCGCCGTGCGTTTCTCCGCGATTTCAAGCCTTTTTCGCATCCTTCGACGCACTCGTCAAGCCGTTTATCGCAGAATCGTGCGTTTTTTTAGGGATTTTTGGGCGAACAGCCCGCGCCGCGCCGCCGCAGCGCTCCGGCCGGCCCGCCGATTCGTCGCGCGCCGCTGACGCTGCGGCGTCAGTCCTTGCGCGCCGATAGGGTGATTGCGGATAGAATCGGCTCGCATATGCAATCGCCGCGAGCAATAAGCCGACGCCGCTCGCCGCCGACGGAGAGGAGCGCCACATGTCGAATCAGCCGCAGCGGGTCATCATTCTCGGGGCCGCAGGCCGCGATTTCCACGATTTCAACGTCTATTGGCGCGAGCGCGAGGCGTATCGCGTCGTCGCCTTCACCGCCGCGCAGATTCCCGACATCGCCGGTCGCACCTATCCCGCCGAGCTGAGCGGCCCGCGCTATCCGCGCGGCGTGCCGATCCACGCCGAAGAAGAGCTGCCGCGGCTGATCCGCGATCTCGACGTCGACCTGTGCACGCTGGCCTACTCCGACCTGTCGCACGAAGACGTGATGCACAAGGCGGCGCTGGTTAACGCCTGCGGCGCGAATTTCTGCACGCTCGGCTGGCGGGCGACGCAGTTGCAGGCCCGCAAACCGGTCATCGCCGTCTGCGCCGTCCGCACCGGCTGCGGCAAGAGCCAGACCTCGCGAGCCGTCGTCCGCATCATTCGCCGGCTCGGGCAGCGCGTCGCCGCCGTGCGACACCCGATGCCCTACGGCGACCTGCGCGAGCAGGTCTGCATGCGCTTCGCCGCGATGGAAGACCTCGAACGGCACCGCTGCACCATCGAGGAGCGCGAGGAGTTCGAACCCCACATCGCCGCCGGCAATGTCGTCTTTGCCGGGATCGACTATGAGCGAATCCTGCGTCAGGCCGAGCAGGAAGCGGACGTGATCCTGTGGGACGGCGGCAACAACGACATGCCGTTTTACCGCCCCGATCTCACGATCTGCGTCGCCGATCCGCATCGGCCGGGGCACGAGTTGCGCTACTTCCCGGGCGAGACCAATCTGCGCATGGCGGATGTGATCGTCATCAACAAAGTGGACACGGCGGCGCCGGAGCACGTCGAAACGGTCGCGCGCAACGCTGCGGCGGTAAACCCGCGGGCCGTGCTCGTGCCGTGCCGCTCGCCGCTGAGCGTCGCCGATCCGGCCCGCGTGCGCGGCGCGGCGGTGCTGCTGGTCGAGGACGGACCGACCGTGACGCACGGCGAGATGCCCTACGGAGCGGCGTTCGTAGCGGCCCGGCAGCTCGGCGCGGGGCAGATCGTCGATCCGCGGCCGGCTGCCGTCGGGTCGATCCGCGAGACCTTCGCGAAGTACGCGCACTGCACGCAGGTGCTGCCGGCGGTGGGATACGGGGCGCGGCAGATCGCGGAGCTCGAGCAAACGATCAATGCGTCACCGTGCGATCTGGTGCTGATCGGCACGCCGATCGACCTGACGCGCGTGCTGAAGCTCAACAAACCGGCGCTACGCGTCACGTATGAGCTGGAGGAAGAGCATCCCGGCCGGTTGGAGGGGGCGATTCGGGCCGCGCTGTCGCAGTAGGACGGTCTCGCCGTTGCGGTCGCTTGTGCGGCGGGTCGGCGATCACGCGATCGCCCACGCGGCGGCCAGCGCGACCGCCGCCGTCTCGACGCGCAGCACGTGCTCACCAAGCCTTACGGCGACCGCGCCGTGGCGCAGGATTCGCACGTTTTCGTCCGCGCTGAATCCGCCCTCGGGACCGATCAGCGCCGCGGCGCCGCCGCTTTCTGCCCCGCGCATGCGGCGGAGCACGGCGGCGAGGGGTTCATGCCCTGCGGCGTCCGGATCGGCGATCAGCAGCTCGTTTCCGGGCGCGATGCGCTCCAGGGCCGCGTCGAGCGACCCCGCACTATCAATCTTCGGCAGCCATGTGCGCCCGCATTGCTTGCACGCTTCCAGCGCTGCGCGCCGGAGCTTCTCGATGTGCCCCGCCCCCGGCAGCACCACCGAGCGCTCGAACGCAACGAGCACGAAGCCCGCAACGCCCAGCTCCGTGCACTTCTCGATCAGCCACAGGAGCCGGTCGCCCTTGCAGCCGCCGACCATCAGGGTCAGCGCGGGCGTGGGCGGCGGGTCGCGCCGCACGCGCTCGACATCCACCGTGAGCGTCTGCCCTGCCGCCTTGCGCCCAGCCGCGCCGGCCGGCCGCTCGTCTGCCGCGACCCGCCCCAGCGCCAGGCCGCCGCAGCCGTCGAATACTTCCAGGGAGTCCCCCGGCCGCAGGCGCAGGCTGAGCCGCGCGTGCCGCGCCTCGCCGTCGTCGAGCTCGATCCGCGGCGGCGCGACGTGTGGGCAGAAAAAACGCGGCGTTCTCACCCGACGTTCACCGCCGCCACCCGCGCGACCAGCCCCGGCAGCACGCTGAGCAACCGATCGACATCGCCGCTCGTCGAGAACCGGCCGAGCGAGAAGCGAATCTGGCCCTGGGCGACGTGCGGCGGAATCCCCATGGCTTTCAGGACGTGCGACGGCTCGAGCGAGCCGCTGCTGCACGCCGCGCCGCTCGATGCGCAGATGCCGGCTTCGCTGAGCAGCAGCAGCAGCGCTTCGGCTTCGACGCCCTCGAAGCACGCGCAGGTCGTGTTCGGAAGCCGCTGGGCTTTCTCGCCCAGTATGAGGATGTCGGGGAAGCGCTCGCGCAATCCGGCTTCGAGGCGGCCGCGCAGCGTCGCGATGCGCGCGGCGGAGACCTCCAGTTCGCGAACCAGCAGTTCGCACGCGCTGCCCAGCGCGATGATGCCGGGCGCGTTATGCGTTCCGCCGCGGCGATGGCGCTCCTGCGGCCCGCCGATCAGCAGCGGACGCAGCGGCGTGCCGCGCCGCACGTACAGCGCTCCGACGCCCTTGGGCGCGTACACCTTGTGACCGCTGATCGCCAGCAGATCGACGCCAAGCGCCTCGACGTCGATCGCAATCTTGCCCGCCGCGTTGACCGCGTCGGTGTGAACCAGCGCACCCGCGGCGTGGGCGGCGTCCGCCACTTCGCGCAGCGGGAAGACGACGCCGGTTTCGTTGTTCGCCAGCATCGCGCAAACTAGCGCCGTCTGATCCGGTCGAAGCAGCGCCCGCAGTTCGGACAGGTCGAGTCGCCCATCGCGATCGACGCCGACGCGGTCGACCGAGTATCCCTCGTGGCCGAGTTGCTCGGCGATGTCGATCACGGCGTGGTGCTCGACCGCCGTGATGATGACATGCCGCCGCTCGGGCCGCGCCAGGAGCGCGCCGCGCATCGCGGCGTTGTCGCCCTCGGTGCCGCCGCTGGTGAAGACGATCTCACTCTCTCGCGCGCCCAGCAGCCGCGCGACGCCGGCGCGGGCGGATTCGACCCGTGCGGCCACCTGCGCGCCGAAGGTGTGCAGGCTCGACGGGTTGCCGTAGTAGGTCGTCAGAAACGGGAGCATGGCGGCGGCCACGGCGTCGTCGACGCGCGTGGTCGCGTTGTTGTCCAGGTAGATCACGTCGCGCACCAGGTCGGCGCACAAATCGGTCGCGGGGGTGTTCATTGGTTGGGAGTATCCGGATCGAGATCCCAGTCGAGCGCCAGGTCTTCCTTCAAGCGCGTGCTGCGGACGGCGTGTCCGTCGTTGAACATGAAGTTGGCGCCGCCGTAGTGCCGTTCGTCGATGTACGCCTCGCCCAGCAGTCCGGCGATCCGCTCGCGCGGCACGTCGCTGCGGAGCAGATCGTCGGCGAAAGTCACCTGCGGGTTGCCGTCGGTGATGAGCGGCAGCCGCGCCTTCACCTTGTCGAGTGTACCGCGCAGCCAGGAGATCTCGTACACGCGGTAGTGCCCCGTGTTGTCCTCGGCCGGCAGCCCTTCCTTGCACTGAAACAGCTCGTAGCGGCCTTCGTGGTTGCGCTGCACCGGGTAGGACAGGTCGTAGGAATAGTCATCGTCATCGTAGATCGTGCGATACAGCGCCTCGGCCCAACCGTGCGTGGCCGTGCCTGTGTCGCGGGCGGGGAACTGCATCGGCGGCAGGACAAACTCGTTCTCGTTCCCGTACACCGCCAGCCCCTTGCCGAACTCGGCCAGGCGCGTCAGGCAGTGAACACCCTTCGCCTGTTGCCGGGCGCGCGAAAGCGACGGGGTGACGATCGAGATCAACAGCGAAATGATCGCGATGACGACGAGCAGCTCGATGAGCGTGAAGCCCGTCGGCAGGCGGCGTTTCACTCGCATGCTCGCTCCCCGGCGCGGCCGGACGAACGCACTCCTGCGCGCGGCGCGCCGCGCGCGTGACCGCCGTATTCTATGCGTGCGCTCGGTCGAATTCTGAATCAGGCATGCCGTGTCTGGATTAATCCCGGGAGGGTCGGGCTGGCGACCTTGGCCGCCGCCAGCCCGCGTCCCGGGGCCAGGTCGCAGAGCCGCCGCTCGCTATTCCTCGTCGCTGGGAGTGCGTTTCGCGTGCTTCGATTCGTACCGCAGGCCCGCACCGCTGGGCGTCAGCGGATAAATGTCCCACTTGGTCAGTTTCCCGCCGGCGCTGCGCGCCTGCTCCAGGCGATAGGCCATCACCGCCCGTTCTCCATCGGTGCGCAGGTTGATCGCGCCGTACACTGCGACGCTGCGATCGATCTTGGCCAGCTCGTCCTCGAAGCGTTCCTCTGCCTGCTTGCGGCCCGCTTCGTCGGTAGCCGCGATCGCCGCCTCCAGTTGCCGGCGTAGCGCAGCGCGAAGCACGCCGGGCCGCTTGATCGCCTCCTTCGTCGACCGCACCAGTTCGGTGCTGAAGATCAGCGGCCGCCCGCCGCGGCTGCGGCGGCCGATGGCTCCGAGCGTTTCCGCCCGCGGGTGCGCGTGCGGCTCGTCGTCGCCGCTGGAGATCACGGTCGCGGCCGGGTTGACGGCGCTCAGGAAGTAATCCAGCACGTCGGCGCTGCCGTGGTGGCACGACTTCGCGATGTCGCACTGAAACACAGTCCGCGCCTTCGCCAGGAACTCCGCCTCGTCGACGCCGGTCACCCGGA
The DNA here is from genome assembly GCA_964631045.1 of uncultured Planctomycetales bacterium. Lineage (GTDB taxonomy): Bacteria > Planctomycetota > Phycisphaerae > UBA1845 > Fen-1342 > CAZVWB01. Next base: position 13,185 of record CAZVWB010000045.1, read on the forward strand.
GCGGATCGAGGCCGGTGTAGTGCTCCAGAAGGTACTGCTCGGACGCCATGTTCAGATCGCCGCCGAACAACACCGATACGCCGCCGTAGTCGAGCCGCAGCAGCACGGAGTGTCCGTTCTTGGTCTTGCCCGGGTCGCCGAACCAGCGCAGCCCCTGCGCCCCGGTTTCCAGCGTTTCCGTAACGGGGCCGAGCACCGCGACGGACAGCTTGCGGCCGTTCGCGGCCGCCTTCGGCTCGAGCCCCGGTACGAACTTGTCGGCCGCCGACAGCATCCGAATCTTGCCGGGCTTCACCCGACCCGAAGTGAGCGCCGCGTGCAGCAGGGTCGGGTACTTCTTGCCGCGCCAGCTTTCAGCGTCCGCCAGGATCGAACGCAGCGCGGCCTCGTCGGCGGCTAGCGACGTGCAGTACGAAAGATCGCCCTCGCGCTCGCGCGGACCCAGTGCGTCGGCCTTGCTCGCGCCGTTCCGCTCGACCAGCCCGTTGTGGTAGATCGCGTTGAACTCCACGTTCTCGTTCGCGATAAGCGGCCGGAACCCTTCGTAGTGGTCCGCATCCGGGTGCGTCAGCACCGCCGCCTCGAACGTCCAGCGCTTCCTGAATTTGGCATAGCGCCAGTTGCAGAAGCGGTACATGTTGTCGCCCTCGCCGGCGTCGATCAGGTAGTGCCGGTCATCGGGCGTGACCAGCAGCGCTCCATCGCCCTGGCCGATATCGACGAACACGATCTCCAGCAGTCGCTCGTCCTGGAGCTGACTCTTCTTCATCCAGCCGTCCGTTCGGCGGACATGCACCTCGCACCAGTCGCCGTGCTCCGCCTTGACCTCCACCCAGTCGCCCCAAAGCAGGTGTTGAGAAGTCTTCTTGCCATCGCGCGACTCATAGACGTGCGCGTCCGGATACGCCGCGTAGGCGTACTTCACCGCCATGATTCTCCCCTTTGCGTCCTGAGACGCATTCGTCCGACGTGAATGTCGTGTTCCGCGACTAGGGCGACCCTTCCGCTTTCAGCTTCAGGCCGCCCTGCGCGTCGACTTCGAAATTGACGTGATCGCCCTCGCCGATCGCGCCCTTGATCAGTTCAAGCATCTGCAAGCCCGCCGCACCGCCCTCGACCTTCACCGATTTCACGCGGCGCGTCGCCGCATCGTACTCAACCTGAACCGACGGACTGCCCGGCGGCGGCGGGTCGGCCACGCGGCGGCTGAACGTAATCTGTGGCGGCTGATTCCCCGGATACGTTACACCCTGGGGACTGGCGATCGTGAGCGCGGCCGGGACGGCCCCAGCGCTCGACGCGGCTCATCCGTTCGCGCGTGCGCGGATCATCCGCCGACCGCGGATGCGCGACCCTGAGTCAGGAGAGTGCGGTCGGCGGCCACGAAGCGCGGCGCGCTTTCGATCGAACCCAGCTCGATGGCATGCAACAGATCGTCCGCGCGCTTGGGCGCCAGCAGCACGCGGCCCGCCACCTCATCCACCCGGTACGGCCGCAGCCCGCTGCCGGGGCGCTTGAACGCCAGGTCTTCGCGCTGCAGGACGTGCCCCGCGGGCAGGTCGCGGGCCGCGACGATGCTGCGGCCGATGACACCCTCGCACGGTTGCGGAGATTTCTCCGTCCGCCCCCCCAGCATGCGCTCGCAGCGCCGCACCGACGCCGCCATCGCGGCGAACATCGCCGGGTCGGCGCTCGCGGCGTGGTCCGGGCCCGCAGCACTGCAATCGAGAGTCAGGTGCTTCTCGATGATCTGCGCGCCCAGCGCCACCGCCGCGATCGCCGCCGTCGTCCCGATCGAGTGATCGCTAAGCCCGATGGTGAATTGCGGGTACCGCCGCCGCAGCTCCGGAATCAGCGCCAGATTCGTCTGCTCGTCCGGCGGCGGATAGGCGGAGACGCAATGCATCAGGCTGATTCGCTCGCAGCCGGACCCGCGCAGCGCGTGCACCGCGCGATCGACGTCCGCCCAGGTGCAGCCGCCGGTGCTCAGGATCACGGGCCGGCCGCGCCGGCCGATCGCTTCCAGCAGGGGCGTGTGCGTCACTTCGCCGGAACCGATCTTGACTACAGGCACGTCGAGCCGGCAGAGCAGGTCGAGGCTGGGCTCGTCGAACGCCGTGGCGATCAGCCCCAGGCCGCGTTCGCGCACGCTGCGGCAGATGCGGGCCGCGTCGCTGTCGGAGAGCCGATATCGCATCAGCATCTCATACTCCGCCGGCCGGTGCGTGCGGCTGCACAGCGCGGCCGGGTCGAAGAGCTGCAGCTTTACCGCGTCCGCGCCGCTTTCGTGCGCGGCCCGCACCAGTTCGAGCGCCTGCTCGACGCGGCCATCGTGATTGACGCCGATCTCGGCGATCAGCAGGCAGCCGCTCAAGGTGTCGCCCGCGATCAATTGTTCGGTTTTTGCGCGCATGTCTGCCACCAGGAATAGGCCCGCTCGCGCAGGCAGTCGCGGATTTCGCTTCGTTGCACGTCGATCAGCGTCAGTCCCGCCGCGCTCAGCAGCGCGGCCGCTTGCTCGCGCGTCCAGAAAGAGTAGATCGCGCCCGCGAGCGCCGCCGGTGCGTCCGCCGGCAGGGCGAACGTGTCGGGCTGCACCTGACGGGCCCCGCGTTTCAGGTCATCGTCCGCGGTTCGCCAGTCGGCGATCAGCAGTCCCCCGGGTCGCAGCACGCGCGCCGCCTCGTCGAGCGCCGCCCGCGTCTGGCGCGGGCCGCCCAGTACGAAGAGCACGCCCCACGAAACAATCACGTCGACGCTGGCCGGGCGCAGCGGCAGGCTGTCCGCCCCGGCGCGAACGAGTTCGACGCCCGCGTGGGCTTGCTGGCAGCGGCGGCGGGCCTGCTCGAGCGACTGTGCGTTCGGGTCCACGGCGATGACGCGCCCGAACCCGAGCTGCGCGAGCAGCAGCGCGTGCCGCCCGCTGCCGCATCCCAGGTCCAGCGCCGTCATCGCACCGCGATTGCCGCGCGGCGCGTGCCGCGCCAGCAATGACAGAAGCGCTTCGCTAGGCCAGTGCTGGTCGAGGCTGTCCGGGCGGGCGGACCAGTCAAACGCCGGCGACGGCTCCGCCGCGGGAGAGCAGAGACTCGGCATGCAGAAAGTCCTCGATAGTGTCGATGTCGACGCTGCGCGCGGTCGGCAGCGGCAGCGCCAGCGTTCGCGCCGGCTCTTTGTCGCGCAGGTAGTCGTCGAGGGTGTAGAGATAGATCGCGCCGTTCAGTCGGTAGAGCGACTCGTCGCCCTCACCCGGTTCGAATCGCCCGTCGCGGCCCAGCCGGCCGATCCAACTCGCCGGCGCGATCGCCGAGACGCTGACGACGGCGCAGGGCGCGTTTTCGACGAACAACTCGATCCCCGCGCGGATGTCCTCGGCGCTGCGCAGCGGCGAGGTGGGCTGCAGCACGCAGATCGCGTCAAAGGCTTCGCCTCGTTCGCGCAGCACTTCGAGGAAAAAGCGATTCGCCGCGCGGGTCTCCGCACTGTCGGTCGCCAGCCGCGTGGGCCGTAGAAACGGCGCCGCGACGCCATGCCGCGCCGCAACCGAAGCAATCTGCGGGCAATCCGTGTTCACGTACACCGCGTCAAGCTGCGGACACGCCCGCGCCGCTTCGCACGTATGCGCGATCAGCGGACGCCCGCGCAGCGGCAGGAGATTCTTGTTGGGGAGCCGCTTCGATCCGGCCCGCGCCGGGATCAGGCCGACGATTCGCATGGGCTGCTCGCAGGGACGACCAGGCGCTTGCTCATTAGATCGGCTCTGCCGCGATCGGCTTTCAGCCGCCCGCAGATCCGCACGGCGGCCCGGCCATCGCCCCACGGCGACGCGCCCGCCGAATAGCGCCCATGCCGCAGTTGGCCGCGAATCGCCGCCGCCAGCGACGCCGCGCTCGGATTCGGCTCGTCGCGCACGTTCTGCGCACGCGGGCGACCGTCCTGCCGGCTGCCGACCATCACGACCGGCGTCCCCAGCAGCGGTGCTTCGATTACGCCGCTCGAACTGTTGCCGACATAGCACGCCGCATGCTCCAGCGCGAAGGCATACACGCCGCACGACAGGTGCGAGACGAGGCGCGCGTCGCCGCGGCCGCCGGCCCACTCCCGCACGGCGGCGTCGTGCTGGTCGCCGGCGGCGTCGCCGTTTGAGAGCACGAACAACACCTGCACCGCTTCAATCTGATCGAGCGCTTCCAGCATCGCGGTCAGGTGCCGGCGCGATTCCTCGGGGCGCAGCGTCACCGGCAGAAAGCTCGCCAGAAGAAACGGCCGCGCCGGGTCCAGCGGCGCTGCGGCCGCGAGATCGCGCCAGGCGCACCCGTGCTTTCGCAGATCGTCGAGCGCCGGAAGCCCCGTCACGCAGACTCTCCACGGCTCTTCCCCCAGGGCGCGCACGCGTTCGGCCGCCACCGCGTGCGAGACGAAGTGCAGTTGTGAAAGTTTTGTAAGCGCGTTGCGAAGGTTGCAGTCCTGGTTCGTCGCGATGTCCGTCTCGCCGCCGCCGATGTGTGCGAGCGGAATTGCGAGCATCGTCGCCGCCAGCCCTCCGGCGAACGACTCGTAGCGATCGCCGACCACGACGACCCAGTCGGCCCGTTGCGCATCGATCGCGTGTGCCAACCGCTCCACGCCACGCCCCGTCGCCGCGGCAATGGCGAGCGGCTCGTCCGGGCCATCCAGCATCGGTACACGGGTGGCCGCAGTCGGAAGTTCGTCGGCCGTAAACCCATGACGTGATGAGAGATGCGTTCCGCTGACGATCAGCCGCGGATCAATCTCCGGATCGGCCTGCGCCGCTTCAAGCACCGGCTTGACGCAGCGCCAGTCGGAGCGGGAGCCGGTGATAAGCGCCACGCGCAGCACACCCGTTTCATCGGCCGCGGCGCGGCGCACGCCACAGGCGCCGCCGCAGGCGTCGACCCCGCCCGTAGCAAGCCCGCTCGAAGCGCTGCGCGCCCCCGACAAGCCGCTCGAGAACCCGCGACCCCCCATTCAGGCCGAGCGCGCCGCGCGCGGCCACAACCTTTGGTGCTTGAAGCGATTCTCGCAAAAGCCTAAAATCATCCGAATACTCGGCGGGTATCCCTCGCGATTGGGAAAACCCGGGTGCGGATGGAGCCACCATGTACGCCGATTCGCCGGCGCTCTCAGCCAGTGTGCTCGCGTTGAACCGCTTCTACATGGCGGTTCGCGTGATCAACGCGCGCCGCGCGCTGACATTGCTCTATCGCGACCTGGCCGAGGTGATCTCCGTCGACGACGGCAAGTATCTCTCCTACGACTTCAACGACTGGGTGGAAGTCAGCGCGGCCAAGCAGCGCTTCGAGCCGGCGGCGCACGACTGGATCCGCACCATTCGTTTCCAGATCGCCGTGCCCAAGATCATCCGCCTGCTCTGCTACGAGAAGCTGCCGCGCACCGGCGTGAAGCTCAATCGCCGCAATCTCTACGCCCGCGACGGCAACCGCTGCCAGTACTGCGGCAAGCGCTTCTCGACCACCGAGCTGAGCCTCGACCACGTCATTCCTCGCTCGCAGGGCGGCGGCACGACGTGGGAGAACGTGGTCTGCGCCTGCATCCGCTGCAACGTCCGCAAGGGCGGCATGACCCCGAACCAGGCCGGCATGCGGCTGATTACCACGCCGCGGCGGCCGAAGCGCTCGCCCATGCTCACCATCAAGCTCTCGGATTCGAAGTACGCGAGCTGGAAGCAGTTCCTCGACTATGCGTACTGGAATGTCGAGCTGAAGTAATCACATCGATGCCGGCCGGGGCGGAAACCCGGCAAGACAGCCACCGGTCAGGAGACCGGCGCCACAGTCGCCGCGGCGCGCACCCGGAAAGACAATCCCCGGTCTTCAGACCTTGCTGTTACCCGCGTTTTCAGAGCCTGTCCGGCTTCCTGCGTTAAGTCCCGAAGGGACGCAGGAGTGTAGCCACAGGTGAACCGCAGGCCGCAGGCCGGAGCGCAACCCGTGGATCGATCACGACGCGCCGTCGCCGCCCCGGCAGGGGCGGCGGGAGCGTTGCACCGCTTGGACGACCGGACGCGCCGTGTCCTTCGCCCCGCCGAGGCGAGGACGCTTCGACACGATTGCCTCGGGTTCCGTCGCCGCTGCGCGTCGACTCCACCCGTGGCTACAATCCGCGACCCCCGTCGGGGCCGAAGATCGAGCAACCGAATTGTGCGTGGCGCCACGGTCTTCAGACCGGGGCCACACTTTCCGTTAGCAGGCCGGGGCCACACTCTCGGTCAGCAGACCGGCGCCACACTTTTGAAGCCCGCTCGGGTTGAAACTTGACAGGCGGGGGACCGTTACTACGTCTTTCGTAGCGTAACGAGCCAGTCCAGGAGTTGGCGCGCGGCCAGCCGCCGGAAGCGCGTCGCCCGTTTGCGCTTGAGCGCGAGCCAGGAGACACCGAGTGATTCTGCCCGCCCCCGCCGTCGTCGCGCTGGTCCTGTTTTCAACAATGGAGCCGCGCGACGTCTCGAAGCTCATCGACGAAGTCCGCGTCGCGCATCAGGCGCCGGGCGCCGTCGCCGCCGTCGTGCAGGATGGCAAGATCGTCGCGATCGGGGCGGCGGGCAAGCGCAGCATCGACGGCGAAGAGCCGGCCCAGGTCGGCGACGTGACGATGATCGGCTCCTGCGGAAAGTCCGCCACCCGGCTGCTCATTGGCCGCCTCGCGGACCAAGGCAAGCTCAAGCTCGAAGACACGCTTGCCGCGCTGCTCCCCGATGTGCCGATGAACGCCGCGTATCGCGACGTGACCCTGGCGCAGATAATCGGCCACCGCGGCGGCCTGCAACCCTACACGGAGATCGGCCCGCTTCGCACGCCACACCTGTTCAAGCTCAGCGGCGCGCCGCGCGAGCGCCGGGCGGCGTTCGTCGCGCAGGTTCTCAGCGAAGAGCCGGTGGCGCCGCCGGGCACGCGCGAGGAATACTCGAACGCCGGGTATTCGCTGCTGGGTCATGTCGCCGAGCGCGTCGCCGATCGGCCGTTCGAGGAGCTGATTCGCGCCGAGGTGTTCGAGCCGCTGGGCATGCGCGGGGCGTACGTCGGCGTGCCGCATCAGGCCGCGGAGCGCGACAAGACCTACCTGCGCGGCCATGTGCGGCGGCCCTCGGGCTATGAACGGCCGCAACAGACGCCGCCGCCGCTGCACGTCTTCGCCCCGGCCGGCATGATGACCTGCACCATCGAAGACTTCGCCCGCCTGGCCGCCGCGCTGTGTGCAGCCGAGGCCGGCGCCGGCGACTTCCTCTCCGGCAAGACCGCGGCGGCGATCCGCGAGCTGCGCCCCGGCGGCGGGATGGAGGGCGTACCGTTCTTCGGCGGCGAAGGATCGTACACAGCGGCGTTCGCGCTCTGGCCCAGCCGCAAGCTGGCGATCGTGGTGGGGACCAACGCGGGCGACAACGACGGAGTTTGCGCGGCGACGCTGGAGGCCCTGCGGGCGGCGATCGACCCCGACGCCGCGTCCGTGCCGATGCCGCTGGCCGATGACGGACCGCGCCCGGCCAATCGCCCGCGCTTCGGCTTCATGCTCGACGCCCGCTCCGCCGACGACGTGCGCGTACGCGAAGTGACGCCCGACATGCCGGCGGCCCGCGCCGGTCTGAAAGCCGGCGACCGCATCCTGGCCATCGACGGCGTACCGTTCTCCGACATCCCGCAGGAAAAGCTGCGCGACCACCTGGCCAAGCCGAAGATCACGCTGCGCATCGAGCGCGACGGGCAGCAGCTCGACATCACGATGGCGGCGGCGGAGTAGCTCAGCGGAGACAACCCACTTTCACGTCATTTCGGCCGGGTGCCCGGCGACTCCGACTCGCTCCCTCGCTCGCTCGCTTCATCACTACGCCGGGTGCCCGGCCGACGGCTGTTCGCGTCGGCCGGCTCCCCTTCGTCGCTCCGTCGCTTCGTCGCTTCGTCGCCTCTTCGCCTGGTGCCCGGCCGACGGCTGTTCGCGTCGGCCGGTCTTGGTCACGCAAGAAACCGCAGCTATCCTGACAATATGCCCGGCGACTTCCCGAATCGCGTGAAAAAACCCAATTTCGAGACCGCCGATGATGCGCACTTCCTGACGTTTTCATGCTTCCAGCGGCGTCCTTTTCTGTCGAAAGATCGCACCCGCGCCTGGTTCGTCGATGCGCTGGAGCGCTCGCGCCGCACGCACGGGTTTCACTTGTGGGCGTGGGTCGTCATGCCGGAACACGTTCACCTGCTGCTGTGGCCGGGGCCGGAGCCGGCACGTATCGCTCACATCATGTACACCCTCAAGAAATCGGTCAGCAATCGAGCGATCTCGTTTGTGCGAGCGCAGTCGCCCGCGTTTCTGGCACAGCTGGCCGACACGGATGAGCACGGCGCGGTGACGCATCGATTCTGGCAGCGCGGCGGCGGCTACGACCGCAGCGCGTACTCGGCGCGAGAGATCTGGGAGAAAATCGACTACATTCACGCGAACCCTGTCAGACGTGGACTCTGTGTCCACCCGACAGACTGGCAGTGGTCGAGCGCTCGTGCTTTTGCGGATCGGTCGCGCGACCCGCTGACGATTGATTTCGAATCGCTGCCGAGTCCGCCGAAGGGGTATCGCTTCGCGTTATGAGCGCGAGCGCGAAAAACCGGCCGACGCGAACAGCCGTCGGCCGGGCACCCGGCGAACAGCCGTCGGCCGGGCACCCTCTTCTTCGCCTCGCCGCTCCGTCGCTTCTTCCCACGGGTGCCTTCGCGGCGGCTGTTCGCGTCGCGATGCGGTGGACGAGCAACATGCCGCGGAGAACTGCCGTTCGAAGGGCACCCGGCGTCTGCGCGAAAACCGGC
>CAZVWB010000045.1:22115-37706 GCA_964631045.1 uncultured Planctomycetales bacterium
CCGGCGTCTGCGCGAAAACCGGCCGACGCGAACAGCCGTCGGCCGGGCACCCGGCTTACTTTGTCCCCGACGCGACCCGGAAACCGATGAGGCGGTAGCGGAGGTCGGGCGAGTCCCTGTAGCGGAACGCGGAGCGGCAGTACCCCGGGCCGTTGTACCAGGACCCGCCGCGCAGGACACGGTCGGCTCCGCTCCCGGGCCCGGAAGGATCGACATCCGGATCAGGTTGATCCTCATAGTGGCTCGTATCATACCAGTCTGCACACCACTCCCTGACGTTTCCATGCGCGTCGTGCAATCCCCAGCCGTTCGCTGGGAAGCCTCCCACCGGAGTTGTCTTCTCGCGATACTCGCCCTTACTGCCCTCGCCATACATGTAATTCCCGTCGTAGTTCGCCTGCTGCGTCGAAAGCGTCGCGCCGAAGTGGAACGGCGTCTCCGTGCCCGCGCGGCAGGCGTACTCCCACTCCGCCTCCGTCGGCAGCCGGATCGAACGACCGCTTCGTTGCGACAGCTTCTCGCAGAAACGCTGCGCGTCTTCCCAGCTCACCTGCTCAACCGGCAGATCGTCACCCTTGAAGTAGCTCGGGTTGTCGCCCATCACCGCCCGCCACTGCGCCTGCGTCACCTCATACTTGCCCATGTAAAATGGCTTGCTGATCCGAACCCGGTGTTGCGGACCCTCATCGCGCCCCCGGCCTTCCTCGCCGACCGGCGAACCCATCTCAAACTCGCCGGCCTCGATCCGCACCAGATCCAACTTCACCCCGCCCCCAAGATCCAGCGTCAACGTCTTCTCCGCCACTCCCGGCGACGGCGCCGGATGAACCGGGTACCGCGGGTTGGCCGTGAAGTAAGCAACCAAACCTAGCACAACGAGAAAAGCCAGCACACCTGCTCCAAGAATTGCACGAGGAACCCGCGGTCTCGGGAGCTCCGGAGGGCCGACGATGACGATGGGCGCCTCGTCGTCGTCCGCGTCATCGTCGTCGTACTCGTTGTCGGCGCCGTCCTCGGGAGGCTCCGTCGGGGTGACCATAGGCGCCGACGGCGGACTTTGCGGCATGACCCCGTTCGGCGCCGCCGGCGCGACTACGCGTGGTGTTTCCGCAGGACCGGTTGTGCCTCCTGATTGATGAGATACCGCAGCGACATTCACCTTGTGAGCACGGCCCACCCGATCGGACTCGCCGCGCAATTCGTTTAACACATCGCCTACGGTCCCCGTTCGGCGGGGGCGGCCGCCAATGCCGTGGACCGACCGCCTCAGGCATGCCTGCAACGTCTTGCGGAGCGGCTCCGACACGGATTCCCAGTCCTCATCCTCCGGCTGGTGCGTGCCGAAGAGCGCGAAGCAGCAGGTCTTGGCGAAGCCGTACACGTCGCTGTAGGCGCCGATGGACACGCCGCCCATCTCCGGATCGCCCATCTGCTCGGGCGCGGCGAAGTAGAAACTGCCGACGGCGCTGCTGCCGATCAGGCTGTTGCCGGACGCCATCGCCGCTGTGAGCTCGGTCTGGTTGCGCAGCCGCAGCGCCAGGCCGAAGTCGATCAGCTTGACGATCAGCCCGCCGCCCTCTTCGCGGACCATCACGTTCCGCGGCTTCAGATCGCGGTGCAGCACGCCCCGGCCATGCGCAGCGCGCAGCGCTTCGCCCAGCGCGATCGCGAAATCGAGAAACGCGCTCAGCCGCTCCGGCGGGATGCGCCCATCCGGGCCGTGTCCGCCGGCAAACGGGCCGTTCCGGCGGATGTACTCGTCCAGATTGACGCCGTCGAAGTATTCGAGGCACAAGTACGGCCGCTCTGGCGGGCTTTGCTGGCACCAGTCGGCATGCTCGACGCCGATGATGCCAGGATGCCGCAGCGCCTTGAGCGTGCCCGCCTCGCCGAAGACAGCGTCGATGTCTCGGTCGAGATCCGACGTACTCAGCGATTTGACGGCGACGACGTGTCCGATGCGGCGATGGCGACACTTGAACGTCGTACCGAAGCCGCCGGCGCCGAGAATCGCGAGCGGCTCGTAGACGCTGAACGGGAAGGGCTCGAACGCGCGATCGAGTTCGACCGCGCGGCGCAGCGCTGCGAGCGCGTCGTCGCTCTGCTGCTGCTCGAGCGCGGCGCGATAGGCGTTGTACTCGGCCTTGGCGCGGGCATGGCGGTCGGCCGCGTTCTTCGCGGCCGCTTCGAAGTGCCGGCGGGCTGCGTCGAGGTCGCCCAGCACCGCCAGCATGCGGCCGGCTTCGAGCTGCATCTCGACGTCCAGCGACTGCGCCGCGAGCGGCAGCGCCAGGAACTTCTCGACGGCCGCGGCGACGCGGCGGCGCTGGTCCTCCGAGCGCACGGACGTACGGTCGCTGGGGCGCAGCACGGCGTCGGCGACGAGATTGAGCAGGCCGCGGACGCTTCCCAGCTCTTCGCGCACGCTCTTGACTTCGTCGAGCGTCTGCTGCGCGACGTCGAGCACGTCGTTGAGCAGGTGCTGCGTGCGGTCGGCGTGCGTTCGCAGCAGCGCATCGACCCCGCGGAGCCACTCGCCCTGCGCCGTGACGGCTTCGTGAATCTGGCCGCGCGAGAGCTCGGGATCGGCCTCGACCTCGCGCAGGAAAAAGTAGCGCACGGCGATCAGCAGAATCGGCGGACCGCCGGCGGCGCGCAGCGTGAGGAACTTGCGCAGGGCCGGATACTCCGCGGCCGGCAGCGACTCGCGCAGCGCCGCGACGGCGCTGAACTCCGCCTCGGCCAGCGCCGCCGGATCGGAGAAGCGGGCCAGAGCACCCACGCCGGCCTCCAGGGCGTCGGCGTCGAACTCGAGCAGGCGGCGGTTGTCGCGCCGCGCACGGCCCAGTTCGCGGCGGCAGTCCTCGCGAAACGCAACCGGTCCCTCGGGCAGCAGGTCCGCCGGCAGCGCGTCGAGCGCGGCCCTGACCGCGGCGCGGAACTCCTTGTCATCCGCACGGGCGAACACCGCCGTGAGTTTCTGCCACAGCGTGTCACGCGCCAGGGCGAACTCCAGCGCTTCGAAGGCGCGTTCGTGCGCGTTTCGTAGCGCCGTTTCGAGCCGTTTGCTGTCCGCCGAGAAGAACCGCCGGACCAGCGCCTGTGCGCCGTCTGCGAGCAACTCGCCGCCGGCCAGGCCGAGGGCTTTTGCGGTGTGTCTGATGGCAATTGAACCCAGGTGTACCAGCGAGCTCACAGGTTCTCCTTGTGCGTGCACGAGCGGAGGCAGTCAATCATTACGCCGCGGGTTTGTGAATCGCAGCCCCCACCGCAGCCCGGCCGCGCGGGAGGCCCCACCGCCGCGCGCGACCGGGAAGTGCGGGCGCGTCCCGGCTGTCCAACCCCCGCGGCCGTTGCACCCGGGGCACTGCAGGCGCTTCCAGTTCCCCGCATGACATGGGTTCCGCAAGTCTGCGTGGCCTCTCGCGGCGGTTTTGTACCGCCAAGCGGTCAGGATAACCGCGCTGACAAACTCGCCGCGACTACAAAAGCCCGAGAGGTTTGTAATCGTCGATGCGATCTGGTACGGCGGTGGGTTGTGCAAAGCGAAACCCACGCCGCGGCGGCAAAGCTGACCCTGCAGAGTGGGTTTCGCGCTCGTCGCTCGGTCGCTACGCCACAGTCGCACGGGCGGGACGCCCATGCTCCCCTTCGTCGCTCCGTCGCTTCTTCCTCCATTCACCCGCACCGCCCCCTTCAGCGCGAACCAACCGCCACAGGCTCCAGCGCCGCCGCTACGGCGACGTCGCCTGCCGGCTCGATCGCCGGCGGCGCCTCCTTGAACAACTGAATCGCGCGCCAGCGGTTCGTGCTGAACCGCCACCACAGCAGCGGCCCGAGCACGATGATGTACGCCGCGCACATCGCCCACGGCGCGTTGAAGCCCCAATGCGGCGCCAGCCACATCAGCAGCCAGCCGCCGCCGATGAAGATGCCCCAGCAGCAGATGCCGAACAGCGCCGCCGGCACGTGCGAATCGCCCGCGCCGCGCAGCGCGAAGCTGTAGGTGATGCACATCCCGTCGAACGGCTGGAACAGCCCGGCCCAGATCAGGATCGGGATGCCCGCGGCGATCACCGCCGCGTCGGCGTTGAACACCGCCGTCAGCGGCCGGCCCAGCAGGATGAACACCGCGCCCATCACCAGCATGTAGCTGATGATCACCCGCCGCGCGACCTTCATGCGGAAGACCGCTTCGTCTGGATTTCCCGCGCCGATCGCGTTGCCGACCTGCGTGAGCATCGCCATGCCCACGCCGATCGCCGGCATGAACGACAGATGCATGTATTGCAGCGCGATATTGCTGGCCGCCAGAGTGGCCGCGCCGTACGGCGGCATGATGACGTGCAGGAACACCACCCACGCGCCGATATCCAGCAGCCACTGCATGGCGATCGGCACGCCGAGCCGCACCATGCTGACGAACTGCTCGCGCTTCAGCCGCACGCCGCGCCAGGTGTGGTAGCGGGCGTCGATGCTCGGCCAGAACAGCGGCACGAGCAGGATCACGAAGCGCGCCATCCAGCCGATGACGGTGGCCAGGGCCGCGCCGGCGATGCCCATCTTCGGGAAGCCCCACTCGCCGAGGATCAGCACGTAGTTCCCCACGCCGTTTACCACCAGCGAGACGATCACGCCCACGAGCGGAATGGCCGGCCGGCGGATTCCGTTATAGAAGCCGTCGAGGCCGGCGCAGGCGATGGCCGGGGCCACCGACCACAACGCGATCACCAGATACTCGATCTCCATCTCGAGCACGCCGGACGGGTGTTGGGCCCACAGGCCGAACGCTCGAAACCACGTTGCAGTGGTGAGCACGATCGGGAGCGTCAGGATCGTCCACAGCCCGGCCATGAACAGCGACTGCCAGGCGTACGCGCCCGCGCGCTCCGGCTCGCCCCGGCCGTCGGCCTGCGACACGAAGGTCTGCACGCTCTGCACGGCCCCCATCCCGAAGCACGACAGGGCGAAGATCAGCAGCGACGCGGGCGAGACCGCGGCCTGCGCTTCGGTCCCCAGCCACGAGACCATGACAAAGTCGATGAACCCCATCAGCATGCGCGATAGCGACATGCAGATCATGGGCACGGCCAGGATCATCAGCTCCGCGGTGGGGCCGCGGCTGGCACGCGAAGGTGCGTGCCGGAGACTCGAAATCACGAGAGACCGCCTATTCTACGTTCCGCGTTCGCGGAATCGGGATAAACAAAAACCCCGGCAGCCGTTACGCCGCCGGGGTGTCGATGACACGAAAAGAAAGCGCCGGCGTCTTATTGGAACGGATCATCCTTGGGGCGATTCTGCCCGCCGATGAACCGTACAACCATGACTGCCGACAGATTCACAGACAATCCCTCAAGATCACGCGTGCCTTGAACGCCCGATACTATTTGCATGTTACTACGGACCGATCGCGTCGGTCAACGCCCCCGCGCTGAATTTCCGTCGCCGCGGCCAGCCCCGCGTCCGCAAGACACCCGGGAAAGTGTGCTAAGGTCAGCTTGGCGAAGGTGTTCCGTGCCGGGTGAACGGGTCCACGCGGCGCGCCGATCTGCATCTGTGCGCGGCAGGCATGTAATACAAAGTTCAGTTTCGGGCGCGGGTCTTCAACGTGGCCAGACCACCATCCACGCCGATCACCTGACCGGTCACCCACGCGCTCTCCGCCCCCAACAACCAACGGATCGCGCCGACGACATCCGCCGGCGAACCGATTCGGCCGAGCGGGTGCAGCGCCAGCGACGCCTGACGGGAGATCTCATTGCTCCAGACGCGCTCCGTCCCCGGCGTCGTCACCAGCCCGGGCGCGACCGCGTTCACGCGAATGCCTTGCGCTGCGTAGGTCGCCGCCGCGGAAAGCGTCAATCCGACCACGCCGCCCTTGGCTGCGGCGATGGCCTCGTGATTCGCCAGCCCCAGGCGCGCCGCGGCGGAAGCCAGGAGAACGATAGAGCCGCCGCCGCTGCGCAGCGCCCGGGCCGCCGCGCGAACCGCGGCGAAGGCCGAGACCAGGTTGAGCCGGATGACTTCTTCGAACTCTGCGGGTGTCGTCAGGTGAGCGGGTTTCAGTAGAACCGAGCCGATGCAGTTCACGACGCCGTCGACGCGGCCGTACGACTCGATCGCCTGCGCCAGACAGGCTTCATAGCTCTCGAAGTCCGCGGCTTCCACGCGGCAATGCCGCGCGCCGAGTTGCTCTGCGAGGGCGGTCACTTTCTCCGTGTCGCGCGCGGCGAGCGTCAGTTGTGCCCCGCCGCGGGCCAGGTCGCGGGCGAGCGCGCTGCCGATGCCGCTGGTCGCGCCGAAAACAACGTACGACGGCTGTCTGGCTTCCGCAGATGTCGAGTCCACCGCACGCTCCGATCGGGATCACCCGCGAATGAGGGCCAGCACCTCGGCGCGAGCCGCCGAATCCAACTGAAAGCAGCCGCGCGCCACAAACGTCACGGTTTCGCTGCCCGGCTTGCACGCGCCGCGAAGGCTCATGCACAGGTGCTCGGCGGAAAGCATCACGCACGCGCCGCGCGGCGCCAGGCGCGACATCAGCGCATCGACGAGCTGCTCGCCGAGCCGCTCCTGCACCTGCGGGCGACGGGCGAACCCGTCGAGCGTGCGGGCCAGCTTCGACAAACCGACGATGCGGCCGTCCGCGGGCAGGTAAGCGATGTGCGCGCGGCCGCGGAACGGCAGCAGATGGTGCTCGCAGACGCTGGCGAACGGGACGTCGCGAACCAGAACAATCTGATCGCAGGACTCGCGAAAGGTGCGTCCCAGATGCCGCGCGGGATCCTCGCCCAAACCGCGGAACATCTCCTGATAGGCGCGCGCCACACGCTTCGGAGTGTCGCGGAGTCCGTCGCGCTGCGGATCTTCGCCGATCGCCAGCAGCAGCTCGCGGACCGCGCGCTGAATCCGGCCAAGGTCGACCGCGCGCGGCGCTTCCGCCTCGGCCTCCGCGTGGGCGCCGTTTCGCGTTTCGTGACCATTTGTCGCCACACCGCAACCGGAATCGACTCGTCGCAACAAATCGTTCATATCGATCATCATACGAATCGGAAATTGGATGTCAACGCCTGGTTCGATGCGACTGATTCAAATGAAAACCGAAGAAAATTTGGAATATTCACAGAATCACGGGTGTTCTTGCACGTGGAACGATAAATCGGCTAATATGGGAGAAACGTTCAGTGTACGCTGACTCCTCGAGAGCCGCCATGAAACCAGTTGTATCCCCGAAAGACCTGGCCCAGGCCATCGGCGTCAGCGAGTCCTCGCTCAAACGCTGGGCGGATGACGGGCTGGTGCGTGTTTCCCGCACCGCCGGCGGCCACCGCCGCATCGCCATCGCAGATGCCATTCGATTCATTCGAGAAACGCGCTCGCCGCTGGTCGATCCGACCGTGCTCGGCCTGTCGGACGTCGATCTGGTCGGGCGCGACGCCACCACCACCGGCGACGACGCCGAGCGTTTCTTCCGCTACCTGATCGCCGGGCGCACGCGAGAAGCCCGCGGTCTGATCCTGCGGCAATATCTGTCGGGCATCGCGGTCGCAGACATCTGCGACGGACCGGTCCGGCTGGCCCTGGCGCGCATCGGCGAGTTGTGGCACCACGACGAATCCGGCGTATTCCTGGAGCACCGCGCCACCGACATCTGCATGCATGCGCTGCACCAGCTCCGCACCATCCTGGAGCCGTCGGAGGATGCACCCTTCGCCGTGGGCGGCGCGCCCAGCGGCGATCTCTACGCGATCCCTTCGTTGGTGGCTTCGCTGGTGCTGAATTCGCAAGACCTGCGAACGGCGAATCTCGGCCCGCAGACGCCGCCGAGCGTCCTGTTGCAGGCGGCGCTCGCGCACGAGGCGCGGCTGGTGTGGATCAGCGTCAGCATCGTGACCGACGCGAAGCAACTGGCGCGAGAGATCGACGCGCTCGCCGCGGCGCTGCCCGCGGGGACGCGGCTGGTGATCGGCGGCCGGGCGCATCAGGACGTGCCGATCGTGCAGCGCGAGAATGTTTACGTGGCGTCGTCCCTGGGTGCACTGGCGGCGTTCGTTCGCGGAGTGACCGTGGGCAAGAACACTGCGGCTTGATCGTGAGGCGGCGCGGGCCGCTGGCGAGCGCGTTTCGATTCGGGTGCATGCGCTGGGCGCCACTCGTAACCGACGATCGCCGCCCCGCGCCGCCCGGTTTCGCGGCGCAGGCCGCCGCTGGTTCAACCGCCGGCCAGCACCTGGTCGAACACGTTCAAGCCGCGCTCGATGTCGGCCGGCTCCACGTCGAGGAAGGGGCGGAAGCGGATGGAGCGCTCTCCGCACGAAAGCACCAGGAGCTGATGATCGAAGCAGGCCTGTCGGATGCGGTCACGGGTCGCGCTGTCCGGCAGGTCGACCGCACACATCAACCCGCGCCCGCGCGGCGCGCTGAGCAGAGTCGGGTGCTTCCGGGCGAGCCGCTGCAGGCCCGCGAGCAACTGCTCCCCCGTCGCCGCGGCGTGATCGACCAGATTCTCATCCTGAATCGTCCGCAAAATCTGGGCGGCGCGAACCATGTCCGTGAGGTTGGCGCCCCAGGTGCTGTTGATCCGCGACGAGACCTTGAAGACGTTGTCGACGTCGTCGATCCGCTCGCCCGCCATGATCCCGCAGACTTGCATTTTCTTGCCGAAGGCGATGATGTCGGGCATCACGCCGAAGTGTTCGCAGCACCACATCCGCCCGGTCAGCCCAACGCCGGTCTGCACCTCGTCGAAGATCAGCAGAAACTCGTGGCGGTCGGCCAGGTCGCGCAGCGCCCGCAGGAATTCCGGCCGGAAGTGATTGTCGCCGCCCTCCGCCTGAATTGGCTCGATGATCAGGCAGGCGATGTCGTGCCCGTAGCGCGCCACCGCCAGTTCGATCTGCGCGATCGCCTGCATCTCGCGCGCCGCGACGTCGGCCGTTCGCTGCGGCTCGGGCAGCGCGAAGTCGATCCGCGGATTGTCGATCCGCGGCCAGTCGAACATCGGGAAGTACATCGTCTTTTTCTTCGCGTAGGTGTTCGTCAGGCTCAGCGTATAGCCGCTGCGGCCGTGAAACGCCTGCTGGAAGTGGAGCACCCGGCTGCCGATCTCGCCCCGCCCGGCAGCCATGTTCTTTCGCACTTTCCAGTCGAAAGCTGTCTTGAGCGCGTTCTCCACCGCCAGCGCGCCGCCGTCTATGAAGAAGAAATGGCGGAAGCCCGGCAGCCCGGCGACGTCGTCGAGCGCCTTCACGAATGCGGCATAGAATGGGGAATAGACATCCGGGTTGGCCGGCTTGCAGATGGCGACCGAAAGCAGCCGCTCGCGAAACGCCGGATCGTGCAGCCGCGGATGGTTGTGCCCCAGCGGTTGCGATGCGAAGAAACTGTAGAAGTCGATGAAATCGCGCCCGCTGAGCGCGTCGTGCAGCGTGCTGCCGCGACTGGCCCCGAGATCGAGGACGATCGGCATGCCATCGACCAGAATCCGCGAACGGAGAATCTCGAGCGTCTCGGCCGGCGAAGGCCCTTGCTGGAGACCGGCGGTCGTCATGAGAACACGCTCCTTCCGCGACACGCAGACGTTATTCGGACGTTCGGCCCCCGATCGCCGGCCGCAACACCCGATTCTGACGGGCCGGGCGTTTCCACAGTCTATCCTATCGGCGAGCGAGGCTGCGGCCAACCGCAACGCTTCCGCCGCGCGGCGGTAGGAGTCTGAAACTCGGCCGCGTACGCGCGGCTCGTGAGGAAAGACGATGTCGATTTTTCCGTCCAATGGTCCGCTCGCAACTCGCGCACCCTTCACGCCCTCGGCTGGCGGCGACGATGTCGTCGCGCTCGCGGGCCACCCGCGCACGACGCGCGTGAGCTGGCTGCTGCTTGGGACGCTGCTCGTCGGTGCGCTGCTGGCGGCCTTCGGCGAACGGCTGCTGAGCCAGGTCTCCTATGCGGTCGAGCGCGGCCGCTTGCAAGCCGCCGGCGACGAACTCGCGAGCGTCGATCAGGTCTCGAACACGTTTCGCATGGTCGCGCAGCGCTGCCGGCCCGGCGTCGTGCAGATCGCCGTCAGCGGCGGCCAGATGGGCGAGCAGCAGGCCGACATGCTGCGCCAGATGCTGGAGCAGCGCTTCGGCCGCGAGCTCACCGATGACGAGTGGCAGCGCCTGCTCCAGCAGCACAGCCGTCGGCCGCTCGCAACCGGCAGCGGGATCATCCTGGACAACGAGGGCCACATCCTGACCAACAACCACGTGATCAGCGGCGGGGGCGATCTGCGCGTCCGGCTGCACGACGGGCGCGAGTACGATGCGGCCCGCATCGGCCGCGACGAGAAGTCCGACCTGGCCGTCATCAAGATCGACGCGCCCGGTCTGCACCCGCTGAAGTTCGGCGATTCCGACGCGATCGAAGTGGGCGACTGGGTGCTGGCGATCGGGGCGCCGTTCGGCCTCGATCAGACCGTCACGCACGGCATCGTGAGCGCCAAGGGCCGCAACGACGTGTCCGACATTCCCATTTTCTACCAGGACTTCCTGCAAACCGACGCGGCCATCAACCCCGGCAACTCCGGCGGCCCGCTGGTGGACATGCGCGGCGAGGTCGTGGGCGTGAACACCGCAATCGCGACCCGCGGAGAATCGCAGAACGCCGGAGTGGCCTTCACGATCCCCTCGAACATGGCGCGGCGCATCGCCGACCAGCTCAAGAGCGGCGGCCGCGTCGAGCGCGGCTGGCTGGGCGTGCGCCTCTCGCCGATCGAGAACGAGGACGTTGCGATTCTCGGCCTGCCGGGACCGCGCGGCGTGATGGTCGACGCGCTCTATGAAGGGGCGCCGGCGATCGCGGCGGGGCTGGAAGTGGAAGATGTGATTATCGCCGTCGACGGTCGCGAAGTGAGCAACACGCGCGGCCTGCAAGTCGCGATCGCCGACGTCGGCCCCGGCCGCCGCGCCACGCTGCGCGTGCTGCGCGACGGCGTGGCCCGCGAGCTGCCGATCACCGTCGGACGCCAGCCCGAAGACATCGAGGCGTTCAGTCGCGATTCGGAAGTCGTCGCGGCGCGGCGTGCGGAGGGCCTGGCGCTCGAAGTGCGCTCGATGCGCCGCGAACTCCCGGAATCGCTGGCGGTGGCGCTCTCGAACCTGACGCTCGCCGAGGCCGCCGCCCGCAATGAGGACAAGAGCGGCGTGCTCGTGGTGCAGTATGCCGGAGCCGAGGCGGAGCAGTACGGCGTGACGCCGGGCGACCTGATTACGGCGGTCAACGGACAGGCGGTGCGTTCGGTAACGCAGTTCAACCAGGCGCTGCAGCAAGCCACGGCCCGGGCGGTGCGAATGCAGGTGATCGGCCCGGAAGGTCGGCAGCGCACGATCTACATCGAGCGGCCCGGCGACAAATGAGGCCTGGCGGTTGGTCTGCGAGCGTGTGAGCTTTTCATCACGGGAGCGGGGAGCATGGGCCTCTGGCCCGTGAGTTTTTGCTTCACTTGCTTTCATGAGCGGTTCTTGAGCCCTTGGGCGGGCAGAATGCCCGCCCCACCCAAAAAGTTCACAAGCTCTCTGACCGGTGAGCGTCTGGCCGGGTCTCCGACCCGGCAGAGAATTGTTCCCGTAGTGGCACCCCCCGCCCCACCGACCGCCGCTACCGACTCCGCACGGCGGGCACGGCCCCTCCCTCATGTGTGAACTCATACTGATCAAACAGCGTGTCGCCCGTCGGCACGCGCAGCCGCGCGCTCAGGATGTACTTCCCCGGCGGCAGCGCCGCGCTCTCCAGCCGCAGCGGAAACCGATAGAACCGCGCGAAGCGATCCCAGTAGAGCAGGAAAGACTCGTCGCTCTTCACCTCGACCGGCCAGAACGCGACGCGCTGCCCGAGCGGGTCGGAGCTCGCCGGCCGCAGCGTGTGCAGCTCAAACTGGAAGTTGCCCACCACCTTGGTCGGGTCATTCATGCGATCCAGCGCGGCCAGGATCACCTCCAGCCCGTCGGCATCGCCGCTGCCCGAGAAACTGACCGGCTTGGTGAGGTACCGCTGCACCTCAATCCGCCGCGGCAGCATCGCGCGAACGTACGACTCCAACTCGCTTTGATCCAATTGCGGCCGCGCCGAACCATCCGCACACCCGGCCGCCCCAGTGACAATGGCGATTCCGGTGACGAGTGAGAGCGCGAGTGCGAGCGAGCCACACGCGGCACGTCGCTGCCTCGCGGCCGTTTCATGACCCGGCGCGTGTCTGTAATCGGCTGGGCGTGCGAGCGGTGCGCCGGATACGGCGCGAACAAGAGCTTGCTGGTTCATGCATCGGCGCCTAAGACAAGCCGTGATCGGCCCGCCGCAAGACACGCACCGCGGCGGCGACGTTGTGAAGAACTTATAGAGCGGCCGGGCGAGCGTGTACAGGCGGCGGGCGGGACGCGGGCCGTTGGGCAGCGCGGCAGGCGCAGCGGACAGGCTGCCGGGCGACGGAACGCGGAGGAGTAACGAGTGGCGAGTAGCGAGTTAAGAACGTGATCGGGCGAGGATGAGTAGCCCGGTGCGATGCGCTCAGATCGAACGCGGCGTGCGCCGCCGAAGCCACTACTCAAGAGCAGTGGCACCCCGCCGGCTCCACCGGCCAGCCGCCGCGATGGCGCCCGGCACCCTCTGTCTACGAACATCGAGTATCTTCCGATCACTCCCTCCAGGCGCGTAAGCTCCGTCGAACTGATGCGTCGTTATTCGCGCGTAGGACTCGACTTCCCGTTGTTCTGCTTGCGGGCAGAGTTCAGCCGGGTGCCCGGCCGACGGCTGTTCGCAACGGCCGGTTTTCGCGCCGGGTGCCCGGCCAACGGCTGTTCGCGTCGGCCGGCTTTTCGCGCAGACGCCGGGTGCCCTGCGAACGGCATTTCGCGGCGGCACTCTGATCGTCCACCGCATCGCGACGCGAACAGCCGTCGCGCTGGCACCCGTGCCGGTCTCTCACCGTCGCTTCGTCGCTCAGTCGCTCCGTCGCTCCCGTTCGCCGTGGGTTTCGCTCGGCTCAACACACCCTACGCGCTTCATCGCTTCGTCGCTCCGTCTCTCCCGTTCGCGGTGGGTTTCGCTCCGCTCAACCCACCCTACGTGCTGATCGTCCACCGCATCGCGACGCGAACAGCCGTCGCGCCGGCACCCGTGCCGGTCTCTCACCGTCGCTTCGTCGCTCAGTCGCTCCGTCGCTCCCGTTCGCCGTGGGTTTCGCTCGGCTCAACACACCCTACGCGCTTCATCGCTTCGTCGCTCCGTCTCTCCCGTTCGCGGTGGGTTTCGCTCGGCTCAACCCACCCTACGCGGTCGAGAGACGCTCGTTTTTGAGGCGAATCGCGACGGTGTTCCATCCGAACGCCGGAAATTGTCCGGCGGCGCCCGGCCGCGTCCACTACACATCCGTGGAGCACCGCCGGCGCGACGCACGCGTAACCGGCCGGCCCGCGCGCTGGAGATGTGAGATGTTCGCCCGACCCGATTTTCGTACGATCAAGTGGGGTTTCTGCACGCACACGCTGGCCCCGGCGATACACGACGACGAGAGCCCTCTCGATCTCGCACCGGTCGACGGAGCCCCGCCGCCGCAGCGTAACGACGTGCTCGTCGCTGAAGTCGAGCAGATCGACCATCATCGGCGGATCGAGCTGCACAGCGGCCGCAGCGCCACGCTCTATCCCGGCGACATCGTCGGCGTGGCATTCGGCCAGCGCTATGCCACCCGGCAATACGAGGGAATCGTCCCCGAAGATCTGAGCGCCTGTCACATGCTCAGCATCGGCGGCGTATGCGGACGCGTCGTCGGCAAGGCGCCCGCGATGGGCGAGCCGACGCGGCTGCGACCGCTCGGCTATGTCGTGGACGGCGCGGGCGAGCGCGTCAACCTGCGGCGGTACGGCCGGATGCCGGCGCTGGCGCCGAAGACCACCACCGTTGTCGTGGTGGGATCCTCGATGGACTCCGGAAAGACCACCGCGGCCTGCTCGATCGTCCACGGCCTGGCCCGCAGCGGACGGCGCGTGTGCGCCGGCAAGATCACCGGAACGGGCAGCGCCAAGGACATCCTGCTGATGCGCGACGCCGGCGCCTACCGCACGCTCGCGTTCACTGACATCGGCCACGCCTCGACGGCCGGCGCGAGCTACGACGAACTCGTGAACCTGGCCGAGTCCATCCGCAGCAATCTCGCGGTGCACTCGCCCGACTATGTCGTGCTCGAAATCGCCGACGGGATCGTGCAGCGCGAGACTCACATGCTGCTGGAGTACTTCGCGAAGCGCGGCGACGTGGATCACTTCGTCTACTGCTGCTGCGACACGCTGGGGGTGCCGCTGGGCATCGATCGGCTGGTTCGCATGGGCCTTCGCGTCGCCGCCGTATCGGGCATGGTCACGGTATCGCCGCTGGCCGCCAGCGAGGCGCGGCTCGTGACCGACGTGGCCGTCGCACCAATCGATGAACTCGTTCGCGGCGCCGCCGACTATTTCCCCGAGCGCTGCATCGCCGAGCGCGCCAGCACCGGCGCCAGCGCCGCCGCGACGAGCCGCGGCGCGGCGATTTGAGGTCTCCGATGGCACGCCGCAACGTTCTGCCGCGCTTCTTCCGCGGGATCGACACGCCGGTGCGCGCCCACCGCCGACTGCTCGTTCTGGCGATCGCGGCGGCGGCCGGCGGGCAGTTGCTGGCGCTGACGCTGCCGCTGCTGGCGCGGGAGCCGATCGAAGCGCTCAATGACCCCGCCGGGGCGTTTCGCCTGCCGCCCTGGCAGTGGTTGGCGCTGGCGGCCGCGTCGCTGACGATCGTTCGCGGCGTGCTGGCGTGGCTGGAGGTGTACTGCGGCAACCGATTCGCACACGCCGTGCTGCATGATGTGCGGATTCGGCTGCTGCGCGCCTTGCCGGACGATTCCGCGGCGGGCGGCAAGCGCAGTGGGGCGATCGTGCTGCGCTTCATCGGCGATGCGAGTGCGTTGCAATCGTGGCTGGCGCGGACGTGCGTGCTCACCCCTGCGGACGTGCTGACGATCGGCGGCGTCGGACTGGCCATCGGCTGGCTGCACCCGCCGCTGCTGGGCGTGCTGCTGGCGGCCGCTGTCCTCACCGGTCTGCTGGCGATGGGGCTCAATCGGCCGCTACGGCGCTTCACCCGCGCGATGCGCCGCCAGCAGAGCCGGCTGGCCGCGCAAGTCCTCACTCTCACCAGCCTCTCGCGCCGCGACGAACCGCCGGCGGACGCAGCGGCGGAGTCGCAAGCGCCGGCTCGCGGCGGCGCCCCGCGTCAGGCGGGCGACGAGCGCTCCGCCGCCGCGCTTCACGCGGCGACGGCGCGAATCGCGGACATTCGAGCCGCGGCGCTGGAGCGCGCCCGCCGCGAGGCGGCGCAGCAGGCCATCGTAGCGGCGGGCTATACCGGGGCGATGAGTGCGACCGCCGTGTGGGGTGCGGCGCTGGTCGCCGGGCAACATCTTGGACTCGGCGATCTGACCGCGGTCTTGTGGCTGCTGGTCCTGGCGCGCGGGCCGGCGCTGCGGCTGGCGCGTGGCAACGCCCTGCACCAGCGCGCCCGCGTCGCGCGCCGCCGCAT
>CAZVWB010000046.1:0-37412 GCA_964631045.1 uncultured Planctomycetales bacterium
ACTGCGACGAGTCGATCGACTTCTTCGACATCGACCCGTTCCTGCTGGCGCTGTTTGACCCGACCGGCTACGCCGCCGCGTATCCGGATTGCTGGACCATCACCGCCGACGTGAACCGCGACGGCTTCGTCGATTTCTTCGACATCGACCCGTTCGTCGCGTGCCTCTTCGGCGGCTGCGGGGTGCAGGCGCCGTAAGGGTCAAAACGCTGTGGTCGCTTCGAGGCTACGGTGCTGCGTCACGGTGGTTCTGCCGGGCGGCGGGGATGACCGCGGGCGTGGTGGCTGGCGGCGAGGCGCTGGGCCGTTGATTCGAAGTACGCGTCAAGCTCCGCCCGTCGCACTGCTTCCGGTAGGCGTCGCTCCGGTTCGCGCCGCGCGCTGCGCGAACGGCGCGCGTGGCGCACGCGGCTCGTGGCGCATACGGCGCGTGGCACACACGGCGCGCACGTCACACGCGACGCGCGTGCCGCGGACGTCGTGCACGACGCGCCTGCGGCGCGACGATAAGTACAAGCCGCTGCTGACCACCTGCGGGCTTCATTGGATCAACGAGTATCCGCTGAACCGCCAAGCGCAGCACCTATCGCGGCGGCTGGAGCGCCAACACACGCGCCAGCGAGCCGGCGAGCTGATCGAGAACCTCGGCGCTCGGCAGCGTGACCGTCAGCCGCAACTGACCATCCTCGCTCTTCTCCACGCACTCCGACAGCCGCGCGCGGATGATCTCCGCTGCGACACCGGCGGCTGTGCCCGCGCCGGCATCGGCGCCGCCGCCGACTGCGGCCGTGGCGCCGGCTTCTGCGCCGCCGCCGATTGCGCCCGCGGCGCCGGCCGGCGGCAGCAACTGCTCGACGAACGCGAACGCCGCGCCCAGCAACTGTCCGCCGGCGCGACTGACCCGCTCGCGCTGCGCCAGGCGCTCCGCCTCGGCCTCCCGCCGGGCGCGCTCGCTCTGGTCGACGGGCGCGTCCGGTTTGACGCCCAGCAGGACTTCCAGCCGGGCCTTGAGCTCGGTGATGCCGCTCTGCGCTTCCACCACGTCGACCGTCGAAGCGGAATCGAGCGCGGCCAGCGCCAGATCGTGCTTGGTCGCCAGCGTACGCAGGAGGCCTTCCTCGATCGTCTGCTCGGTTACGAGCACGTACACCTGCACCGGGCGCTTCTGCCCCATGCGGTGCGCGCGGCCGATGCGCTGCTCGAGCACCGCCGGGTTCCACGGCAGGTCGACGTTCACGACCGTGTCGGCGGCCTGCAGGTTCAGCCCCGTCGCGCCGGCGTTGGTGGAAATGAACACCCGACACGCCGGGTCGGTCTGGAACTGCTGAACCAGGGGCTGCCGGCGGGCCTGCGGCACGCTGCCCTCCAGCCGCACGAAGTTGGCGCGGCGGCGGCGAATGAGCGGCTCGATCAGGTCCAGCATCGTGGTCCACTCGGAAAAGAGGATGATCTTCCGCTCCGGCTCCGCCAGCAGCCCGCCGAGCAGCTCGTCGAGGCGCTCCAGCTTGGTGGAGTAGCCCGGCGGCTGCTTGTCCACCAGCAGCGTGCTGTCGGCCGCCATGCGGCACATCAGCAGCGCCTTGCGCAGCCGCAGCAGGTCCAGCTCGCTGATGTACGCCTTGCGCACGATCATGCGGACGACCTGCAAATGGGCGGTGTGCAGCGCGAGCTGCTCGTCCGTCGGCGCGATGCGCACGATCTCGGTCGTGCGCGGCGGCAATTCACTCATCACCGCAGCCCGCGTCCGCCGCAGCAGCACCGGCGCGAGCCGCGCCCGCAGGTCGGCGAGGTTGCGAATGGCCAGCACGCGGCCCTTCTCGTCGACGACGCGATGGCGATGGAAGAAGCGAAACGCCGGCCCCAGCCGCCGGTCGTCGATGAACTCGACGACGGAGAACAACTCGTCGATGTTGTTTTCGAGCGGCGTGCCGGAGAGGACCAGCGCGAAGCGGGAGCGCAGCGCCTTGATGACGCGGCTGGTGCGCGACTCCCAGTTTTTTATTCGCTGTCCCTCGTCGAGGATGATCAGGTCCCACGGTGCCCGCTCGATGGCCAGAAGATCGCGCAGCACCTGCTCGTAGTTGCAGATCGTAAAGAAGCTGCCGCTCGTATAGAGCGCCGGTCGCTCTTTCGCCGAGCCCAGCACGAACTGCGACGAGCGCTGCGAGAAGCGGCTCACTTCGATCTGCCATTGCGATTTCAGCGAAGCCGGGCAAACGACCAGCACGCGCGAAATGCCGGCCTCGCGCGCCAGCAGCTCCGCGACGCCGATACCCTGAATCGTCTTGCCCAGCCCCATGTCGTCCGCCAGGATCGCCCGACCCGCCCCGACGGCGAACGCGATGCCGTCGAGCTGATAGGGCAGCAGCTCGACCTTGAGCAGCTCGCGCCGTAACCGATGGCGGGCCGGATTGCGGCGGATCTCGGCCACGAGCGCCTCCACGCGCTTCTGGTGCAGGCGCTGATTGATGAACTCCTCGGCATCCGGGTAGACGACGACCGGCTGATCCGCCGCTTCCAGGCGACGGACGCGGCCGAGCAGGTCGTCGACGTCTTCGATGGCCCGCTCGCGCAGCGGACCCAGCAGCCGTGCGGCCGGCGCCGGAAGCTGCGGCGGCAGCAGCACGCGCAGCGCGG
Source organism: uncultured Planctomycetales bacterium (assembly GCA_964631045.1). Lineage (GTDB taxonomy): Bacteria > Planctomycetota > Phycisphaerae > UBA1845 > Fen-1342 > CAZVWB01. Next base: position 2,637 of record CAZVWB010000046.1, read on the forward strand.
GCTCGCCGTCGTAGCGCAGCGCGACGGCTACTTCCGTCTGCCGGTGCTGGCGGCGAATCTCCGCGGGCATCCGCCGCCGGACCCAGCGCTGCACGAACAGCGTGTGCTTGCAGAGTCCCAGCGAGTTCTTGCGAAAGTCGGGGCAGTCGCAATACGAGTCGCCGGGCTGCAAACCGCGCAGCGCGACGCGATAGGTCCGGCCGCTCTCCGCATTGGTCACCAGGTAGTCGACCCACGGCTCGCCGGGCTGCGTCGAGCGCAGCGTCAGCCGTTCCTTTCGCGAGCGCTCCTCGCGCTCCGCGACCGCCCGCGCGACCAGCTCCGTTTCGCTGAGGCTCTCGGCCGGCACGCGCTCCACGGGCGGTTCGGCCAGGCCCAGCGCCATCTTGTTCTCGAGAATCGCCGAGAACGCCGCACCGGCATGCACGCACGCGACGCCGCAGCGGCTGCAGTTCCACCGCAAGCGCCCTTTGGCCTCCGCCATCGGCGTCAGCGTGAAGACCGCGTCGTCCACTTTGATTCGCAACAGATCGTCGGAGACGAACGAATCCGCGCCGACGTCCGGGGCGAGGCCGCCGCCGCGCTGAATCAGCCCGGCCCCTTGCGGACCGAGCAGCGCCGCGGCCTGTGCGAACGTCAGTCGCGAAACCCGATCACGAAGCGACAACGAAGTCGCGCTGCCGCCTGCCCGGTGAGAGCGCATCGGTAGTCCTCAAAAGGCCTTTTGTCGCCGAAACGGCGACAGTGTAGTGCCTGCATCGGGGCGCGTGCTGCGCGGCGCGCCCGGACCGGGCCACGTCGCTCAGACCGCCAGCCGCACGAGCGAAAACGGGATTGCTTCCTCGGCGGTCAGCGCCCGCACCTGCTGAATGTCGGTCTGAATCTGCGCCACCAGCGCCGCGGGAGTCTCGAAGCGCACCTGCCCGCGCAGCCGGTCGATGAAGTGCAGCGCCAAGCGCTGGCCGCGCAGGTCGCCCGCGTAGTCCAACAGATGCGCTTCGATGGTGCGCTGCGTGCCCCCAAACGTCGGCTGCAAACCCACGTTCACCGCCGCGCTGCGCCGCTGGCCGTCGGCCAGCTCGGCCACCACGGCGTACACGCCGTCCGCCGGGGTCATCTGCTCGATCGCCTCCAGATTCGCGGTCGCCACGCCCAGCCCCGCCCCGCGTCCGGCCCCGGCGCCGACGCTCCCGGCGAGGCGATACGCGCGGCCCAGCAGGTGTGCCGCCCGCCGCACCTCCCCCGCCGCCAGCGCGCCGCGGATCGCCGAGCTGCTGACCGCCGGTCGATCCGCCAGCGCCTCGCAGTTCGCGGTCGGTACGATCTGGACGACGAAGCCGTCGCGGGCGCCGGCGTCCCGCAGCGTCTCGACGTTCCCCCCGCGGTCGCGGCCGAAGTTGAACGACTCGCCCTCGATGATCGCCCGCGGGCGGCAGGCGCGGCGGATCGTGGCGAGAAAGGCGTCGGCGTCGAGCGCGAAGAGGGCGGCATGACTGGTGAGGGCGATCACGGCATCCGCCCCGTAGCTGCGCAGCAGGTCGAGCTTCTCCGCCGCCGACGCCAGGCGGGCCGGCGCCCGATGCGGCGCGAGCACCGTCAGGGGGTGCGGTTCGAAGGTCACGACCACGACGGGCGCGCCCCACGCCGCCGCCTGTTCGCGCGCGGCGCGCAGCAGCGCCTGGTGCCCGCGGTGGACGCCGTCGAAGTTGCCGATGGAGATCACCGTGCCGCCGGGCGGCGGCTCGAAGGCGTTCAGCGAATGCAAAACGTCCATGCGATTCCCTGGTGCGCGACTCTCACGCGAGCGGCAGATCTTCCTCCGCCGCGATCAGGTCGGCGTAGGTCTCGCGCCGGCGGATCAGCCGGGCCGCCGCGCCGTCGACGAGCACTTCCGCCGCCCGCGGCCGCGAGTTGTATTGGCTCGACATCGTCATGCCGTACGCCCCGGCCGAGAAAATCGCGAGCAGATCGCCGGCGGCCACCGGCGGCAGCGGGCGATCCTTGGCGAGAAAGTCGCCGCTCTCGCAGACCGGGCCGACCACGTCGCAGGTGAGCAGATCGCCGAAGGGCTGCACCGGGCCGCGCGTCGGCGGCACGTGCGCGCCGGCCTGAACGGGCCAGACGAAGTGGTACGCGCCGTATAGCGCCGGGCGGATCAGGTCGGTCATGGCCGCGTCGACGATGACGAACCGCCGCGGCCCGGAAGACTTCACGTGCAGCACGCGCGTCAGCAGGATGCCGGCGTTGGCGGCGATCGAGCGGCCGGGCTCGAGGATGATGCGCAGCCCGCGACCGGCCAGCAGCGGTGCGATCACCCGCGCGTACTCGGCCGCGGCCGGCGCCTCGCCGCCCTGGTAGTACGCCCCGTAGCCGCCGCCGATGTCGAGCGTGTCGATGGCGAAGCCCTCGCGCCGCAGCGCGTCGATCAGATCGAGGCCCTTTCGAACGCTGCCCTCGTATGCGGAGACGTCGTTGACCGGCGAGCCGATGTGCAGGTGAATCCCGCACAGGCGCATGTGCGGCGAGCGGCCGAAACGGCGGAAGACGTCGAGCGCGCGCTCCAGGTCGACGCCGAACTTCGTCTCCTTCTTTCCGGTCGTCGTATAAACGTGCGTGCGCGGATCGACGTCGGGATTGACGCGCAGCGCGAGCGTCGGCGGGTGGGCCGCGCCGCGCGCCAGCGGCTCGAAGCGCTCCAGCTCGGATTCCGACTCGATGTTGAACACGCCGATCCCGGCCTGCAGCGCCTCGCGGATTTCGCGCTCGGTCTTGCCCACCCCGGCGAAGACGATCTGACGCGGGTCGGCCCCGGCCCGCAGCGCGCGGAACAGTTCGCCCCCGCTGACGACGTCGAACCCGCTGCCCAGCTCGCGCAGCAGGCGACAGATGTGCAGGTTGGCGCAGCATTTGACCGAATAGCAGATCAGCGGGTTCAGCGGGGCGAAGGCGGCCCGCGTACGCTCGAAGTGCTCCGCAAACGTCCGGCGGGAGTAGAGGTACGTCGGCGTTCCGAAGCGCTCGGCGACGTCGCGCACCGGCAGCGCCTCGCACTGCAGCGCGCCGTTTGAGTAGACGAAGTAGTCCATCGGCCTTCCTGATTCCCCCGCCTATGGGCCGCCGAGCGCCGCGCCGTCCCGCGGCAGTCTCAGCACCTCGGCCCGGGATTGGTACTCAGCCTCGGTCATCCAGCGCAGCGCGAGCCGCCCGTCCGCGGCGAGCGTCAGCACATGTCGGCCGTCCGATCGCAGAAACAGGCGATGCGGCGTGTCGCAACAGACCAGGCCGACCACGTCTGCGGGCCGCGTGTCGGCGTTCTTCGGGCAGTAGAGGTAGTGTGCTCGGGGCATCAGCGACTCGCCCGTCGGGTGCGGGAAAGTGAAGGGCAGGCTGCGGCGGGCGTCGTACTCCGCCTGAAGCGCGGGCAGCGCTTTTTGGAGCGTCTCCTCGCAGCGCGAAACGTCCAGCGCGTCGCGCCGCGCGATGACCAGCACGACCATCAGCGCCGTGATGATCACAAACGTCGCCAGGTTGCGCAGCACGCGCCGCCGGCGCTGCTGCATTGTGCGCAGCGAAGCGCGGTCCGCGGCCGCGGCGCCGCTGGCTGGTCGCGTTGTGGCTTCGTTGCTCACGGGTCCTCTCAGCAGGGCGACGCGGAGCGGGCAGAGTGCCCGCTCCAGCCTTGTGAGCGGGCAACATGCCCGCTCCACCCTTATCTCCCGGCAGAATGCACGCTCCACGCGCGGGGCGTCACCCCCGGCCGGCTAACGACGCACCTTTGCCAGCGCACCCTCCAGATCGGCGATCAGGTCGTTGCTGTCCTCGATGCCGACGCTGAGCCGCACCAGTCCGTCGACTACGCCATAGCGCTCGCGCACCTCGCGCGGGATCGATGCGTGTGTCATGATCGCGGGGTGATTCACCAGCGACTCCACGCCGCCCAGGCTCTCCGCGCACGAGAACAGGTGCGTGGACGACATGAACTTGCTGGCGGCATCCAGCCCGCCGCGCAGCACCACGGACACCATGCCGCCGAAGCCGCGCATCTGCTCGCGGGCCAGCGCGTGGTCCGGGTGCGCCGGCAGCCCCGGATAGATCACGCGTTCGAACGCCGGCTGCGCGGCGGCCCACTGCGCCACCTTCATCGCGTTCTCGCAGTGCCGCTCCATGCGCAGCGCCAGCGTCTTGACGCCGCGATGAGTAAGAAAGCAGTCGAACGGACCGGAAACGCCCCCGGCCGCATTCTGGACGAAGCGGATCGGCTCCATCAGTTTCGCATCCGCCGCGATCACCGCTCCGCCGATCACGTCGCTGTGGCCGCCGATGTATTTTGTCGTGCTGTGGATCACCAGGTCGGCGCCCAGCGCCAGCGGGCGCTGCAGCGCGGGCGTGGCGAAGGTGTTGTCCACCGCCAGGATGATGCCGTCATCCGCCCGCGACACGCCCGACCCGACGCTGCGCAGCGCCTCGGCCACGCCGGCGATGTCGATCAGGCGCAGCATCGGATTGGTCGGCGTCTCGATCCACATCATCCGCGTCGTCTTGTCGACCAGCCGCAGCATTGCCGCCGGGTCGGGGTCGTCCGAGTAGCGCGTCACCAGCCCCCAGGGCTTGAAGACGCGTTCGAGGATGCGATAGGTGCCGCCGTAGAGGTCGCTGAACGCAACCACGCTATTGCCGGGCCGCAGTAGCGCGGAGAGCACCGCGTTTGTCGCCGCCAGGCCGGACGCGAAGCTCGCCGCCGCCGCGCCGCCCTCCAGCGCCGCCAGGCATTGCTCCAGGTTGTTGCGGGTCGGGTTGTGGGTGCGGCTGTACTCGAAACCCTTGTGTACGCCGGGCGCCGCCTGCGTGTACGTGCTGGTTGCGTAGATCGGCGGCACGGTCGCGCCGGTGGTCGGGTCGGGCGCCTGACCGACGTGAATTGCTTGTGTGGCAAAGTGCATGATCGACGTTCCTTTTCAGTATCGCGGTCGGTGGTCCGCATATGATACTCAAGCGGCGGCGCGCCCGTCACGCAACGTGCCAACCGCGTATAAACCCTGGGGAGCCGCCCCGATGTCGCTGTTCCCGCCCATGCCGTCCTACGACACGCTGCACCCGATCGTCGTTCACTTTCCGATCGGCGTGCTCCTGACCGCCCCGATCCTCACGCTGGCTGCCGCGGTGTGGAAGACGCAGGCGCGCGCCATGCTCGCGGCCGGCACGCTGCTGACGCTGGTGGGCGTCGCCGCCGCGTTCCTGGCCGTCAGCACCGGCGAGGCGGCCGAGGAACTCGCTGAGCACGTGCCCGGGGCCGGCGCGACGCTTGAGCGGCACGAACGACTGGCGGAGGCGGCCCGAAACGCATTCTGCGGCGTGGCGCTGCTGATGGTCGTCGCTACGGTCGTGTTTTGGCGGCTGTACGCACGCGTGAACACGCCGCTGCGGCTGGCGGCGGGCCTGGTTCTGCTTCTGGCGCAGCTCGGCGCGGGCTACGTTCTGGTCTGGGCCGCGCACGAGGGCGGCAAGCTGGTTCACACGCACGGCGTGCGGGCGCTGCCACGGCTGATCGACGCCGCCGAACTGGAGCGCAGCAGCGCGCCGCCGCCCGCGCCGCCGCGGCTGGGCAGCGCTGATCGCCTGGCCCCGCCGGCAGTCTCCGACACCCAGGCACGCACATACCCCGGCCTGGAAAACGTCGTGGCATACGGTCCGGGCCTGTTCAGCGGCGCTGCCCCGGCGGGAGAAGCGGCATTCGACTCGCTCGTGGCCCTCGGCGTGCGCACGATCATCTCGGTGGACGGCGCGGAACCCGACGTCGAAGCGGCCCGGCGGCGCGGGCTGCGCTATGTCCACCTGCCGATCGGCTACAACGGGTTCGACGAAAACCGCAAGCGGGAACTCGCCCGCGCGACCCGCGATCTGCCGCGACCGATCTACATGCACTGCCACCACGGGCGGCACCGTTCCGCCGGCGCGGCCGCAACCGTCGCCGTCTGCCTGGGGTGGATGAGCCCGGCGCAGGGCGTGGCCCGCATGACGGTCTCGGGGGCGGCGGCCCGCTATCGCGGCCTGTTTGCATGCGTGCAGAATGCCGCGCCGCTCCCGGCCGACGTGCTGGACTCCGCTCCAGCCGATTTCCCGGAACGCGTCCGCCCGGCCGGGCTGGTGCGGGCGATGAACGAGATCGAACTGGCCGCGGATCGGCTGAAGCACGCGCAGCGCGACGGGTGGTCGGATTCGGCCGCTTCGCCGCAGACAGGCGCGGCGGCCGACGCCGGCCTGCTGGCGGATGCGCTGCGGCTGCTGCTGGATGACGAGCGGGTTGCCGCCAAGTCCGCCGAGTTCCGCGACGCGCTGCGAGTCTCCGCGGACAACGCGCAACGCTTCGAGGATCTGCTTGTTGCGGAGCGGCGCGACACGGCCGCGGTCGAAGCGGCGTATCAGCGTGTGATGCGGGATTGCGCCGATTGCCACGGGCGATTTCGCGATTGAGCCGCGCTGCGCGCCAAAAACGAACACGGGCCGCACAGATGCGCTCGCATCCGCGCGGCCCGGTGAGTTCTGTCGCGCGCCTTTCGGCGCGTCGCGAAGCTTAGAAGAACAGCAACTCGACGAACGGATCCACGTCGAAGAAGTCGACCGAGGCGTCGTCGTTCACGTCGGCCTTGTCGATCGAGCACTGCGGGAAGGCCTGACCGTACGCACCGGCGTCGAACACCGCCGTGACGAACGGATCAATGTCGAAAAAGTCGAGCGAACCGTCGCAGTTCATGTCGCCGTCGTGCGGCAGCACCGGCGACTCGGCCACGAACTCGGCGCTGACCGAGCAACTGTACGAGAGCGTCAGCGGACCGAACGGGCTGCTGAGCTCGGTCGTGCCGTCCCAGCGCAGATCGCTGCGGCCCGTCGTGCTGGTCGCGAAGCGCATCACCCCGACGCTGGCGCCCGGCAGATCGACCGGCGAGGTCAGACCGTACAGGCTCAGATCGCCCTCGAAATAGATGCGGTAAACATCGCTGGTGACAAACTCGCCGGCGGCCGCCGCCCGCGTGAACGCGCCGCTCGACGAGCCGGGGACGATCTGCACGGTAATCGCACCGGTGCTGACGCCGCCGGGCAGAGTCAGCGGATCGACCGCCTGCTGGTAGTTCTCGAACACCGCCGTCTCGCCGACGGGGTCGACCACGATGTCGAACTGCGTGCTGGTGATGAACGCGCTGGTCTCGCCGAACGCGCCGAAATCGAGCGTGAACGAGCTGGCCGGCGCCGAGACCTGCGTCGCACGGATGCCCACTTCGGCCGCGCCCGACGTGCACACCGCGAAGGCGGCCAGACCGCCCGCGGCCAGCGCGACCACGCGGCGGCCCGCGACCGTCCCCATACCCAGAGTCGTGAAGAACATCGAAGTTGCTCCTTGTAACTTGCAGTCCTGAAGTGCCGACCGCCGATTTGGCGGCGACGATGGCTCACACGATCAGCAATACGTTCGCCGGCCGGCCCAACTCGCGCGGCGCAACGTCGGCTGGCCCGAATGCCGACCAAACGTGGGCGGACTGGCGGTATTGTGGCGGCCGACGCCCCGCGGAAGCAACCTCACGCAACAAATTCACACAGGGATCGGTACGGCAACGCGTCGCAACGCGCGCCGAGACGAGCCTTGCGCACACCACCGCGGGAGCCGGCCGATTTGCGCGCGATGCATCAAAGCCATCGCCGCGAGACGCCGTGCTAATGCGTAGCGCCGTGATGCTCGTCGACAAAACTGATCGCCAGCAGCGTCATGTCGTCTTCCAGTTTGGCGCCCTCCGCATGCCGCTTGAGGACGCCGCGGGCCGCCTTCAGAATCGCACTGGAGCTGATCGTTTCGATCGTGCGCAAGGTCGCCAGCACCGGTTCGACGCCCAGCATCCGCCCTTCGCGATCGCCCGCTTCGGTCAAACCGTCCGTGTAGAGCAGGACGCCGCCGGCGTGCTCGTTTCGCTCGATGCTGCGCACTTCATATCGTTCACTCGGTTCGATTCCCAGCGGCAGCGAGTTCTCCCACTCGGGCTGCGGCGCGCGGCGGTCGCCGATCAGCACCGGCGCCGGGTGGCCGGCGCTGACGTACTCGATGCGCCCGCTGTGCAGGTCGATCGCGCCGATGAGCGCGGTGATGAACACGTGCGGCTCGGTATTGCGGCAAATCAGGCGATTGACGCGCTCCGCGAGCTGCGGCAGCGGCAGATCGCCGCTGTGGGCCACGTGCACTGCGGCCTGAAGATTGGCCATGATCAGCGCCGCCGGCAACCCGTGACCCACCACGTCCGCGACCACGATGCCGATCTTGTTGTCCGCGATCGGGAAGTAGTCGAAGTAGTCGCCGCCGACGGCGGACGAGGGCTCGTTGAAGCCTTCGATCGAGAGCGGCCCGACGTGCAGCGCGCGGGCCGGTAGCAGCGCTTTCTGGATCGTCCGGGCCTGCTGGAGCTCGGCGTAGATCTGCTGCGAGCGGGCGAACTCCTGCACCAGCCGCAAGTTGGCCAGTCCCAGGCCGACCTGCCGCGCGATGGCCGCGAGGAAATCGACGTCTTCCGGACGATAGGAGGCGGCCTGCGTCGTTCTGTCGCCGTAGATGACGCCCAGAATCTCGTCGCGATTGAGGATCGGCACGCACAGCGCGGAGCAGATCGGGAAGCGCACCATGCTTTCGCTGAGGTTGCCGAGGTCCGTGGCCGGGTTGTTGACGATGGCCCGCTCGCCGTGGATCAGCGCGCGATTCACCAGCGTGCTGCTCACGCGGTAGACGCCGTTTTCGTCGCGCTGGATGTTTCGCGTCACGGGTAGCTCGGTTTCGCCGCGGGTGGTCTTCACCGCGATCATGCCGCGCTCGAACCCCAGCGCGTCGCAACAGGCGGCCAGCGCCTGCTCCAGAAGCTGCTTGCGGTCGAACGCGCCGCCCAGCCGCTCGGTCAGGCTCATCAGCAGTTGCAGCCGCTGCAGATTCAGGTCGAGCTTGCGCGTCGACGGAAAATACTGCGTCGTCGTCGCCGTAGAGGGCGTGTCGTTCATGAACACGGCGCTGCCCGAGCCGTACGGCGTTTTCGCCGCTCCGTCGGGCGCGATCCGCAGCTCGTGATCGCCGACATAGATCACGCGCTCGACCTGCCGCGTCGCATCGCGGAAGACGTCGCTCTCGTCGACGCGCGTGCCGTTCTTGCTGCGCAGATCGGCCACCAGCACCCGCCCGCGATCGTCGAGCCACACCTCGACGTGCTCGCGCGAAATCTCGCCGTCGTCGCGCAGCACGACGTCGCACGTCTCGGAGCGGCCCAGCTTGATCGGCCGCCGCGAGAGCGGCACCATCTGGGCCGTACCCCCGCGCAGGCGTATTTCGAGCATGGTCATGGCGGCTCTATCCGCGTAGGGCGCGCAGCAGAAACTCGAACAGCGGCGCGACGCCGCTGGTCGGCAGGCGCAGCGCGTTCGAAAACGCATCGGGCGACAGGAAAATGTCCAGGTTGTTCTCGAAACGCGAGAAACACCCGCCGGCCAGCAGCGATCCGCTCAGAAACAGCGCCGCCAGACGCCCGCGCGAGCGCCACAAGTTGGTCACGGGTTTTCTCCGGTGCGTCCGCGCCGGGCGGATCGGCAAATGCCGCGCGACGCGCCGGCGCCGGCCCGGCGCCGCCCGATGCGCATCGCGAATCAACCTCCCCGGCGGGAGTTCCCGGACACTATACCTGCGGCGGACCGCGGCCGGGTAGGCGCAATCAGCCGCGTCATCGCCGCGGCCGCGACGTCTGCGCGTGCTATGGCCGCAGGCTCGGCGGCGGCGGGCTACGCCAGCCCGAATCTCCCGCGCACCCGTCGCTCGATTCGGGCGAATACCAGCCGATCGGCGACGGAGCCGATCAGCACCATGATGGCCATGATCGCGACCACTTGCGCCACGTCTGCGAATTCGCGGCCCGTCGCCAGCAGAAAGCCCAGGCCGCGACGCTGCAGCATGAACACCAGCTCGCCGCCCATCAGCGAGCGCCAGGCGAACGAGAATCCCTGCCGCAGGCTGCCGGCCGCCGCGGGCAGCGCCGCCGGCAGCATCACGTGGCGATACAGCGCCCAGCGCCGCGCCCCCAGCATCAGCGCGGCGCGGCGATAGATCGGCGGCACCTGCCGCAGGCCGTCGCGCAGCGCGATGGCGATCGCGAAAAAGCTGCCCATCACCAGAACCAGCATGATGCTGGTCTCGCCGATCCCCAGCAGCAGCACGGCCAGCGGCACCCAGCAGACGCTGGGCAGCGTCTGCAGCCCGAGGAACACCGGCCCCAGCAGCGAATCGATGAACGCGTAGCGCCACATCGCCAATCCCAGCGCGCCGCCCAGCACCAGGCTGATCGCAAAGCCGATCAGCAGCCGCGTCGCGCTGGTCGCCACGGCCGCGGGCAGCGGGCTGGTCCACAGCGTGCGCGTCGCGTCCGACGGCCGCAGGGCGTGCGGCGTCTGCGGCCACGGCCAGTTCGCGCTGAGCGGGTCGCCCAGCGCGGTGTGGATGTGCAGCAGATTCAGCGTCGCATCGACCACGTGGCTGGGCGCGGGAAACAGCCAGTCATCCCAGCCGACGGCTCGATACGCGGTCTCCCACGCGGCGACCAGCGCCAGCCAGACCAGCGCCACGCGCCAGCGGCTCGGTTTATCCAGCCAGCGCAGCATGCAGGCGATTGACCTCGTCTTCGATCTCTTTACGGATGATGCCGACCACTTCGCTGATCTCGGGACTGTCGAAGTCGCGCGGGTGCGGAATGCCGACGCGCACTTCGCGGCGGATGCGGCCGGGGTTCGCGTGCAGCACGATCACGCGGTCCGCCAGGCGGACCGCCTCGCCCACCGAATGCGTCACGAACAGCACCGTCTTGCTGGTCGCCGCCCAGATTTCCTGCATCTGTTCGTGCAGCAGCGTGCGTGTCTGCGCGTCCAGCGCCGAAAACGGCTCGTCCATCAGCAGCACGTCCGGGTCCATGACCAGCGCCCGCGCGATCGCGACACGCTGCCGCATTCCGCCGGAAAGTTCGTGCGGCAGCTTGTGGCCCGCATCGCCGAGATGAACCATCTTCAGCGCGGTCGCCGCGCGAGCACGGCGCTCCTCGCGCGACATGCCTTTCATCCGTAGTCCGAACTCGACATTTCCGGCGGCAGTGAGCCACGGGAACAGGGCGTGCTCCTGAAACACCATCGCCCGATCCGGCCCCGGCCCGGCGACCCGGCGCCCGTCGATGCGCACCATGCCGCGCGTCGGCTGATCCAGGCCGGCGGCCAGATTCAGCAGCGTCGTCTTGCCGCAGCCGCTGGGACCGACCACCACCACGAATTCGCCCGGCGCACATTCGAGCGTGATCCCCTCCAGCGCCGGCATGTTCGCCGCCGCAAAACTGCGATACACGTCGATCAGCTCCAGCCGGCCACGGCTGAGAGCGGAATCCGGCTTGTGCGAAGCTGGCTGCACGCGGGCGTCCGCATGTGACGTAAGGTAGCGCGGCGAACGATGCCGCTGCGTCCATAGCGTAACCTCGTCGCGCTCGCGGAGCACCCCGCGTTCGCGCCGGCGGCGCGCGTCAAGGCGGCAGGGAGTTCAGGAGGGTCGTGTCGATTAGGCCGGTCAGGCCCGGCGCGTCGCGGGTCATGCCGATTTCGTATCCCCACGACGCAAAGGTCGCGATCGAGTCCGCGAGCGGTTCGGTTGTGAATCGGATGCGGGTCAGCGCCTGCGAGAACGCCGCCGCTGGAATCGACTTCCCGGTGAGCGCACGCAGGGCGGCGCCCAGCTCCGCTTGCCACCGCGACGGCTCGTCCGACAACCGGCGGGTCCATTCGCGATGGATCGCAAGAACCGCGCGCACCCGGTCGGGATGCCGGGCGAGAAACTCCGGCGTGGTCACGACCAGTGCCAACGTGAATTCTCCGCCGGGCCAGAGGTCTTTCTCTTCCGCCAGCAGCACGCCGTCGGCCTCGATCACCAGCCGCGCGGCCCAGGGCTCCGGCGACCAGGCGGCGTCGATGTGACCGCGCTTCATCATCGCGAGCTGCTCGGAATTCGGAATCGCGATGACGTTATTCGCGTCCGGCTGCTTCAGCACGTTTATCAGGTAGTGGCGAGCCGATACGTCCTGCGTGTTGCCGAGTTGCGGGCTGGCGATGAGCCGGCCGCGCAGGTCGGCCATGCGTGCGATGCCCGAGCCGCGACGCGCCACGATGCAAACGCCATTCGCCGCCGCGCCCGCGATGACCCGCACGCCGCGCCCCCGAGAACGCGCGTGGGCGTTCAGCACCGGGCTGGGACCGATGTAGCCGATGTCGATTTCGCCCGCGAAAAGCGCCTCGACGAGTGAAGGGCCGGCGTTGAAAACGCGCGTCTCCAGCGCCGCCGGAGCCACGGCCCGGGCGAAGTCGCCGCTCGCCACCCCCAGCACCGCCTGCGCGTGCGTCAGATTCGCGAAGTAGCCCAGCCGCAGCGTGCGAACCTCCGCATCGGCCGAACCAGCCGTCTCGCCCGCGCGGCGGCACCCCGGCAGCGCGCCGGCGGCCAACGCCACAACGACAGCCAGCAACGCAAGGACGGCCGGCGCCGCAGGGACGGCCGGCGCCGCAAGGACGGCCGGCGGCACAGCCCCCGCCCCGCGGGGAGCATGGGCCTCCGGCCCGTGCGAACCGCGCATGCGCACGTGTCGCGACGAATCACTCACCAGGCGACCCAACTGAGTGCCGTACCGCAACGCGCCGCTCCCGCCGCCAAAACGATCCATCCCCCAGCATCTCCGATTCCTCGGCCGCTATCGATGAACCTAACCGCGCGAACCATCGCGACCCTCGCCGACCGATCATACTTCCGACTCGACCCACACGCCGATTTCGCCAGCCGCGATCTCGGTCTCATTACCCCGTCCGGCGGTGCTTTTCGAGCAGAGCCGCCAGCCGCTCGCGCGGCAGAATCGCCTGAACAAACGTCCCGATCGCGATCACGCGCTCATCGACCTGCGACACCATGTGCGTGGTGAGGCGCCGCGGCGTGCAAGACTCCACTTCGGCGCGCACCAACACCACGCTGTCCAGCAGCGCCGGCGAACGATGCTCGATGCTGATGCTCGCGCCGATGCCCTCCTCGTGCGGTTCGAGGTAGTCCTCCAGCAGGGCGCGCCCTACCACCTCCATGTGGTGCACAGCCGTCCACGTCGCACACACCGGGTGCAGCAGCACGCCATTGAAGTGCGGGCACATCGACTCGGTGATGCGGAATGCCTGCTCGAGCTGCACGCCGGGGACCAGTCCGGGTTTCATCGGCCGCCTCGCGCATGAGTCGCCGTCAGACACTGCGCCGACAGCGGACAGCGGATCGTACCCGGCGATGCGCGAATACGAAGGCTCGACTGGGCGCCGTCCTGGATTCAGAACGCGAGCGAGACGGTTCTCGCCTGTCCGTCGTACACCAGCAAGCAGATGCCGAGCACGTCGCGGCCGATCAGGACTTCGATGTTATGGAAAGACAGGTCCGACAGAATCACCGGAAGCGTGCCGAAGATTCGCCGCATGGAGGGATGAATCAGGTGCAAACTGACATCGTATTGATCACACGCGTGCGGGGCGCTCCCGGTGGACGGCGTGAGTATCGTCGTCTGCCCCGTGGGCTGAATCCCGAGCGGCTTAACGACAGTCGGATCGACGCAGGTCGCGGATGCGCCGGTGTCAATGAGGCCGCGAACCGGAATCAACGCCGGGACTTGTCGCCCGGCCCTGTGCAGTGCCTCCACCCTCGGAGCGCTGATTCCGATCAAGAGGTCTATGATGGGGCCGCCGGCGGATAGCTGGCATGTTATGTGCGGCAAGGGGCAATCGGCCTCGAAAAGCACTGAATCTGTTCGATGGCCTGAATCTGCTTGACGAGAAAAGGATCCAGACCGAACTTCTCATACCCTGCCTTGATGGCGTCCTCGTATGAGGCGTACGTGCTAACAACCGCATCCCCACGGATCAGCACGTACTTTCCCTCGTCCGTCAGGAGTGACGGTAGCTCCCGCTCGTAGGTATTGAGTTCCCGATCGAGGCTCATGCCTGCCCCATCGCTGGCTAAGGTCACACCCCTTCTATTATGGCTGGCTACTCCTATCGGTTCAACCTCTCGGGGCGCGCGATCCGCCTTTGTACTGCACCTAAGTCTTTTATTTAAAACATTTTACGACCACCGCAATCCGGCCGGTATCGAGCCGCTGCCTGAAGGAATCGAACGCGTCGGCGCTCGTCTGCGGGATCGAAACCGCTTGAACTGAGCCGTCCGAGACCAGTCTGGGAGGCGAAGTTTCCCTGCGATAGCGCCGTTTCTGCGGCGCACTGGTCGAATGATCCATGTTCTCCGGCGCCCGGCCCGCACGCGGTAAGACGCACCTTGACGCCCCCCGAGCGGCGACATACAGTGACCGGCTCGCGTTAGCCGCGGCAGCCAGCACCGCCGCGGCGTTCGCGGGCAGGTAGCTCAGTTGGTAGAGCAATGGACTGAAAATCCATGTGTCGGCGGTTCAAATCCGCCCCTGCCCACTCCCAGGTTCGCCGCGTGCCGCCGCTGACGCCCCGTCCTGTCCGCAGCGAAGCACAGCGCACGGCGTCGCCGGCGAGCGCATCGGGGCCGTAGCTCAGTTGGGAGAGCGCTTGCATGGCATGCAAGAGGTCGTGAGTTCGAATCTCATCGGCTCCAATCCCCTCGGTCGGATCAGTGCGTGATTTCCCGCCGGCGCCGCAGGGCCCGGCGGCTTGCGCAGCACGCCGAAACCACCTCGATCGGCGTGCGGTTGATCGAGCACCAACCGTCCTGAGAGTAGCCGCCATCGGTGCGACCGCGTTCTGCCCAGCCACCAGCGCCGGTTGTGCTGCCCCACGATAGCCCGCAGAATTCGCGCTCATGCCCGCGCCCGGCCCGAACGACTACCCGTCCGACGCCGCGCCGCCTGCGCTGGCTCCCTGGCACTTCGCCGGGCTGATGCTCACATACTGGTGCAATGCCCGCTGCGCGTTCTGCTACGTCTACAGCAGCCCCGACCGCGGCGGCGAGATGTCGCCCGGCGCGGCCCTGGAGCTATGGCGCGGGCTGGATCGTCTTGCCGCAGCGCACGGGCGGACGATGCGCGTCCATCTCGCCGGGGGCGAGCCCTTTGGCGACTGGCCGCGGTTGCTGGCCGTGGTCCGCGCCGCCCGCGACGCCGGCCTCACGCGCCTGGAGAAAATCGAAACCAACGCTTTCTGGGCCACAAGCGACAACCTGACCCGCGCCCGTCTCGAACAGCTCGACGCGCTGGGCATGGAGCGGCTGCTGGTCAGCGCCGACGTCTACCACCAGGAGTTCATCCCCTTCGATCGTGTCCGCCGCTGCGTCGCGATCGCGCGGCAGGTGCTCGGACCGCGCCGCGTGCGGGTGCGCTGGTGGGACTTCTTCAATCACCCGACGGAAATCCGCCGCGCGACGCCGGAAGAACGCGCCGCCGCCTATGCCGCCGCGCTCGCGCGGCATAGCGACCGCCTCACCGGTCGCGCCGCCGACCTGCTCGCGCCGTTTCTGCCGCGATATCCGGCGACGGAGTTCCGCAATCAGAACTGCGTGTCGGAGGTGCTGCACGGCGGGCACGTACACGTCGATGCCTACGGCAATGTGTTCCCCGGAACCTGCGGCGGAATCATCCTGGGCAACGCGGCGGCGCGCCCCATCGATGCGCTCTGGGCGGATCTCGCGATTCACTGGCCGCGGAACCCGGTGCTTAGCGCGGTCGCGGCCGGCGGCGCGTTCGAATTGATGCGCCGTGCGATTCTCTTTGGCTACGTCCCGCTCGCGGAGGGTTACGCCAACAAGTGCCATCTCTGCTCGCACGTCCGCCAGTATCTGTTCGACGCCGGGTGCTGGCCCGAGGCGGTCGGCCCGGCCGAGTGCTACGCGAGCGCCGCCGACCGCGCGCAGCAGGCGGCGCTGGCGCCGCATGTTCCGCTGCCGGTGTTGTCGCCGCACTGACGCCCGCCGGCGTGCGCGCGGCGCGACCGATCCGTAACGTCACGTAGAGCGCGCGATCGGCGCGGCGTCGAGCCGGCGCAGTTCGATATCGCCATGAAGTCGAGTCGCGCCCGCGAGCGTCGTCGCCGCGCCTTGACGTTCGCCGCGCCGCACGCGAACTTGCTGCCCGCATGAATGTTCCGGACCACCGCGTCGCCCGCGCCCCGCAGCGGCCGCCCAGCGCGACCGCGCTGGGCGCGGCGGCGTTCTGCGCGGTGACGCTCTTCTGGGTTCATCAGATCGCACCGGGCGCGGTGCTCGTGCTCGTGCTGGAAGCCGCCATGCCCGCCGCCGTGCTGCTCGCAGCCGCCGGCTGGGGCGCCTGGCCGGCGCGCTGGCTGGCGCGCGACCTCTCGCCGTTGCGCCATGCGATGCTGGCGTTGGCGCTGGGCATGGGTGTGTTGTCCGTAGCGGCTCTCGCACTGGGCTGCGCCGCGGCGATGAACTCGATCGCCGCGTGGATTCTCCTCGCGGCCGGCGGCGTACTGGGGCTGACCTGGCTGGGGTCGTCGCGCGCCGCTCCGTCGACGGCCTTGGCGGAGGCGGCCCCGCGCATCGTGCCTGAGAGCGTCGCGCCGTGGTTGAACGGCGCCGCGCTTCTGCCGCTGTCTCTCTCGGCCGGCGTTATGCTCGCGGGCGCGACGCTGCCGCCGGGCCTGCTGTGGCCGGACGACGGCCGCGGCTACGACGTGCTGGAGTATCACCTTCAGGCCCCGCGCGAGTATTTCGAGGCCGGCCGCGTCTCTCTGCTCGAACACAACGTGTACGCCTCGTTCCCGCAGCAGATGGAGATGCTCTACTACCTGCTCATGCACCTCGCCGACGACCCCTATGCGGCCGCCATTCCGGCGCAGCTCCTGCACGCGGCGACGTGCGTGCTGGCGGTGATTGCGGTTGGCGCGTTTGCGCTACCCGGGTGGCCGCGCACGCTCGCGATGCTGGGCGTCGGCACGCTGGGATGGTTGCCGTACGTCGGCTGCCTGGCCTACGTCGAGGGCGGCCTGCTCTTCTTCTCCGCTGTTGCGGGCGGGCTGCTGCTGTGCGGCGTGCGCTCTGGGGCGCCGCCCGCCACGCGCGCGTTGATCGCCGCCGGCCTGTGCGCCGGCCTGGCCGCCGGCTGCAAGTACCAGGGCATCGTCATGACCGCTGTCGCGCTACCGCTGGCGTGGGGAATCGCGCAAGCCGGGTCGCGCGGCGCGCGGCTGCGCGGCGCCGCCTTGCTGGCAGCCGCGGCGGCGGCGGCGTTCGCGCCGTGGGCCGCTCGTAGCGCCGCGTTCACCGGCAACCCGCTCTATCCGTTTGCACACGCCGTGTTCGGCGGGCGAGGGTGGAGCGACGAACAGGCGCAGCAGTGGTCGCGCGGTCATCGATTGACCGCCAGGCAGCACGAAGCCGGCGGCGCGCTGGCGATCGCCCAGGGCGAGTTACTGGCCTCGTCTCTGTTCTCGCCGGTGCTGATCGCGGCGGCGGTTGCTGGCGCGGTGCTGGCACTGGGCCGACCGGCGCTGTTCCTGGCGATCTGGGCCGCGGCGATCCTCGCCGCCTGGGCCGGGCTGACGCACATGCCTGGGCGATTCCTGATGCCGGTCGCTGTGCCGCTGGGGTTGCTGGCTTCGAGCATCGGACACCTTAACGCCGCCCGCGGCATGACCCGGGCGCCGTTCCCCGTGAACATCCTTGTCGGCGTTTTTGGCGTCGTGCTGGCGGGCGGCGCCTGCGCGAGCGGCCTGCAGCTTCAGGAACGCTACGGCAAATTCGACGAGAGTTTCCAAAACGATCAGCGGCGAGCGGCCGCTGCGCACGGCGACGCGGCTTCGCACAGGCCGATCGCGCTCGCTGCCCTCGCCGGCCAGACCGAGCTACTCGCCGCCGCGGAAGCGCTGAACACCTACGCGCAGCACCCCGGTGCGCGGCTCTGGCTGGTCGGCCGCGCCAACGTGTTTTACATCCGCCCCGCGATACACTACTCGGTCGTATTCAACCGCGACGCCTGGCTGGCGTATGCCGCGGGCGGCGCGGATGCGGCGGCGTGCGTGCACTGGCTGCGCGAGCGCGGCGTGACGCACGTTGTGTTCACCTGGAGCGAGATCGAGCGCCTGCGATCTACATACGGCTTTGCCCCAATCGTCACCCGGGCGTGGGTCGCGCAGCTCGCGGCCGCCGGCCTGCGTGCGGTGCCGACGGCCGCAGGCGCGGACGAGATTTACGAGGTAATGCCTCGATGAAGCTGGCCAACATGTGGGTCGCCGCGCCGGCTCGGGCGGACCGCGTCGCATGAAACGGGCGCGCTCAATCCTGCTGCCGCTGCTGCGCTACGGCCTGTGCGCCGTCGCCATCTGGTATCTGTACAACCACGTCCCCTGGTACGACTACGTCCACCTCAGCGACGCGGCCGAGACCCGCGCCCGCATGATCGCCGAGCAGCCGGACGGGTGCCGCATTCTGCTGGACGGCCGCGAGACGTTCGTCGCCAACGAGCGAATCAAATTCGTGCCGGATGAGTCCGGCGTTCCGGTCCGCAAGATCGAGTACGGCATCAAGAGCCTGCTGCCGCGCGTCAACCTGCGGCTGGCGATGTTCGCGATCCTGCTCTTCCTGCCGGTGCCGATGCTCTCGGCCATGCGGCTGACGTGGATGCTGGCGATTCAGGACGTGCGGCTTTCGTACTGGAACGCTGTGAAGCTGACATACGCGGGGAACTTCTTCAATTTCGCCCTGCCCGGCACCACCGGCGGCGATCTGATCAAAGCCTACTACATCACGCGCTTTACGCACCACAAGACCGAGGCGGTCACGACGGTGTTCATGGACCGCGTGATCGGTCTGCTGGGGCTGGTGCTGATGGCCGGCGTCATGGTGCTGGTCGCGTGGGACCAGCGGAGCTTCGCCCAGCTCGCCGTGATCCTGGGCGCGGTCTGCGGCGCCCTGGCGATCGGAATGACGCTCGTGTTCAGCCGCCGGCTGCGACACGCCATCGGCCTGCCGCGGCTGGCCGCGCGGCTGCCCGCCGGCGAGCAACTGCTGCGGATCGGCCGCGCGATCGTGAAGATGCGCCAGCACAAGGGCCTGGTGACGGCCGCGCTGCTCAACACGTTCATCCTTCAGTTCGTCGTGATGGTCAGCGCCTACACGATGGCGCTGGCGATCGGCATGAAGAACGACTTCGCCAAGTACATGATCTACGTGCCGATCGGATTTCTCATCGCGGCGATTCCGATCGCGCCGCCGCAGGGCTTCGGCGTCATGGAAGCGGCGTACATCACTTTCTTCGCCCGCACCGGGATGGCGACGGATTCGCAGGCCCTGATCTTCGCCCTGGCCGTTCGCGTCGTGCAGTTGGTCTGGGCGCTGCCGGGCGTGCTCGTGCCGCTCCTGGGCGCCCATCTTCCCAGCCGGCGCGAGCTGGATGATCTCGAAACGCCCGATGAACCCGCCGGGGACGCCGGCGTCGCCGATGCGATCCGCCGCGCCGCGCCCCCCAGCACCGCGCCGCCGGCGAATGGTGCGGCGATTCCCGCAGCGCTGACGCGCGAATAATCCTCGACACGCTCCGACCGCCGTTGCGGCTGCGCGCGGCCGCACCGCCATCAGCCGGTCGCCGCCGCGCGCCGTTCAAATGCGCTCGGTTCACCCGGGCCGCGTGATAGAATCGAAAGCGGGCGTTGGCGACGCGATCGGCGCGCCCCGCCGCACTCGCTTGGCGACTCATCACCGGCAGGCGCACGCGCGGCTCAGGAGCCTGGTCATGGACGACGCGGAGATTCTTCCGGCACTGCGCCCCATCGACGTCGTCCCGATTCAGGACGGCAATGGTCCCGTGCAGTTTTTGCTGCGCGACGCGGGCGGTTTCTCGACCGCGCAACTGGCCGTTTCGCTGCCGGGATACTTCATCCTCGCGCACCTGGACAACACCCACTCGCTCCGCGACCTGTGCGACAAGTTCGAGCAGCAGTTCGGCGAGCGGATCGACGCCGAGCAGATCGTTCGCCTGGTCGAGACGCTCGACGACGCCCTGTTTCTGCACTCCCCGCGCTTCAGGCAGGCGTATGACGCGGCCGAGGCGGAGTACCTCGCCGCGCCCTTTCGCGATAACCGGGCACGCTGGCCGTCGGCCGCGGAGCTGCGCGCTGAGATCGGAAACTGGATGCCGCCGCGCGAATCGCGCGCCACCCGCGAGATCGCCGGTCTGATCGCCCCGCACCTGGACTACGCGCGGGGCGCGCCCTGCTACCGGGCGGCATATGCCGCGCTGCTCTCGACGGCCCCCGCCGACCGCTTTGTCATTCTCGGCACGAACCACTTCGGGCGCGCCGATCGGATCGTGGCGACCGACAAGCCGTTCCGCACGCCGCTGGGCGACGTGCCGACCGATGCGGCGTTCATTCACGGGCTCGACGCGGCGCTGGGTACTTCGCTCTGCGACGGGCAATACGACCACTTGCGCGAACACTCGGTTGAGTTGCAGGTACACGCCCTCCAGGCGGCCCAGCCGGACTATCCGTTCGTGATCGTTCCCGTGCTCTGCCCGGACCCGACCTTCGGCGGCGACGGGGCCAGCGACCAGCGCCGCGCCGCGCTCGCGGCGTTTGGCGACGCCCTCGCGGGGCAACTTCGGCAGGCCGGGGGCCGGACGATCGTCATCGCTAGCGCCGACCTCAGCCACGTCGGCCGGCGATTCGGCGACGCCGAGCCGACGACCGCGGAGTATCTGGCGGAAGTCGCGAGCAGCGATCGGGGTTTTCTGGCGCTGCTGGCCGATCGGCGGGAAGGCGATTTCGTCACGCAGATCACCGCGATCGACAACGCAACCCGCATCTGCAGCGTCGGTTGTATCTACGCGCTGCTGCGGGCGCTCCCCGACCGACCCTGCGAGATTCTGGAGTACCACCAGGCGGTCGATCTGCCGGCCGAGACGAGTGTAAGTTGCGCAGCAGCAGTTGTTTACTGAACCCCCGCGCGACCCGGCCCCGTAGGTCGTCCGCCGCCGGGCGAAGTAGCGGCGCGTAACCGTCAGTGAGCACGCGAGTTATGCTATGGACTAGAGAAAATATTATAGGGCCACGAGCGGAAAAGTGCTCCGCTCAGTGGCCCATGCGCTGGGATGGGCAAATTTGTAAAGCTTCACCCTTATTCAACGCAATTCGTCCCGCGAGGTGTCGAATTTTCTTCGGACATTCTTAAAGGGGGCGGCATCGGGCTTTAGGGTAGTGTCCCAGTTTGACGGCAAGATCGCGTTGACCCGCTGCCCGGCGAACGTCACAATCCGGGCATGCCAAACCGCTCAAGCAAACCCAAGCGCCCGCGCGACCTTAACCAGCTCGCGAAGCGGATCGTAGACGAATCGGTCGGGGAAGCCCAGCCGGAGCCCGCGAATGACGGCAGCGGGAAGAATCCGGCCGCGGTGGCGCTGGGGCGGCTGGGCGGGCTCAAGGGCGGGAAGGCGCGGGCAGACAGCTTATCGAAGCAGAGAAGAAGGGAAATCGCGCGGCTGGCCGCACGAGCACGGTGGAAAGAGAAACGGGGACAATGAATGAAGCGACCGTTGGATCGTGCGAACGAACTGGTTGAATCGCAGATCAAGAAAAAGTCCGAGAAGCTCAAGGGGCTTTTGGACGCCGACGTTCTCGCCTACAGCGCCTCTCTCATGGTTGGCGCAGACGACCTATTCAGGGACGCGATAGAGTCGATTAAACAGCGAAAAAACGCTCTATTCGTCATCCTAGAAACGGACGGCGGGTACATCGAAGTTGCTGAGCGGATAGTGAACCTGCTGCGCCACCACTATCCGGCCCGCGTCGAGTTCATCGTCGCCAGTCACGCAATGTCGGCGGGGACCGTGCTCGTAATGTCTGGCGATGCTATCCACATGGACTACTTCTCGATCCTCGGACCGATCGACCCGCAGGTGTCTCGTTCGGGTGATGCGCGGCCGGTCCCGGCCCTCGGATACCTTGAACAGTACAACAAGCTGCTTCAAAAAGAAGCGGCCGGAACGCTCACGACGATGGAGGCAACGATCCTCATCGAGAAATTCGATCAAGCTGAACTGCACTTATACGAACAGGCGAGAGAACTGTCGGTTACGCTGCTTAAGAAGTGGCTCACGACCTATAAATTCAAGAACTGGGACAAGACTGCGACTCGGGGGGTGCCGGTTGATGGCGCGATGAAGCAGGCTCGTGCGGAAGAGATCGCCCGCAAGCTGAACAACACGAAGCTTTGGCACTCGCACTCCCGCGGGATTCCGATCGCGGTCCTGCGAGATGAATTGAACATTAAAATCGAGGATTTCGGCGAAAAGCCTGAATTGAGCAGCGCGATTCGTGGTTATCATAAGCTGCTGATGGATTACACGGCTAAACTAGGAGCATCGGGTTCGGTTCACGTGGAGCGGCGATTTGTGCCGATCGCTTAAGGGAAGGTGGACGGCATGGCAAACGATAGGGACGCTCGTCGGGACGAGATAGCCTCCAAGAATCAGGGGGTGGACAAGGACCGCATGCAAGAAACCTCAAACATGTTGAAGCGAGTCCGTGAACATGGGTCGAAACCGAAGGAGTTTGACGTACAGAAGCCGTTTTCTTGGCCGCGCAAAATCAGGTGCGCAAAGTAGTTAGAATCGAACACAGAAAACCGAAAGCCCGCCAGTCTTGGCGGGCTTTCTTTTTGCGCTTGACAATACATGACCGGTCATGCATAATGTTCAGTATGAATCGCCTGAGCAAAGAGGATCGCGTCCGCATCGTCCAAGCGCTAGTAGAGGGCTGTTCGCTCCGGTCGATTACCCGCATGGTCGGGGGGTCGATTAACACGGTGACGAAGCTGCTCGTCGATATGGGCCGAATCTGCTCGGACTATCAGGACCGCACGCTTCGCGGGCTCACCTGCCGCCGGCTCCAGTGCGACGAAATCTGGTCGTTCTGCTACGCGAAGGCGACGAACGTCGCGAGCGCGATGGCCGCGCCCGAAGGCGCTGGCCACGTGTGGACGTGGGTTGCCATCGACTCGGAAACGAAGCTGGTCGCGACGTGGCGCGTCGGGCTGCGAACGCCGGAAGATGCGCACGAGTTTATGCTTGGCCTTGCCAACCGGGTCGTGAATCTGCCGCAACTCACGACGGACGGGCTGGCCAGCTACCCGGAAGCGGTCTTGAACGCCTTCGGAACGGACGTGGACTCTGCCCAGCTAATCACGGTCTATCGCGCGGATCGGACGACTGAAGCCACCTACAGCCCCGCGCAATGCTGCGGAACGCATAAGCACCACGTCATCGGCTGCCCGGACCCGGAGCATATCAGCACGTCGGACGTGGAGCGGCAGAACCTCACGATGCGCATGAGCATGCGGCGGTTTACCCGGCTCACGAACGCCTTCGCTAAGAAGCTGGAAAACTCGGCGCACGCCATCGCCCTGCACTACATGCACTACAATTTCTGCCGCATCCACAAGACGCTCCGCGTCACGCCCGCGATGGCGGCGGGGCTGACGGATCGCGTGTGGGAAATCACGGACGTGGTTGGGCTGCTGCAAACAGGCGAGGCCTCAAACTGAGACACTACCGGCTTTAGGGGGCGGTAACGGAGGCGCGTCGCGTGCTTGCGGCGGGCGCGCGAGACGTGCTCCCGGCACGAAACGGGGCGGGGTAACGCTCGGTCGCGCCACCGGCAGGCGTGCGCGCGGGACGGTCTCCCGCCGCGAAAATGGGGTCGCGGGGCAAACCGGTCGCGGCGCGCGGCAATCGGACCAAGGCGCGCCGCCTGGCGGCGACTACCCCCGCGGGCCGCTGCTGATGGATGTGCGGGAGTAGCGCTGCACGCAACTGGCCAGCCGCTGCAGCGCCATGCGCCCGTCGACGGACATTTCCAGACCCACGAACTGCAACGCGATGCACACCCGCCCGAGCGAGTCGAATCGCGCACCGCGGTACTGCACGTCCGCCTGCAGCGGCGGGCGGCCGTCGGGAAGTTGAATCTCGATCCGCAGGGTCTCATTTTCCGCGACCGCCGGCGGATCGGGATTGGCGATCCGCATCAGCGTGCCGCCGCAGGACAGATCCAACAGGCTCCCGCTGCACAGCGGGGCCTCGCCCTCGGCCGGGCGCGCGGCGCGCCGCAGCACGGCGGACAGGGTGGCGCGCTCGGGGACCGGCGTCCGCATGTAGGCGCGGCGCTGAAGCTCGGTCATCGCGTCGGGCCAGCGATAACGGACCGCACTCACGCTGGTCTTGTCGTCGAGGACAAACTTGCCCTTGGCCTCGACGATGGTCGCAAACAGGATCTTGCGGCTCTTGTGGCGAAAGCTGACGCCGACGCACTGGCCCGGCGCCAGCTCGGGCGGCGGCGCCTGCTCATACAGCGGATAGTCGAGAACGAAGAACCCGTGTCCCGGATGCGCTTCGAGGAAACGGCACTTGTACGTTTCGACGGCGCCTTCGCGCTGCACGGTAAGCACGACCAGCGCCCGGGCGCGGGCCGCTTCAGAGAAGACCTGTGCGGCGTCATGAGACGCCACCGTTCGTCGCGCGTTCATGCATCCCCCTCCAGCGGCGAGAGGTCGGTCGCGTCGCGGATGAGCAACTCGCGCAGCCGATCGACGGCATGCCGCGAATCGTCATCGCCCAGCGGCGTTTGAAACTCCACGCCCAGGATCAGAAACTCGCGGCCATCGGCCGGCGTCTTGCTGCAGACCGTCGCCGTCAGGTTGAATGTCTCGCTGACGCCGGGCAGATCGAACTCGATCAGCACCGGGTCGCCGACCAGCAGCGTGTCGAGATCGGCCCGCGGACCGCGGCAGGCCAGGCCGTCGCCGCCGACGTCGCAAAGCTCCGTGACCAGCGCTTCCTCGAATTCCTCCGCGGAGATGCGCACCTCGGTCTTCTGCCGAAACCGGCGACGCATGAACTTGCGGCGGTTGGCCACCTGCATGGACTGCGGGGTCGCCAGCGAAACGCGGCGCGGCGCCGACTCTTCATCCACCTCGACGATGCAGGTGGTGAACAGGTACATTTCTCCGCCCACCGGTATCCGCACGTCGCAGAACGCGCCGACCAGGGCGCACAGCGGCGCGTCGTAGCGGCGGTCGTTGATCTGCACGTGCAGCAGATTGTCGCGCCGCTCGCACAAGCGGCCGCACAGTATTCCGGCGTCCGGCCGCGTGCGGGTTTCCAGCTCCACCGACGGGCGCGCCCGCAGCGCCTGCTCCAGCACGCGCTGCATTTGCCTCTGCGTCAGATCGAGTGCGACAAGCATGCCTCCCCCTCCTTCGCTGCTGCTTCCGGTCCCGGCTGATGGGTCGCCGCCGCCAGCGCTTGAAGACCGCCGCGCAGCGTCACGCCGTCCTCGCCGCCGCACAGCCGCGCGACGATCCGGCGCGCGCCGTCGGCCGGCGGGCTCACTTCGGAAATTCGTACGACAAACGCGACCGGCGCGGCGGCATCGCCCAGCGGCTGCTCGATCCAGCAGTGCTCGCCGGCGGCCGGCAGCGGGCGCTCAGCCGCGTCGCGCAGCCGCATCACCGCGGCGTACTCGTCGATCGTCTCCAATTCGATGTGTGCGGCCGGGGACGCGGTGTGCATCGAGCGCAAATTCGCCGGCGGCAGTCCGGCGTCGCCCGGACGCAGCGCGAAGCGCTCCATCGGCCGGACGGCATCGATGCGCAGCGGAAGCGCAAGCGCGAGTACGGCCACCGTGCCGCTGCCCGCCAGGGTCCGCCGCTGCGGGCCGCAGGAGCGGGTGCGAAAGCGGAAGCGCTGACCCTCCGCGCTGAAGTGCACGACAACCTCCGTTCCGCGGACTCCGATTGCCCCGCCCTCGTCCCCCGCCGACAGCAGCAGGCTGTCGGCTTCGAGCGCGAGCATGGTCGCGTCTACTGCGATCTCGCCCCCGGCTTCCGACGGCGCGATCGACGCACGTTCATTCCGCTGGCAGGCACGCGCCAACAGCGCCAACTGCCCGCGGCGTTGCGTCAGTACGAAGCTTTCCATGCAGTTCCCCTGGAAGCGAGCAAAGCGCGATAGATTTCGGCGCGGCCGAGCGGTCACTTGACTGGCCGGCCGCGGCGGCGCGGTGCGTGGGATCGCGCGCGTCCCAGAGAAAGCGGCGCACGGTGCTGCACGCGGCGCGACCGAGAATCCCGCCGCGGCGGGGCGCGAGGTCCCGGAAGATGTCGCCGCCCGCAGGCCCCGCGCGAACGATTCCAGCCCCCGCGCGAAGCGGAATTCTGTGAATTTCAATCGGATGCGGCGGACCTCAGCGCGGCTCGGGACCGCGCCGCGCGGCGATAATGCCCAGCGCTGCGCCGCGGATACCGGACGCGCGGCGCGGTCCAGGCTCCACAGCGCCGGCGGCGGCGGTAGGATTTGCTTGGCCGCCGGCGCCGCGCCCGCGGCCCGCGGATCGAAAGGAGCCCGCCCGGATGCGGATCGGACTCGTGTCGGACACGCACGATCGCCTGCCGACGCTGCGGGCCGCGCTGGAACGCTTCACCGCGCTGGGCATCGACACGATCATCCACCCCGGCGACGTGATCGCGCCGTTCGCCGCCCGCCTGCTCGCCGATTTTCGCGGCACGGTGGCGATTACCTACGGCAACAATGACGGCGAGCGGGCGGGACTGAAGCGCGTGCTGCCGCAAATCCAGGATGGGCCGCTGTGGCTGGAACTGGCCGGCCGGCGGATTCTCGTTCATCATTTCATCGAGTGGTGCGACCCGGCCGATGTGGCGCGTGCCGACGTGGTCGTTACCGGCCACACGCACGAAGTGCGGATCGAGCGCCGCGGCAGCGGCCTGCTCGTGAATCCCGGCGAGTGCTGCGGATGGGTCACCGGCCGTTGCACCGCCGCCTGGCTGGACCTGACGACTCTGCAGACCGAGATCTTTGAGGTGCCGACATGAACGCCGGAAAGTTGCAGATCGCTTCGCCCACGCGCCGCCCGCGGCCGCGCTTTGCGGTGCTCGCGGCGCTGGCTGTTGCGGCGTCAGCCGCCGGCGGGTGCGTCGAGCGGACGATGAAGATTCAGACCGACCCACCGGGCGCGCTGGTGACAATCAACGATGAGGAAGTGGGCGTCAGTCCGGTGAAGTTCAGCTTCACCTGGTACGGCGATTACGAGATCATCCTGCGCAAGCCCGGTCATCAGACGGTCAAGACGCACTATCAGGTGAACGCGCCGTGGTGGCAGTTCCCGCCATTTGACCTGATCACCGAGACGCTGATCGCGACGACGATCCGCGACGAGCGCGAGCTGCCGGTGTTCTCGCTGCCGCCCGCCGCCCCGCCAACGCAGACCGAACTCGTCGAGCGCGCCGTCGAGATGCGCGGACAGGCAGTGTTCCAGCCCTGATCGGTGCGCACCGACGGCCGGCAGCCCTCGCGCTCGCCGAGGCGTCGGCGATTCGCGAAGCGCAGCCGGCCGTCACTCACCGCGTAGCGCTCTCTCTGCTTCCAACGCCGTGGGAACGCGTGCTCTCGCGGCGCGCAGCCTACTCGGGATAGACCTTTGCACCGGTCGTCAGGTCATACAGCGTGATCGCGTCCACCGGGCAGCTCTTCGCTGCGCACAGGATGCAATCCGGCTCGTTGCCCTCCGGGTTCGACACCACCGCCTTGTCGTCGTCGTTCATCACAAACGTGCTCGGCGCTTCCTCGCAGCAGAGCTGATCGCCGATGCAGGTTTCCGCGTCGATTTCGATGCGATACTTCGGCATGACTCTCTCCTCGGCATTCGGTGTTTTTGAAGCACCGGCGGCGCTTGTCGCCGACACCCCGGCCAGCCATCCGGCCAGTGGTGTCTCGGGCAACGGCCGTGCCAGACTCGGAGTTGAAAGCGGGTGCGCTCGCGGCCGCTGTAACTCGTTTTTGGAGAATAAGTTGGCGTTGGCGCAGGATTTGCTGCGGGTCGCGCGATTCGCGAAATCCGGACATTGCCCCACTAACTGCGGGATTTCACGCAGAGAGGCGCGCGGAAATCCGGGCTACAGCGGCGGCGTCAGTGCCGCGAGCAGACTGCCACCGATGACGGTGGCGCGCTGGCCGCGGACGCGCACGAGCAGACAGGCGGGCCGCGCGAGCCACGTGGCAGGCGCCGCGCCGGGCTGCACGCGAATCACGACGTCCTGCGATGGCAGCATCCACTCCGCCATCGCAGGATACAGTCGTGAAACGTCCTCGAAAGAAAGTGGTTCCCAGAGCGCCGCGGGCAGCGCGGCGATGTCGGCGGGCTTTCGCGCCGCCAGCTTGATGACGAGCGCCGCGGGTTCGAGCGGCTGTGGAGTCTGGTCGGCGAGCAGACCTTCGGTCGGGAGCGGGTGATAGCCCGTGGCGTCGAGGTACGCCTCAATCCGCTGGGCGTCCGCCGCGCCGAGGGCGACGCAGAACTCAAGTGCGGCGCGCAGCGCGATCTGCCGCCGTTCCAGCGAGCGCAGCGGTGCGCTGCGCAGGCGTTCGAGCAGTTCGATGGCCGGTTCCACCCCGGCGACGCCAGCCGCCGACGGCTGCGTGCCCACCGCCGGCTGAGTCGCGGGCGCTTGTGCCAGCGCGGAACGCCCCAAGCACAGCAGCACCCCCAAGCAGCACGCGCGAAGGCTCGACGAACTAGCCATTGATGGCGCTGATCTGCACCTTCAGCACGTTCTGGCGGTGGCCGAATTTCTTCTTGTAGCCCTTACGGCGGCGGAACTTGATGCCGACGACCTTGTCGGTCTTGAGCTGCTCGACGACCTTGGCCGTGACGCTGGCGCCGGCGACCCACGGTGCGCCGATCCGCGCGGATTCGCCCGCGCCGACCATGAGCACCTTGTCGAACACGACTTCGCTCTGGCCCTCGGCGAGATCCTTGAGTTCGATCAGCAGGTTGTCGCCCTGATTTACCTTGTACTGCTTGCCGCCGTCCTCAAAGATCGCGTACACGCTGCTGCTCCTGAACCTGCGCCGCAGCCCGTCGGCCGGCGGCTACGTCACGATGCGCTCGTGGAACTTTCGGCGCCCTGCGTTTCGGTCGGCGGGGCGCACGGGCTGGAAGCCCATGCCACCCGCGCTCGCACGGGCTGGAAGCCCATGCTACCCGCGCGGGCGCCGGCGCTCGCACAAGCCCAACCGCCCGTGCGGAATCCGGGAGCATAACCCGCATCGGGGGCGGTCGCAACCGGCGCGCTCAGAATCCGTTCAGAACAGCGGCGCAGCAGCGGTTTTCGTTGACGCCCGCCAGCGTTTGGTTACGATTTCCCGACTATGCTAAGAACCAACATCAACCACAACGAACACGACGCCGACCCGATCGAAACCGGAGACTGGCTCGCCTCGCTCGAAGCGGTTCACCGCGATTCCGGGCCGGAGCGGGCCACATACCTGCTGGCCCGGCTGCACCAGTGGGCGACCCGCCACGGCGTCGTAACCCCATTCTCCGCCAACACTCCCTACGTAAACACGATTCCGCGGACGCGCCAGGCGCGCTTCCCCGGCGACCGGGCGATCGAACGCCGCATCAAGAGCTACGTGCGCTGGAACGCCATGGCGATGGTTGTCCGGGCGAACAAACAGTACGACGGCATCGGCGGGCACATTTCGACTTTCGCCTCCGCCGCGACGCTGCTCGAAGTGGGCTTCAACCACTTCTTCCGCGCCAAGAACGAGCACCAGACCGGCGACCAGATTCTGATCCAGGGCCACTCGTCCCCCGGCGTCTACGCCCGCGCCTATCTGGAAGGCCGCCTGACGGCGCAGCACCTGCATAACTTCCGCCGCGAGTTCTCGCCCGGCGGCGGGCTGTCCTCGTACCCGCACCCCTGGCTGATGCCCGAGTTCTGGGAATTCCCGACGGTGTCGATGGGGCTGGCGTCGATCACGGCGATTTACCAGGCGCGCTTCAACCGCTACCTGGCCGATCGCGGACTGCTGGACACGAACCAGTCACGGGTCTGGGCGTTCCTGGGCGACGGCGAGACGGACGAACCGGAGAGCCTGGGCGCGATCACGCTGGCGTCGCGCGAGCAGCTCGACAATCTGACCTTCGTCATCAACTGCAATCTTCAGCGGCTCGACGGGCCGGTCCGCGGCAACGGCAACATCATCCAGGAGCTGGAAGCGGCGTTCCGCGGGGCGGGCTGGAACGTCATCAAGGTGATCTGGGGCGCGGACTGGGATCCGCTGATCGAGGCCGACACCGACGGCATGCTGGTCGACCGCATGAACCACACGGTGGATGGTCAGTGGCAGCGCTACAGCGCCGAGAACGGCGCGTACATTCGCGAGCACTTCTTCGGCGCCGATCCGAAAATGCAGCAGCTTGTCGCCAACCTGAGCGACACGCAGATCGAGCATCTGCGGCTGGGCGGCCACGATCCGGAGAAGGTCTATGCCGCATACAAAGCCGCGACGGAGCACAAGGGCCAGCCGACCGTGATCCTGGCCCGCACCATCAAGGGCTACGGCACGGGCGAGGCGGGCGAGGGCCGCAACGTCACGCACCAGCAGAAGAAGCTGAACGAACAGGAGATGAAGCAGTTCCGCGACCGCTTCGACATCCCGATCAGCGACAAGGAAATCAAGGACGCACCGTTCTGCCGCTTCGAGAAGGGCTCGGCCGAGTACGACTACCTCATGGAGCGCCGCGGAGCGCTGGGCGGATTCGTGCCGCATCGCCGGGTGGGCGCGAGGCCGCTCGAAGCGCCGGGGCTGGACGCGTTCGAGGAGTTCCTCAGCGGCAGCGGCGAGGGCAAGAAGGCCAGCACCACGATGGCGTTCATGCGCATGCTGGCGCGCATGCTGCGGATGAAGCCGATCGCCGACCTGATCGTGCCGATTGTGCCCGACGAAGCCCGCACCTTCGGCATGGAGGCGCTGTTCCGCACCTCGGGCATCTACGCCCACGCCGGCCAGCTCTACGAACCGGTCGACGCCCACCTGCTGCTGAAATACGAAGAGCGCAAGAACGGGCAGATTCTGGAAGAGGGCATCACCGAGGCCGGCAGCATGGCGTCGTTCACCGCCGCCGGCACGGCCTACGCCACCTTCGGCCTGAACACCATTCCGTTCTTCATCTACTACTCGATGTTCGGGTTCCAGCGCATCGGCGACAGCATCTGGGCCGCCGGCGACATGCGCTGCAAGGGCTTCCTGCTGGGCGGCACGGCGGGGCGGACGACGCTGAACGGCGAGGGCCTGCAGCACCAGGACGGTCACAGCCACCTGCACGCCAGCACGGTGCCGAATTGCGTGGCGTACGATCCGGCGTTCGCGTTCGAGCTGGCCGTCATCATTCAGGACGGCATCCGGCGGATGTACGAAAAGCGCGAGGACATCTTCTACTACATCACGCTCTACAACGAGCAGTACGAGATGCCGCAGATTCCGAAGGAGCTGCACAACGCGGCGGCGGCGAGCGTGACCGACGCGATTCTGCATGGGATGTACAAGTATCGCCAGGCGCAGGAGATCGACGCGCCGAAGGCCGGGCCGCTGGCCGGCAAGAAGGACTGGCTCGCGGCCGCGCCGCGCATCCACCTGTTCGGCAGCGGCCCGATTCTGCTGCAAGCGCTCGCGGCGCAGGAGCTGCTGCGCGACAAGTTCGGCGTGGCTGCCGACGTGTGGAGCGTCACGAGCTACAACGAGCTGTATCGCGAGTGCCTGGCGACCGGCCGCTGGAACCGGCTGCACCCCGATCAGCCCAAGCGGTTGCCGTACTTCGTCCGCGCCCTGGGCGAGGAGAAGTGGCCGATCGTGGCGGCGAGCGATTATGTGAAGGCCATTCCGCACCGGCTGGTTCCGTGGGCCCCCAACGGCATGTACGCGCTGGGCACCGACGGCTTCGGCCGCAGCGACACGCGCGAGGCGCTGCGCGAGCACTTCGAGATCGACCCGCGATTCATCGCGTATTCTGCGCTGGGCGAACTGGCCAAGATCGGCAAGTTCGACGGCAAGAAGCTGCCGGAGGCGATGAAGCTGCTGGAGATCAATCCGGAGAAGGCGGAGCCGATGTATGCGTAGCAGCAAGCGTAGGGTGGGTTGAGCGCCGCGAAACCCACCACGATCGCGGACGGCCGATGGTGGGCTGCGCTTCGATGAACCCACCCGCCGCGCTCCGCTGACCGATGTCCGACTACCGCCGCATGCGCGAATCCGGCGCGACCTACTTCTTCACCGTCGTCACTGCCGGCCGGCGGCCCATTCTCAACAACGAGCCGACGATCGCCCTGCTCCGCGCCGCGATCGCCCGCACCCAACGCGATCACCCCTTTACCATCGACGCCGCGGTGATCCTTACGGACCACCTGCACGTCATCTGAACCCTGCCGCCCGGCGACGATGCCTTTCCGACCCGCTGGCGCCTGATCAAATCACGCTTCACGCGCGCCTATCTCGCTCGCGGCGGCTCGGAAAGCGAGCGGTCCGCGTCCGGCCGGCGTCACGCGGAGCGCGCCGTCTGGCAGCGCCGCTATTGGGAACACCTGATCCGCGATGACGAGGATTTGCGGCGACACGTGGACTACATTCACTACAATCCGGTCAGGCACGGCCTCGCGAGCTGCACGCATGCCTGGCCATGGTCGAGTTTCGCCCGCGCGGTCCGCGAGCGCGTGTATGACGCCGATTGGGGCTGCGAATGGCGTGCAGCTTTCCGGAAGCCACGTCCACACATCTCGGAGATTGTGGCGGGCGAATGATAATGGACTGCCACGAAGGTAGAGCGCTTGTGGTGGGTTTCGCTGCGCTCAACCCACCCTACGCGGCCACGCGGCGGTCGGGTGCCGCTCGATGGCCTTCCATTCCGCCCCTGACCGCTCAACTTCCGGATGCACCCTCCCGCCCTCTCAGCCACCAGTCCAAAAACTCCTCAACCGTCCGAAACCGCTCCGCGACTTCGTCCGGAATCGAAATCTCCAGCAGCGCCTCCAACTCCATCAGCAGCTCGACCCGCTCCAGCGAG
The DNA here is from genome assembly GCA_964631045.1 of uncultured Planctomycetales bacterium. Taxonomy (GTDB): domain Bacteria; phylum Planctomycetota; class Phycisphaerae; order UBA1845; family Fen-1342; genus CAZVWB01. The sequence continues at coordinate 35,595 of CAZVWB010000046.1, forward strand.
TCCCCCACCGCCGCCTGATACCGGAGCGCGAGCTCCCTTAGCGCCGCGCGCTTCTCCGCGGGTAACTCGTCGGCAGCAATCAGGTTCGGCGCCTTATCCCCCGCAAGCGGCCAGATCAGCACGCCGCATGCGGGGCACGGGGCATCCGCCAGCGGCGCCGCGGGCAGCACCACCACGTTCGCCCCGCAAGCCGGACACCGCCCCGGCTCTCCTTCGGGTGTTCGCGATGAAATCGGGCTCATCGCCGGGCACTCTATGACGACAAAACGCGTAGGGTGGGTTTCGCTTCGCTCAACCCACCCTACCGCCTACGGCCTACCGCCGGCGGGCTGCCGGCTTACGAGGGGAACAGCACCGCCACGAACGGGTCGATGTCGAAGAAGTTCACCAGCCCGTCGCCGTTCACGTCCGCGCGGTTGATGTCGCAGGTCGGGAACTGGTCCGCGTACGCGGCGGCGTCGAACAAGGCCAGCAGGAACGGGTCGATGTCGAAGAAGTTGACTTCGCAGTCGCAGTTCACGTCGCCCGGCAGCCCGGCGGTGATCGCGTCGAGCCGCACCGACACCTCGTTGCTGTCGTACAGCACCGTCCAGTGATAGCTCTGCCCCGCCATGCCGCACGACGGCGTGACCTGATCGAACGCGCCGACGATGCCGCCCGCCGCCGTCAGCACGGTGAATTCGTCGCCGATCTGCGGCTCAAACAGACTGACGCCGCCGCCGGGGGCGATCAGCTCCACGGCCAGCGTGCCGGCGAGCTGCGCCGCGCCCTCTGAGACCAGCAGCAGATCGTGCTCGCTGCCGGCGGAATCGCCGCCGATAGACACGCTCCAGCTCGCGCCGGCGACCTGCTCGAAGCGATTGACGGTGGCGACGCCCGCGCCGCCATCGGCAATCAGCAGATCGCCGCGATTCTGCAGGCCGACCTGATCGGTCGCGACGCCGTCGTCGAGCCGCATCGTGCCGGTCGCGCCGTTGACCAGCAGACCGGAGCCGGTGAAGGCTGCGCCCGCTTCGATCTGCGAGCGGGAGTTGAGCCGCAGATGGGTGTTGGCCGCCGGCAGGTTGACCGTGGCCGCGGAGACAATCGTCGTCGGAGCACTGATGGACGCCAGGCCGCTGGGGACCGCGAGCGTGCCGACAACCCGCATGGGCGAGCCGCCGATGCGCGTCGCGAAGAGCGGGGCGCTGCCGGTGAGGTTGGCCGTGCCGGCCATCGTCCACGCCGCAGCCGGATCGCTGAGATTGATCGTCATCTGGCCGACCAGCCCGCCGCCGATGTTGAGCGTGCCGTTGAACGCATTCAGGAAGCCGGCGGAGTCGATGTGATCGGCGACCACAGCGAAGGCGTTGGAGATGTTCCACACGGTGCTGCCGCCGCTGCCGTCCATGTCGAAGTAGTCGGCGTTGACCGTGACCGGGGCTGCGACCGTGGCGGCGCCATCCTGTTGGACGGTGCCGACGAACGTGACGTTGCCGGTCCAGTTCGTCGTCGAGCCGAGCAGGCGAACATAAACGGAACTCGGGTCGCCGGTGCCGGTGAAGGTGCCGCCGTCCATGGTGGTCGGGCCGTTGAATTCAACTCGCGCGGTCTGCGCGATCTGGAAATCTCCGCCGTTGACGACGGTGGCGTCCTGGAATCTCGCTCGCGAGAGCGCTTCGAGATCGAAGAGCCCGCCGTCGACGGTCGTCGGGTTCTCGAATTCGACGAAGTTCTCGGCGCCGGGGCGGATCTCGGCGAACGGGACAATCGTGATCGAGTTGGACGCCATGTGGACCGTGTTGCCGGTCTCGGCGATAGTCAGCTCGCCGCCGAAGG
>CAZVWB010000047.1:0-33476 GCA_964631045.1 uncultured Planctomycetales bacterium
GTTGCCGTCGACCTGCAGCGCGTCGATGCCGTAGGCGATCGCTTTCTGCGCGATGGTCTTCGACGCGGTCTGATTCTCGCGCGGGATCGAGATGGCCCACTGATTGTTCTGCACAACCATGACCATCGGCGCCTTGTAGACCGCGGCGAAGTTCATGGCTTCGTGAAAGTCGCCCTCAGACGTGCCGCCGTCGCCGACGAAGCCGGCGCAGACCGTGCCGTCGCCGCGCAGCTTCGCGCCCCACGCAATGCCCATCGCGTATTGGCACTGCGATGCGACCGGCACGCAGATCGGCAGATCGTTGACGCCGTCGGGGACGGTCGCACCAATCTCGTTGCCGCCCCACCACAGGATGATCCGCTCCATCGGCCAGCCGCGCCACAGCATCGCCGCCGTCTCGCGGAACGCGGGCACCAGCCAGTCTTCCTTCTTCAGGCAATACGCGATGCCCAGCGACGCCGCTTCCTGCCCCTTGGTCGGCCCGTATGTGCCGATGCGGCCCTGGCGCTGCATGTGCAGGCAGCGTTCGTCGAACAGCCGCGTGCAGAGCATCGTTTTGTAAAGCCGCCGCAGGTCGGCGTCGGGCACCTTCGGCTCCAGCGCGGCGTCAAGCTGGCCATCGGGCGAGAGCACGGAGAGCGACTCGACCTTCAGCGGGATTTCAATCGCGGCTCGGGGCACGGCGAATCCTCGGGAAATCGTTGTGTGCGTTGTGCGTCGCCCCGCCCATGCGGTCGGGGACGGATCGGCCCTTCCGTTCTTTTGCGTAACGCGGGCGAGTATAGGGTGCGCCGCGCTCGCTGCCAACCGCGCCCGCGGCCTCAGCGCATGTGAACTTTTCTTGGGCTTCACCTACTCTCGTGTGCGGTTCTCGAGCCGCGTGGGCGGACAGAATGCCCGCCCCACCCAGAAAGTTCACAAGCCCTCAGTCCTGTTTGCGGAAGAGCACGACGAGTTGATCTCCGGCCCAGCCGCGCCGCGTGCTGAACTCGGCCCGCTTTCGGGCGATCGGCAGCGGAAGCGCGTTGCGGCGGCCGCGCGAAAGTGCCCAGAGGCCAAGCCGCAGGAAACTCAGCGCCCGGAAAAACGGGAAGTAGACGCCCCAGCGCTCCACCCGGAGCGACGGCGGGGCCAGGCGGCGAATCTCCTCGAACGCGTAGTGGCGATGCCACGCCCCATCCTGCACGGCGAAATCGGCAATCATGCCGTCGGCCCGCCGGTCGGAGCCGAACTGCTTGTCGTAGTACGACTTGTTACGCAACAGGTAGTAGTGGACGAACTTGTGGAACCCGGGCACGAAGAACTTCACGTTGCCCGGATCGAGAAAGGTCAGCAGGCCGCGATGCGGCGTGGTCAGCAGCAGCCGCCCGCCAGGCCTGAGCACCCGCGCCAGATCGGCGAGCACCGGCCGCTCCTTCGGCACGTGCTCGATCACTTCGAGGATCGAGGCGGCGTCAAACGTCGCATCATCGAACTGCAAGCGTGTCTTCGGGATGATCCGATAAACCTCGCTCCGCGGGACCAGCCGCTTGGCTTCGACGAGCTTTTCCTCGTCCATGTCGACGCCGACCAGTCGCCGGCAGCGCGGCTCGACGCGCTTCAGAAACGCGCCCGGGCCGCAGCCGAAGTCGAGAAAGTCGCCCAGCTCACCGGCGAGATACTCATCAGCCCAGTCCTGCCAGTGTTTGGCGATGGGGGCGGCGGTCGGGGCGGCGGCGCTCAAGTGTCGGTCGCTCCAGTGCTCGGCGGCGGCAACGCCGGGATGCTCCGCGATCGCCGCGCGAGCCGGCGGAGGAGGCGCTTGCGCGTCGCAGTAGCCGGGCGGCGATCATACCGCGCGTCGTCTATAGTACGCGGGCCGCGCCGCGATCGGGCGTCTGCTCCCGGCGGATGCGGCCCGGGCGTCTGCCACTGAGCCAATCGCGATGAACCTGCCGGCTGCTGCGCCGATCCACTCCACTCGCATCGGCCTGCTCGTCGGCGCCGCCGCGCTGCTGCTGTATGCCGCAACCGCTTCGCGCGGCGTGCTGTGGCAGGATAGCGGCGTCCACCAGTATCGCATTGCGGTCGGCCAGGCCGAGAATCCGTACGGTCTGGCGCTCTCGCACCCTGTGCACCATTGGATCGGCCGCGGCGTCGCGGCGGTCGTGCCCCCCGCGGGCCTTGGCTTCGCGCTGAATCTGATCTCGGCGGCCGCGGGTGCGGCGGCGGTCGGGCTGATCGCCGGGCTGACCGCCGCGCTCACGGGCTTGCGACGCGCGGGGCTGATCGCCGGCCTGACCGCCGGCGTGGCGCACGCTTACTGGCAGCTTTCGGCGGTTACGGAGACCTACGCGCTTCAGGTAGCGCTGCTGGCGGCCGAGTGGTGTCTGCTCCTGCGTTACCTCCGAAGCGGGAACTGGTTGTGGCTGGCGGGGCTTTTCTGCGTCAACGGGCTGCATGTCGCCAATCACCTGCTCGGACTTCTGGCGCTGGCGACGTACGGCGTGCTGGTGGTCGAACGGCTGGCGCGCGGGCGGCTGCCGCTGGCCGCGTTGCCGGCGCTGATGCTCGGCTGGGTTCTGGGGGCGCTACCCTACCTGGTGCTGATCGCCGATCACTACGCGCGGGAGGGCGACCTGGCCGCGACGCTTTACTCCGCCCTGTTCGGAGCCGGTACGACCGGCGGCGGCTATCGTCGGCACGTGTTGAACGTCAGCATCAGCGGCGGGCAGTTGCGCAAGTTTGCGATGATCCTGGGCTACAACTTCCCGTCGCTGGCCGGGCTGATCGCGCTGGGTGGAATCGCCGCGAGCCGGCAGCGCATCCCCGCGCCGCTCTGGTGGGTACTCGTCGCCCAATCGTCGCTCTACTTCGCCTTCGTGGCGCGCTACCCGATCGAAGACCAATACACGTTTCTGCTGCCGGTTTGCGCGCTGTGCGGCGTCTGGTGCGGTCTGGGCGTCGCTGCGGCGTTCGATGTGATCTGCAGCCCGGTGGTCCGCCAATGGACGACCGGCGTTCTGGTCGCACACGCCGCCTGGCCGGTCGTTGTCTACATGGCGTTTCCCTGGATCGCCGAGCAGCGCGGCTGGCTCGGCAAGTCGTGGCGCGACCTGCCGTATCGCGACGAGTACTCGGCGTTCCTGCACCCGTGGAAGCACCACGACGACTCCGCCGAGCGCTACACGCGCGACACGCTCGCGCGGGTCGCGCCCGGCGGCTGGATTCTGGCCGACGCGACGACGGCGTGCCCGATCGCGTTCAGCGCCGAAGTCTCCGGCGTCATGCGCGAGAAGCGACCGTTGATCTTCAGTGCCGAATCGTGCGTGAACAAGCGGCGGCAACGGCTGACTGTCCACGAGTTGCGCGCGTTTCTGGCGGGCGGCGGAGACGTGCTGGCGGTGCCGTCATACGACGTAGAGAAACTCTGGGGCGCAGACTTCGAGATCGAGAGGAATGGCGACTGGTGGCGTGTGAGGCTGCCCGCCGCAGCATCCGCGCCGGCTTCCGGCGTGGGTGCGCCGGAAGCTGCGAAGCCGTCGACCTCGACCGCTCCGAACCCGTAGCGAGAGCTCACCCATCATGTACGCCCTGCTGCTATCAACGTGCCTCTGGCTTCCTGCGCCGGCGACGATCGCCGACCCCGGCCCCGACGAGCTGATTCGCGACGCGGTCGCGGCGCTGCTGGAGATGCAGGAGGCCGACGGGGCATGGCCATACGAGGGCGTGTATCGCGTCGGCGGCGAAATCCCCCTGGGTTACCGCGTCGGCGGCACCGCGATCGTCTGCACGGCGCTTCTCAGCGCGGCGCCGGATGAAGCCGCCGCCGCGGCGATCGAGCGCGGCGTCGATTACATCCTGACCGCGCTGCCCGATCCACTGCTGTCGCCGAGCACCGTCGACGCGTACGACGTGCGCGTCTGGGCGCACGGCTACGCGCTGGAGTTCTTTTGTCGCCTGCGCGCCGCGGGCCGCGCCGCTCCCCGGGCGGACGAGATCGAATCCTGGATTGATCGACTCGTCGCCACGCTCCGCACCGAGCAACTCTCAGACGGCGGCTGGAACTACGCCAATCGCCGGGCGCACGCCGGGTTCGTCACCGCGCCGATCGTTCAGGCCCTGCTGCTCGCACGACAGCAGGGCGAAGATGTTCCGCCGGACGTGCTGAATCGCGCCGCGACGGCGCTGCGGGCCAGCCGCTACGCCAACGGGGCGTTCGCATATTCCGGTGCGGCGGGCGCGGCGCGGCGACGCAGCCCGGACAGCCGCCCGACCTCCATTCCGACGACGGCCGCCGCCCCACCGGGCGAAGGCGCAGCTCCGACGAGCGCCTCATCCACCCACCCCGCCGCCGGGGTTCGCGGCGGGGACACGACCACGCGACCGGCGGGCGCGCCGCGCGCGGCGACGCAGCGCTGGTCGCGCGAGGACAGCCTGCTGATCGGTTCGATCGCCCGGTCGCCGGTTTGCGAGACGACGCTGCTGCTGCTGGGCGACGGATCGCCCGATGCGATCCGCCGGGCGCTGGATGACTTCCACACCCACTGGGAGCACCTCGAAACCCGGCGAAAGAAGACGGGTACGCACGTGCCGCCGTTCGGCATCGCCCCGTACTACTTCTATTACGGCCACCGCTATGCGGCGCAGGCGATCGAGTTCCTGCCGCCCGGCGAGCGCGCCGCGGCGCGAGCGCGGCTGTTGGCGACGATCCTGAAGACGCGCGACGAGGACGGGACGTGGAACGACCGCGTGTTTCGCCGCTCGCGAAACTTCGGCACGGCGATGATCGTGCTGGCGCTGCTGGGAGAGCGACAGCCGGGCGCGACGCCGCTTTCGCCGCGATAGCCGCACAGGGTGGCAGAAGTGCATGTGCGAGCTCTGCGCTACTTTCGGAGCGATCGTCGTCGTCACCGCCCTGGTGCTCGCGTGCGCCGGAGGCATGCTGTCAACACTCGGTGGGCGCTTCCGCGAACTCGATCGAATCGAAGACCGGGCGCTTCGGCGGCACGTACGCGCTGAGGCGCTGTCGGAACGTTGGGCCCCGGCCTGGGCGTGGCGGCTGCTGGTTCTAATCGCCATCATCTTCATCATTGCGTGTCCGCTGCCCGCGCTGATCGTTGTCATGCGGTTGCTCCAGCGGGGGACTCCGCCGATCGCCGCGCTCGCGGTGTTGATTGGGTTTCTCGCTGGCGCGGCGGTCGCTTTCGTGGCGATTCGCAGCGCCCTGCGCCGCGCTGTTCGCCGCGCGATGCACGCCGCCGGGTTCGCCACTTGCGTGCAATGCGGATATGACTGCCGCGCGGTTACCTGCAATCGTTGTCCAGAGTGCGGTCGCGCCCTTGCGGTCGGCGAATACCCGGCGGTTGCGGAGTCCACCCGAGAGGAGTGAAGACGCGGGCTTCGAGCACTCGGTCGAGTCTGTTGCTACATCGCGAACGCCTATGCATACAGCCTCGGGCGCCGCGCCAAACCGCCCGGCACGCTGGTACGATTCCGATAGCTGAACTGGGCGCATCCGGCAAAACCGCGCATGAGCATCTCTATTCTGTACGTGACCGCCGCGCTCATCGGACTGGTGTACCTCATCGCTGGGGCCATACTGGAGACACTGAGTCTTCGCATCGACGAGTTTGATCGCGTCGAAAACGACGCCGTTCGTCAGCGGATTCGGGCGCAACTTCCCGCCACTCATCTTGTGCCACGCTGGGTTTGGGTCACGCTGATCGGCGTAGCCGTTGTCGGGCTATGCGCGGGCCCAGTCACGCTACTCCTGCTCTTCGTCGGCTGGCTGCGAACTCCCCGCCCACCGATCGAGCTCCTCCTTGGGCTGGGCGCAGTTTCCGCCATCGCGTTTTTCATTTTGCGTCGCGTTCGGGCCGCGCTTCGCCGCACTGCCCGGCGTCTCCTCAATGAAGCTGGATATCCCACGTGCATCAAATGCGGTTACGATCGGCGAGGATTGGCCGACGTCGCCTGCCCAGAATGCGGTAGTCCCCTGCTTCCCGGCACGACACTGAGCCCATAGGCCGCGACGTGGCGCGACGCGATCAGGCAGAGCGTACTCGGCGTCACGTCCGCCCCCGGTGGCGAGTGGGCGCGAGCAGCCGGAGTCAGCGTTGATTCTTCGGTCTTACACCTCTTCGAGAGCGGTCGGAACCGGCCAGCAGCCTGCTCTCCCCGCCCTGCGGGGAATATTCACGGGCTCAGGGATCGATGTCCGGACGAAACGTCGACAGTAGCTGTCGCGCGCAGACAAGCAGCGTTCATCCGCGCGGAATCGGCTTCGCCGCCGCGATCGCCGCCTGCCCCAGACTGATCCCGCCGTCGCTTGGCGGCGTTTCGCGGGGGAATAGCACGGTCAAGCCGGCTTCCGCCTCCAGCCGCTCGCACAGTTCGACCGACAGCAGCTCATTCTGAAAAACGCCGCCGGAGAGCGCGACGTATGTCGCCCCGGTCTCGCGCGCGAGCCGCGCGGCGCGCTCCGCGACGCCCGCGGCCACGCCGCGGTGGAACGCGCGGGCGACCTCCGCCGGCGGTCGCCCGTCGCAGCGGTCGAGGATGACGCGCGCGATCAGCGGCAGCGGATCGCAGCCGTCGAACGGATACGCCCCGGTCGCCGCGGCGGTCCACGCCAGCGCCTCCAGCCAGATGGCCGCCTGCCCCTCGAAGGTGCATTCGCGCGCAAACCCCAGCAGCGCCGCAACCGCGTCGAACATACGCCCGGCGGATGAAGTCGGGTGACACCGCACACCCGCCGCGACCATGCGGCCCGCCAGCTCAAATCGCGGCGGCAGGCTGAACGGCGCGGCGGTCAGGTCGATCCGCTCGACGCGACCCGCGAGCGCGTCGCGCCCCGCACTCGAACCGGCCGCGGCCGCGCCGCCGCGCAGCGCCGCGTGATATGCAGCCAGCGCCTGCGCTGGAAAGCGCGCCGCCGCGTCGCCGCCGGGCATCTGCACCGGCCGCAGCCACGCCGCGCGCCGCAGCCCGCCCGCGATGCTGCCGACGAAATACTCGCCGCCCCAGATCGTGCCGTCGCGACCATACCCCGTGCCGTCAAACGCCACGCCGACCAGATTCGCGCTCAGCAGGCCGTACTCGGCCGCGACGGCGGCGATGTGCGCCTCATGGTGCTGCGCGGCGACGTGCCGCGCCGCGGGCAGCGCCAGCGCTGCGCGTGTTGACGCGTACTGCGGATGCATATCGTGTGCGACGATTACGTCACGAAGGGACAATTCGTAGACCGCCAGCAGATCGCGGATCGTCTCGCGCCAGGCATCGAGGGCGTCCGCGTCGGTCAAGTCGCCGATGTGCTGACTCGTGAGGGCGACACCGTCGATGACGAGCGTGATCGCATTCTTCAAGTCGGCGCCGACGGCCAGGATCGGCTCCCGCGCAGGCAGCTCCGCGACGCAGCCCGGCGCGAACCCGCGCGACCGCCGGACCAGGACGCGCCGCCCGCCGTGTATGTCGACGACCGAGTCGTCCACCCGGCGGGCGATGGGCCGCTCGCCGATCAGCACCGCGTCCGCGATGCCGCCCAGCCGCGCCAGCGCGTCGTCATCGCGATACGCGATCGGCTCGCTCGACCGATTGCCGCTGGTCAACACCAGCGGCGACGGCGCGCCCGCGTCGAAGAGCAGGTGATGCAGCGGCGCATACGGCAGCATCACGCCCAGCTTGGCGTTGCCCGGCGCCACGCCGCCAAGCGGCGCGCGGGCGTGACACAGGACGATGGGTCGGGCCGCATCGAGCAGCGCCGCCGTGTGCGCCGCGGTGATGTGCACCCAGGCCGCCGCGTCTTCGATGCCGCGCACCATCACCGCGAACGGCTTCTCCTTCCGGAACTTCCGCTCGCGGAGCGCGGCCACCGCCTCGCGGTCGCGGGCGTCGCACGCCACGTGGTAGCCGCCGAGGCCCTTGATCGCCACGATCCGCCCGCAGCGCAGCAGCCGCGCCGCCTCGACGATTGCGGCCGGACCGGCGTGGACCGGGCCGGCCGCGTCGCGCAGCACGTACGCCGGACCGCAGGCGGGACAGGCGACCGGTTGGGCGTGAAAGCGGCGGTCGGCCGGATCGGCGTATTGCGCGGCGCACAACGCGCACGGCGGCCAGCCGCGCATCGTGGTGTTCGCGCGGTCGTACGGCAGCCGCTCGATGATCGAGTAGCGCGGCCCACAGTTTGTGCAGTTGATGTAGGGGTACCCGCAGCGCGGGTCGCCCGCCGCGCGCAGCTCGCGCAGGCAGGCGTCGCACGTGGCCAGGTCCGGCGAGATTCGCACCGTCGGCGCCGTGCCGCCGTCGCTGGCGAGGATGGCGAACCCGCGGTGCGCTTCCGCGACCGCCGGGGCGGCCTCAATGCTTGCGATCCGCGCGGCCGGCGGCGGCGCGCTCCGCAAGTCATGCATGAATCTGCGCAGCGTTTCGTCGTCGCCCTGCGCGTGCACGACGACTCCGCCGCCGTCGTTGCGCACCCAGCCGACCACCCCGCACCGCGCGGCGAGCTGAAACACGAACGGCCGAAAGCCCACGCCCTGTACGACACCGCGGACCTGGATGCGCAGCGCGGTCTGTCGCGCAGCGGTGGACGCGGGCTGACCATCATCGTCGCGCATGGATTTCTCGATCGGGCCCGGGCGGCTCAGCAGATGCGCGGCAGCGGGTCGCCAAGCAGCATGTCCACGTAGCGCGTGCCGCCGAACGGCGAGCGGGCATGCACGGCGCCGCCCTCGCCGCGAAGCTCGCCGATCACGACGGCCTCCGCACCGCCCGGCGCGCTGCGCAGCGCCGCCAGCGCCGCATCGGCGGCCTCCGCCGCCACCACCGCGACGAACTGCCCTTCGTTGGCGACGTGCAGCGGATCGATGCCGAGCAGTTCACACGCGCCGCGCACCGCGTCGCGCACGGGCACGGCATCTTCCTCGATCAGGATGTCGCGCCGCGCCGCCCCGGAGAGTTCGCAGAGCACCGTCGCCAGGCCGCCGCGGGTGGCGTCGCGCATCCAGCGCAGGTCCGGGCCGATCGCGCCGATCAGCGCCGCGGCGAGCGGCTGCAAGTTTCGGGTGTCCGAGACCAGATCGGCCTGAAGGTCGAGCTCGGATCGGGCCAGCATGATGGTCATGCCGTGGTCGCCGATCGGCCCGCTCAGCAGCACACGGTCGCCGGAGCGGACGCGCTCGGGACCGAGCGCTGCACGATCATCCACCGCCCCCAGTCCGGTCGTGTTGATGTACATTCCGTCCGCCTTGCCGTGCTCGACCACCTTCGTGTCGCCGGTCACGATCGCGACGCCGGCGGCCTGCGCCGCGGCCGCCATCGCCGCGACTTCAGCCCGCAGCGCGTCCAGCGGCAAGCCGGCTTCGAGCACGAACGCCGCGCTGAGCGCCAGCGGCCGCGCCCCGACCATCGCCAGGTCGTTCAACGTGCCGTGCACCGCCAGCCGGCCGATCGACCCGCCGGGAAACACCAGCGGCCGCACGACGAAGCTGTCGGTCGTCATCGCGATCCGCCCCGCCGGCGCCGCGAGCACCGCCGCATCGCCCAGCGCATCGAGCGCCGGGTTCGCAAACGCCGGCTGAATCAGCGACTCGATCAGCCGCCGCGTGGCGTGCCCGCCCGCGCCATGCGCCATCTCGATCACGCGGTCGCCTGCCGGGGTCATACCGTGTTCCGAGGGGCGGCGGCGCGAGGACCGGCGATCACCAGGCCGCGATGGCGGGCGAAAGTGTATTGCGCCGCGCACGCCCCCTCGCTGGAGACCATCAGCGCCCCGATGGGCCGCTCCGGCGTGCACTCGCGCCCGAACAGGCGACACTCGTGCGGTTTGATGCGGCCCTGCAGCACGTCGCCGCATTGCGCCTCCTGCGGATCGGCCGAGCGCACGCCGGGCATCGCGAAGCGCCGCTCCGCGTCCCACGCGGCCAGCTCGGGCCGTAGCGCGAAGGCCGACTCGGGGATCGACCCCAGGCCGCGCCACTCGAAGTGCGGCCGTACGGCGAACACCTCGTCGAGCACCCGCAGCGCCGGGCGGCTGCCGTCGCGCGTCACGACGCGCTGATACTGGTTCTCGACCCGCGCCGCCCCCGCCGCCAGTTGCCGCAGCAGCATGACCAGCGCGTGCAGCAGATCGACCGGCTCGAAGCCCGACACGACCACGGGGCGGCGGAAATCGCGGGCGATGAACTCGTACGGCGCATAGCCGATTACGCTGGACACGTGTCCCGGGCCGATGAAGGCGTCGAGTCGTTCGCCCGGCGCTTCCAGCAGCGCCCGAATCGCCGGTGCGACGCGGATGTGATTGCAATAAACCGAGAAATTGCGCACGCCCAGCGCTCGCGCCCGCAACACCGTCAGCGCCGTCGACGGCGCGGTCGTCTCGAACCCGATCGCGAAGAACACCACCTCGCGATCCGGGTTCTCCTGGGCCATCCGCAGGGCGTCGAGCGGCGAATAGACCATGCGCACATCCGCGCCGCGCGCTTTGCTCTCCAGCGGGCTGCCGCCGTCGCCCGGTACGCGCATCATGTCGCCGAATGCGGTCAGGATGATGCGCGGGTCGCGGGTAAGCGCGAGTCCGTCGTCGATCCGGCCGCGCGGCAATACGCACACCGGGCAGCCGGGTCCGTGAATCAGGTCGATCTCTTCCGGCAGCAGATCGGGCAAGCCAAAACGCATGATCGCGTGCGTGTGACCCCCGCAAATTTCCATGATCCGCAGCCGCCGGCCGCGCGGCGCGAGCGCCCGCACCTCCTCGGCCGCCCGCCGGATGAGCTCCGGCTCGCGAAACTCGTCGACGAATCTCACGACTCACCAGTCTCCGGCGCGGCGCGCGGCGCCGCGCCGGCCGCGTCGTCGCCCTGCGCTTCCGCGCGGGCCGCGTCGGCCTCGCCGCAGGCGGTCAGAAACTCAACCTGCCGATCCGCCTCGCTGGCGCTGATCCGCGCCAGCGCGAACCCCACGTGCACAAGCACCCATTCACCCAGCTCCGCCGGCGGCCCATCCAGCAGGTCCACGCTGATCCGCCGCCGCACGCCAAGCACGTCGGCCAGCGCCAGCGGCTGCTGCGGCGTGGGAAGTTCGCAGATTCTTGCCGGTATGGCCAGACACATGGCGGACTTCTCCGCGGCAAGCGGCGCGCCGCGTGAAGCGCCGCTCGCCCCACCGCACATGATTGTATACTCGCGGATGGCGGTTGGATCGCCGTTGTGGAGCGCCGCGTGCATGAACTGAGCATCGCCCACGCGCTGCTGGAGCAGGTCGAAGCCGTGGCGGCCGCCCACGACGCCCGCGGCGTTTCGCGGGTTCGCTTGCGGATTGGTCCGCTTTCGGGCGTTTCACCCGCGGCGCTGGAGACGGCCTTCGCCATCGCGGCGCACGGCACGCGCTGTGCGGCCGCCGTGCTAGACCTCGATGCGGTCGCGGCGGAAGTGCGCTGCCGGGCGTGCGACCGCGTTTCGCCGCTGCCGGACGATCTGTTGCCGATCTGTGCCCACTGCGGCGGGACGGGCGAGGTTTGCGGCGGGCGGGAGCTGGAGCTGGTCTCGGTGGAGCTGCAATGTGACGACGCCCCGAATTGTCGAGCTGCGCACGCGCGTCTTGAAGAAGAACGATGAAGTGGCTCGCGCGCTGCGGGCCGACTTCGCCGCGGCGGGAACGTATGTCGTAAACGTCGTTTCGGCGCCCGGCGCGGGCAAGACCCGCTGGCTGGCCCGCACGCTGAGCGCCCTACGCTCCGAATTTCGCACGGCGGCCATCGTCGGCGATCTGGCCACGGACAACGACGCTCGCCGACTGGCGGAGAGCGGCGCGCCGGTGCAGCAGATTCAGACCGGTACGATCTGCCACCTCGAAGCCCAGATGGTGCGCGATGCGCTGTCCGCGTGGCGGCTGGCCGATCTTGATCTGCTCTTGATTGAAAACGTCGGCAATCTGGTGTGTCCGGCGAGCTTCGATCTGGGCGAGGATCTGCGCGTACTGCTCTTCGCCGTCACTGAGGGTGAAGACAAGCCGTTGAAGTATCCGACGCTGATCAACTCCGTTGACCTCGTACTGCTCAGCAAGATCGACCTCGCGCTGGCGTGCGGTTTCGACGAACCGCAGGCCCGCGCGAATATCCAGCGCGTGCGGCCGGGGTTGCGCGTCCTCTCAACCTCCGCCGTCAGCGGCGACGGATGCGCGGAGTGGCTTGAGGCGATCCGCGCCGGGATTCGCGACAAACGCACCGCGCCGCGCGCAGCAGCACAATAGAGGAGATTACGCGGCGGCGAGAGAGATGGAGGCGGGGGGAATCGAACCCCCGTCCCGAAGCACTTCGGCCCGGGCCTCTACGTGTGTGTTCGGTCGATTTAAGTCTGAGCGCTCCGCAGACCGGCCGACAGGTCATCGCAGCGCCGATTCCGCCTGCATCTCGCCCACGCGCCGACGGTCAGAACGCGCGGGCCAGCCTGCTAATCATCGTCGGTACCAGCCAGCAGACATCACCGGCCGACGCACGGCTTAGTTAACTAAGCCGCGAGGCGATAGTTAGAATTGGCATCTAACTGTGTGCCAGGGGTTTAACGAGGCCACCTGACAACCTCGACACGCCACCCGAACCTCAACTTGCCCGGTCGAAGCCAGTCGCCCCCGGGATAAACCGAGATTCGGAAATCGCAATCTCGCCGCCGCGTTGTCAAAGACCATCAAGCCGCCGCCCAGCCGCGCTGCGGGCGCGTAGGCGACCTTGTCATAGTATAGCCCGCATCCGGCGTGCCGTCCGCGGCCGCGCGGCGGCGACCAGCCGCCGCCGCTACTGCTGCTTCCACAGCGCCAAGCCCGCCGCGCCGGTCTCGGGATCGGTGAAGGGGATCACCTGCATGCCGAAGAGCTTGGGAAACTCCGCCTTGTTGCCGCTCGCGACGGATGTGCCGACCACGTATCCCAAGACGCCCCCGAATACCACGTCTGAGAAATCGTGCTCGCGCGAGTCGATTCGCTGATACCCCACCAGTCCCGCCAGTGCGATTGCCGGGACGCCGGCGAGCGGCCCGTAGTGCTCGTTTACGACGCCCGCGACGGCGAACGCGCTGGAGGTGTGCCCGCTGGGCCACGCCAGGTCGTCGCCGTCGGGTCCGCGCGTGTTGGTCGAGACCTTCAACAGCACTGTCGAGAGGCCGTTCACCGCCAGGGCCTGCACCAGGCTGCGCGAGAATTCGTGTCCCTCCACGTCCTTCAGCAGCGCCGTGCCCAGCCACGCCACGCCGGCGCCGGCGAAGTGTGTGCCCGGATGGCCGAGAATCTGAATCGGTTCGTCGGCGTCGCCGAGTTGCCGATGCCCGCGCACGCGATCGCGGATCGTGCCATCGACGCCGCTCTCGCGAATGGCGACGCTGGCCCCCATCGCGCCCGTAAGAATCAGCAGGTTTTCGAGATCGTCGTAGGTGTTCTTAAAGCCGCGCCACAGGTCGCGCGTCGCGAAGTCGGCGCTCTCGCGGCCGATCTGATGGACCAGACTGTCACGCCAGTACCCCTGCGGCGCGCTCACATCCGCCGGGGCCGCCGGCTGGCTTTCCGCGCCTTCCGCCATGAACGCCACCAGGGTCACAGGACGGCCGTCCGAGGTCTGGGCCGTGCCGATCGGCACGGGCCGCAAGCGGACGGGGACCGGCGGCGCCGCGGCCGCCGCACACTGTTCCGCGCGCAGCACGTCGCGCTGCAGCGCTACGTACTCCCCGACGGCGGCGCGGGCCGCGCCGCGTCCTGCCTGGCAGCCCGCCGCGGCGATCGCAAACAGGCCGGCGAATCCCGCGAGCATGAAACGGGCGAATGCGTGCTGACTCTGCGACATGCTGCGCCTCCGTGCAACCGCGACACGACCGTCAAACCCGCGCGCCCGCATGGTAACGGCGCTGGAGCGCCTTGGCAGCCCACGATGCTGCACTGCGCGAGAGCGCCGGCAACGCAACCCCATCCGGCGGGCAGGATGCCCGCCCCACCCTTGAAAACGGCGGGCAGGATGCCCGCCCCACCCAGCAAAACGGCGGGCGGAATGCCCGCCCCACCCCGGAGAACGCGAACCCGCGGCGCGGAACCCTCGGGAAAGTTGCACCCCAGCGCCGACTGCGCATACTACGGCTGTGGCGCGGTCCGCGGTGCTGCGGCGCCCGACGGCATTTCCCCCTTCTTCGGAGCAAATCGTGAACGCCTTCACCCCTTCGAAACCCGCGCGTCTGAACCTGACCGCCCTGCTGCTCGCGACGGGCGCGCTGTCCGGGTGCGCCAGCGGCGGGCGCGGCGAGCTGCCGTTCGGCGAGTGGTCCGGTCGCGGCGCCTATGTCTACCGCGAGTGGGCCGAGGGCGGCCCCGCCGCCACCAATACGACGACGGCCCCCAGCGCCATGTCCAACAACGGCACGCTCACGGCGGAGTACGACACCTGGCTGAAGATCAGCCCCGACAAGCTCGGCGACACCGCGATCGTCAAGATGGAGATTCGCTCGAAGCGCACCGAACTGCCCGGCATGGAAGACGAAACGCACCTGGTCGTCGCACTCGTTCCCGCCGATCAGGTCACCGACAACGCCCGCCTCTACCGGGCCATCGCCATGCAGCTCAACCCCTCGGCCGACGAGCCGCTGCGCCCCGCCGACGACGCCCCGCCGTTCATCGGAACCTGCATGACCCGCGGCGACGTCACCCAGTTCCAGATCATGTACATGGAGAAGTTCATCGACTCGATTCGCTTTCAGGGCTGGAACGTCGAGAAGTGCGGCGTCTTCCACGATCCGGAGCGCGGGATGGTGCACTGGACCGAGCGCCTGACGCGGAAGTGGTAGCCTGACCGCGGCGTCGGGCGACTGGGCGGCGCACGACAATCGCAGCCGCATCGCAAAAACGCCGCGGCCAAACCCGAACGTCTCGCACCGGAGCCGGTTGCAGGCGTAACGATTCCGGGTACGCTGGTTCTCCGCCCGTAGTCGCGGAGTACGACTTTCCGGAGTCTGGGGATATGCGCCTTCAACGCCGGCGCGGCGCCGTTGGATACGCCGCCGTGCTACTTGCGACGGCCGCCGCACTGCCGGCGGCCGCCCAACCCGTGACCGGCGACGTGGTGGCCGTCGGGTTTCGCGCTCCGGTCAGCAGCGGGTTCGTCGTTCGCGAGGGGCAGTGGATCCCTATCCTCTGCGAACTCGTGGTGAACGGCAGCGACCACTTCGAGGGGGCTCTGCGGGTCGAGCGGCCGGACATCGACGGCGATCGCGTCGCGTTCACCGCGCGGCCGGTGACGCTGACCCGCGGCCAGGGCTTGAAACGCACCTGGTGTTACGCGGTCGCGACGATCGAAAACCCGACCGGCGGCGGAAACGACCTCGAAATCGTCTCTTCCGACGGCGCGATCATCAATCGCCTTCCGCTCAAGCCCTACGAAGTCATCAGCAACGACACCGTGCTGCTGCTCGACATCAGCGAGCGTCCGCTGGCGCTGAGCGAAGGGCTGGGCGGCAAGCGCGTTACCGAAGGCGAGAGCAGCGCCGGCGTGCGCCCGTATTACCGGCCGCTCATGATCGCCAAGATGCCCGCCGAGGAGCTTCCCGACCGCGCTTTCGGACTCGAAGCGGTCAACATCATCGTGTGGGATGAGCCCGATCCGACCAAGCTCAGCATCGCCCAGCTCGATGCGCTCGTCGACTGGGTAAAGGGCGGCGGACAGTTGATCGTGGGGCTCGGTTCGAGCTGGAGTCGCGTGCGCGACAGCACGCTGGCCGGGATTCTGCCCGTCGGCGGCACGGACCCGACCATCACCGTCAAGAAGCTCGACCTGTTCTTTAAAAACTTCGTCGCGGGTGCGACGCCGGCGACGGAGTTCCCCGCCGCGATCGCCATTCCCGGCGTGAAAGCCACGCGCGGGCTGCAACTCGTTAACGACTTTCGCCCGGATCGCAGCCTGCTGAACCTCGTCGTTCTCGATTCGGTCGGGTCGGGTCGGGTGACCGTCGTCACGCCGCCGCTACGACCGTTGCTGGCGATGCCGCTGCGAAAGGAGGCTTCGCTCGCCAGCCTCTTCCTGCGCGAACTGATCGACCTGACCGAGTTCGAGCCGAACTTCCGGCGGGCACAGGCCGAGGCCGCCGGAAGCATGCTCTCGAACGTCTATCGCGTGTACGAAGACTTGATCCGACCGGTCGAATTCCAGGAGGCCGGCGGCTTGCTGGTGTTCTTCGCGATGGTGTTCGTCATCGCGTATATCCTGGCCGCAACGGTGGCGACGTGGTTCTGGCTGCGGCGGCGGAATCTGACGCATCTTAGCTGGACGTTTTTTGCGGGGGTTGCGGTCGCGGGCAGCTTCCTGAGCCTGGCAGCCGTCGCCGTCACGCGCGGGTTTCCGCGGGTTCACAGCGTGGCGCTGATCGACGTCGAATCGGGCGCGTCGCAGGGGCGCGCGACCTGCTACTTCGGCTATCGCAGCCCGTTCCGCGAGCGGCTGACGCTGTCGCTGCCCGGGGAGGGCAACTACCTGCGGCCGTTGACGCCCGCGCGGCGCGACTTGGGCGTGTACGCCACGCCGGAGCGCTACACGGCCGTCGCCGCCGGGGCGGTTCTGGAAGGCGCGCTGTTGCGCTCGACGCTCAAGCAGTTCGAGGGCGGCTGGGCGGGGCCGCTGGAGGGCGCGATTCGAACGCAACTGACGCTCCGCACGTCCGGGGATCGGCTGGAGGTGACCCCGGAGAGCTACATTCGCAACGAATTGCCGTTTCCGATCACCGGCGGGTATCTGCTGTTCCTCGACCCGCGTCTGCCTGGTTCGCCGGAGCGCGCCTCCGGCGCGAAGCCCCACCACTTTCGCCGCGAGCCCGCGCCGCCGGGGCTTTGCGTGATTGCGCTGCGAATTCCCGAGATCAAGTCGGGTGCGCAGCTCGCAAGCATCGGGCAAGCCGAGGTTACGGAACTCGATCGCAAGCTGGCCGCGTGGAACCCCGGCCCGGACCCGAACAATCCGAGCAGGCCGCGGCCCGACCTGCCGACGCTGCTGAGCGTCCAGTCGAGTTCGACGCGTTCGGCGCTGGGCATCCAATTGGCCGGCCGCAACATCGGCGACGTCGAAGATGCGGCGCTGCTGGCCTCCACGCGGAATCTGCACTTGCCGTGCGTCGGGGAGGACGCGATCGACCGCGTCGGCTCGGAGATTTCGACGGTCGGCATGGTGGACTGCGACATCTCGCACTGGCTGGTGTATGGCCAGGGCGTGCTGCTGCTTTTCGCCGACGATCCGGGGCCGGCGCGTCTGCATCGCGACGGCCAGCCGGTCGCTGCCCGCAGCGGCAAGAGCCTCTATCGCGTGAGGGTTCCGATCCAGTATCCGAAGTAGGCGCGCCGCGCCGCCGGCCCTCCGCCGGCGAGCGCGCAGCGCCGTGGCGCCAGGAAGTGCGGCTTGATCATCCAGACGATTAACCTGACGAAGCGCTACGGCAAACTCGTCGCGCTGAACAACCTGCACCTGAACATCGAAGAGGGCGAGTGTTTCGGCTACATCGGCCCGAACGGGGCGGGCAAGACCACCACGATTCGCATTCTGGCGACGCTGCTGCAACCGACCTGGGGGGAGGCGCGTGTCTGCGGGCATGTGGTGGGCTATGAGAGCCGGAAAATCCGGCCGCTGATCGGCTACGTACCCGACTTCTTCGGCGCGTACGAGGACATGGTCGTCCAGGAATATCTGGAGTTCTTCGCCAGCGCCTACAACATCATCGGCAAGAAGCGCGCCCAGATCGTCGGCGACGTGCTGGAGCTGACGGACCTGTCGTACAAGCGCGACGCGCTGGTTGACTCGCTCAGCCGCGGCATGAAGCAGCGGTTGAGCATCGCCCGCGTGCTGCTGCACGATCCGCGGGTGCTGCTGCTCGACGAGCCGGCCAGCGGGCTGGACCCGCGGGCGCGGATCGAGATTCGCGCCTTGCTCAAAGAGCTGCACCGCATGGGCAAGACCATCATCATCAGCTCGCACATCCTGCCGGAGCTGGCCGACCTGTGCAGCTCGATCGGCATTCTGGAGCAGGGCGAACTGCTGTTCCACGGCTCGGTCTCCGAGGCGCTGCGCCGCGCCCGGATCGGCGCGACCGTGCACGTCGCCACGCCCGACGACAATGAGAAGGCCCGCCAGGTGCTGGAGCGCCTGCCCGGCGTAACCGCGGCGAGCCTGCACAACGGCGCGATCGTGCTCAACCTCGACGCCGAGACGCACGACTTCAGCTTCATCGCGCACGCGATGCTGAACAACAACCTGCGCATCCGCGAGATCAAGCAGGAGGAAGTGAACCTGGAGACGGCGTTCATGCGGCTGACGAAGGGGGCGGTGCAGTAGGAGGGCGGAAGCAGTGCATTTGATGTACGTCGACGAGTCCGGCGACTGCGGGTACCCAGCGGACGGCCTATTCCCGGCGCAAGGCGGGCCGACACGCTATTTTGTACGGGCCGGACTCGTTGTTCATGGATGGAGGTGGCTTCAGGTCCATGACCTAATCACGAACTTCAAGCGTGCGCGCGGGCTGAAGTGGGACGACGAGATCAAGGCCACTCACCTGCGCGCCGGTAAAGGGGCGTTCGAGAAGTGGCGCAAGCCGGATCGGCAGCAATTCCTGCTGGACCTACTGGAATCTGTGGCACGCGAGATCGATATCACCCTGCTAGTGGTCGCCATTGCGAAGGACCGGGTCGACCGCACGCAGCGAGAGCGATTCACCAATCCGGCGGTGCGGTCGCTCGAACTGCTCCTCGAGCGTTACAACAGCTATCTCGCAGCGCAGCGTGATCGATCCGGCATCGCGATCCTGGACTCCGTCGAAGCGGAGAACGACGAAAATCTCCGCTACTTCCAGGGTTATCTGCTGACGTACTCGGATCACATCGATCCACGGCGGATCGTGGAGACGACGCTCTTCATGCCGTCGCACACGAGCAACCTCCTGCAACTCGCAGACATATGCACGAATGTCGCGTACCGACGGTTCTCACGGGACGATGAGAATGCGGAGGAATATCGGCGAATCAAGATGCGGGTCGAGGCGGAGAAGATATGGCCATAAAAAAACGCGGCCAAGGAGGGATAGTCCTCACCAGTCGCCGAAGCGGCTGTCTTGGTCGCATCGTTATTATAGCTTCTCCTATCGTCTCGACAATGGCCCCGCTGTATTCGCGCTTCGATTCGAGGCGCAAGACGTCGGAGCGCAATCGCCGGCACGCCGCTGATCTGATCTTTGGGCCGATCACGGCTCTTTGTTATAGGACGATTCCGTGACGGTACTCTCCGACATCAGCCTCTGGCTCTGGCGGCTCCTGCCCGCCAACCCGATCCTCGTCCGCGTCGTCAGCATGGGCGGCAAGCGCACGCGCCACCTCTGGGCCCGGCTGCTCTATCTCGGCCTGCTCTTCATCGTCGTCATCTTCTCGCAGAACCTGATGGGCACCAAGTCGCTTGCGGAACTCGCCAAGAGCGCCACGCAGGTGTTCATGTACGTCAGCCTCGTACAGCTTTTTCTCATGAGCTTCATCGCTCCGGTCTTCTGCGCCGGCGCCATCACCCAGGAGAAGGACGCCAACACCTACCACATCCTGCTCACCACTCCGTTGTCGAACGCGCAGATCGTCCTCGGCTCGCTGTTCAGCCGCATCTATTTCATCTGGGTGCTGCTGATCGCCGGGCTGCCGATTTTCGGCATCACGATGATCTACGGCGGCGTCACCACCACCGAGGTGTTCTTCAGCTTCGGCCTGGCCGCTTGCACCGGGCTGATCACCGGGGCGCTCGCGATCGCGATCAGCTTCCTCAAAGTCGGCACGCGCCGCACGATCTTCGCATTCTTCGTCGGCATCGCGCTATACATGCTGGGCGTCTGGGCGATCGGCGTGTCGAACTGGGGGCAGTTGCCCGAGGCGCCCGCCGGTGCGAACTACTTTGGCGCGGCCCGCCAGCTGAAGATGAGTTGGCTGGCCCCGATCCACCCGTTTTTGGCGCTCGCCGCCGTCACGGGGCAGACGCCGCCGCCCGCCGCCGCCGAGCTGGGACGCTTCGGTTGGCCCTGGCGCTGGATGCTCGCCAACCCGGCCGGCGGCTACATCCTGCTCACGACGCTTGGATCGCTCGTGTTGGTGCTGCTCAGCCTGTTTGTCGTCCGGCGGGCGCTCAAGGAAGGCGAGAGCACGCTGGCCGCGCGGTTCAACGCGCTCCTGCGGCGGACTCCGGTCGAGGGCGTTCGCCGCAAACCACGCCGCGTGTGGAACAACCCGATCGCCTGGCGCGAGTCGGAGACGCGCGCCTCCGCCGGCGGCCGCTCGTGGCTGCGCTGGGCGCTCAGCATCGCCGGCCTGGTCGCCGGGGTCGTGCTGCTGATCGGGTTCGAGAGTCAGTGGTGGGGTCTGACCGCCGCGAACCCGACCCGCATCGACTCCATCCGCGACTGGCTGATCAAACTGATCTGGCTGCAGTTCGCCGTCGTGCTGCTGGTCGTAACCAACACGGCGGCCTCCAGCCTGACGCGCGAGAAGGAGTCGCAGACGCTGGAAATGCTGCTCACGACGCCGCTGACCAGCGCCGACATCGCTCTGGGCACCGTCAAGGGGCTGATGTGGTTCGTGCTGCCGCTCCTGGCGGCGCCGATGATCACGCTGGCGCTCTTCGTGCTCGCCGACCGGTTTCGCGCGAGCGCCGCGGTGGTTCACCCCGAAGCCGTGCTGCTCGCCCCCGCCGTCATGTTCGCGGTGGCGGCGACCGCCGCAATGATCGGCCTGCAATTCTCGCTGACCTCGCGGAAGACCGTCCAGGCGGTGATGGTCAGCGCCGGCAGCGTGCTGGTCGGCATCACGATTCTGTGGGGCTGCGGTGTGGCCTTCGTCTCCGCCAGCCCGGCGATCGCCAGCGTGCTCGTTCCGTTCTCCCCCGTGCCGGCGCTGGCAGCCGGAATCGACGTGGATACGCTCTTCGGCCCGGGCGCAACGCCGGCGGCGGCGGAACGGCTCAACTTCCGCGTTACGCGGGCGCTCGCGATGATCGCCTCGATCGGCGCATACCTCGCGATCGCGTACACCATGTATCGGGGGTTGGTGCGGTCATTCGACATGACGGTGCGGCGGCAGTCGGTTTAGTGCCGCGCCTGAGGCGTCGCGTGTGCGGCGGTTCGTCGCCGGGCGGGCACACGGGTCGGCTGCGCCAGACCCGTGCCACACGTCCCGTGCCACGGTTCTCGTGCCACTGACCCGGCGCCAAGTCATGTTGCGACCTGGACCGCCTGTGCGGCTCCTGCCGCGATGGGCGCCGTCGGATGGTCGGGTATGAAGTACGACACCGGCGCGGGAGTCGGTCGCGCCGGTGCGCCGGCCACGCACGCGCCCGCGGGTACATCCGCGATTACCACGGCGCCCGGCTGGACTACTGCGCGCGCTCCGATTCGCCGACCGGGAATGACGCAGGCGCCGATCCCGACCGTCGCTCCGTCCTCGACGGTGACGGTGCCGGCCAGCCGCGCGGCCGGATGAATGAACACGCCGCGCCCCAGCACGTTGTCATGCTCGATGATCGCGCCGGCGCACAGCACGCTGTCCTCGCCGATGCGGGCATGCACGCACACGTGAACCCGCGCGCCGATGATCACGTGCTGACCCACGTGGGCGCTGGGCGAGACGCTGGCCAGCGGATGGATGGCGGAAACCAGCGAGATCCCGGCGGACCGCAGGTGATTCGCGATCCGCACCCGCGCGGCGTTGTCTCCGATCGCGACAACCGCGCCGGCCAGCCGCGCGCGGAGTGCGCCAAGCTGCTCCACTCCGCCCAGAACCCTCAGGCCGTCAACCACCCGGCCGCGCTGCACCTCGGCGGAATCGAGAAACGCGATGGCGCGGTACCGGCCTGCGCGCATCAGGATGTCGCGCGTTACGCTGCCCAGCCCGCCCGCGCCGAAGATGACCACGTCGCGCATCGCTCACTCCGCGTCTAGTGTTGGCTATCGGCCGGTCGGGCGCGTGACTCGCGTTCGCCGTTCCTGCGCATCCAGGAACACCCCCATGACCGACTTGGCGGCCCGCGGGCCGCGATCCGCCCGCGCCGCCGGTGCAACTCGCCCCCGGTTGCGGCACAACGAGTGGAGCGGGCAGCCGGTCCCGCGCGGCTCGAGAGTCGCTTGTGCGGCGGGCAGAATGCCCGCCCCACCCCGCCCGGCGGTCACCCTGACAACCGCCGCGCGTCGCCGTATGCTTATCGAGATTCGCCGCGAGCGACACGCGGCCGCGCCTCGGAGGTCATATCGATGATTGCGACTGCTTTGGCCCTGACGCTTTTCACGACGGCGTCGCTGCTGGCCCAGGACACCGGCGCGCCGGCCGGCGCAACCGCCAGTCCGCCACCTACAAGTCAGCCCGCCGCAGAAGCCCGCCCTGGCGAAGGGCCGCGCACCCAGCGAAAGCCGCGCGATGCGGAGATTCTGGACCGCCTGCTGAAGGAGCAGGATCAGGCGCCGCTTCCGGCGCCGATCGCGCCGGTGCGAATCGGTTCTCAGGCTGGAAAGCCGGAAGTGCTCCAGCCGGTCGCCGCAGTGGGCGATGGAACTCTGCTGCTGGAAGGCGTCGCGATCGTCTCGCGCCCCGGCCGCCTGGTGCGCGAGGGCGACGCGCTGGTCTTCGTGTTTCACGCCGGCGACGAGCAGTCGATGCGCTACGCGATGCCGATCAACCCAGGTAGCTATCTGGAGCTCATGGAGCGCGAATTTGAGCGGGGTGCGACCGAGTTCGAGGTCAGCGCCGAGGTCAGGTTGTATAAGGGTAAGAACTACCTTGACTTACGAAAAGTAGTGCGGCGCGTCCCGAACAACAACCTCGCTCCGTGACCGGTTAAACTAGCGAGTTCAGTAAATCTGGCGATTTTTTTTGAGAAGCTGGGAGAAATCAATCCAGATTTGAACTGCGGATGAACCACAATATGTGCAACTCGGGTTGTCACGACCCACAGGATATGTCGTAGTCCGAAATCCAACGCGCCGGCGCACACGCCTGAGCGCCTCCTCACGCGGTAATACAGGTAATTTTACCCAGAGCACGTCCGTAAAACACACGATAGAGTATGAGTGAACGCCAAGTCGCACGCTTAGGTCCGGGGTGTGCACATCGGCTCGTTCACCTGATTCGTCCCTACAACTGAAGAGCAGCGTTACCCGGTCGCATGGCGCATGACGGAGTGTGCGTTTCGACCGAAGGCATCGGCCACGCAGGGACGTAACGCCGATGCAACCTTTCTCCGGCCGGCGGTCGGCCGGATTCGTCCGTCAAAACCAAGACCCTCAGGGTGGAATCGCTGATGCGACGCCTCCTTGTCATCGAGCGGATTCGGCACTTCCGCAATCGCAGCCCGATGACAACCCTCGCTCGAAACCCAACCACCCATTACGTCCGTCGCGATCCACCCTCCCCATATTGCGCATAGGAGCGAACCGCCGGCGGCGATCTCTGATCGGCCGCCGGCGGCTTTTGCGCGTCCTGCTGTGCAACCCCCCTCCAACAAACGCCTCCGCAGCGGCGCGCGGCATATGCGCACTCACTGCTCTCGCGGCATTGCAAGCACGAGTTTGATTCGGCGGTTGTCGCGAGTGTGTTGGCGCGGTCGGCGGACGCGCCCCCGACTTGAATCGCTGCGCCGCGCGGGGCGCGCGGCGCGCAGGAGAACTCAGACAGAAGGCGAAAGCGGGGCTGGCTCCGCACGAAGCGGCGGACCCGGCAGAACGCGATGCGAGGGCATCGCCGCCGCCTGGCCGGATGAAACCTCGATCCCTAACTCGAAAACATCCGAAAGCACGCGGCGGACGTGCCGCACCGCCGCCCCGTTGCACAGCGGCTCAGACATGGGGTGCAGCACGATCGACTCGATCGGCGTGCCGACCGGCAGATACTCCCCGACCTGAACGGCCAGCCCGCTGGTCGACAGATTCACGGCGTAGCCATGCAGCACCCGCCGTCCTTTTGTGCGGGCGTCGCGCAGCCACAGCGCACAGCCAACCCGGCATGCGGTTCGCACGCGGGCGCGGCGGCGCCCGGCCGCGGCGCTGGGGCGTAGATTGCGAGTTGGACTGCGCACAAAACCGGAGGGCGACGACATCGTGTTCTCTCCGCGGTCCAACAATCGGTCGGCTCAGCGGCGCCAATCAGCAGCCCAGGAAACCTGTCTGGCGGTCCGTTGACCGCGCGCCGCCGCGGGCGCTCGCTGGCGGCCGTTTCGCGCGAACTCGAACCACCGCGCGCCGGCCGACTGCTCAATGTTGCGCCACGCTCGTACTATCGGCGGCCCCAGCCCTGCCCGGTATCGGAGAAATGCACTACCCGCCCCAGTTCGCGCGCGGTTGCGCCGCTCGTGCGCGTGTGCCGAGCTGCGGTTGCGCCGGGCCTATGGCGAGGCGTCGGCCGCGGCGACGGCCCGCAGCACGTCGGCGAGCCCGTCCTGCTCCAGCAGCACACGAAATCGAGCCTCCTGCTCGAACGTGCGAATCCGCAGGGTGCTGCGCGGCGCATCCGCTGCACCCGCGAGCGGCGGCGCGCGGAACTCCTTGAAGAAGTACGCCAGCAGCGCATCGGTGCGCACCGAGATGAACTTACTCTCAGGTGCGAGATTTGCCGAACCCGGCCGCGCGCCGCCGTCGGCCGGAACCAGCGTGAGATAGTCGACCAGCGTCTCGACGCTGAAGGCCAGCACCACCCGCCGGCCGCGCACCTGCCACGCGATCCCCAGTCGCGTCCGCGGAATCGCCAGCACTTCGACCGAACCCACCGGCGTTTCGACCGCGGTCGTTGGCAACGGCGAATCGGACAAGCTGCCGTAGAGCCAGCGCCGCAGCCCCTGCTCGATGCGTCGCCGCCACGCGTCGGCCTGATCCACGTCGAGCACGAGCACCAGGCCGGCCGAGCCGAAAACGCCGGGCTCCCGGCGCGATTCGAGCAGTACGATGCCGATGCCGTTGATCGATCGACAGAGATCCTCCGCGATGCTGAGCTTGGCCCCATCCTCGAACTCGCGGATCCCGGATAGCGGATCGGCGCTAGTGGCGGGCTGCTCGGCGTCGGTCGCGCTGCGCTGGGCGCGCGCCAACTCCGCCAGCAGACTCTCGAAATCGCGCCAACGCCGCTCGCCGGGCGTGAAACCAGACACCATCCCGAAGAGCGCACTGACGGGCACCCAGTCGCGCCACGCCGGTTCCAGCCCCGGCGCGTTCACCAGGCGATACAGCAGCGCGTCCTCGCTCTGCACGCTGGCGGCCAGCTCCAGCTCCGCGCGATCGCCATCCAGCCGCAACGTCCCGAAGATCGGTCCGATCTGCCGCAGCGAGAGCATGTCGGCGATGATGTCGAAGTCCTCGCGGCGGGACTCGGGCGCCTGCTTCACCGCCAGGTCGACGAGCAGCGGCCAGTTTGCGTATAGCAGCATCGCGTTGCCGGCACGCGTGCGCGCCGGCCGCCGCTGGTACGCCGAGGTGCCATACAGCGTCTCGCCGCGCCGCTTGCCCAGATAGCGCAGCACGGCGTCGGCGCCGGCCCGCACGTCGCTGCAAATCACCAGCAACCGGTCGGTGAACGCCACGTAGAAGTTCGGGGCGACGCTGCCGGGCGTGTAGAACTGAACGCCGTCGAACGCCGCGTTGGGCGTCAGCAGCCCGGTCACGACCCAGCGCAGCACGCCGGCGGTGGCGTCGCTCTGCCCGGTGTAGAGCAGAAACAGGGCGTCCGCCCGCAGCGTCGGCCGACCGTCCACCTCCTCGAAGTCGACGTTGTGCAGGCCCAGCCCGACGGCCTCGATCTTCTGCAACTCGCGCAGCACCTCGCGGTTCAGCAGTTTGCCGAAATCCGTCAGAAACGCCCGCCGCAACCACTCGATCAGCCGCAGCCTGGCCGTGTCGGCCAACTCGGCCCGCGCGAGCAGATCGACCACGTCGTCGAGCGTGCGACCGGGGTTTCGCGCCTCGACATAGACCAGCGTGTCATCCGGCATCAGTCGCGACGGCTCGACCGCCGGCAACCGCAGCGACTCCGCCTGCGCCGCGTCGCGATGCGCGGCGCTCAGATCGGGAGCCGTAAGCAACTCGGTGAGAAGCGACCCGGCGGCATCCGGCCGGTTCAGCAGCCGAAGACAGCGCGCCTTGTGCACCGTCGCCGTGCGGCGGGCGTCGACCGTCGCGCGCGGGTTATCGATGATTCGCGAGTAGAGTTCCGCCGCCGCCGCGGGGTCGCGCAGGATGTGCTCCGTAAACTGCGCCTCGGCGAGCGTGATGTCGGTGGCGGCCGAGTCGATGGTCGGACGCGACTGCCCCGCCAGCGGCACAGCCGAGCCAAGCAGGATCGCGACGGCGGCCGCGAAAATCCCCGCTTGCACAAGCCCCCGCGCTGCACCGGACGGTCGTCGGCGTGTATGCACGTCGCGCGGCTCCGACGGCGATCGGGCTACTCCAGCACCTGGACTTCGCTATGGCGATCCAGCGTCAACGTGGTCAGCTCGCCATCGTCCTTGCGCAGCCGCAAGCGCCGCAGCCACAGTTTGTTGTCCTGGCTGTGCGCGAACCAGCTCTCGGTCTTCTCCGCATCCACCGACAGCACCGTTCCGACCGTCTCGCTGGTCCACAGGCCCTCGCGCCGCTCGATCGTCTGGCGAATGCGGACGCGCTGCCCGGCCTTCAGCTCGATTTGTGTCATGTCTTCGCTCGGCGACCGTACTCTCGCGTCGCGACCGGCTCGCGCGGTCGCCGCCGGCGTCACACCATCACCCGGCGGTTGTAAATGTACCACTCCAGCAGCACAATCGCGAGCGCAGCGCCGACGAACCAGCGCCAGATCTCCGGGGTAGCGGTTTTGATGGCCTGGCCCTCGGCCAGTTGTTGCGTACCGATCTTCAGCCCGCTTCGCGGTGCGATGTTGCTCTCGTTGTCGTCTTCGAGATTCACCGCCACGCGATCGCGCCCCGTCACGCCCGGGTCGACGCGATACACCCCGACCGTATCCGTGCCGGCGTAGTGGGCGGCGCCGCTTTCGTCCGCGCGCACCACCGCCACGCGGGCGTCCGGCCGCGTGACCCGCGCCTCGCTGGTCCCGGGCGGCAGCGGCAGACGCAGCGCTTCACCCGGCCGCTGCGCGGCCCCCTCCGACTCCGGTCCGACCGCCGCGAGGAAGCGCACCACGTTCTGCATGAACGTCGGAAAGCCCTTCTTGAGCACCCAGTTGCTGCGGGCGACGTCGAACGTCAGCAGGAAGAACTGCGAGCCGCCGCGCGCGTAGCGCGCCAGCGACGGACCGGACGGCCCTTCGATGACGACCTGGGCTTCCTGCGGCAACTCGACGATCAGTCCGGCGGCGACGAAGACGAAGTCGAGGTTGACGTAACGCAGCACGGGATGCGTCTCGTCCCACCAGATGAGGTTGTACGCATCCGCGTCGCCCTTTCGTGAAACCCCCGCGACCTGGGGCAGCCCGTTGACGAACAGATAGTTGCCGATCGGCAGCCGCGCCGTATCGTGGCCGTCGACGATCACCACGTCGAAAATCGAGCGGCCGCCGCTCTCGATATCCGCCGGCGGGGCGGCTTCGTACTGCTCCGGCGTCAGGTATTTCACGCGCTCCAGCGGCAGCGCGTCGCGGTTCAAGACGCTCTCGAGGAACACATTGCCCTTGCTGACGAAGAGCACGCTGAGCTTGCGCGGCGGAGGGATCACGGCGTAGGCGCGGTTATCCGCGGAAAAGCCGTCCTCGCGCGAGAGGCGCACGTCCAGCTTTGCGGCGCGATCGAGCAGCAGCTCGAAACTCAGCGACGCACTGCTCGCCTGCCAGCGCTTGGCCCGCGCTTCGGGCGGCGCGGGGTCGTTCGGATCGACGTCGACCGCCTCCGCCGCGTCAAGCGAGACCGTTTGGATCGGCGCGTCGGCCAGCACGTCGTCGACGAAGATGCTCACGTCGGTCTGGACCGGCTCCGCGGCGTAATTGCGGACTTCGAGGAAGGCCTCGAGCACCTCGGGCCGCTCGTAGCCCCGCTGCGTTCGGAGCGCGGTGATGCCCACGTTGTTCTGCGTCTGGCCGATGCGCACGATCTCCATCGTTCCATTGCGCAGCGTCAACTCGGCCAGGTCGGCGATGCCGCCGTCGGAGAAGAGCACCAGCCGCGACGCGGTCTCCGCCGGTTGCGGGTTCTGCTCGACGGTCGTCTGCGCCATGTAGGCGTCGGCCAGCCGCAGCGCTTCCTGCAAGTTCGTGCGCTCGTCCGTCGGCGGGATGCCGCGCACCAGCGTTTCGAGCTCCGCCACGTTGGTCGAGAAGCCGGGCGAAACGACGCGGGCGCGATCGGCGAAGGCGATCACCATGACGCGCGTCTGCTCCGCCGGCGACCCGAATCCCATCCAGCGCGAGTTCGTGCGGTTGACCGTCTTGAGCAGCCGCACGGCCTGCTCGCGGGCGATCTCCAGCCGCGTCTCCTGGCCCTCGCGCGTGTTCATCGAGGCCGAGTTGTCGATCAGCAGCACCAGGCTGCGCTCCTGCGCCGCCTTCGACGTGATCGTCGGCCGCGCCAGCGCCAGGATCGCCGCGATGAGCACCAGCAGTTGCAGCAGCAGCAGCAGGTTTTTTCGCAGCCGCTGAAACGGCGCGTTGACCTGCAAATCCTGCACCGCCCGCTTCCACAACAGGGTCGACGGCACAGTCTCCTCGCGCCGCCGCAGCTTCAGGAAGTAAAGCAGCAGCAGCGCCGGCACGACCCCGGCGGCGATCCACAACATCGCGGGTGCGAGCAGCCCCATAGCCCGCGAATCCTACCCGCCCGCCGGCGCGCGGCCACCCCCCGGCTGCGTCGCCGCTGGTCGGCGCGCCGCTCCGGCAGCCCCCCTCAATTCGCGCTAGTCGCCAGACTCGGCGACGATTCCCCACTTCCCGCTGACTGCATCCGCTAGTTGCTCCGCCACGCCCAGGCGCGCGGCGTGGGCCGCCAGATACACGTGATCCAGCCGCGCGCCCTGCACGCGCCGGACCCCCACGACATCCGCGCGCTGTTGGTCGCTCGCGCCGGCCTTGATCCACTCCAGCTTCGCCAGAATGACGTCCTCGGGCGAGAGCAGCCAGCATTCCCTGCCCGCAATCGACTCCCTCCGCCGCCGCGCCAGCCGCAATTCATCCGCGGGCGTGTTGCAGATCCAGAAATCGACCTTGCTTCCTGTCGCCCCACAGATCGCGTTGAACTCGCCCCCTTCCCGAGTCGCCTGAACGATCGCGTCCCGATCGAGATACCAATCCCCAGCCGGAAACGCCGCGAGCAGTTTCAGCGTCTCGGCGGCGGCCATCGCCACGAACACCTCGGCGTCATACGTCGCTCGCGGCTGCCCCCACGCGGCGCTCGCCAAACTGCCGGTCACCACGTAGCGCAGCCCGCTTTTCTCAAGCCGTTCGATGATCGCCGCGAGTTCGTCGGGAACCACCATCGCCATCTCCGACTGGAAGCACGCGCAACCAGCGGCGGGCGGTTGGCGACCGGATTGTGCTCCGCTCCGGCACCCGCCACGGGGCAGGCGATCGTCCGCGCTACTCGCCGCTTTCCCGGGCGGGCTTTGGCGCATCCGCCGCATCCCGCCCGGTCGCCTCGTCCGGCTCCCCGCGCCACGTCGGCAGCTTCGTGACGTCGATCCCGGTGATCCGCCGCCCGATCTCGCGCTCGATCCGCGCCGCGGACCAATCCGGATGCTGCGACCGAATCGTCCCGCGCATCAACTCCTACGTGGACCGCGTCCACGCCAGCGCGCAATCCACGCGCTACGCCGGCGTCATCCGCCGGAGAATCTCAACCTGCTTCCAAACCGCGTCTTTCGGTCTCATTTCGCGCACCTTACCCCCGAGCCGGGCGGTCGCCGCGGTGCTGGTTTCACTGGCTCCACCAAACCAACTCGTTCACAAGCGATCGACAGTCGCCGGTGCTTCCTCGCACGCTCATTGGGCCAGCGCACTTTTCTGCCGCCCCCGCGGATTGCTTGTCGGCGGCGACCTGCGGCAGCGCTGGTGCGCCCAGCCGGCACTCGGCGCGGCCCGCCCGGGCAACCAACTCTCTGCCTGTGGCTTCGCGCCCCGCGCCCGACGCGACAAGCGAAAAAAACGGCCGACGCCCTGCGCGATGGCCGCACCGCATTGACAAATCGGTACCAAACAATATCCTAACATGAATGGGCGTTGTCGAAATAACCAGTTCCGCAAGCGCACGCTCCGCATTGCGCGAGCGGATCGCCGCGATGGCGGCGGCAGCGGCGAGCCGCATGGCGGCGGGCGTGGTTCGCACCGGGTGGGACGCCATGGACGCCGTGTTGCCCGGCGGCGGTTTGGCGCGCGGAGCGCTGCACGAGTGGTTCGTAGCGGGCCCGGATGAGGGCGCGTTTCGCGGGGCGTGGCGGCCCCCGCTGGGAGTTTTGATTCACCTCGTGCGGCGGGCGCTGGCGAGTGCGACGACAACGAATGCGGCGAAGAATGCGACGCCGTGGGATGTGAGGAGTACGACGCCGGGAGACATGAGGAACGCGACGCCGAAAGACGTGAAAATCGCGAAGCCGAAAGATGTGAGGAGTACGACGCCGAAAGACATGAGGAGCGGGACGCCGGGAGATGCGAGGAACGCAAAACCGAGAGATGCGAGGCATGCAGTGCCGACGAACGCAACGTCGCCGGTCGCCGCGTCGCATCGCTGCGTGTGGATCGGTCCAGCGATCTGGCCATACCCTGTCACGCTGCATGCCCACGATCCGGCCCTGCTCTCGAACTCGCTTTTTCTCCGTGTCTGCAACGCCCGGCAGCGACTCTCCGCCGCGGTCACCGTGCTGCGAAGCCGGGCGGCGGCGGTCGTGGTTGCGGACGGGAGCGGATTCGATCTGACCGCGACGCGGCGATTGCAACTGGCGGCGGAATCCGGCTCGGCGATTTGCCTGCTGGCTCGTCCGCCGTGGGAGCGGGGCGAACTGTCTGCGGCGCGGACGCGCTGGCTGATCCGCCCCAGCCTGGCGCCGCCCGATGCACAACGATGGACCGTCGAACTGCTGCGCTGCAAGGGAGTACAGCCTACCGACCCCGAAGCCTGCCTGCTTTGGACGTTGGAGCGCCGTCATGCGACGCGTGATGTCGTTGTGGCTGCCGACGTGGGCGACTGACCTGACCCGCCGCCGACTCGGTCCGCCGCCCGCGGCGCGGGGCCGGTTTCGCCGCAGATCGGACACGGTCATTCTGCTCACGCAGCAGGCGAGCCAGCGCGAAGTCGTCGCGCGGCGCTGCGCCGCGGCCGCCGCGCTGGGCGTCAGCGTCGGCCTGGACTTATCGCACGCCCGCTCGCTGATTCCCGGCGGCGCGCGGCTGTGCGTCGATGCGCATCAGCCCGGGCGGGATGCGGAAGCGCTGCGCCGTTTTGCGTGCTGGATGCTGCGTTTTTCGCCGACGGTGGCGCTCGATCCGCCGGATGGTCTGCTGCTGGACGCAACGGGGCTGGAGCGGCATTACGCCGGCCGGGGCGAAGCCGGATTGATGCAAACCGTCGGGGCGGCGGTCAGCCGACAAGGGTTTTCGGTGCGGATCGCCGTGGCGGCGACATACGGCGTCGCGCGGGCCGTGGCGCGGTTCGGGCGCGAAGCGCTGACGCTCGTGCCGCCGGGGTGCGAGCGCGCGGTCTTTGCGGCGCTGCCGGCCCAGGCCTTGTGCGACGACGGTGCGACGCAGGCGGCGTTCGATGACCTGGGGCTGACGCGCGTGGGGCAACTGCTCGACTTGCCGCGGGCGGCGCTGGCGGCGCAATTCGGCGATGCGCTGCTGCGGCGGATCGATCAGGCGTTGGGGCTGGCCGTCGAGATCGTCGAGCCGGTGAAGCTCGAAGCGCCGCCACAGGCCGAGATTGTGTTCGACGGGGCGTCGGATCGCTGGGAGGCTCTGGAAGCGGCGGCGGGCGAGACGCTCGACACGTTGCTGGCGCTGCTGGCGTCGCGCGGCCTGGCGGCGCAGCAACTGAACCTGGGAATTCAGCGGCATGCGGGCCGCCCGCGCGAGACGCACGCGGTGCGGCTGTGCCGTGCCAGTCATTCGCGCCGGCATCTGTGGGCGATGCTGCGGGCGGTGCTGGAACGCATCGACGCGACGACGGGCGTCGAGGGCGTCTCGCTGGCGGCGGCGGCCGTGCAGCCCATCGACGCCCGGCAGGTTTCGCTCGGCATTTCCGGCCAACACGCGGACGAACCGGAGCATCCGGCGGCGTGGGGCGAGCTGCTGGACACGCTGATGAGCAGTCTCGACGCGGAAAACGTGGTGTGCTTTGAGCCGGTCGAGTCGCACCTGCCCGAGCGGGCGTTTCGCGTCGTCGCCGCGGCCGGGCACAGCGGCGCTGCCGCAGCCGTCGCACACACGGACCGCCCCACGCGGCTTTTCGACCCGCCGATTCCCGCCACCGTCGCATTGCTCATGCCGGACGGTCCGCTGCAGCACGTCGCGTGGAGCGGGCGGCGCCGCGGCGTGGTCGCCTGTCGCGGGCCGGAACGCATCGGCGCGGAGTGGTGGCAGGGACCGCCGCCGGACGATGAACCCGCGATGTCGGCGGAGCGCGATTATTTCGCCGTGCAGACCGACGACGGCGCGTGGCTATGGGTCTTCCGCAACGCGGAATCGGGGCGCTGGTTCGTTCATGGGGATTGGGCGTGAAGCGATGTCCTACGTCGAATTTCCAAAACTGCGGCCGCATCCGCTGCACAGCCCGACACGGCCGCCGCCGCGCTCCGACAGCGCCACGGCGTACGCGGAACTGTGCGTCACGAGCAACTTCACGTTCCTGACCGGCGCCAGCCACCCGGAAGAGCTGGTGCAGACCGCGGCGCAGCTCGGCTATCGCGCCATC
This sequence comes from uncultured Planctomycetales bacterium, assembly GCA_964631045.1. GTDB lineage: Bacteria > Planctomycetota > Phycisphaerae > UBA1845 > Fen-1342 > CAZVWB01. The sequence goes on from CAZVWB010000047.1 coordinate 32,858, forward strand.
GCACTGACCGACCTGCACTCGCTGGCCGGCGTGGTGCGCGGACACGTGGCGGCGCAGCAGGCGGGCATTCCGTTCATCGTCGCGGCGCGGCTGCGCCCGGCGGACGCGGCGGGCGTGTCGGTCTGCGTTTATCCGACGGATCGGACGTCCTACGGGCGGCTCTGCCGGGTGTTGACGCTCGGCAAACGCCGCGCGGCGAAGGGCGCGTGCTTGCTGCACCTGGACGACATCGCACAGCACGCGGATGGGCTGCAGGCGGTCGTTGCCCCGGAGTCGCACGGCGACGCGCATCAGGACGCGGCGCTGCGGCGATTGAAAGACGTGTTCGATGCGGATCGCCTGTCGCTGGCCGTGCGCCGCAGCTTCGACGGCAACGATGCGGAGCACGTCGCGCGCTGCATCGCCCATTCGCGACGCCTCGGCGCGCCGCTGGTCGCGACCGGCGACGTGTACTATCACGCGCCGCAGCGCCGCCCGCTTCAGGACGTGCTCGCCTGCATCCGTCACGGTTGCACGCTCGCGCAGGCCGGCTTTCGATTGGCGGCCAACGCCGAGCGGCATCTGAAGCCGCCGGCGGAAATCCAGCGGCTCTTTCGCGATTTGCCGGAGGCGCTCGCCC
>CAZVWB010000048.1:0-33353 GCA_964631045.1 uncultured Planctomycetales bacterium
CGGACGATGTTCAGCGGGTGCGAAGTCGCCGCGACCGCCGTCGCCGCCTGCAGCACGCTTCCCCAGTTACCGCGCCGAAGCGTGCGTGGCGCGGAGGAGAGCTGTCTCCGCGCCGGAAACATGCGTTCACCGCTAGTTCGCCTCCCCGCCTGGGCCCACATCACGCGTCTCCTTCAACTTTCCAGCAACGTTCTCGAAGTCGTCGCTCCTTGTCGAGAAATTCAGTCGACCCTTCCGGTCCGCTGTCGCCCATCCGCACTCTGGGCAAATGTCGCTGATCGCGCCGATCAACAAATACCCACACCGAACGCATCGTCCCTGTTTCCGACTCACCAACTGACGAACCCATGACCAGGATGACAGCGCCGCCGAAGTCAATCCGACGAACAATAGCGCAGACTGGATTACGGACGTATGCATCAACAATACATCGTGTGATCCAAAGCGCGTGCTTCCCAGCCCAATCCAACCGAGCGTAGCGTCGGGCCGTCCCATTACACGAAACATCAATTGGCGCGTGCTGTCGTTGAGGCTTGTATCCTGAATGAGCAACAGCGACTCGATCAGATACCGCTCCTCCGCGATCATCTGCCGCTCTGCCACTCTTGTGACGCCGATCATGCTCTGGGTAGAGCGGTTATCCCTCAACGCCTTTGACTCCGCCGCAGTAATCACCACGATTGCGCCAACCAAATACAAACGCGCATCGACAAGCGGAATACCCCCAACGTGTGTAAGTCTATCCGGTGGCATCGCCTTGGCAACAACGTCAATCCAGCGATATGCCGCTAATGTACTTACAACAACTAGACAGGTGCCTGCAAGGCGTAATCTGGAGATCATCCCAATACCAATATGAGCGTCGCTAGTGCCTGAGTCACGGCCACACGATCACCATCGCCGACACTAACATGCATGAGCTTTTGGAGAAGCTTTGTACAACGCACACTACACAAAGACGCAATCGACACCAACTCTCGATGTCCTGACATCTCAAGCGTTTAGTTGCGGTCATAGCCACTGAACCGTTGGTACGCTTCGACCGTTGAAGCCCGAAGCGCTGCGATCCTTGCAGTAGAGACATCAACAAGTGTCAATACCGGAGCAGTATCTCCTCTGGGTGATTGTGTACTGTGAGTCTCACGTATATCCGTTCCGGTCGACTGCATGCCAATCCAGACATCATCACGTCACTGTGGGATTCCAATGCATTGAGAACAACCAGCTTGCCTGGCGTCAACACACATTTGGAGAGCCCAGTCAAAGGCCCCATCGTTACTCCACTCGCACCATGCAGGGCAGCCCCAATCATTACAGCGCTGTTGATTAAACTGGTTGTCGCACCATCCAAGTAGCGAGCGAGCACAAAACCCATCTGTCACGTCTGGAGACTCACCTAGGCCGGAACAGCTATACGCCTGCAACTCGGTGCAGGCCGTGTAGATGGGTCCGTTGCCGGGCATACTCGGAATCGGAAGGAATACACCGCTACTGTGGCACCGCTGGAGTACATGAACAAGCTCGTGCCGCACTGCGACTGTATCGATCTCGCCGCATAGCTGGATCACCCAATCGCCTGGAGCGTTTTGGTTGGGACTCGTTAGGCCTCCGGGACAAGGACCTTGGTACGCAGGTGGACTCGCGCAGCGGATTTCGGGGCGATTGCACCCTGAGTCATCTAGCAACGCAAGCATGTCATTCACCACACGGTCTCCCAGGGCCTCCATCAGGCGCTGGTGGCACGGATCGAACGGTGGCGGCGGAGGTGGCGGATTGGCGTCGAAGTCCCACGGCACTGTATCACCATATGCGTCACGCCACCAATCAATGCCAAGGTTCTCCGGACCATAGTAGCCGGGCCCTGTAAAGCGCTCGCTGCGCCGATTGCGGAACGTGCCGAGAGTGCCTATCGGGTCGCCAAGTGATGAGCCGAACACAATTCTGCCGAGGTCGTCAGTTGAGTTGCTCTTACAAATCGTAACTGGCCGCGTTGCACTGCGGCGTTCTAGCACATCCCCATTCACCCCGCTGCCATAATCGCTCAGCGCTACGACATTCCAGTTGCGATCCTGGTGATAGAAGTAGCGCTGGTCGCCCGCGATGCCGCTGCTGTCCCCTGTTCCGGAGGTGTCCTCGTCGCAGTCGTTGGTCGTGTCGGCGGTTCCGTTGCGGTCCCAGCAAATCAGTTCGCTTCCGTGCCGTTTGCTCCTCACAAACTGACCGGTCGCTTTGTTGGAACCATTGCGCGTTTCGAGGAGTCGGCCGTCGTCGTCGTAGAAGAAGTGAACCGTCGCGTTCCCGCCGTCGTTGGCGACCACTTCGTCGCCCTGGTTGCTAACCACCTTGCTGGCCCGGCGGTTGAGACCGTCATAGGCGTACGTCGCAATCGTCGTCGCCGCATCCGGCACGCGTTTGACGATCACCAGCCGGTTCCAGGCGTCGTAGACGTACTTGAAGACACCGTCCTCGGTCAGATTGCCGTTGTTGTCATAGCTCAGGCTGATCGCGGCGGAGTCGAAATTGTCATCGACCTGCACATCATCCCCGGCGTCCGCGATGTCGCCGTCCGCGTTCGTGTCGTAACCCGCCTTGAAATCGTCGAATTGCTCGGCCGCCGCAGTCTGCACGCCGCGGTGCACCCCGGCGTAGCCCGCCGGCCAGTCGTCGTCGATCGCGGTGGAGGTGATCAAGGCCGTCTCATCCGACCAGTCCCCATCGTCATCGCTGTCAACCCAGAACCGCAGCCGCTGCAGGGCCGAGTTCAGCGGGTCGTCATCGATCACGGCCTTCAGAGTATACCAGTTGCCCACCGTCAGACTCAAGGCCGTCCCCGAAGTCGCCAGCGTGGTCTGCACGCCGTCGGCTTCGCGCTACACCAGGAACGGTCGGTTAGGCTCGGGTGGCAAGGAACATGCCAACGTGAAACGCTGTTGGCTTGTCGCCAGGCGAACGGTCGTAGGCATGGCGGCCAGCGCCAATCAGACGCGCCTATTGCCGCTCTTCTTCAACTCGTAGCAAGGACGGCCAAACCCGCAGAGGTCATCGCGCAGGCAACATGACTGACTACACTAAAGTCGCCGAATCGCCGCCGGGTCGATCCGCAGGATCAGCAGATCGCCGCGCTGCTCCGCCTGGCCGCGCACTTCGATCAGATCGGCCACGAACGGGAGAATACGCGCGTCGAGCGGGCCGCCCTGCGGGTCGGTCAACAGGTAGTTGTGCCGCCGGCCATCAACCGCCGTGACGAGCATCGGCGGGATGCCGCCGCGGATGCACAGCGTCGCGCACTCCTTGTGCGTCTTGCCTTCACCCGGCTTCATCGCGCCCAGATAGCATTTGGAATCGACGATCTCGCCCCGCAGCGTGCGCGGCCCGAGCGGCGCCGATGTCGCCGTGCTGAGTCTGGCGCGGTTCGCTGCGCTAAGCGAGTCGTCCGCGCGCAAGGCGTCGCCCGGCTCCATCTCGAGCATGCGGCGGCCATCGCGCGTCAGCGGCCAGCCGCTGATCCGCGCCGCCCGTCCGCTCAGCGCCGCGGCCCGCGCCCCGCCGCCGAACTTGCCCACTTCGACCAGCAGCACGGTTTCCACGCCGCCGGGTGCGGTGTCCGACGGCAGCCGGATGTGCGGGTATGGCAGCGCCTCGACCCAGCCGACCAGCTCCTGCGGTCGGCCGGTGTTCCAGACGCCATCGCCGGGATCGCGCTGGGCGCGCCCCAGCAGCAGCCCGATCAACACCGACAGCGCAAGAGTCCCCGGCAACGTGCGCAGCAGGAAGCGGCGCAGCCCCGGAGGCATCTTCAAGTAGCCGACGTAGAACTCGTCCCGCGAGCCGGACATGGTTGCCGCGTGGGCGGGGGTCTGCGGCGCCGAGTCATGCACGCGGTGTCTCCTCGACGCGCGCCGGCGTCACCGCCGTGCCCGCCGGCAACGGCCGCGGATCGACCAGTATCCGCCCGCCCGCGACTCGAACGCGGTGGGTGCAGATCTTCTCCACGAACGGCGGCGGCGCCTGTCCGTCGGCGGGTCGGTATTGCCACCCATGCCACGGACAGGTGATGCATCCGTCGATGACTTTTCCCTCGCCCAGCGGCCCGCCCTGATGGGCGCAGATGTTGGTTGTGGCCGAGATTACGCCGTCGTAGCGGAACAGCGCGATGCGCTCGCCGCCGCCGACGGTCACCGTCAGCCCGCGCTGCTCCGGAACGTCAGACACGGCGGCTACGTCCACCCACTCTCCCGCCGCCGGGGCCAAGCGCCGCGCGCGCCCCCGGTCGTCGTGCGCCCGCTCGCGTGCCCCGGCGATCCCGTGCAGCGCGGCCACGACGCAGACACCCAGCGCGACCAGCCCGGCCAGCCACCACTCGCGCTGGGTTTGCAGTATGCCCAGCGCGACGTGCATGACGAGCAGGGCGTACGCCGGATAAACGAGCATGTGCAGGGCCTTCCAGGCCCGCGCGCCGAGGTTTCGCAGCCAGAAATCGTGGCTGGTCGCCGCCATCAGAAACAGGATGAGCAGCGCCAACACGCCCAGAATCTGAAACGGAAACGCGGAGAGCGAGGTGTAGTTCGTGTTGCTGGTCAGCAGCGACGTCAGCGGATCGACCACGCCGAACCCGTGGTAATAGCCGGTCGCCAGCAAGCCGTGCGCCAGGCCGACCAGAAACGTCGCCACACCCAGATGCCGGCGGTTGTAAAGCAGCGGCAGAAAGCGGCGGTCGAGCCGGGCCAGCGGCCCGATGCACAACACGACGTGCAGCAGCCCATACGCGCACGTGCCCAGCGCCCGCATCGCCAGCACCTCGTCGCTGATCGCGCGCTCGCCGGCGAACAGCAGTTTGCCGGCGACGAAGAACACCGTCAGGTACGCCGCGATGCCGCCGACCGCCGCGGCGTCGTAGATGCGCTTGTGCCGATTCCACTGCACGGCGACATAGCGGATGCTCACGGCCGCACCCCGCTCGCGGCGATGCGCTCGGGCGCCGCCGCCGCTGGCCGGGCGCGCACCGCCGCCGCCAGCCCGGCGAGCAGCAGCAGCCCGAGGACCGGCCACAGCAGCGCGTGCGTACGACGTTGAGCACGGGTCACGGATGCGCCTCCGCCGCCGCGGCGCGACGCCAGCGCAGCGCCAGCAGCGGCCATAGCGCCGCCACGCCCGGTAGAATCAGTACACGAAAGCCCCACGACGCCCCCGCGGCGGCGGAGTCGACGCGCGCGGCACCGACGCACACGAACACAATTGCGAAGAGCGATCCGACGATTACGTACGCCGCCGCTGTCCACAGCAGGATCGCCGCCACGCGCTGCCCCTGTCGAGTTTCGCTCGCTTAGACGCGAAAGTCGCCTCGCGAGTTACACGAAGGTGGATGGCCCGCGCCGCTCAACCCGGCGGCTTGAAGTAGCGGCCACGAAACGTCTCGGTCGGATACTTGCGGGCGTTCTTCGCCATCTTGGCCTCGATCGCGGCGGCCAGGTCGATCTTCAGCCGGTTCGACAGCGCCAGCGAAAAGCACAGCACGTCCGCCAGTTCCTCTTCGATCGCCGCGCGGGTCGCCGGGTCGGCCACGAGTGTGTCCAGTTCCTCGCTGCGGGCCCATTGGAAGTGCTCCATCAGCTCGGCCGCCTCGATCGCCAGAGCCATCGTCAGGTTTTTCGCGTCGTGGAAGCGCTGCCAGTCGCGCTCGGCGACGAAACCCGCCATCAGGGCCTTCAACTCCGCCAGCGTCGTCACGGCGTCGTTCATGACGCACTCCGTAGAGGATCGCCCCGCGGCGGGCGTCGCGCGCGAAGGCGGTGCATCGGGCTCAAGCCCAGACGATCAGCCCGATTTCATGGCGGTCCACCAGGTCCGCGTGATGCGGCACGACCCGCACCGTGTAGCCGTGCCGGCCGCTGACGGCGCACGGAATGTCGCCCTCGAAGACGTGCACGCCGCCGGAGTCGGCGCGGACGTAGCGCATCTCGGCGAACTCTCCGTGCAGAATCTCGCCGGAGGAATCGAGCGGACCGAAGAACGCCTCGACTTTCACATCGGTCGGATCGACGCCGCCCAGCGCCACCCGCGCGGTCAGCGGCATGCGGGCCCCGACTTTCAGGACGGTCTCGGCCTCGGAGCTGATCTCGTCGATCCGCACGGTGCTCCAGCCCTGCCGCATGCGCTCCTTCCACGCCTGCAACGCACGGCCGACGGCGAAACCGTCGCGCGACAGGTGCCCGAAGCGTCGCAGGGCCGGCACATAGAGCTTCTCGGCGTATTCGCGCAGCATGCGGTGCGTGTTGTACACCGGGCAGATCGTCTTCATGGCCTGCTTGACGCGCCGCACCCAGCGCCGCGGCAGGCCGTCGATCGTTCGGTCGTAGAACATCGGGACGACTTCGCGCTCCAGCAGGTTGTAAAGCGCTTCGGCCTCGACGTGGTCCTGATACTCGCGGTCGTCATAGAGCAGCCCGTCGCCGATGGCCCAGCCGTTTTCGCCGTCGTAGGCCTCCGGCCACCAGCCGTCGAGGCAGGACAGGTGCAGGCCGCCGTTGGCCGGCACCTTCATGCCGCTGGTGCCGCTGGCCTCGTTGGGGCGCAGCGGGTTGTTGAGCCAGACGTCCACGCCCTGCACGAGCTCGCGGCCGACGTTGATGTCGTAGTTCTCCAGCAGCACGATGCGGCGGGCGAACTCCGGCGCTTTGCAGGCCTCCGCGATGCGGCTCACCAGCTCCTTGCCCATGCCGTCCTTGGGGTGCGCCTTGCCGGCGAAGACAAACTGCACGGGCCGCTCGGCGTCTCGCAGCAGCGCCGAGAGCCGCTCCGGATTGCGGAACAGCAGCGTGGCGCGCTTGTAGGGCGCGAAACGCCGCGCGAAGCCGATCGTCAGCGCCTTGGGGTCCAGCGATTCGTCCGCCGCCTGCACTTCCGCCTGCGGCGCGCCGCGCCGCAGACACTGCTCGCGCAAGCGTTTGCGAATCACGCCGATCAGCCGCTCGCGGCGGCGCTCATGGACCCGCCAGATTTCCGCGTCCGGAATCTCATCCACCCGCTTCCAGCGCTCGCCGGCGCTGGGGTCTTCGGCCCAGTTCGGGCCGAGGTATTGGTCGAACAGCTCGGACATCGTCGGGCTGAGCCACGACCGCGTGTGGATGCCGTTGGTGATGTGGGTAATCGGCAGCTCCTGCCGCGGCAGCTCCGGCCAGCAGTGCTTGAACATCGCCCGCGAAACCTCGCCGTGCAGCTTGCTGACCCCGTTGCTGCGATGCGCCAGCCGCAGCGCCAGGATCGCCATGCAGAACGTCTCTTCGAGGTTGTTCGGGTCTTCACGCCCCAGCGAGAGCAACTCGTGCATCGAGATGCCCAGCTCCGCCGCCATCCAGCCGAAGTCGCGCTCGAAAAGCTCCGCCTCGAACCGATCGATGCCCGCGGGCACGGGCGTGTGCGTCGTGAAGATGTTGCCGGCGCTGATCGCGTCGCGCGCCGCCGCGTAACTCATGTCGTGGTCGCGCATCGCCTGCCGCACGCGCTCGATCGCCAGAAACGCGGCGTGTCCCTCGTTCATGTGGCACAGCACCGGGCTGATGCCGCAGGCCCGCAGCGCCCGCAGCCCGCCGACGCCCAGCAGAATTTCCTGCCGAATGCGCATCTCGCTGTCTCCGCCGTACAGCCGATGCGTAATCAGCCGCAGTTCCGGCGGGTTCTCGGGCATGTCCGCGTCGAGCAGCAGCAGACGCACGCGGCCGACGTTCACCACCCAGATGCGGGCGTAGAGCAGGTGCCTGCCGATGTGCACCGAGACTTGCGCCGGCTTGTGATCGGCGTCGGTCACCGGCGTCGCGGGGAATTGGTGAAAATCATGCAGGCGATAAAACTCGAGCTGTCGGCCGTCCTGCGTGATCTGCTGGTCAAAATACCCCTGCCGATACATCAGCCCCACGCCGACCAGCGGGATGCCCATGTCCGACGCGGATTTCAGGTGGTCGCCGGCGAGCACGCCCAGGCCGCCGGAGTAGATCGGCAGCGACTCATGCAGGCCGAACTCTGCCGAGAAGTAGGCGATCGTGTCGCTGCTGTGATTTGCGTAGTGCTCGTCGAACCACGTGCGGCTCTTCATGTAGACGTAGAAGCTGTCCATCACGCGGTAGAGCGCCGCGGTGTAGGCGTCGTCGCGGGCCGCCTGCTCCAGCCGCCGCTGGTTGATCTGGCTCAGCAGCGCCACGGGGTTGTGATTCACCCGTTCCCACAAGTCGGGGTCGAGCCGCCGGAAGAGCTCGGTGGCGGAGGCGTTCCAGGACCACCACAGGTTATAGGCAAGCTGCCGCAGCGGCTCGAGCTGCTCCGGAAGCGAAGGAACGACGACGAAGGTGCGGATATGGTTCATCTCTTATCCAACTTGGAGTTCGATGCAAGGGAGGTGGGTCGCGCGACGCGGGCGCCCACGCCCTTCGCGCGATTCAGCCCACGCACGGGTTTGCAGCGGCGTTGTCCGCCTCGGGTCTGAGCGCATCGAGTCACGACCCTACGGCTACCGTCGCCTGTGCCGACAGTATGTGAGCCACGCCCCGGTCATTCTCGATGATCTTGAATGCTCCCGTCGATTGCAGCGTGAGTACGCACGCGTGATGCACGGTCAACACGCGGTCCTGTAGCTCGGGGGGTTGTTCGATATCGACGACCCGCAATCCGAAGCGCCGTGCGTCATCCCTGCTGATGTGCCGCGCGTGCGACTTCGTCAGCGCGTGGCTGCCGAGGTCGCTCACGATCTGACCGGCGATGCGCTGCGCGTCGCGCCGGCCGGCGAACATGCCGCTGACCAGCCAATCGCTGACAATCTCGCTCGACCATTCGATGGCTTTCTCACACTCGCCGATTAGCGTGGGATGGTAGCGTGCGATGATCGGTTGCCACGCGGGGATCGTCCGCGGATCGGCGGCGATCTCATCCTTGGCCTTCTGAAACTCCTCGACGATGCCGTGTGCCGGGATTCCGCCGAATTGCGGATCAATCGGACCAATGTTCGAGTGTTTGCCCATGAGTATCTCTTTGCAGGCGCACGCAACCATCGTACCGGCGGACATGGCGATCTGAGGGATGATCGCGCGTATGTCGGTGCCGAACATGGCCCGCAGGTACTGCACCAGAGACTCAGTGGCTGCGATCTCGCCGCCGGGAGTGTGCAGCACGAGGTCCAGTCCTCGGGCGCGGTCCAGGCCGTGTATCGTCACCATGAAGCCGTTCTTGTCGGCGTCATTGATGTCGAAACCCAGAACGCCGCGTTTCGCAAGCTCCGGCTTCTGCAACCATCCGGAGTAATAAACGATTACATTGCGACCCGTGTGGTCCGCAAGCGAGCGGATCGCGTCGCGCCGAACGACGTCGCACGCCGATCCCGCTGCCTGGATTCGACCGAGTACTTCTTTCCAGTTCGGCATGTTGGAGTCGTGCGCCTAAGCGAGCGTCGAGTCAGATAGCGTAACGCGATAGTGGACGATGCGCTCCGGCGTCGGCGCCGGTGCAATCGACCGGTACGCCTCGCGCGTCGCCTCGTCCTCCAGCCCGATCTGCCGAAACACGCGCTCAATCTCGGCCTGGCGGTTCCGACGCGGTCCGCGCCGCCGTCGCGCGGCGCCCGACCCTGCTTCCGCCGTGGTTCTCGCTCGTTTCATCGTTGGCCCTCGCTGTACAAGAGCTTATCCTCGGAGCTTCGCACCGGCAAAACCGCGGCTCGCACTCCGCGCCAGGCGATCAAAAACCCGCCGCCTTCCGCACCCGCGCCACCAGCGATTCGACCGCCGCGGGACCGTCCCCCTCGGCGATGATGCGGATGATCGGCTCCGTGTTCGACGCCCGCAGATGCACCCAGCCCTCGCGAAAGTCGATCCGCACGCCGTCGGCGCGGTTCACACGCTCGCCCGCGAACGCCGCCGCAACTGCCGTCACCGCGGCTTCGATCCGTTCGCGCGGGCACTCGAACTTCTGCTTTACCATAACCAGCGCCGGAAGTTCCGCGACCAGGGCGCTGATCGTCTTGCCGGTCTGACACATGAGTTGCAGCACCAGGCTCATCGCCGAGAGGCTGTCGCGCACCAGCGAAATCCGCGGGTCGATCACGCCGCCGTTGCCCTCGCCGCCCATCACGCCGCCGCTTGCCACGAGCGCCCGGGCGACATGCGCCTCGCCGACCGGCGTGCGGTCGACCCGCGCGGCGGTCCGAGCCGCGATTGCGTCGATCAGCCGCGACGTGCTCAGGTTCGCCGCCACCGGGCCTGCCCGCCGCGAGAGCACCGACCACGCCGCCAGCGCCAGGGTGTACTCTTCGCCGATGTATCGACCGTTTTCGTCGACGATCGCGAGCCGGTCGGCATCCGGATCCTGCGCAAAGCCGACCACCGCCCCACTGTGCCGCACCGCGTCGCTGAGGCCGGTCAGATTCTCCGCCAGCGGTTCCGGCGGGTGCGCGAAGTCGCCGGTGGGCTCGCCGTTGATGTGCGTCACGCGGCAGCCCAGCGAGGTCAGCAATGCCGGCGAATCCAGGCAGCCCGCCCCGTTTACGCTATCGAGCACGACCGGCATCCCGCGAAGCGCAGCGGTGTCTACTTCGACCGCCGCCAGCACCGCGTCGACATGCCGCTCTCCGGCCTGATCGTCGCGCTGCAGCGTTCGAAAACCATGTTTGATACCCGCCCCGACGCCCGCCGCCCGGATGCGGGCGATCTCGGCCGCGCGAACCGGGTCCGGCGCTAAACCCTGATCGTCCAGAAACTTGAGGCCGTTCCAGGGCGAAGGGTTGTGGCTCGCCGTGATGATCACGCCGCCCGCGTAGCGGCCGTCGCGGATGGCGCGGCCCACCGTCGGCGTCATGGCGATGCCCAGGTCAGTCACCTCGCACCCGGCGGCGATCAAACCGGCGCTCACCGCGGCCGCGAGCATCGGTCCGCTCGGCCGGCTGTCGCGCGCCACAACCGCGCGGCCGCCCGCGAGGAGCGCCCCGTACGCCTGTGCGAATTCCAGCACAAGCGTCGGCGACAGGGTCTCGCCGACCAGCCCACGGACGCCGGATACACTGACCATCAGCGCCATTCTGCTACTGCTCCCGAGTGCGTCGCGCACCGCCGCCGCACCTCAGCCGCCGGCCCGACGCCACGCCGCGAAACCGCACAGTATGACGCGGCCCCGCCCGCGCGTCACGCCGCGGCCATTATCCTTCGCGCACCCTTCGCGCCGATGCGGCCGCACCGCGAACCGGCGGCTCAGGATGGCCACGCGCGCCCGGCGCATAAGCCGAGCAGGCCGGGCGGATTGCCCGACCTGCCCGTTGGCGTTGTCCCCGGCGCCAGAGAAGACCGCTTTCCGACCGAGGTGCGAATCGCGGCTACGACCGCAGATACTCGCTGAAGTTGTCGACCGAGTCCTGGAACACGTCCGGATCGATCGGGCCATAGCCGCCCCCGGAGTATCCGCCCGTGTCGTAGTAGCCGCCGTCGGAGTAGCCCCCGTCGCCCCATCCGCCGCTGCCGTCGTCGCAGCCGACCAGGGCCCCGCCCGCCACCAGCAGCGCCGCCGCCACCATCGCCGATCGCATCGCCTTTGCCAGAGTCGTCATCGTGCGTTCCTTTCGTGCTCGTCCGTCGCCTGAACCGCTGTTCCGGTCGCGTCACTCGCGTCCTTCACAGAGCCATAGCGGGCGTTTTGCGGGCCTCTGACAGATTTTCGAGCGGCTGACCGCGCCGGACCGCGGTTTGTCGCGTCTTCCCGCTTGAAGCGTCGTCGTCCGGGCGGCGGACGACGCTCAACTCGGAGTCACATCCATGAACGCCGGCCTCTCCCATTCTCTGTCGTTGCGGCGCCACGGGTCGCTTGCGGTCCTCGTGCTGGTGCTGGTCACGCGCATCACGGCGCTGGCGGCGCCGCCCCTTACCTCGGAATTCAGCTATCAGGGCGCGCTCACCGCCGGCGGCAGCGCGGTTGATGAGCCGTGCGATTTTGAGTTCCAGCTCTTCGATGAAGCAGTCGGGGGGACGCAGATCGGTGTGACTGAGACGCGCCTGGCGGTCGGCGTGGACGATGGCCGCTTTCAAGTGCAGTTGGATTTCGGCGCCGGGGCGTTCACCGGCGAGGCGCGCTGGCTGGCGATCTCCGTGCGGCGGCCCGCCGGCAGCGGCGCCTATGTGCTGCTCACCCCGCGCCAGCCGGTGCTGGCTGCGCCGCACGCGGTGTTCGCGATGCAGGCGCCGTGGGCGGGGCTATTGGGAGTGCCGGCGGGCTTTGCCGATGGGATCGACGATCTGCAACTGCCCTACGCCGGAACGATCGACGATCCGGGTACCGCGTTTTCGGTGAGCAACACCGGGGCAGGACGCGCGATCGAAGCGTTCTCGAACGGCGGCATCGCGATTCAAGCCCTCGCCCCCGGAAACGGCTTGGCATTCCTCGGCCTTGGTGCGGTTCTGGGATCGGTCGGCGGCGGCTTTGACGGCGCGTACGGGGTGCGCGGCGAGGCGACCAACGCGATCGGCGGCGTGACCTTCGGCGTGGATGGCGAGACGCGCTCGCCGGACGGCGGCGCAAGCGGCGTCCGCGGCGTCGCCACGTCGGCGACCGGGATTACCAACGGTGTTCTGGGGCGCACGCTGTCGGCAACCAATGGCGCAGCTGGCGTTAGCGGCATCGCGCCAAACGCCGCCGGCGGGACGACCTACGGCGTGTCGGGTGTAACCCAGTCGGCGAACACTGGAGCCGCGGGCGTATTTGGCAACGCCGCGAATGCCGCCGGTGCAGAGACGTATGGCGTGCACGGCGTCACACAGGCGTCGACTGCCAACGCGAGCGGGGTGCGCGGCCACGCACCGGCAGCGACCGGGGCAACGAACGGTGTCTGGGGTCAGTGCGACTCGACCACCGCCTTCGCCGCCGGCGTCTACGGAACCGCAACCGCGATGGTGACTCTCGGGCGGACATTCGGCGTGTTTGGCGAGACGGTGGCCGACGCAGTCGGATCAGCCGGCGTGTCCGGAACGGCCAGCAACGTGCTGCCCTTAGGGGCGACCTACGGCGTAATCGGTCGCAACTTCTCCGACGTGGCCACAGCGCGCGGCGCGGTCGGCTTCGCGCAGAGCGTCGCCGCTGTGCTGAATATCGGCGTCCAGGGCCAGACCAACAGCGCCGGAGCCTTTTCCGCGGGCGTGTATGGATTGGCGTTCAACGCCGGCGCGTTTCGCACTTACGGCGTTCGGGGACAGACGTCGGCGACGCTCGACGCCGCAGCGGGTGTGCTCGCGCAGGGCAACGGCGTACTCGGTCCGGGAATGCCGTCGGCGGCCGCGCTGGAGATCAACAACGGCGCGATCCGCGTTAGCGGGCCGGTGCGCCCCGCCGGCACGATCTGCCCGGAGGCTGTGTTTTGGGAGCCCATCGAGAGTTGCAGCACGTCGATCTGCCAGCAGGGCTTCCCGCCGCACAACCACACGATCGGTTGGTACACCGACATTCCATTCGCCAATCCGCTGATCATCGACGACTTCGACTGCCCGCCGGGCGGCATCGCCAGCATGATTCAGGTTTCGGTCGAGACGGAGCTGCCGCCGCCGCCGTGGACGTCGTGGTATGTGCAAGTGCACAGCAAGGCGCCGGGCGCCGCCGTCGTGCGCGTGACGCGCATGGGCTCCGTGCTGTGCGGCTGCACGCCCCCGACGGAGGACTTCCGAGTTCACTATCTCATCATCAACCGTGAGGCGGGCGGTATGGCGCTGACCGGCGAGACCACAACCGGAGTCGCGCCGCCGGCGGAGTCGATTGAAGCGCTGGAGTCGCCCGGGAAGTGAGCGACCGCACGCGGAGCGCGTGGAAAAACCGCGCTCTGCCGACAGAAAGGAACCCGACATGAAACGCTCGACTGCACGACTTGTGTTTCTTGCGCTACTCTCCGTGTCCACGACGCAAGCCTTCGCGGATCTGCGGATCGACTGTTACGCCATCGGCGGCGGCGGCGTGAGCACCGGCGGCGGATTCGCGGTGGCCGGGTCGATCGGACAGCACGACGCCGGATCCTCCGCGGGCGGCGTCTACTCGGTGGACGGCGGATACTGGACCTGCGCCGCGGGAGTCGCGTGTCCAGGATCGCGCGGAGACGCGAACTGCGACGGCATCGTCGATTTCTTCGACATCGACCCGTTCCTCACGGCGCTTTTCGCGCCGTCGGACTACGTCGACCTGCACTGCAACGGTCTCTTCTGTAGTGTGGACACCGACTGCAACGGGGCCGTCGACTTCTTCGACATCGACGCGTTCCTGTCCTGCTTGTTTGGTGGGTGTGCACCGTGCCCATAGCGGTGCGAGACGGATCCTGCGGCGGCGAGCGCGCGGAGCGGCGCGCCCTCGCCGCCGCTCGCGCGGCGCCTGTGCCGGTTTCGCGGCAGATCGGAAGGGCGGGGCGCGATCCGGTCGGCCGTTTGCCCCGCCAGCCGCGGCCCCGTACGCTGCGCCCGACTTCAGGTCGCCATAGCGTGCGCAGGAGCCGAAGCCTTTGCAACTCGCCGTACTCGGTCTGCCGACGGAGTCCTATGCGCTGGCCCTGTGGGTCTGGTTCACCGCGCTGGTCGGCATCGTCTGGCTGCGGCGGCACCTCGACCTGAACCGCGCGGCCCGGGAGCCGCTTCTGACGGAAGCGGACGCCGTCGGCGACGCGAATGACCTTCCGCCGCTCAGCATGATCGTCGCCGCCAAGGACGAGCAGGCCAACATCGAGCGCTGCGCGCGCGGTCTGCTGGCGCAGGAGTATCCGTCCCTGCGCCTGATCCTCGTCAACGATCGCAGCGCCGACCAGACCGGCGCGATCATCGACCGACTGGCCATCGAGGACGCCCGCCTGACCGCGCTGCACGTCACCGAACTGCCGGCGGGCTGGTTCGGGAAAAACAACGCCATGCGCCTCGGCGTGCAGCAGGCCCGCGGCGATTGGCTGTGCTTTTCCGACGCCGATTGCACGTTTCATTCGCGCAAGCTGGTCGCGGCGGCCGTGCGTTTCGCGTGTCGCGAGCAGATCGACTTTCTGTCGGTCCTGCCGCGGCTGGAGGCGCTCTCGTTCTGGGAGCGCGTGATTCAGCCGGTCGCGGGAGGGGTTCTGGTGTTCTGGTTCCCCCCGCAGAAGGTCAACAACCCGCGATCGCGCGTCGCATATGCGAACGGCGCGTTCATGTTGATGTCGGTGTCGGGCTACCAGCGGCTCGGGGGGCACGAAGCAGTCAAGGCCACCCTCAACGAGGACATGCACTTCGCCCGCCGGGCGAAGGAGTGCGGCGTGCGTCTGCGAGTGGTTCGCAGCGCCGACCTGTACAGCGTCCGCATGTACACGGGTCTGCGCGAAATCTGGCGCGGGTGGACGCGAATTTTCTTTGGCTGTTTCGGTACGCCGGCGCGGCTGCTCGGTAGCGTGGCGCTGCTGACGTTGTTCAGCCTGTCTCCGTATGTTACGCTGATTGCTGCACTTACATCAGCAGTGCTCGGCGCCGGCCCGATCGCCGGAGCGGCGCTGCTCGCGAGCGGCTGGGCGGTCGCGGCGCAGCAGTCGGTGCTCTGGCGATACTACCCGGTATCCGGGCTGCCGGGGCCGCTGGCCGTGACGTATCCGCTCGGGGCGGCGTTCTCGCTCGCGATGACGATCAACGCGATCGGGCGGGCCTTGGGTGTGCGCACCACCTGGCGAGGCACGACGTACCAGGGCGGATAGGCCGCGAATCGCGACCCGCGGGCAAGTTTGGCAAACATCCCCCAAACTTTGCCTTTGCGTGCGTGGCTCGGCGTGTTGCCCGTCTCTACCATTACTGGTATGTTTTCGCTCGCGAGCCGCTCTTGCTATGCTCGAAGGCACGCCCGAGAATTTTCGAGAATCCGTTTGACACCGAACATTTGTTAGGTTATTATTCGCTTGTTCGCTAGCGAGTCTTCGTGGCAGTTTCTGCATCGCACGATTGCAAAGGAGTGCTGCATGCGAGCGGAAAAACCAAGCAGCGGTCGAATGCTGTGTGTGCTGGGACCTGGGGGAGATTTCAATGACGAAGTATCAGCCGACGGGCCGGGTCTGCTCGATCTTCGTTCGACGCTGCTGTCCACCGACCAGCTCGCGGACCTGCGGAGCCGCCTGATCGAGTTGGAATTGATCCCCCGTGCGGAGCCGACCCCTGCGCCGCGGCCCTTGCGCCTGCCGCAGCGCGTGCCGGCGGATTTGCCGCCGGTGGTGTTTGGTTCGCTCTGCGCCTACTTCGCCGAGGACTGCACCGATGTCTCGTACCAGCAAGCAGCGGCCAGCGCTGACGCCCAAGCAGCTTCGGGTGCTCACGTTCATCCGGGACTTTTCGCGCGCCAAGGGCTACGCGCCGACCATGCAGGAGCTCGCGGACGAGTTCGGCGTGAGCAAGGTCACCGTGTTCGAGCACATCGCCGCGCTTCAGAACAAGGGTCTCCTGCGGCGCTCCCGACACAAGGCACGCTCTTTGCGACTTAGCGCCACGTTTGATTTTCCCGACGAGCGGGCGACGCGCTTGCCGCTGGTCGGCACGATCGCGGCCGGTCGGCCGATCGAAGCGGTGGAAGAAAACGAAGCGCTCGATCTGGAAGAGATGTTCGTCTCGCCTCACGGCAGCTTCGTTCTGCGGGTGCGCGGCGACAGCATGATCGACGACCAGATTCGCAACGGCGACTACGTGATTGTCGAGAAGCGGAATACGGCGCGCGACGGGGAGACTGTGGTCGCGCTGCTCGACAACGGCGAGGCGACGCTGAAGCGCTATTACCGCCATCCCAAGGGCGTGCGCCTGCAGCCCGCAAATCCGGACTATAAGCCGCTCGTCGTGGAAAGTGTCGCGATTCAGGGTGTGGTCGTCGGCGTGCTGCGGCGGTTCTAGCATCCTTGGATCAGAATCGAAGCACCTTGGGTGGACGGACATCCGGCCCGCTGCGCCGTGCGCCGACACTCACTGGCAGGCAGAGTGCCCGCCCAATCTGCAGACCACCTGCGGCCGCGAATGACAGGCTCAGGCTGACCGCCGCACATGGGTCGGCAAGGCCAGGATAACTACCCACATGAGCATTGCTGCGGCCGGTTCGGGAATCGGCGTGAAGTCGATCGTCAGCGACGGGCGGCGGGCTGCGTCCGGGTTTTCGCGAGAGTCGAAGCGTTTGGCGGTCTGGTCGATCTGCTCGTTTCCAAGAATCGCCCAGCCGTAGTTCTGCGCCGGGTTGTCGAGCCAGCTCTGCACGTCGGCGACCAGGGCCCCGGCGCCGCCCCAGAAGTAGTACCCGTCGGCTATGACCACGGTGCTGTCGCTGGCCAGCGACTCGAAGTCGCCGCCGGGCGTGGTCCACAGTGCGTCAGCATAAAAGCGGTGCAGCCACGTGGCATCGCCCGGTTCCGCACTGGTGCCGCCGCCCTCTTCCGCGGGCGCATCGGACGCACCCTCGCCCCACGCGGCCGACGCGCGGTGCAGGCTGACGATTTCGGCGGCAGCGGCCGTGCGCGACATATGAAGGGTCAGGACCGCGCCGTTGATCGTCGCCCCGGCGGGCACGGCCGCGGCGATGTCGAACTGCAGCAGCGCGCGACGAAACTCCCCGAATGCGGTGGTTCCGGCGAACAGGTACTGTCCGGCGCCGTTGGCGACTTCGCCGATCGGATTCTCAATGAGCGTGGCGTCACGGGAAGCGTCGATTTTGACGACGTCGCCCTGCGCTGCGGCCGCCGCCGCCGCGAGGCACGCGGCGATAAACCCACAAATTCGCATCTGCTTCTCTCCATCCAGTGAGTCGGACCCGTGCCCGACGAGCGCCGAGCCGGCGCCCAGCCCACAAGCTTGAACGTCCGCCGCGGGCGACCATTGCGAGCCGGCCCAAGCCGGGTGACGACGACCGGCGGTCCGCTCGCAACGCTTGGATGAGTTTATCGCCTTCGGTCGGTGGCGCGCCGGTTTCGGGGAAATCTTCCGCGGAGGACTCGCCACGTGCCTGCGTGAATGCTTCGAACACTTCGGCTCGCGTGCGAGTCGTTCAGGTTCTCCAATCGCGAGAGCGTCTCCGACGAATCGGAACCCGGTGTTTCCGGCTCCGGCTTCGCTCCTCCACAGAGTGCGGAAACCCGTGCTTCACGATCCAGCGGTGCGGGATGCGAGCCGACCGCGCCGGGTCAAGATCGCGCCGTCCCTCGATCGCGCCGCCTGCGGGCCATACACTTTGAGGTCCGTGCAGGCGGGAATCGGAGGCAGAGGATCGATGTCCAAACGACGCGATCGACAATCTGGGCAGAAAGTGCGGCGCGAGTCGGGGACCCGGCCGCTGCCGCCGACAGCGCGGAGCAGCGCGCCCTTCGCGTTGGGCGTGCTGTGCCTGGTGGCGGCGGCGATCACTTCAGGTGTACTCGTTCAGGAGCACTTTGGCGCGAGGCTGCCCGGTTGCGGCGAGGGCAGTGCCTGCGCACGCGCGGCCGCGAGCTTCTGGGGCAAAGTCCCGGGCACGTCGTGGCCGGTCTCGTTTGTCGGCCTGGCATATTTCACGGGGCTGCTGGGGGCGTGGCTCGTCTCGTTCGGACGGCTGAGCGGCGTGCAGCGCGGCGGGGTCGCCGCGGGTGGGGTGCTATCGCTCTTCTACGTGGGGGTCATGATCGCCGGGGGCTACTTCTGCCAGTATTGCGTCGGGGTCCACGCGGCGAACCTGGCGTTCGTCGCCATCACGCTGATTGCGCCGGCGGCGCTGCCGGCGGCCGGTCACGGCCCGAGCTGGCTGCTCGCCGGCGTTTTCGCCACGGTCTCGGTCGGCCTGGGATATGCGGACATCGGCTATCAGCGGCAGCAGCGAGAGCAGGCGGAAGCCGCGCGGGCCGCCGCGAGCGCGGACGTCACGCGGGCCGCCACGCAGGCGGCGCCATCGAACGGCATCGCGATCGACCCCCCGGCGACAACTCAGCCGGCGGCAGGCCGCGCCGCCGCGGGCGCGGCGAGTAATGCGACACCGACTGCGACAACCGCGGCCAACGGCGGCGCCGGCCCCACGCCGCCGCGCGGCGGAGGCTTCACCGGTCGCTGGCGCGTCGGTCCCGATCCTGCGCCGATCCGCATCGTGATGATTACGGGATATCAGTGCCCGGACTGCAAACAGCTCGAGGCGCAGGCGGATACGCTGTTGAAGACGCGGAGCGACATCTCGATTTCGATCAAACACTTCCCGATGTGCACGGCCTGCAACCCGCACGTGAAACGCAACATGCACCCCAACGGCTGCTGGGCGGCGCGCGCGGCCGAAGCGGCGGGCACGTTGCAGGGCGCGGAAGGCTTCTGGCGGATGCACCGCTGGCTGTTCTCGCAGGGCGGCTCGTTCACGGATGCCAGCCTGCCGGACTCGCTGCGCGAGCTGGGCTTCGAGCCGAGCGAGTTCATCAAGATCATGTCGAGCCCCGAGACGCTGCAGCGCGTGCAGGCCGACATTCAGGACGGCATCGACCTGGGTCTGCACTATACGCCGATGATCTTCGTCAACGGCGTCGAGCTAAAGGGATGGAATGCACCGAACGCGCTGATTCGCACCGTGGAGGAAGTCGCCGCAAAGAGTCCGCCGGCCCGCAGCTTTGCCGACGATCAGCCGCCATACGCCGCGGAGAAGTACGTCGCCGACTGGCGCGAGCAACCAACGATGACGCTGCCGCCGGACGCGCTGCCGCGGCGGATCGGGCCGGACAATGCACCGGTGTCGATCGTGGTGTTCGGCGACTATCAGGAGGCCGGCTCCGCACTGGCGCACGCGACGATCAAGGGGATCATGGCGACGCGCGGCGACGTGCAGTACAGCTTTCGTCACTATCCGTTCAACCAAGAGTGCAACAAGCACGTGCCGCGCTCGCAGCACGCGTTCGCGTGTCGGGCGGCGCTGGCGGCGGAGGCCGCGGCGGCGCTGGGCGGGCCGGACGCATTCTGGCAGATGCACGACTTCCTGTTCAGCCATCAGGGCGAGTTGGGCGAGCCGCTGCTGGCGCGCGCGGCGGCTGAGTTGGGCCTCAGCGCCGACGAGCTGACCGCGAAAATGGCCGAGGCGCCCACCGCCGCCGGGTTGCAGGACGACGTGAACGGCGGGCCGCGTGTGGGTCTGCGCGAGATTCCGACGATTATCGTCAACGGCAAGCGCATACCCCGCTGGCAGCGCGAGGGCGATAACGTGCTCGCGCGGATCGTGAACGAGGCGGCGGCGACGGCGCCAGCGGCGCCGTGACCGCGCGATTCGCGCCTCAGAGCCGATGCGGAGGCCGGCCGCGGCGACCCTCTCATCCAGATCGCCGCTGGTGAAATCGCGCCGCGTGTGAACTTCATTGAGATGCCGCCACTGCCGCCGCGCCGCGCGAACCAGACGACGCGAAGCGTGTCCATCTCGCCGTCGGCGGAATGCGCCCGGATGAACACGGCCCCGCGATGCGGTTCGACTTGGGCGGATGCTCCGCGTCGGCGCTGCTCCGGGCCGGCGGCCGCAGCTACGCAAATGCTGGTCGTGGATTTCGCTGAAATCGGGGCCGTAGAAGATCGCGGAGACTTAACCGAACATAAATCTCGTCGAGCTACCCGCACGAGGCAGAACCGTCGTTCGGACCGGAGAATCGCGCCCGGAGTTGCTCCACAATCTCGGCGAGCCGCTGACAAACGCGAGCTTCGCTGATCCCGAGGACAGCGGCGATCTCCGCCATCGTCATTTTGTCGTTGTAGTAGAGCGAAACGATGACACGATCACGGATGCTCAGGTCGCGCGTCAGGTAGTGACGGATGAGCTCGCGATCGGTGTACGGAAGCGCGCGGGCGCGTGCGTCGGAGTATCCAACTTCCAGCGCCTGATGTCGCAGTCGAAGATATTGCCGCGGAGAGAGCGCCAGATCCTCGGCGACCTCGCGATCATCCGCCGGAATCATTGAATTTTCCGACAACCAGCGGCGCCACTCCTCCGGGTCTTTCGAGAGCTGCGACGCATCAGCGGGGATCGGGCGCACCGTACGCCGATAGAGTGCAAACGCCGCCTGCTCCGCAACGGCGCCGGGGTGCTCAAGACCGGGGAGGATGTCGTCAACCGAACTCCAAGCGTCGTTCGCCGCGACGCCGACGGCTTCCATCCGATCGACGAACGGGCCGCCATTTCGCAGGATTTTGCGCGCCATTTCCAGGGTCATCATCGGTTCACCAGCGGCGGAAGCCGGGATCCAGTGTGTCGGCCAGAAGCGCTTCGATCTGATCGACCAACTCCGACTCGATCAGAAAGTCAGCGTTCGCAGGATTCAACTCGGATCGACAGTACACGGCACAGACCAGCCCCCCACGCACCAGAAGCCCGAAGCCTCGCCAGACGTCGGCGATTCGGTCGCGGGCCACCCAAACCCGATGTCCGGGGTACGGCCGCACATCTCGACGCTGCGCCAGAACTCATCCTGCCGATTCAATCATGCGGAGCCGATGCGCATCGCCGGATTCACCGAGCGTCGCGGAGAAGCCGGAATCCAGAAAAAGACGCATCGGGGGCGGGCTCCGCACGCGAATGTCCGCGGGTCGTCAACACCATCGCGACACGACCGTGCCGACGGCGTCACCCGTCGGAGTCGTTCGCCTCACGCTCGGGCGCGTCGCGACCGACTGCGGCGACCTCCCACTCCACCCGCGGCGCATCGCCCCACAAACTGTCCAGGTCGTAATAGCTGCGATGCTCGGCGTCGAAGAGATGCACCACCACGTCCACATAGTCCGCCAGAATCCAGCTCGCGGCGCGCGTGTCGGCCACCTTGAACGGTCGGCGGCCCACCTGCCGGGCGTGCGCCTCGATCTTGTCGAGCACGGCGTGCATCTGCCGGTCGGAGCTGCCGGTGCCGACGACGAAGTAGTCCGTGAGCGTGCTCAACCCGCGCAGGTCGAGCACCGACACGTCTTCGACCCGCATCTCCGCCGCCAGGCGTGCGACCCCGACGGCGAACTGCTGGGCGTCGTCTTCGTGAGATGCGGGAGCCGCCGCAGCGGGTTGGGGATCGCTCATGAGATAACCTCAGTTGGCGCCAGGGCCGACTTCGCTCGTCGCCGGCCGCTGCACGGGACCGCTTGCGCGGGGACGGCATCCGCGTCGGATGCCGCGGCGGCGCACCGCAGCGGCGGACGAACCGCCCGCGCAGATGATCGGGGATCGCGCCGCGCGGCCGGATTATACGGTCTGACACGCCGCACACACGCGCGGAGTCGACGGTCGCCCGCGTCCGCCCCCGCGGCAGCAGCGCAGGCCGGCCGCTTCGAGCTTGTGATTTTTTGGGCTTCACTCACCATCGTGAGCGGTTCGCGAGCCACTTGGGCGGGCAGAATGCCCACCCCACCCCAAGAATTCTCAGGCTTTTTGGGGCCCAGCGGATCGTGTGGGGCGATCCATCGGTCGCGCGATCGCGAATCGCGAAGCGGCGTATTTGCGTAGGTTTGCATATGCACTACGCTGTCGGCTCGGCGCATCCAATGGGACGAGGCGCCGAACCCTAAACCCACGTCGGAGACCCCACAGATGAAGATCGCGATCAAGTACTGCACGCAGTGAAACTATCTTCCCAGAGCCGCCAGTTTGGCGGACGCGATTCGGCAGGAGTTCGACCTCCCGGCTGAGCTGATTCCCGGCGGCGGCGGCATCTTCGATGTTTCCGCCGACGGCGAGATGCTCTTCAGCAAGCACGAGGTTGGACGATTCCCCGAGAACGAGGAGGTCCTCACCAGCATCGCGGCCAGGCTGCGATGAGGCCGCATTCGTGCGGCGACCTGCGGCGCTGCCGATTCAGTCGGCGCTGACGCGTCGCCTCGCGCTGGCCGCGGCAATCTCGGCGCCGGCGGCGGTGACCCGATTCGGGTCGCGCCGCCGGCGGTTGTTTTTGGTGCGCGCTCGCCGTGGGTGGATGGCGGGTTGCGGCGCCTGGCGCGCGGCATGCCGCGGGCCGGGTATCGGCGGACGCGCCGGCGGCGTTACGATGCGCATAGAATCAACCGAAGGAGCCACGGTGAAGCTGATCCGGGAACCGCAGGTCTATCTGGTCGGCCGGCAGATGGTCGATGCCGGGGCGATCGACCGTTTTCTGGCCGATCACGGCGCGACCTGGCAAACCGACACCGAGACCGGGGCGGAGGCGCTGTGCGAGATGGCCGGGCGATTGTGCTACATGTCGTTCGGCAAGGGCCGCAAGACGAACGAGGAGTATCTCGGGCACATCCTGAGCGTGGGCCACGGATCGGTGCTGGAGCACGCGGTCTGGAATTTCGTCATCACCGGGGTCTCGCGGTCGTTTACGCATGAGCTGGTGCGGCACCGCGCCGGGTTCGGGTACTCGCAGTTGTCGCAGCGCTACGTGGACGAGAGCGTCGCGGAGTACGTCGAGCCCGAGTGCATCGCGAGCGACCCGGAGCTGCACACCATCTGGCTGGAGTCGGTGCGGCAATCGCACGAGGCGTATTGCCGGCTCGTGGAGGGGCTGATGCGGCGCTTCGCCGACGAGCCGGACGCGACCATGCGGCGCAAGCAGGCCCGCCAGGCGGCGCGCAGCGTGCTGCCCAACGCCACCGAGACCAAGATTTTCGTAACGGGCAATGCTCGCGCCTGGCGGCACTTTATCGAAGCGCGGGCGGAGGAGCATGCCGATACCGAGATTCGCGTCGTTGCCGCCAGGATTCTGAAAATCCTGCAGAGCGAGTCGCCCAGCCTGTTCGGCGACTACACATTCGCGCCGCTGCCGGATGGCACGGAGGCGGCGCGAACGCCCAATCGCAAGGTGTGAGCATGTCGCCGCGACGTTTACAGATTTGCGGGTTCGCCGCCGGGATGCTGCTGGCCGCATTGGCGGCGGCGGCCGTGGCCGACGTCGCGGTGGTCGTTCTGCGCGATGGAACCCGGTTGCGCGGCGAAGTCAGCGGCGAGCCGAACGAGATCGTCGTGCAGAACGTCGCCGGCGAAGTCCGTCTCGCCAAGCGCGACGTCGCCAGCGTGGAGTGGGTGGACGACGCGGAGAGCCTCGACGCGGATTACGCCCGGCGGCAGGCGATTCTGGCGCAGGGCGATGCGGCGGGGACGCTTGCGCTGGCCGAGTGGGCCGCCGGGGTGGGGCGGCGCGACTGGGCCCGCGAGCAATGCCGGCGCGTGTTGCAGATTGAGGCGGGACACGCCGCCGCAACCGCGTTGCTCCAGAGCCTCGGCGAGGAAGCGACGACGCCGGCCGGGGCCGCCGCGACGCAGCCGAACTCCAGCGGACCATCGGTCGCGGCGGCCCAGCCGGAGCTGCCCGCGCCGAAGCTGCTGTCTGAACTCGACATTCGCCGGCTCAAGCTGTACGAGTACCCGGTTTACGATCCTCCGGAGCGGCTGCGCATCCGGATTTCCAGCAAACCGGCCGGCTTCGACGTGATCGCCGCCGCTCGGCGCGAGGCGGCTGCGGGCGATTTCGATCGGTCGATTCGCGAGCTGCTCGACAGCGACAAGCCCCATGAGCAGGTGGCGGGGATCGTCGCCGTCAGCGGCGCGAAATACGCGGAGCAGATCGACATCAGCGGCGACCTGCCGAGCTTCGCGACGTTTCGCAAGAAGATTCTGCCGCTGGTGCGCACGGGCTGTGCGACCGCGGGTTGCCACGGCGGGGGAAACGCCGTCGCCTTCCGCCTGCCGAGCGGCGGGACGGGCACGGATGAGTATGTGTACACCACGTTCCTGCTGCTCGACGCGACGGTGACGCAAAACGGCCCGCTGATCAACCGCGACTCGCCCGAGGAGAGCGCGCTGGTCACCTACATGCTGCCGCGCGCGGAGAGTCCACACCCGCACCCGCCGGTGGCATCCGGGCGACTGACGCCGCGGCTCCGGGGCCCGCGCGATCCGAACTATCAGATGATCCTGGACTGGGTAAACTCGCTGCGCACGCCGCACCCCGACTATCAACTCGACTATCTGGGATCAAACGCTGCGTCGCAGCCGGCGGCGCCGAGCCCGCGCGGGGCGCCGTAAGCACGACTTACGCGGCTACGGGACAAACTCAACGGTCGTCAGCTTCCACGCACCGCACTCGAACTCGACCCAGCCATCCGCCGTGGGGCGCAGGTTTTTCTGAGGAGCTTCCTCCAGCGAAACCAGCCGCACCTTCGCCCACTTGCGGCCCGGCCCCGACGGCAGCGCCTGCTCGGCCTGTACGCGCTGTACCGGGCTGGCCGTCGCGGGCGGGCCCGAGAAACCGCCGCTTAGCCGCAGGCGCGCCGCGAGCGCCTCGGGACCGGGGTTCAGCAGCCGCACGATCCATCCCGCGCCGGTTTCGCTCTGCTTGAGGGCGACGATCTGAAGCGACGCCGGCTCGAATTCGACGAAGCGCCGCTCGCGCGGCTGCGTGCCGTGCCGCGAGGGGCCGATCTGCGCCGTAAGCAGCGGCCGGTTGAACTGAGCCGCCGCGGCCCACACGCCGCCGGCGCGCCAATCGCCGGCGTGCGGCAACAGCGCGTAGCGAAACGTCTGTGGTCCGGGGCACTGCGTGGTGCGGGAGAGATGCGGGCGATCGGCGCGATCCGGGACGAAGAAGCGCATCTCGAACGCCCGCAGCAGCGTCAGCCGGATTGTGCGCTGGGCGTCGTCGCACGCTTCGTACGCCCGCAGGCCGTCGCTGAGCAGCGCCAGTCCGGCCTCGCCGTCGCTCACGTCCACGAACTCCTGCAGCGGCTGCTCCGCCTGCCAGGCTTCGTCAAACTGCGCCGGATCGGGCCGCGCGAAGGGGCGGGCGACCACGTCAAACGGAATCTGGGCGTGGTGCTCGGTCGCCTGCACACCGGTCGGAAACGAGACGCGCAGGTAGTGATCTCGCACGGTGTTATCGAGCTCGGTAACGAACTCGATCCAGGGCGCCCCGGCCCGCAGCGTGATGCGCGTCGTGATCGTAAACGGCACGAGCGACCCACTGCGGCGGCGGCCGTCGTCGCTCAGCGCCGCCGGCAGCCGCCAGTCGTGCACGACTTCGAACGCACACTCGAGCGGGCCGTCGCGGGTCACGCGGATTGACGCAGGCGCGGCCAGAGTGGTGAACTCGGCGTCCGACTCCGGCGGCATGTGCTGCCACGGATTGCCGCCGGCGCCGCTGTCGATGAAGTAGCCCAGGCGCTCGAAGCGGCGACCGGTGGCCTTGTGGAGCACGTCGATCGTGCCGCTCGCGCTTAGCGCGACGTGTACGAACTCGTTCTCCATCGCTAGCGGGCCGCTGCGCAGCCCGACCGCCGCCGACGCCGGCCCGCGCCGCGGCCGCAGGCGAAACGTGCAGTAGCTCATCGGCGGTGTCGGCGGCAGGGCGGCGCTGACGTGATGCCGGTCGCAAATCATGAAGTTGACCACGTCGCCCGGGTTCTCGACCGCCTCGCTGCGCCCGCGCTCGACCGCGTGAACCTGAAGCGGCACCGGCGCTCCCTGATCGTCGCAGAGTTCGATCTGCGAGGCGGCCCACTCCGCCGGCACGTCGATCGTCAGCGCGGTCGGGCCGGCCTGCGGGCTGCTGCCGGTGTTGAGCGCGACGAGCGCGACTTCCTGGTTGGGCCACTCGCGCAGGTCGATGCCGCCCGCAATCTCTCGAAACGCGGTCTCCAGCACGCACGCGGCGATTTCGCGGGACTGCCGGGCGCGATAGCGCATGTCTTCGTGCGTCGCATCGCGCCCGCACCCGCCGATCGAATCGTGCGGGTGGTTCAGCAGCAGCCAGCGATATGCCTCATCGACGAAGCCGCGCGGATATGGCGCGCCGAGCAGCCCCGCGAACACCGCGGCCGGTTCGGCCTGGGAAGTCAGCAACCGCTCGGTGTCGAAGTTGTCCTGCTTGAGAAACGTGCGGGCCGAGAGGATCCAGCCGATGAGCGGGCTGGTGCTGCCGCGGGTGAAGGCGTGCCGCATCTCGCCGCTGACAACCGGCCAGTCGCGGCGGCGCGATTGCCGCACACCGTCCTGAAACGCGGCGATGGTGCTGTGGAACACTTCGGCCTGCCGGGCCAGCGCCGCCCGCGAGTCAGCCATCAGCTTCAATTCGCGGGCGTCGGGGAAGCTCTGATCGTGCCCGGCGGACCAGAGCCGATGCGGCGTGCTCCAGTCGGCATCCTGCTCGCGCAGCGCCTGGGCCGCGGCGGTCGGCATCACCCCGCTGTCATAGTCGTAGCGCGGGTGGGCCAGCGTGTAATCGTGGTCATCGAGCGGGGCGGAGGCGATGCGGAACGGCGCGTCGCCGTCGGACCACGCCCGGCTGAAGTCGTTGAGTTCGTCCAGCGCCTTGCCCCAGTACGCCGGCCGCTGCAACACGTACCAGGCGTTGTAGCGCGGGCGGTAGCCCAGCCGCGAGGCGATCAGCTCGCTGCCGTCGGGCCCTTGCCAGATGAACTCCGAGCGCGGCGCGACCAGCGTGTTGATCCCGCGATAGAACAGGATCATGTCGATCCCGAAGCCGCGATAAATCTGCGGCATCTGCGAAATCTGGCCCCAGGAGAACGGCGAGTAACCCGTCTTGGCGACCGGACCGTAGCGCCGCGCGATCGCGTGACCCAGCAGCAGATTCCGGATCAGCGACTCGCCGCCGACGCAGAACTCGTCGGGCAGCGTAAACCACGGCCCGAGCACCAGCCGGCCGCGCGCCGCCAGGCGACGAATCTGCGCGGCCCTTTCCGGCCGAATCTCCAGATAATCCAGCAGCGGCGCGCACTGCGAATCGAGGTGGAACGATTTGTACTTCGGCTCGCGCGCCAGGATGTCCAGCAGCAGGTCCATCATCTGCACGAGGCGGTGGCGGTTGCGCTGCGCAGACGCCTTCCACTCCCGGTCCCAATGCGTGTTGGACACGAAGTGGCACTGCGGCAGCGCCACGGGCGGCGCGGCGGCGGGGCGACGCTTGCCGGCGGATCGCCGCGCGGCGGTCGTCGCGCGCGGCTTGCCCGCAGCCTTCGAACCCGTCTGCTCCCGGCGCTGCTTTCCCATGACGCCCGCCTCTCTGTTCAATTGCCGGCGATTCAGATGATCTGAGAAAGGATCGCATCGAACGAATCGGCAACCGCGTGGCACAGGCCCGCCGCGCCCGCCGCGCGGATGTTCCCCCCTTCGACGCCGAAGGCCGCAAAGCCCGCCAGCCGGATCGCACACACGCCGGCGGCGCTGTCCTCGATGCCGATGACGCGCCGCCGCTCCTCCGGCGGAATGCCCAGACCCACCCGGGCGCACTCGGCGTACAGCCACGGGTGCGGCTTGGGACACAGCTCGCCGAGCGTGCCGGCGGCGCCGGGGTGCAGCGGAAACCCGGCCGTGATGATGGCGTCATAGAACGCGAGCGGATCGCCGAGTTGCATCTCGCGGAACGCGGCGACGATCGCCGGCCAGGCTTTCTCATGCAGGCCGGAGGTGACCAGGCCGATCCGCACGCCGGCCGACTTGAGCGCCAGGAGAAACGGGCGCAGGCCGGGCGATGGACGAAACGCGTCGCTGCGCCCGCGGCCCGCGAGAATCTCCGCGAGTTCGCGGCGCGTGTGTTCGAAGTACCAGCGGCGCGCTTCCTCGACGCTGCGGCCCGGGCAATAGCGGTTGATGGCGTACTGCAGGTGTTCCGAGACGCTATGCCCGGAGACATACGGCGCGTCCTCCGGCGATAGCCGAAACGCCGCCTCGCCGCGCAGGCTGGCGACGCACTGCTCGATGATCCAGACCCAGAAATCCTCGCTGTGGACGCTCGTTCCGTCGAGGTCCATCAGCACCGCCCGCACCGGGCGCTCGACGACCGCCGCGTACAGGGGGTAGTACGCCGGATAGCCCAGCGCGGAGCGCACGTAGGTCAGCGTGTGATCGGCATAGGCGAGAAACTCGATCTTGCCGTCGCCCGTAGACCAGATTTCGCGCACGCCGCCCGCGCCGGCGCGGTGGCGCTGGTCGCTGGACTGCGCGAGCGGCAGCAGGCCGCAGGCGCTTCCGGACAGACCCAGGCCGGGTATGGAGAAGGGCTCGGGCATAGCACCGCTTTCGGCTCGCGGATGGGCGAACAGCAACACGCCAGGAGCGCGGATCGTAGAATCGCCGCGCATGCCCGGCAAGGCGGGCAGCGCGCCCCGCGGCGGCGCTACGCCGCCGGCGCGGCGGGCTGCTTCGCGCGGCCGGTGCGGGCCGCGACCAGCAGGCCGAGCTCGAACAAGAGCACCATCGGAACCGAGAGCATCAGGTGGCTGAGCAGGTCCGGCGGCGCGATGCACGCCGCGATGATGACGATCGCCAAAATCGAAATCTTGCGGTAGCGGCGGAAGACCTCGATGGGCACAATGCCGCTCCGCACCAGGAAGTACACGACCAGCGGCAGTTGGAACGCCAAGCCGAACGCGACCGTCATGACGAACAGAAAGCTGATGTACTCCCCGATCTTGAAGTGCGTGGTGATCATGGCGCGCTGATCGTCGCGGGTGATCTGCAGCGACCAGGTCTGGTCCACGCCGCGAACCTTGAGCTTGCTCTCCGCCAGATTCAGCCAGACCGCGCCGGTCGGCGGATCGACGGGGTCCGCGGTCAGCAACGGCACCGGCGGCGTCGCCCCAACCGCCGGCTGGGTCTGGGGGGTGCGCGGCGGGGTCTGATTCAAGAGCAGCCGCTCGAAGCTCGACGCCTCGGCCCGCGGGATCGGAATCCAACTGCTGAACCCGATCAGGAAGTTCAGACTGACCATCAGCACGAGCGTGTACATGAACGTCGCGCCGAGCAGGAACAGGCCGACGCTCCAGGGAACGAGCTGCCGCACCCAGCGCTTCTCATGAGAATGCAGGCCGGCCGCGACGAACGCCCAAAGCTGATACAGCAGGTATGGCGCGGCGATCAGCACGCCGCAGAAGAGCACGACCTTCACGTAGATCAGCAGCGACTCGACCGGGCTGGTGGCCAGCAGGCTGTCGGGCTGCCCGTGTCGCCGCAGCACCAGAATCACCGGGCGGGCGATGACGTATTCGAGCAGATACTTCGCCGGCCAGATGCACGCCAGGCAGGCGATTACCAGCGCGAAAAGCCCGCGAATCAGGCGGCTGCGCAGTTCGTCCAGATGCTCCCCGACGGTCATGCGCACCGGGTCGGCGGCGGTTGTAGCGCGGGTCGGCGGCGACATGCGGCGGATCATAGCGGCTGACCGCCGCGCGCTGGCCCGGTCGTGCCGCGCGGCGGCGAATCGGCTACACTCTCCGCCTGTCGGCCGGGCCGAGACGGGACGGCGCAGCGCGCCGCGCTCTCGGCGGGCCGAAAACCAGCAGCGCCCGCGCCGGTTGCCGCGGGCGGCGGGCTGCGCCCCGGGCGAGGCGCGGCGCCAGTCGTAGCGGGGGCGGATAGCAGAAAGGGAGCCGGCGTGACCCCGTCGACGTATGACGCGTTCGTGCAGCGAGTTCGCGAGATCCACACGTTCTATTCGCTGGAGAGCCTGCTGGACTGGGATCAGGAAACGCTGATGCCCAAGCGCAACGCGCAGCATCGCGCTGCGCAAATCTCGCTGATCGCCGGCCTGGCGCACGAGCGGATGACCAGCGACGAAGTCGGCAACCTGCTGGGCGAGCTGGAGCGCGGCGGATCGAACGGCGATACGGTGCGGGCCACGAATGTGCGCGAGGTGCGCCGCAAGTTCGACCGCGCGGTGCGCATTCCCACCCGCCTGGTGAAGGACATCGCGCTGGCGAGCAGTCTGGCCAAGGACGTCTGGGCGCGGGCCCGCAAGGCGGCGCGCTTCTCCGAGTTCGCCCCGCACCTGGAGCGGCTGCTCGACCTGCGCCGCCAGGTCGCCGATTGCGTCGGCTGGACGAGCGAGCCGTACGACGCGCTGCTGGACGAATTCGAGCCGGGCGCGAAGGCCGCGGACGTACAGGTGGTCTTTGACCAGGTGAAGGCGGAGCTGGTGCCGCTCGTGGCGGCGATCCGCAACGCGCCCCGCCAGGCGAACCGCAGCGTGTTGAGCCGCTCATGCCCGGTGGAACGGCAGGCGGCGTTTAACCGGCGGATCGCGGCGGCCGTCGGCTTCGATTTCGAAGCCGGCCGCATCGACGTCTCCACGCACCCGTTCTGCAGCGGATTGACGCCGACGGACGTGCGGATGACGACGCGTTATGACGAGCACTACATGCCGATGTCGCTGTTCGGCACGCTGCACGAGACCGGCCACGCGCTTTATGAGCAGGGGCTGCCCAACGAGCACTTCGGCACGCCGATGGCCGAGGCGGTTTCGCTGGGGATTCACGAGTCGCAATCGCGCCTGTGGGAGAACCAGATCGGCCGCAGCCGGGCCTTTTGGGAGCACTTCTATCCGGAGCTGCAGCAGCAGTTCCCGTCGATGGCGGACGTGAAGCTCGACGAGTGGTGCTTCGCGATCAACGCGGTCGAGCCGTCGTTCATCCGCGTCGAGGCGGACGAGGTGACCTATAACCTGCACATCATGCTGCGATTCGAGATCGAGCGCGAGATGGTCGCGGGCAAGCTGCGCGTGGCCGACGTGCCGGCGCGCTGGAACGCCCTGATGCAGAAGTACTTCAATCTGACGCCGCCCAGCGACGCGGAGGGCTGCCTGCAGGATATTCACTGGAGCATGGGCGGTTTCGGGTACTTCCCGACCTACGCGCTGGGCAACCTGTATGCGGCGCAATTCTGCGACCAGGCCCGGCGGGTGCTTCCGAATTTCGACGATCTGATTCGAGCCGGCGATTTCGGCCCGATGCTGGACTGGCTGCGAAAGAACATCCACGGCCACGGGCAGCGCTATCGCGCCGGCGAGCTGGCGCAGGTCGTGACCGGTCGGCCGCTGTCGGCGCAGCCGTTCATCGATTACCTGAAGGCCAAGTTTCGGCCGCTGTACGGAATCTGACGGGGCGATGGAGAGCGGAAGCGGCGTTGGGGACAGCGACGGAGCGAGGGGAGTATGGGCCTCCGGCCCGTGCGGAACGGGAAAGCGACGGAGCGACGAAGCGACGAAGCGAGGGGAGCCTGGGCCTCCGGCCCGTGCGACTCGCGCGACATTCGGGCAATAGCGACGCTCCCCCCAACCGCATCCACGCGCTTTAGCAAATCAGACCGGGCGCTGCGCCGCAATCGCCAGTTGAGACGCAGCGTTGCTTGACGCGCGCCCCCGCAACGACTTTCGTGCCCCGCACGTTCGCGCTCTTACTCGCGCTTCGCTCTTCTCCCCTCCGCAAAGCACCGCGTCCGATCGTCCACCCGGGCGGATTCGCCCGATAGTTCAAACAGTGTGCCTCAACGCACCGCGGCGGCGGCACGAGCAACCGTCGCGCGCCGCACCAGCAGGGAGCCACCATGCTCGTTACGCTCGATGGCGATCGCGTGCAGGCAGATTTTGCGCCCGGCGTGACGCTCGCCCTGGTCGTCGAACGCGTGGCCGCGGGGCTGCCGGCGGAGCGCAGGGTTGTAGCCGCCGCGCTGAACGGCGAGTCGCTCTCGGCCGCCGCGCTCGACGACCGCCTGGCGCAGCCGCTGACGGTCGGCGACCAGATCGACCTCGAAAGCGCCGCCCCGGCGGAGCTCGTCCGCGAAGCGCTACACGACAGCGCCGTCCGCGTCGCCGCGGCCGCGGAGCTGCATCGCACCGCCGCGGATTGCCTCAATGGCGGCCGCACGGTCGAAGCCCTGGGCCACCTGCGCGAGATCATGGGCGCGTGGCAGCAGGCACAACAATCGATCTGGCAAGGCAGCGGACTGCTGCAGCGCGATCTGACGGCGATTTGCTACGACGATCAGACGATCGCCGAGCACATCCGCACGCTCAGCGACCGGCTGCGGGCCGTGCGCGACGCACTCGACGCACACGACCTGGTTTCCCTGGCCGACCTGACGTACTACGAGTTTCCGGAGCTCTGCGAACACTGGCGGGGGTTGCTAAGCGCCCTGGCGCTCGAAGTCGCCGGCCCGCCGGAGGAGCGAGGGGACGTAACGGCGTAGCGACGGAGCGACGAGGAGAAGGGAGCATGGGCCTCCGGCCCGCGCGACCCGCTCGACATTCGCGCAACGGCGAGAGTCCCGCCAGCGGCTTCCAAGTGCGATCGGAACCCAGGACGGGCGAAGCGCCGCGGTCTTCTGGTGCGATGCGGCATCGCTTGAAGCGCGGTCCCCAACGACTCTCGTGCCCCGCGCGTTCGCTCCTCTCGGAGCCAATCCCATAACCACCCGAAACCGCGTTTGGATGATGGGTTTTCGTCAGTCCGGTCCGGCTGTGGGATAGGCTTTTCTTCGCTCTTCGCTCTTCGCACTTCGCTCTTCCAACCTACCCAAACTCCGGGATCGGCTGAATCGAACGCCCGCCCTGCGGCGTCAGGTCTGCGTTCCACGGCACGAACGCCGACCAGTCGTAGCGC
>CAZVWB010000049.1:0-32863 GCA_964631045.1 uncultured Planctomycetales bacterium
GTTCCTGGTTGTGTTGTTCAGTTGATCGGCCTGCGGATTGCGGTTCGATGACCTCATGGGGACGGAGGCCCGATGAGGGATTCACCGGTTGGGAACCGGCGCCACAATTCAGCCGATAGTTCGCCTCTTCGCTTGGCCTGCATGATCGCGGCGGCGGCCCGGGAACCGGACCGCCGCCGCGTGTTTGCGCAAGCTGCGGCCGCGGTGGACCGAGCGCGAGCGCGGCGCATCGAGCCAATACGCGGTGAGTGCGCGCCAACCGCTGCCTACCCGCGACGCAGGCTGTACAATTCGCATGGCGATCGCAGGCGACGCCCGCACCGCTGAAGGCGCTGCGGCAGGCTGTCCGTAGTACAAACTCCGCTCAGCGTACGGCCCGGCGTTGCTGCCGGCGGCGATCGCTCCAGGATGCGCCCATGAAATGCCGCCAGTGCGGTGCGGATATGGCGGCCACGTCGGCAGCTTGCGCGGCCTGCGGTGCGGCGACCGCGCCTGCCGCCGCGGCGCGCGAACCGTGGCGGCTGCCGCTGCTGCTGACGATTGTCGCGCTCTACGCCAGCCTGCTCTACCTCCCGTTTCTGGGTTCCGGCCGCGTTCTGACCCCTCACGAGGGCATGGTGACGCAGCCCGCGCTGCGCCTGCTCGACGACGGCCAGTGGATCGTGCCGCGCTACGCCAGCGGCTACTGGCTCGACAAACCGCCGCTACTCAACTGGGTCACCGCGGCGTTCTTCGCGATCGGCGGCGGCTTCAGCGAGTTGGGGGCGCGGCTCCCGGCGGCGCTGTCGGCCATCGGGTTGAGCTTGCTGGCGACCGTGCTGGCGGCGCGCTTCTTCGACCGCGTCACGGCCTTGCTGGCCGGGCTGATTCAAGCCTCCTGCGTGTACATGCTGCTGCAGGGGCGTCTGGGGGAGATCGACATTCCGTTCTCCCTGCTGGTCGGCGGGGCGCATGCGGCGCTCGCGTGGCGCTGGGGCCGCGGCGAGACGCGCCTGTCGCTGCCGGCGGGGCTGGCGTTTCACGGGCTGGCCGCGCTGGCGGTGCTGGCGAAGGGGCCGGTCGCGCTGGTCTTCCTGGGCATGACCACCTTCGCCTTCTGCGGGGTGCGGCGATCGATCCTGCCGCTGGTCGCGATCTTTCGCACCCCGGCGATCGTTGTGTTCCTCGTGCCGACGATCGCGTGGCACGTCGCCGCGTGGATGGTTGCGGGGCAGGAAGCGCTCGATCAGTGGAACTACAACTATCTGCAACGCGCCTCCGGCAGTCACCATCTCGGCCGTGAGCCGTTCTGGTACTACTTCGCTCAAGTTCCCTGGCTGATGCTGCCATGGACCGTCGCGCTGCTGATCGGCGCGCCGCTGCTCTGGCGTCAAGCGCGCCGCGATGGCGCGTGGTTCGAGCGGTTTCTGTGGTGTTGGTTCCTGGGCGGGTTTGCGTTCCTGACTCTGACCGCATTCAAGCACAAGCATTACAGCTTCCCGGTGCTTCTGCCGCTTTCGATCCTGGCGGCGCGGGTCGCCGCGGCGCACATCGCGGCCGTTCCCCGGCACGCGCCGCGCTTCTACGTCGGCGTCTTCGCGGTGGTTGCGGTCGTCTTCATGATCGTCAACGTCTTCGTACTTCCCGGTCGCGATCCGCGGCGCGAGACCGTGTCGTTCGTTCGCAGCGAGATCGGCCGCCTCCCGCCCGATGCGACCATCCTGGTCGTCGGCCTCGCGCAGCACGCCGCTTATCCCTACATCCCGCGGCCGTGCATCTATGCCGACACGCTGACCGACGTGCAAACGGCGCTGGCCGAAGCGGCCGGCAAGCCGCTCTGGGTTTTGACCCTGCGGCAGTTCGTGCAGCCGGCGCGCGAAGCGCGAATCGCGTTCACCGAGATCGCCGCCGAGCCGGCCCGTAAGCGCGTTCCCGAGAATGAGACGCTGGTGCTGCTCAGGCCCGACCACGCGGCCAGCGCTCCGGCCACAACGCCGGCGACCCCGCCGTGACGCCGCGACGCTTTCCGTGCCACACTGCGGCTGATCTGCGTGTGACGCGCGCCGCGGAACGCGGAGGTGTGCGGACCATCGCGCTCGCCGTGGTCGCGGCGGCACTGTTCTCTACCGGATGCACGCCGCTCGGCGGCGTCGCCGGTTCGGATGGCGACGACGCCGCGCGCCGGCCGGTTAGGGAAGTTTGGCCGGTGTGGTTCGACACGGCGCGGCAGCGCGAAATCCGCGCCCGGCTGTTCGTCCCCGCATCGCAGCCCGCGCCGCTGGTGCTGTTCTCGCACGGCGTGGGCGAGTCGATCCTCGGCTACGAGTATCTGGGCCGGGCGTGGGCGGCCGCCGGTCTTGCGGTGCTGTTTGTCGAGCACGCGGGTTCGGACGTGGCGGCTGTCGATTGGAACGCCGTGACGCCCTCCCTGCTGGCTGTCGCGCGCGATCCCGCCACGTGGACGACGCGGCGCGACGACCTGGGGTTCGCGCTCGACCGGGCGCTGACAGCACCGCCGGCGGGCGTACAGTTCGACCCGTCGCGCATCATTGTCGCGGGGCACTCGCTGGGGGCGCACAGCGCGCTGCTATTCGTCGGTTTGCGCGCCGAGGGAGTCGACGGCGGGGCGGTGGCGGCGCGCGATCCCCGCATCGTCGGCTGCGTGCTCCTCTCGCCGCACGGACTGGGCGTGCTCGGGCAGCGCGACGATTCGTGGGACGACATCGACGTGCCGATCCTGAGCGTCTTCGGCTCGCGCGACACGGACATCATCACACGTGACGCCGCCACACGCCGCGCGGTCTTCGAGTTCGCCCGCGGCAGCCCCCGCGTGCAGGTAGTAATCCCGCAGGTCGAGCACGAGACGTTCACCGGGCGCGACCCGGCGCTGCCGTTCGCCTCAGCCGCGCCTCAGCAACAGGCCTTGATCGCGGAGATCACCGCCGCATTCCTGCTGGAGGCGCCGGGCGACCCCGCGGCGCTGGCGGAGCGGATCGCGCAGCGCTGCGGCGATTGTGAAGTCTCCGCTGCCGCACCCGCTGCCGCACGCTAGGCTCCGCGGCGCGCCCGGTGGGCGTGGTGCGGTAGCGCTGTGCCGCCCAGTGCTGGCCTACTTGTCCGACTTCTCCGCTTCCTTCGCGGCCTCAGCTTCGCGATTGAACCGCAGCGAGGCGGAGTTGATGCAGTAGCGCAGCCCGGTCGGCCGCGGACCGTCGTCAAACACGTGACCCAGGTGTGCATCGCACCGGGCGCAGGTCACCTCCACGCGCTTCATGCCGTACGAGTTATCCGCGTGCTGGCCGATCCGCCGACCCTCGATCGGCTGGTAGAAACTCGGCCAGCCCGAGCCGGAGTCGAACTTCGTGACCGACTCGAACAGCGGCAGGCCGCAGCAGACGCAGGCGTACGTGCCATCGTCATGGTTGTTCCAGTACTCGCCGGTGAACGCGCGCTCCGTGCCCTTCTTGCGGGCGACTTCGAATTGCTGCGGCGTCAGTTCCTGGCGCCACTGTTCATCGGACTTGACTACCTTGTCGGCCATCGGATCATTCTCCGGAGCAGGTGCGGTCGCGGCGGGCTGCGATGCGGGGCGCGTCGGCGCGGTCGTGGCGGCGTCGCCGCCGCAACCGCCGAGCACTCCGCCAAACATCAGTCCAAACGCAACGATCGAGTATTTCTTCATCGTCGGTATCACCTCGTGGCGTTGGATGCGGCGGGCGACCGCACGGTCACGGCCGGCGGCGGTTGCGCGCGTCGGGGATGGTCGGGATCGGTCAGAATCCGCCGCGCACGACCAGCTTTTCGCCGTCCATGCGATAGATGCTCATCACCATGCCGTCGCGCATCTCTTCGCCGACGTGCAGCGTGCCGTAAACGACGACCGGCACGTCCGGCACGTAGCGGGCGTCGGCCTTTTCGTCCATGGTGATGTAGATCCACTCGTTCATGCCGATCGCCACGCCGAAACAGCACAACATCTGGTTGCGCACCAGCAGGAAGTACTTCACCCGCTCCTTGACGAGCTGCACCGGCACCATGAAACCCTGGATCGCCAGCTTGCGCTGATTCAAGCCGCGGACCGACGTGGGAATCTGCTCGGGCGGCTTGCCCCCGTCCTGCAGCGTTTCCATCACGAGATACGGGTCATAGTCGAACGCCGCCAGCGCCTCGAACGAAACGTGCGAAAAGTCGCCCTCGGCTTCGAGTTTCAGCTCGACGTCCTTCGGCTCGCCTCCCAGCGCGACCAGCGGCGTGAGCTCCTCGCCGCTCTCGCTCTTCGGCGCTGCGCCCGCCGCAAGCAGCGGCGCGCCGGCCGGCGCCGGGGCGACGGCCGCCAGTGAGCTGCGCGCATCGCTCGCCTTGCCCAGCAGCAGCCAGGCCGCTGTACCGGTCGCTACGACGAGCGCCAACGCGAGCCAGGCGGTGCGGCCCGCCCGGCGCGGCTGAATGTACACAACCGGACGCGCGTCACCGGCAACGTCAACCGTCAGCAATTCAGGAGTAGCCATCAGCCAGTCTCGTCAGGTCTCGATGCACCCCGCCAGAGGCACAACGCCCGGCGGTCGTACGCAAACGTCGCACCTCGCGCGCAGCTTTCGGCCGGCAGCCGTTATCGGGGCGAGCTTCCGGCCAGGCATGCGGCGCGGTCAGAACGCCCGCAGCGCCCGGCCGGGATTTCCGCAACCTCTTGGGACGCAAAGTGCTACGGCTTTGAGCCGCTGCTCGAGGAAAACGCCACGTCGCGCACCGTCTGCCCCTTCAACTCGATAACCGCCAGCGTCGCCGTGAATTCCTTCAAACCGCGAAGCTGCTCCGCGGCGCCGGTGAATTGCGATGTGTCGCCGACCGATTCGCCTGTCAGCCGGCTGCCGATCGCGGCCAGATTCACGTCGAACGCCGCACCGGCCGCCTTGCCGCCTTCGCGCGGCTGCACGCGAATCGTGAGTTGCGGGGCCTTTACGCGCACGCCGCGATGGGCCTCGCCGTCGAGCACGTAGATCGACGCCAGACCGTGCTCTGCATCGATCACCAGCTCGAGATGTGCGAAGTGGTCGCCGATGCTGACCATAATGCCGCCGTGTGGCGGGTCCGCAGCGTGGGCGCAGCCCCCGTGCGACGCTCCTTCAGCCGCTGCGTCCGCGCTCTCAGCCGTTGGAGCCGCACTCTCCGCCGCTGCATCGCCGGCGGCCGGGGGCGTCGCGGTCGCGGCGGGCCTGGCGCCGCGCTCGGCGATCGCCGCGGGCGAAGGCCCCTTGCGGGGTGCGGCCGGGTCGGCCTGAGCGCTGTTCGACTTGTCGCCCGCCGGCGGGTCGCCGCAAC
Source organism: uncultured Planctomycetales bacterium (assembly GCA_964631045.1). Lineage (GTDB taxonomy): Bacteria > Planctomycetota > Phycisphaerae > UBA1845 > Fen-1342 > CAZVWB01. The sequence continues at coordinate 5,299 of CAZVWB010000049.1, forward strand.
CGCCGATCGTCAGCGCGGCCGTGCTAATCGCGACCACGATCCAGATTCGCATGCGCGAGGACTTCATCACGCCATCTCCGCAGGACGCCGCGACCGGGACACCGCCGATCGCGGTTCTATGAGCCTGTGAAATTTTGGGGTGGGGCGGGCGTTCTGCCCGCGCAGCGGGCTCGCGCAGCGCTCTCGAAAGCGAGTGAAGCCCAAAAAGTTCACGCTCTCCATGTTGTATTGTAGCCGCCGCACGGAGTGGCTCACGAAACCGGTGATAGGTTTGTCGCGACGTCGGTCGCATACGCCTTGATAGCCGGCACGATGCCCGACGCGACGCCCAGCAGCGTGAAGTACAGCGGCGCTTCGACCAGAATCGGGTGATAGGCGTACGGATCGAGCACGACGCCGGTCTGCGCCCGCACGACATAGGCCGCGGCCAGCAGCACCCCCGCGTACACCGCGAACCCCAGCAGCGCCCCGACGCCGGCGATCACGCCGCTCTCGCACACGATCGCCGAGAAAATCGTCGTGCGGCGAGCGCCGAGCGCCCGCAGGATCGCGAAGTCGCGGCGGCGCTCGTGAATCGTATTGTAGATTGCCGCCAGAATGGCCGCAGCGGCGACCACGACCACCAGGTAGGCCACCAGCCGCAGCACGCGGCTGACCCAGCCGAGCTTGTCGAACAGTTCGGCCATGACGCGGCCCACGGGCCAGGCCAGCGTGGCCGCGGTCCCCTGGCGATTCACAGTGATGTCGAACGAGATTCCATCCTGCGGCGAGCGCAGGGTGAGCAGCACGGCGCTCACCTCCTTGTGCTCGTCGGGAATCTCCTCGCCGGCGGTCGCGGCGAAATCCTCGCCGGCCCCGCGCAGCACGTGGCCGCCCATGCGGAAGATGCCGTCGATCGGCACCCAGATCACCCGATCCGATGGCGTGTTGGTCGGGCGGGTGATGCCGACGACGACATAGGTTTCTTCGTGCCGCGTGTCGGGGTTGAAGTTCAATCCGTGGTATGGGTTGAACGTCGATCCGACCCGCAGACCCGTTTTCTCCGCGACATAGCTGCCGACCACCGCCTCCATCCGCGACGGCTCGAACCAGCGGTGGTTCTGATCGATCAGTTCGAACTTGCGCCCGGGCCGCGCTTCCATCTGCGTAAAGCGCTCCAGCGTCGTCCCGACGATGCGGAAGCCCAGGTAGTTATCGCCCAAAGCGTACGGCACAGCCAGCGCGACGCGCGGATCCTCCTGCGCATCCTCGTAGATCGACCACGGGATGTTGCCGGGCGATGTTTCGAGGTGGAAAACCGCATTGAGCACCAGTTGAAGCTGGCTGCCGCGCGCCCCCAGAACGGCCAGCCGACCTTCGTCGCCCACCTCGCCGCCGGTGAACGCATCCTCGGTCTGCTGACTGATGGCGAAAACCGCCATCACCAGCCCGGTGGCCAGTGCGGCGGTAATCATCGTGATCGCGCTGGACACGGCGTGCTGCCGCAGACTGCGCAGCACCAGCAGCGGAACGCCGCCGAACAGCGTGAGGCCCAGCCCGCTCATGCCGACGCCTTCCGGTCGGTCGCCGGCGGCGCGGCGTGCGCCGCCGGGGCGCGGTTGATGTCCGACAGCCGTTCGACGCGCTCGAAGCGCGCCAGTATCTCTGGATCGTGGCTGACCAGCAGAAGCGCGGCCTGATTTTCGCGGCAGACCTCGCGAATCAGTTCGAGCGCCGCACCGGCATGCCGGCGATCGAGATTCCCGGTCGGCTCATCGGCCAGCACGAGCGCCGGCCGATTCGCGAGCGCCCGCGCGACCGCGACGCGCTGCTGCTGCCCAACCGAGAGCTGCCGCGGGCGATAGTTCATTCGCTCCGCCAGACCGACGCGCTCCAGCAGCCGCCGGGCGAATGCGACGTCCACCCCGCGCCCGAAGCGCATGCCCAGCGCCACGTTCTCCAGCGCCGTGTAGCCCTGAAGCAGATTGAACGTTTGAAAGACATATCCGATCCGCCGGGCCCGCAGCCGATCGCGGGCCGCTTCGGAGATTCCGGTGATCGGCTCCCCCGCGATGCGGATCGTGCCGTCGTCCGGCTGGAGAATTCCGGCGATGAGGTGCAGCAGCGTCGTCTTGCCCGAGCCGCTGCCGCCTTCGAGCGCGACCTGCTCTCCGGCGGCGATCCGCAGGTCCGGAATCGCGATGATCGTCGTCCAGCCGCCGTCCGGCGAACGGAACGCGCGCGTCAGATTGGAGATTTCGAGAATCGGCGTCACAACTCGGCCATCCTCGCTTAGCCCCGCCGAGCTTGCACAGCACACGGGTCCGGCATCTTCAGCGCCGGCCGCGGGAGGGTCAAGCACGCGCTGTCGCGCGTCAGCAGCGTCGGCCGCCGCACCGAATCGTCACGGACCGCTCACCGGCCGTGCTGCGCGAATGACAACGTCACCTACGTCGATGTGCCCCCAGCCGGACACCGATTCGTCGAACACGCGCAGGCGCAGTCGGGCGCCCACGTGCGCAGCCAGCGGGTAGCTCACGCGCTCGGGCTGCGGCGAGTTCCGCCCGTGCCAGGTGCGCGCCACATCGTCGTCCGCGAGCAGGCTCACGCCGGTCTCTTTGCCCGCGCCGCCGGCGATTTGGAAACCGAGAACGGCGTCGATCTCCGCGATGAACACGGGCGACAGTGCAAACCCGGTGGCGGCGTCGCCTAGTTTTTCGTGCCAGGTGGTTAGGAGCGCGCCTCCCGCGCCGCCCGGCGAAGCCCGCACGCGCGAATCAGGGGCGAGCGCCGTCCCGTGAAACTCCCAGCCCTGGCTACCGTCGGGCGCATCGAAGTCGCCGACCGCCTGCGTGATTGTCCAGCGCAGCAGCCGCGGATCGCCGCCGAAGCTGCCCAGCAGCGCGGGGTCGATTTCATTCAACCGCATGTAGAGCTTCTCGCCCAGCCGCAGCACATACTCAGCGTCGGCGGTATCCGCGAGTCGCGTGGCCGCCGGCCCCACGTCGACCGTGACGCCGCGGCGGCGCAGGTAGTCGCGGTCCACGCGCCCAAACCTCTCGTGCGCGATCAGCCGGTCGGCGTTTCGCAGGTCCAGCGGCAGCCGCGCAATCTCCCGGTCGCACAGGCCAAGGGTGTCGATGATCCGCAGGTGCGGCAGGAAGTATGGAAGGATGCCCGCCGGTCCGACGGCGTCGCACGCTTGCGGGGGCAGGACGCTGCGGCCGGCGGCCGCATACGGCGCGTACTCCGCTCGCCAGCGCCGCCACAAAGTCCTGAAAGTCTGCTGGCTTTCGCCGATCGCGTGCGGCAAGGTGTGTCGCGCGGCGCCGTTGTAGGCCGGCAGCAACCAGGGTATCAGCGGCACCACCCCGGCCGCCGGATAGTTCGCGACCGTGACTCCCTCTTCGATCAGTCGATTCGGTTGGCCCTCGCGCCACTCGTACTCCAGCGTGTGCCGTCCAAACTGCAGCACCGTCGCGTACACGAGCACGACGGCCAGCCCGCCGCCCAGCAGAAAAGCGCGACGCAGTTGAAGCCCGTCGCGCGCGCCGCCGCATGGCACCGCCAGCCGGTCCACGAGATACGCCAGCCCCTCCATCGCCGCCACCGCCAGCAGCGGCCAGTAAAAATCCAGCGGGCGATACTCGAAGTGGTCGCCGCCCACGTCGACGACGTACGCGGCATGCGCCGCGATGCACGCGATGGCGAGCACGTGTACCGCATCGCCGCAGAGCCGCAACCGCGCGTACGTGCCGACCAGCGCCAGCGGCAGCAGCACATACGCCCCGGTCTCGATTCCCGCCCGCACGAGGTAGCTGAGTCCCGCGTCCGGCCACGACTGCACGTATTTCGCCCAATACGTGTTCGGAACAAAGTCGCCGTAGTAGCACCAGCGGAACGCCGCGTGCGCGCCGGCGATCAGGGCGAACGGCGTGACCGCGGCCGCGGCCCGCAAGAGCGTCAGGCGGTGACGGCTCGCCGCATCGATCAGAAAGCCGGCGACGCAGACCGCGGCAATCAACATTCCCTCCGGCCGCGCGAGCACGCCGGCGCCGAGCGCAAGAGACGAGTAAAGCGGCGCCCGTCGCCAGTGCAGGTGTCGGCCCCACAGGACAATGGACAGCAGGACGAAAAACGTAAACTGGCGGGTTTCGAGCCCGCTCGTACACCAGACGGCGAATGTGCGACTCGTCGCGAGCAGCAGCAATGCACTCCACGCGACCCACACCCGACCCGGCCGCAGGGGGCCCGTAGCGGCCAGCCATCCACACAGCCCGCAAACGCCGGCGGTGTACGCGGCGCTCAACAACGTGGCTGCCGCTTCCGGCCCAATTCCCAGCAACTTCCACAACCCTGCCAGATGCAGCACCCAGAAAAAGTTCGTGTAGCCCTCGACGTACTCGCCAGGGTTGTAAACCAGGCCGCGACCCTCGATGAAGTTCCGAACGTAGCGAAAGCTGATGTAGGCGTCGTCGCACAGCCAGTAGTAGCTGCGCGCGTGCACGAACAACACTGCGACGGGAATCAAGAACGCCGCTGCAACCAGCCACGTCGGACAGGTCGCGTTCGGCGCCTGCTGGGGTTCGGCGCTAGTGGATTGGGGAGCGTTGTGGGTCATTGGTGCGGAGCGTCCCGCCCGGTGGTCAGGCTTAGTCAAGCTGTTTGCGGAATCGAAACATCGCCAACCCGAGCACCGCGACGCAGCACACGCTCAGGGCGAAAATGTGAGGCAGCAGATCGCGGGCCTCGGCCGAACGCAGGATGATGCCGCGCAGAATCTCGAGGAAGTGCGTGACCGGTATGGCGTAGCCGACAAGGTAGATCGCCGCCGGCATGCCTTCGCGCGGGAACATGAAGCCCGACAGCAGAATCGAAGGCAGCATGATCGCAAACGCAATCTGGATCGACTGTAACTGCGTGCGCGCCAGCGTCGAGACCAGCAGGCCCAACCCCAGCGCCGTGAACAGGAACAGCACCGACAGCGCCAGCAGCAGCAGCAGGCTGCCGCGAATCGGCACGCCGAACACGAAGACCATCACCAGCAGTACGATGATCGTCTCGACAAACCCGATCAGGGCATAGGGAATCAACTTCCCCAGCAGCAGCCCGCCGCGGCCCACCGGCGTGACGAACAACTGCTCCAGCGTGCCCAGCTCGCGCTCGCGCACGATGGCGAACGCCGTCAGAAACAGCGTCACCAGTTGCAGGATGATCCCGACCAGCGCCGGCACGAAGAAGTACGCACTCTCCAGGTCCGGGTTGTACAGCAGCCGGCTGCGCACCTCGATCGGCAGCGCGAAGCGGCCGGTCTCATCCCGCGCCGCCGCCACCTGCAGCGCCTCCGCGAACCGCGACGCCCGCCGCAGCGATTGGTTCAGCCCCAGCAGATTCGACGTATTCAGCGCCGTCATCGCCGCCTGCGAGTCGCTGCCGTCGATCAGCACCTGAACCGACGCCTGACGTTGCGAGAGCAGCCGGTCGCCATAATCCGGCGGCACCTTCACGCCCACCTTCGCCCGGCCGCTGGTCAGCGCGTGCTCGAACGCGGCCTCGTCGTAAACCCGCTCGACCACGCGGAACGTCCGCGAGTTCTCGAAGGCGTCGACCAGCTCGCGCGCGTCCTGCCGCCCGTCCATGTCGAAGATCACCGTGCGGATGTTCTCGACGCTGGTGTCGATCGCGTAGCCGAAGATCGTGAGCTGCAGGACGGGAATCACAAACGCGAAGAACAGCGTGCCGCGCTCGCGGCGGATGTGCGCCAGCTCCTTCAGCAAAATCGCCAGCAGCCCGTTCACGACTCCCTCCGGGCGGCCTCGCTGCGGCTGAGCGTGACGAACACGTCTTCCAGCGACGGCGTGATCGGCCGCACCTCCACCTCGCCCGGCGGCAACTGCATCCCGGCGGCAATCGCCGCATCGCTGAGATCGGCGTCGACCAGTACGTGCAGCGCCTCGCCGAAGCGCGTCGCGTCGCGCACCCCCGGCAGCGCCTTGAGCCGCCGCAGCGCCGCGTTCGCGTCGCGGCAGGTGAGCTCCACCCGCCGCGTCCCGGCGGGCGTGACGATCGGCAGCAGCTTCAGATCGTCGGGCCGGCCGCAGACGATCAGCCGCGAGAGGTAGATATACGCCACGTGCGTACAGCGCTCCGCTTCGTCCATGTAGTGCGTCGTGACGAAGAGGGTCTTGCCGTGCGCGGCGAGTTCGAAGAGCAAGTCCCACAAGTCGCGGCGGGCCACAGGGTCGATGCCCGCGGTCGGTTCGTCCAGGAACAGCACGTCCGGCTCGTGGATCAGGGCGCAGGCCAGCGCCAGCCGCTGCTTCCACCCCCCCGACAGCGTCCCCGCGAGCTGCGGCAGGCGGTTGTGCAGCGCGGTCAGATCGAGCACCGCATCCTTGCGCTCGCGCAGCCGCGGGCCGCGCAGGCCATAAATGCGTCCGTAGAAATCGAGGTTCTCCTCGACGCTCAGGTCGGCGTACAGGCTGAACTTCTGCGACATGTAGCCGATTCGCCGCTTGATCAGCTCCGGTTCCCGCGCGATGTCGTGACCGAGCACCGCGCCATGCCCCGCCGTCGGCCGCAGCACGCCGCAGAGCATGCGGATGATGGTCGACTTGCCGCTGCCGTTGGGCCCGAGCATGCCGAAGATGGCGGCGGCGGGCACTTCGAACGTCGCATCCTGCACGGCGACGATCGGGCCGAAGTGCCGCGAAAGACCGGTCGTCGTGATAGCCGGCGCGGCGCTGCTCATGCGATCGATCCGCCGTCGTAGAGCCTGGCTCGCCTCACGTCCGGCCGCCTCCGCGCCAGCGTGGCCTCACTTGCCGCCGTCGAGGAACACGTCGGCCGACATTCCCGCCCGCAGCACGTCGCGGCCCTCGTCGATGATGACCTTGATGCGAAAGACCTGCTTGCTGCGCTCCTCCGGCGTCTGGGCGTTGGATGGCGTGAACTCCGCATCGCGCGAGACAAACGACACATGCCCGGCGAAGCGCCGCGCGGGAAACGAGTCGACCCGCAGCGTTACCTGCTGCCCGAGCTGGATGTCCAGCCGATTCTCCGGCACGTACGCCCGCACCCACAACTCGCGCAGATCGAGCAGCGAAACCACCGGCGCGTTCGGCGCGATCAGGTCGCCGGGCTGCAGGTCGATCGCCTCCACGATGCTTTCGACCGGCGCCACGACGTTCAATTCTCCGATCTGCCGCTCGATCACCGCGACAGTGGCTTCGGCCGCCTGCACCTGCGCGGCAGCCTCGGCGATCTCCTCCGCGCGGAAGCCGGCTTGCATCATTCCCATCGCCTGCTCGGCGTCTTCGAGCATCGCGCGGGCCTCGGCGATGTCCTCGCCGCGCGAGCCCTCCTTGGCCAGCGCCAGCTCATCGCGCGCCACCGACTCTTCCGCTCGCGCCGCGTTCAGGCGATTGGTGGCCTCGTCCATTTCCGTGCGCACCGCGTTGCCCTGCTCGAAGAGCCCCTTCACGCGGTTGAAATCCGTCTCCGCAATCTTGAGGTTCGCCAGGGCCAGGTCCAGCCGGTCCTGCCGAATCTGAATCTCCAGCGGCCGCAGCCCGGCGCTGAGGCGGTCGAGCACGGCCTTGGCGCGATCCCGCCGGGCGCGGGCCTGCTCGCGCTCCTCCGCGCGGAACCCCGTCTGCAGCTTGCTCAGCAGCGCCTTGCGGGCCGCGAGTTGCGCCCGCGCTTCGGCCAGCCGCTCGTTCAGGTCATAGGGCTCAAGCTCGACCAGCGTCTCGCCCGGCTTGGCCGTGTGCCCCTCGCGGACATGCACCGCCTTCACCCGCCCGCCGATGCGCGAGCCGACTCGGATCGACTCCGCTTCGACGAACCCGGAGACGAAAAACGGCCCCGTGTCGCGCTGGCTCCACCACAACGCAGCCAAGGCCACCGCGACCAGGGGGATGAGCAGAAACAGACCACGCATGACCACCTACCATAGCCGCGCCCGGCGACAGCGGCAAACCACCGGCACGCGCACGCAAAGTCCACGGTCGCAACATGCGCGGGGCCGCGTTTTTGAGGGTAGGGTCCGGCGCTCCGCTCGCCGCCCAATGCAGGATGCCACCGCTCGCGCGGACTACTCGAGGGGTGACCCTGCCGCGGTGCGGAGACTCGGCTTGCTATCCACCGCTCCGGTTGGTACGCTGAGAAAATCGTTCAAAGCGCGCAGCGGCCGCCGGGGAGGGCCGGGTTGCGGATTTTGCTCCTGGGGGGCGGCGCTGATGGTGTTTCCGCGGCTCCGCTGCGCAACGGTCCTTCGGGCGAGGCGGAATCAGCATGGCCGGCGAGAAGCTCACGGTCACCAGGCTCAGCAGCGACGATCAGTTGCTGGTGGAGCGGCTGCGCGCCGGGGACGCCAACGCCATCGCCGCCATCGAGCGCCGCTTCGGCAACGAGCTGCGGCTCTTCTGCCGCCGCATGATCTCCGACGGCGTGCAGGCCGAAGACATCGTGCAGGACGTGCTGGCCACCTGCTGCCGATTGGAGACCGAGTCGCTCCCGACGCACAGCATCCGCGGCTGGCTCTACCAGATCGTGCGGCGGCGGTGCATCGACGTGCTGCGCAAGCACCGCGAGTCGGCCACGCCGGGCGCGCGAGCCGTGCGCCAGCCCCAGAGCAGCTTCGAGGGCGCCGTCGATCCGCTGACGACGCCGTCGGGCAAGGCCCTGAAGCGCGACCGGGCCGCGAAGCTGCTGTCGATCCTCGACGAGTTGGATGAGGATCTCCGCAGTGTGATCGTCATGCGCTACTTCCAGGATCTGTCGCGCGAGGAGATTGCGGAAGCCATCGGGCTGGGCGTGGCCGGGACCAAGGCCCGTCTCAGCAAGGCGATGGAGGAGCTGCGCCAGCGGCTCGATTCGCTCGACGACCCGTTGCTATGAATTGCCAGGAAGCGGGGGAGTTGCTGCTGGAGTTCGTCGAAGGCGAGCTCGCCGAGGCCGAGGCCGAGGCGGTTCGCGCCCACGTGAACGGCTGCGCCGCGTGCAAGGACAAGGCGCGGCGGACGCGGCGGATGCTCGGCATGATCGACGTGGCCGAGTCGCTGGACCGCAGCGCCTGGGCGACCGCCGACGGCGCGAAGCCCGCCCCGCCGACCGCCGGACCGCCCCGACGGCTGGACGATTTCGAGCTGCTCGACGAACTGGGCCGCGGGGGCATGGGCGTCGTGTATCGCGCCCGGCAGATCACGCTCAACCGCATCGTGGCCCTCAAAGTGCTCTCCGCCGGGGCGCTGCTCAGCGAGCGAGCCATCGCGCGGTTTCGCAAGGAGGCGCAGGCGGCCGCGCGGCTGCACCACACCAACATCGTGCCGGTCTATGCGCAGGGCGAGCAGGACGGCTTCGTCTACTACGCGATGGAGCTGATCGACGGCCAGCCGCTCGACCGCGTGCTGGCGCAGAGTCCCAGCCTGGTCTCGCTTCCGGCTCTGCGCACGCCCGGCGAGCACACGCCTTCGACCTCGCGCGAGACGGACACGCGAACGCAGATCGCGGCGCGATCCGCCGCCGAACCCAGCGCCGTCCTGGACGTCCGTGCCGCCCACGCGCCCCCCCCGCGCGACGCCGATGACGGCGCGTCCGGTGCGTCGCAACTGCGGCGCCGACAGGCCGAGTACAAGCGCATCGCCCGGCTGATCGCCGAGGTCGCCGAGGCGCTGCACCACGCCCACAAGTCCGGGATCGTCCACCGCGACATCAAGCCGCAAAACCTGCTGCTCGCGGCCGACGACCGGCTGCACATCACCGACTTCGGTCTGGCGCGGCTGACCGACGAACCCCATCTGACGCTCTCCGCCGAGGTGCTGGGTACGCCGGCGTACATGTCGCCCGAGCAGATCCGCGGCAATCGCGAACAGGTCGACCATCGCACCGACATCTACTCGCTGGGCGTCACCCTGTACCAGATGCTGACGCTCAAGCCGCCCTTCATGGCCGACACGTACGAACAGGTCATCTCGCGAATCATCCGCCAGGAGCCGCGGCGGCCGCGGCGGTTCGACCCGCACCTGCCGATCGACCTCGAGACGATCTGCCTGCGGGCTATGGACAAGGACGCCCGCCGGCGCTTCGCCACCGCGCAGGCCATGGCCGACGACCTGCGGCGATTCGCCGGCGACTTCCCGATCGTCAGCCGGCGAATCGGCCCGCTCGGGCGCTTGATCCGCCTGGTGAAGCGGCATCCGGCCCGCTCGGCGGCCGTGATCGCGATTTGCCTGGTCTCCGTGCTGACACCGCTGCTGTATCTCACGGTCGTCGCGCGGGCGAACGAGACGCTCGCGCAGCGGCTCGGTGTCCTCTTTGAAGACTATCGCGAGTCGCAGGCGGCGGACGACCTCGGCTGGGTGACGACCTACTTCGGCGACTCGCGCCAGCGGACGATGCTGCACGCGTTCGCGGCCATCCGCTCCGAGCCGCGCCGGGCGATCGACTCGCTGCGGCCGCTGCTGACGCGCCGCCCGGACGACCGCGAGGCGCGCTATCTGCTGGCCTGGGCCTGCATGCGCGAGGAATACCCCGGCACCGAAGTCGAGGCGGCGGTCGCGCGGGCCGACGCCAGCCCGGAGCCGGAGACCTGGGCGGGAAACTTCTTCCGCGGACAGGCGCTGATGTGGCTCGACCCGGTCGAGGCGGGCCGCTCGTTTCAGCGGGCGATCGACGCGCGACCCAACTTCGTACAGGCCAAGCAGCACTTCGTGCGCACGATGAACTTCCGCATGTACCTGCTCCGCGACGTCGAGCAGTATGGTGCGGTCGTGGCGAACCTGGACTTTGTCGCCGAAATGCAGCCCCGCTCGGCCTACCCGCGATATCTCCTGTCCATCGCTCATCGCCTGGCGGCGGAGGTTTATGCCGCAGCCGGAGATGCAGGCCGGGCCGAAGAGCGCTATGCACAGAGCCTCGCGGCGGCGCGCGACGCCCAGGCGGTCGATCCGCGCAACCCGCGCGGCTATGTCGCCGAGGCGGAGTGGCTCGAGAGCCGCGAGCGATTCGACGACGCGATCGCGATGTTCCGCCGCCTCAGCGACAACGACATCGTGTGCGGCCCGGGAGACGAGCGCGAACGCGACAAGCAACTTCTGCGATTGTATTTCTGGAAGGGGGAATGCGCCGCTGCCGAAGCCTGTCGACCCAACTCGTTCTTCAAGCCGCTTTTCCAAAGCGCCACCCCCCTGGTCCTTGAGGCGCTGCTGGCGCGCTCCGGCGGCGACGAAGCGCGGGCCCGCGCCGTGTTGACCAGCGCCCTGGACGCCCTGCCCGATGCCACCGTGCTGCGGCTCGATCTGGCCACCGGCTTCTGGCTCGCCGGCTTGCAGCCCCCGGCGGCGCTGTTTGCGGAGGAATCCAACGCCGCCGCCGCGCTGCCGGCGCGCTGGACGCCGAACTGGGTGCGGCTGCTGGCGGATAGCCTGAGCGGTCGACGACCATGGGACCAGGCCGAGATCGAAGCGGCGGCGCTGCGCGACGCGGCCGTCGTGCCCGACCCGGCGGCGCGACGCATTCGATATCAGTTGCTGATTGCCGGCGCGCGCTACTACCGCGGGGCGCAACTACTCGCCGCCGGCCGGCGCGACGCAGCCTTGGAACAGTTCGCAGACTGGTGGCGGCACCCGGATTCGGAGAACTACTGCTACCTGTCGAAGCTTCTGTACGTGCGGCTCCGCGATGATCCTTCGTGGCCGCCCTGGCAGGCGGGCGCCGCGGCGGCGCCAGACGGCGATTCGTCGCCGGCGACGCCCGCCGACGCGGCGCAAAACCCGGCCTCACGCCCGGCAGCGGCGCCGGCCGGCTTGACCCGCGTACCCGCCGGTCGCAGACTCCGTTCATGGAACGATCCTGGGAAGCGGTTCTCGCCGAGCACACCGCGGTAGTCGCGGGCATGCGCGATTGCCGGGCCGTGCTGGACCGCGCCGCAGCGCTGCTGATCGAAACTCTGAGAAGCCGCGGGCGCATCTTCGTGTGCGGCAACGGCGGCAGCGCCGCCGACGCCCAGCACATCGCGGCGGAGTTCACCGGGCGCTTCAAGCGCGAGCGGCCGGGGCTGGCGGCGATCGCGCTGACAACCGACACGTCGGCGCTCACCGCGATCGGCAATGATTACGGCTTCGAGACCGTGTTCTCGCGGCAGGTCGAAGCGCTGGTCGCGCCCCGCGACGTGCTCTGGGCCCTGAGCACCAGCGGCAATTCGCCCAACGTGCTTGCCGCGGTCAAAGCCGCGCGCGAACTCGGGGCCAAAGTCCTTGGATTCTCGGGCGGCCGCGGCGGGGCGCTGGCGGCCCTGTGCGATGTGCTGCTGCTGGTCCCGCACGAAAACTCGGATCGCATTCAGGAGGGACACGCGCTGGCGTATCACTACCTGTGTGAACGGGTTGAGCTGGCGTTTGTCTAGGCAAGTGGTCTGATCGACGCTCCAGCAGTGCGCGGGGTAGCGCAATCGCGGTCGCAACGCACGCCGGACCCGGCTCACGCGTTCGCGATCTCCTCCAGGCGGCGCGCGTCCCAGATTCGCTCGGCCAACTTACGATACAGATCATGCCTTGCATCGAGGTCTGCGCGCATGAACTGGACGTGAGGCTGAAACGCCAGTCCGGATTCGGCGATGAACCGCAGAAACCCCGGATTGTGGTCGTACGCCTCGTCGCAGAGCGACCGTGCCAGCAGATTTTGGCTGTTATAGTGAGGGCGCTTCTGCGAGTAGACCAGGTCGCCGTAGCTTGCGTTGAAGCTCTTCGGCAACAGCAACAGACCCCCGATGCGATTGCGATACTCTTCAAAATCCGACGGATGCGAAAACTCGTCGCGGTGCCGCTCGGGGTGGTTAGCCCAGATGTGCTCGATCTCGTAACCGCTCTTGCCGCCGCGGGCGCAATACTCCGCATAACGGGATGCCAGGCCAGAACGCGTCTCGATAAAGTCCGTCATCCGCGCCAGCAATGTGTGAATCTGGCGGCGGTTCATGCCATGCAAGCGGAACCGATCGTTGGTCGCAAACGTCTCGGTCTCCGAATCGAGCCTGAGCCGCAACACGCCGAGCAACTCCGACGCCGATCTGCCGCGAATCTCCTTCATCACGTTGAACATGGCGTACTGCAGCGTCGAGTAATCGATCGCCCGGAAATTCCAGATGCGCCGGGCGAGGAGAGCGTCCAGGAAGGCGGCCGCGATGCGCACTTTTGTCGTCGCTTCCTGCTCTGTATCCTCGACGCGAAGAGGCGCGAGCAGAACTGGATACTGCAGGGTAAAGTTATGCTGCGCATTGAAGTAAACATGCTCGAGGCCCGGCGCCAGCGCCTCGGCGGCCCGACGCAGCCGTTCGTACCACTTCGAGTAGAAGGCGAAGTCGCGCTCGATAAAGCGCGCGAAGTCGTGGCTCTGCCGAAGCAGAAGTTCGCCCTCGCGGTCGCGCACCCATCGGTGAAACTCGGACCCGATCAGATCGAAGTCGCGCGGGGAAGCGCCGCGCTTGCGTTCGCGAATGCTGTCGGCGTGCTGGCTGCGGAGCCATGACTTCAGCGCGTCGGCGTCGGTTTCTCGCCCCAGCTCCTGTAACGCCGCGATGCGCTCTTTCCATGTGCGGCTGGCCGCGTTCCGGTGCTCCGGGTCGGAGATGTTGGCGAGCAGATACCCCTTGAGCATGTCGGTGGGCGATAACGAGAGGCCGCGATCGTTCATCGTCTCGAAGATCGTGTAGGCATCGTCGTCTGAGTAGGCGGTGATCTCGACCAGGTGCACGTTTTCCATCAGCCAATCGACGAAGTAAGGCAGCGCTCGCTCGTCGATCTGCTCCGGAATGTTGTCCTCCATGTCGCGATATCGCCCGATGATGTTCCGCACGGACTCCGATTGGTCGTGCTCATCAAACGCGCCGCCGCTGTACAAGGCGTCCATGCACGGGGTTCGCTCGGGCACATCGAGATTGAACGAGCGCTTTCCGTACTTCTGCGAGAAAATCAGATCGGCGACCTGCGCCCGTTGCTCCGGCTCCGTCAACCGGCGGTACAGGCAGATCAAAAGCAAGGTCAGCGAGGTGAGACGCTGCTGACCGTCGATGATGAACTTCTGGCCGTCGCGGTCGCTGAAGATGATCGAGCCCAGGAAATAGTGGCCGTAGCGCTCGACCGCGGCGCGCTCGTGCGCCGCGTCGTAGCTTTCGAGAAACTTGTCGGCCAGGTCGTCGAGCAGCTCGGTGACGTGCTTCGTCTGCCAGCGGTACTCGCGCTGGTAATAGTCAATCGCGTACTTGGAGCTACCCAGCAGAGCCCTGACGTTCTTTGAAACCCCGCGAATCTCTCTCACTGCCTGGCACCTCCCCGACGCATCACGCCCTCCGCTCGCCGCGCCGTTCGAACATCGGGGCCGCACGGCTGGCCCGGCGATGATAAATCGCATTCTTCGTCTTGGAGTGTTGCACGCGAGACACCGCAAAGCCGCCCGTGCGCCGGACGATCTACGTCACGCTACCGAACAGACCGCCCTGGCTCCAGCCTCCGGTCGAAGATTACCGCGTCTAGACGCTCCGAGCAGGCACCTGCGCTCGGCGCTGTCTCGTTAAGGGCGAAAGGCCAAGCCCGTTCGCAACCCGCCGCCTGCACGCCGGCGAACAGACCCTCGAGTCGCTCACGCATTCGGGTTCATTAGTTATCAGACGTATTACGGTCCGGACTCCGACTGCTGTCCACCTGAGCACCACAGCGTGCAGGCATGAAGCTACGGCCTGGTCACGCTACACCAACCGCCGCACCGGGTGAACTTCCCGACTGTTTGCCGAACCCGCAACTTTGCCCCGCACTCAGTCGATATGCTGCCCCGCCCCAAATCGCTCCGACAGGCGATCGAACTCCTCAAGGCTCTCATAATGGATAACGACTCGCCCGCTGTTCTTCCGCTTGCCGGCTACCAGTTTGACGCGCAGGCCCAGCGCTTTGCTCAGCGCCGTCTCGACCCCCTGCATGTGGCGGGTCTTTCCCGTCGGCGCGCTCGCCGGCGGTTCGGTCGGCACGTCGGACTTCGCCAACGCCTCGACTTGTCGCACGGACAAGTTCCGCCGAACTGCCAGCCGGGCGATGGACAGTTGCCGCGCGGCGTCGGTGACGCCCGCGATCGCGCGGGCCTGCCCCATGCCGAGCTCGCCCCGTGCCAACAGGTCGCGAATCTCCGGCGACAGTTTTAGCAGCCGCAGGTAGTTCGTCACGTTCGCGCGGCTCTCGCCGAGCCGCGCCGCAAGTTGATCCGCACTCGACGAGAACGTTGCAATGTACTGTTCATAGGCCGCTGCACGGTCGAGCGCTGTCAGGTCCTCGCGCTGCAGATTTTCAATCAGAGCGACTTCGAGCGCCGCAGCTTCGGTAAACGCCCGGACGATCGCCGGAACGGTCGCCAGCCCGGCGCGCTGCGCTGCCCGCCAGCGCCGTTCGCCGGCCACGATCTCATACCGCGCTTCGCCGGCGGGTCGAACCAGTATCGGCTGCAGCACGCCGCTGGTCCGAATCGACGCCGCAAGCTCCTCGAGCGCCGCCTCGGCGAAATGCTGCCGGGGCTGCTTCGGGTTTGGGTGTATCTCGCCAACCGGAAGCGACCGGACTTCCTGTGAACCGGATGCGGCGCCCGTCCCCGCCGGCGTCGGTGGAGGGGTTTGGAGCGGGCGCGGCTCGCGCGGCCCAATCAGTGTCGAAAGCCCTCGGCCAAGCCGCGAAACAGGCTGAGACATGTTCGCCTCCGTGCGAATGAGCGCGTGTTCGTTCCGTCTCTGACCAGCGTAGCGAGGAAGCCCGCCGAGTCAATGTCCGAGCCGTGTTTCACGTGAAAACGCGCGTCCCAGCTTAAGCGCCAACCGCGTTTCACGTGAAACAGGGCGCGAAAACGGCTCAGATGGTCCTACACAGGCGCACCCCCGATCGGCACACCGTAGCAGGTCACCGAGGCCACGTGTGCGCGCGGGTCAGCGAGCCCCCGCGGAGGCTGAGTGCCGCCGCCATATCGCAGCGCGCTATCGCGCAGGCGGCCTACCCTGCGGCACGCCCCGCAACTTGCGGGCCGCTTCTCGGGTTCGCGCATCGGCCGGCCTGGCGCCGAAATCAGCACCGCGGCGCCACCGCACCATGCGCCGGCTGATCCGCAGCATGCACCGGGCGGTTCGTCGACCGCAGACGAGCCGCGGCCGCCGGCCGCGCGACCCGAAGCCCCGACGCCGAGAGTCTACACATCATAGCAACACTTGCGAGTGTAGTCATGATAGCAAAGCAAGCATATATAGCCTACTCGACTTGCGACTCCGCGTCGCAGCCGCGGCGACCAGCTCCCGCGCGTGGGCGCGATTCCCCGCGTCGAGTACGATCCGCAACAGTCGCACGCAGACGCCGCGCCGATCGGTCGTCGGGCGGCGCGCGGCGCGACGACCCGGAGCGCGCGCGTGACCCGTGCAGCGGGCGACTATCAACGATTCTGCCCCGGCGAGGAGCACATCAAAATCTCCGACGCCGTGTGCCTCGGTCGCCGCCGCGCGAACTTCAGCAAATGCCCCGGCTGTCCGTTCAACGACGACGAGCGCGGCCGGCCGAGTTTCGCGGCCACGGTCGTCGGACGCCGCCGCGCGTCCGGCCCGCCGGAAGGGGAAGACATGATCGAGAAAGTGTTCAAAGCATATGACGTTCGCGCCACCGTTCCCGAGCCCCTCAACGAGGACGTGGCCTGGCGCGTAGGCAACGGCACGGCGCAGTTCCTGCGAACCTCGCTGACCGGCTATGACCGCAGCGATCCGGAGAAAGGCACGGTGGTCGTCGGCCGCGACATGCGCAAGCACAGCCCGATGCTGGCGCGGGCCTTCATCGACGGCGTGCTGGCCACCGGAACGCGCGTGATCGACATCGGCATGATCGACACGTCGCAAATCTACTTCGCCGTCAATCACCTGCGCTGCTGCGGCGGCGTTCAGGTGACGGCCAGCCACAATCCCTCGAACTACAACGGCTTCAAAATCTGCGGCCCGAAGGGCAAACCGATCGGCGCCGAATCGGGGTTGAAGGAGATTCAGCGCATCGCCGCGGCCGTGGCGCGCTACAAGGCCAGCCACGTCGAGCCGCCGCGCGTCATGGACCTGGCGGGCGCGTATCGGGAGTACCTGCACCGCTTCATGCTTCCGCCGCGGCCGTTGCGGGTGGTTGTCGATGCGTCGAACGGCATGGCGGGGCGCTGGTTTCCGCTGGTGATGGGCGACGTGCCGAACCTGACGGTCACCCCGCTGTACTTCGAGCACGACGGCGAGTTCGTGCACCCGCCCAATCCGCTGGTCGCGGCGAATCTGGACGTGCTGCGCGAGACCGTGCGGCGCGAGCGGGCCGACTTCGGCGCGTGCTTCGACGGCGACGCCGACCGTTGCATGTTCGTCGATGAGCACGCGAACATCATTCGCTGCGACCTGCTGACCGGTCTGCTGGCGGAGGAAATGCTCCGCGAGCACCGCGGCGCGACCGTGGTGTTCGACCTGCGTTCCAGCCGCGTCGTGCCGGAGCGCATTCGCGCCGCCGGCGGCGTGCCGAAGCGCGAACGAGTCGGCCACGTGTTCATGAAGCGCGCCATGGCCGAGAGCGACGGCGTCTTCGGCGGCGAGCTCAGCGGACACTTCTACTTCCGCGATTTCTACTATTGCGACAGCGGTCTGCTGACCTTCATCAGCGTGATGAATATCCTGACGCGCACCGGCAAGCCGCTCTCGGAGCTGATTCGGCCGCTGGAGACTTATGCGGCCAGCGGCGAACGCAACTTCGAAAACGAGGACAAGGACGGCACGCTGAAGCGCATCGCGGAGAAGTATGCCGATGCCGCCATCGATCACCTCGACGGCGTGACGGTGCAGTATCCGACGTGGTGGTTCAACGTGCGGGCGTCGAACACCGAGCCGCTGCTGCGACTGAACATGGAAGCCGAGGATGCAGCGCTGCTGGAAACGAAGCTCCGGGAGTTGACGCCGCTGCTGGGGCACGCGGTCGACCATTAGCCGGCGTACGCGAGCGACGACGCGGGCGCATCTTGAGAGCGCGCGGCGATGTCCGAGTTTGGGATTCTGTTGGACGAGCGCTTCAAACAGCACCTGACCGGAGCGGGTCATCCGGAGCGACCGGTGCGGCTCGACGCGATCCGGGCCGGACTGGAGTGGGAGGGCGTGCTTTCAACATCGGCGAAGATCGAGCCGCAACCGATTGACCTCGAACTCGTGCATCGGTTGCATACGCCGGAGTACACCGCGCGAGCCGAACGGGCCTGCAAACACGACGCGGGATTTCTGGACTGCGCCGATACCGCGATTTCCGCGGCGAGCTGGGACGTCGCGCGGCTCGCCGCCGGGGGCGCGGTGGCCGCCGCACGGCACATCGGCACGCGGCGGCTGCGGCGGGCGTTCTGCGCCGTGCGGCCGCCGGGACATCACGCGGAAGCGGATCAGGCGATGGGTTTCTGCCTGCTGAACAACGTGGCGCTGGCCGCGCAGTGTCTGCTTGACGAGTTCGGTTTCGAGCGCATCTGCATCGTCGATTGGGATGTGCACCACGGCAATGGCACGCAACACCTCTTCGAGGCCGATCCGCGCGTGCTGTTCATCAGCATTCACACGCATCCGCAATATCTCTACCCCGGCACGGGCTACGCGGAGGAGACCGGACGCGGCGCGGGCGCGGGGTTTACGTTGAACGTGCCGCTGATGCCCGGCGGCGACGACGCCGTGTACGCCGCCGCGTTCGAGCGCGAGATTCTGCCGCGGGCCGCCGCGTTCGAACCGCAGGTCGTGCTGATCTCGGCTGGGTTCGACGCGCATCGCGACGACCCGCTCGGCAATCAGTGCGTCAGCGATGACGGATTCGACTGGATGACGAAGGCTGTGACCGAGCTGGCCGATCGCCATGCGGAGGGGCGGGTGTTAAGCGTGCTGGAGGGCGGGTATGACCTGGATGTGCTGCGGCGCTGCGTGGCGGCGCACGTCTTGCGGCTGGCGGCGGAGTGCTGAGTCTTGTCGCGTGAAGGCGCGGTTTGCGCAAGCGCGGCACGCCGGGTCGGCCGCTTGATGGTCGGTACTCTGCCGGATGGTGATAATTCTATTGACTTTCCGTTTGGACGGTGCCCATAATCTTTTCAGACTTGGGTGGGTGGCAGTTGGGGCCTGCACCAAGGGGAGGCCGGTCCGCCGCGGATCGGTCACGTCGCGGGTCGTATTCAGGGAGGTGTAGTATGCGCCCGTTCTCCGTTCTCCGTTCTCCGTTCTCCGCTTCGCTGATCCTTCTGTGCGGTATTGCGGTGAGCAGTTCTGAAGCCCAGACGGTCCGCCGCGTGGTGTGGAACGCCGTCTATGAAGATCCCGAGTTCGTTCCGGACGGGTCGAACTGGACGACGCAGGCATTTCCCAGCCTGCAGTGGGCGATTGACGTCTCGTCGCCCGGCGACCTGATCTTCGTGAAGGGCAGCAAGACGGCCAGCACCGCCATTTACCGGCCTAACGACGCCGATGGATTTCAACTGACCAAGAGTGTCGGTATCTACGGCGGCTTCGCCGGCGAAAACACTCAGGAGGGAATCGGCGACGCAGATCCGAGTGTGTACTTCACCTACCTTGACGGTGAGGTCAGCCCGGGGAAGCTGGCGTATCATGTCGTACACTTGGCCGCCGCGTCGCCTACAATCTCCGGCTTCACGATCCGAAATGGTTTTGCAAACTGCGCAAACTGCCCCGGTCACGGCTTGAAAGGCGGCGGCCTGTACGTGTACATCGCGGATGGCAACTATCGTCCGGTAATCAAGTTCTGCACGATCGCGGACAACGTCGCCGACGATGGCGGCGGGGGCGCCTATGTCGTCGTCACCGGAACGCTGAGCGCCGACGCCGGTCCAATTTTCGAGGACTGCACGTTTGCGAACAACGTCGCCAGGAAGCAGGGCGGCGGAGCGGTGGTCCAGACCAACCTGACCGCGGCGCTGCAGGGTTTTGATCGCACCGCGTTCACCCGCTGCAGCTTCGTGGGCAACAAGCTCGACTACGTGTTGACCGACTACGACTGTGCGACGAGCGTCGGCGCGGGCATGTTCATCTGCGGCAACCCGGTGTTGGCGGATTG
Source organism: uncultured Planctomycetales bacterium (assembly GCA_964631045.1). Classification (GTDB taxonomy): domain Bacteria; phylum Planctomycetota; class Phycisphaerae; order UBA1845; family Fen-1342; genus CAZVWB01. The sequence goes on from CAZVWB010000049.1 coordinate 25,392, forward strand.
TTCGTTCTACAACAACGGCCCGTGGAACGGCGTCTGCGACGAGATTCTCATTAACGGCGGCGGAGTGGCGATCGAGAATTACGTCTCGGCGACGCAGAACTACACTGCCGAATTCCACAACTGCGTGTTCCGCGGCAACAAGCACTCTCAGATTCAGCTCGGCTGCCCTTCCGACCGGCGGCGCGATTTCATCCACCACGGCGGCGGCGTGTACATTCAGCGCCCACTTCCGGTAAATCCGTTTCCACAAGGCTATCCCACCGTGCTGCCGACCAACGACGCAGAATTCTATGACTGCAAGTTCATCGACAACGTGGCCGCAAACGGCGGGGGAGCGTTCATGGACCGTGCGGCGGCGCTGTTCGACGGTTGCGAGTTCATGGGAAATGACGCCGACGGGCGCTCCGCGCATGTGTATGACGATGGCCCTGAGCCGCCGCAGGGGTCTGGAAACGATGTCTGCGACTCCTACAATGCCGGAAGCGGAATTCCCTATGTGCAGATTCAGGCGGCGTACGGAGGCGGGGCGATTTCGACGTATCGATTGAGCTACTTCGAGGTCATCGGCTGTAAGTTCGTGCGCAACACGGCCAGCTTGTGGAGCGGCGGAGCGATTTACGTGTACCAGGGCGCGACGATGAACGCCGACCGCTGCTATTTTGTGGGGAATACGGCGCCGAGTCCTTATGACGATACCGAGCCGTATACGAACCTCGGCCCCGGCACGGGCGGGGCGATCTGGGTGAATTCGGAGTGTCTCAACGGGCTGGGCCAGTGCGTCGGCAGCGGAATCGGCACGGAACACGCGGTGTCGAACGTCTACAACAGCCTGTTCGTCGGCAATTTCGCCGAGGGCGAGGGCGGGGCGCTGTACATTGAGAAGGCTGGACAGAGTACGCTGGTAAATTGCACGATCATGTATAACGACGCAGGGCTCGAGCCGGGAGCGGGCGATACCGGCGGCGTACTGGCTGATAGCGAACGCCTTCCCGAGTATCTCAACGAGAGTTGCGTCAACATCGTGAAGAACTCGATCCTGTGGGGAAACAGCGACGGCGACGATCCGAATGGAGAGACCCTGACGAGTCAGTTGTATGATGAGTTGCTCAGCGTGACGCCGGCGCCGAATCCGCCGGCGCAGTGGCCTTCGCTGACGTACTCTGCAATCCAGGATGAGTTTGACGACGCCGGCGACCCGTACGAGAGCACCGCATTTCACAACATGGAGCTCATCCCGGGAATTCCAAGCACCAACGTGTATGGCGGCAACGGCTGGGACGGTCCCGCGGTCTACCTCACGGAATCTGGCGTCACGACGTTCTCTGACTCCGCAGCGTCATTTCCTCTCGATCTGGCGGGCCGGATTCTCAAACTCGATCCGGTCAGTGGGCCCGACGCACGAACACTCATCGTTTCAAGCACGCTGCACACGCTGGTGGTTCTCGGAAACTACGCGGATTATGGTGCAGCCGCTTACGAGGTGGAGCATTACGCAATCGGCCCTCAATCTCCGTGCAAGAACACCGGCAGCAACGCAGCGAATGCGAAACTGTTCGACATCCGAGGTGAAGGTCGGGTGGACAGCAGCAGCGGCGTGATCGATATCGGATGCTATGAAAACTGGTTTGAGATTCCGTAGCAAAGCAGACCCGGATGTACTATGTTCCGTGTTGCAGCGACGCATCGGCGCCGCTGCGCAGCATGCGCCTAACCGAGCGCCTCAACGTCGTGCACAGCGGGAAGCGAAAAGCCGGAGGTCGCCCGATGACAGTCCGCCGAGTGCTTGCGTTTTTGGTGTTCGCGGCGGTGGGCGGGAGCGGAGTGCTGGGCGCAACGCCGCGGGTGATCTTCTCGAACATCCAGAGCTCGCCGACGTCGGATGTCCCCGGAACTCCCGGATTGAAGTTCAGCTTGGGTACGGGGGTTTTCACCCGACCGGGCGGCAGTCCGAGCGGGCAACGCTGGATTCTGCGCGCGCTGGCGAGCGGCGACTTGTTGATCGTCGGCGGCGGGGTCAGCGCCGCAACAGCCTACGTCGCCGCGCGAGGCGGCCAGCCCACGTTTTTCGATAGCACCGCCAGCTACGACCTGATCTTCAGCGCCGCTATCAACGATAACGGAACCTTCGCTTTCGCGTGCGACACCACCGCGCCTGCGGCGGCCGACTGGATCGTCGCGCGCTGGACGGCGAGCGCTGGCTTCGAGTTGATGGCGCGCGAGGGAGTCCAGGCGCCCGATCGTCCGGCCGGCGTCGGCTACGGTTCGCTCGCCTCCCTGGTCTACGCGCTTGCGGATGATCGCGTCGTGTTCCGGAGCGTGAACCTGACGGGCACATCTGGAATCGATGTGGTATTCAACAATGCAGCGATCAACGACGGATACGTGTTGCTTCAGGATGGCGTGACCATACCGGACAATCAGGCGTCCGATCCGCCGCAGCCGCTGCTGAACACGTACCGAGTCTTCGCAGATGCTACCGGGACGAACTACGGTCTCACCGCCCGTCTTGCCAACGGTCACGACATCGTTGCACATAACTTCAGCGTCGTCGCCGAGCGCGACACGCCGCTTCCGGGCGGACATCCGGGCGTCTTCCGCGATCCGGACTCGAACAACGAGGGGCTCACGCTTTCGCCGCACAACGGCCACTATGCCTTCCGCTGCCCGGCCGACTTCGGTACCGGCATCGGCGACGTGGTCGTGGTAGACGACCGCGTCGTCGCCGCCACCGGCGACCCGATCGTGCCGGGCAGCGATGAAGTGTTTTTTCTCCAGACTCCCTCGGCATCGCCTTTCAGGCTCAATGTCGTAAACTCGCACGGCGACTATGTTGTTGGTGGGGTCGCGTGGCGCAATGGCCAGCACCGTGGCGAGGTGTGGATCTATAACGGACTGACCGAGATATACCGTTCCGGCCAGCCGTTGGACTTCGATGGCGATGGGGCGCCCGAGGATCAGTACAACCCTGACCCGCAGACCGATGCCGCCATTCTGACGGACGATGGAAAACTCTACTTCACATCCCGCCTGGAAGACGACTTCGGCGACACGGTCGGCGAGGCGTTCGCCTGGATGCGCGTTCCTCGCGCCGCCGACACCAACTGCGACGGCCGCATCGACTTCTTTGACATCGACCCGTTCCTGCTGGCGCTGTTCGACGAAACCGGCTACGCCGCCGCGTATCCCGACTGCTGGCACATCACCGCCGACGTCAACCGCGATGGCCGCGTGGACTTCTTCGACATCGATCCGTTCGTCAACTGCCTCTTCGGCGGCTGCGGGGTGCAGGCGCCGTGAGCCGGCGCGGGGCGCGGTCGCGCTGCGCGGCGGCGGATGCACGGAGGCCGGCGGATGGCTGAGGATTGCGGGGGTGCGGGCGGTGTGATGTTCCGGGGTGCGCGCGAGTCATGCCGATGGTGCGCGGTTGGTTGCGTTGCAAGACCGGGTGGGGTGGGCATCCGAGACTGGAGTTGTGTTGGTTTGGCACATGCGCCTGAGCGGGTCGCACGGGAAGGAGGCCCATGCTCCCCGCCCTATGGGCGAGAAGTCTACAGGTATGAATAGCCACTTCACGCAATATAGGTGGACTGAATAACGGGGGGCGGGCAGAATGCCCGCCCCACCCATCAATCCAAGCCTGCCACCCATCAATCCAAGCCTGCCACCCGCCAATGCAAGCCTCTCACGCGGCAATCCAAGTCGGCCGCCCGCCAATGCAAGCCTACGGAAGCACTAGAACTGACTCCACAGGTGCTGATTGGTCACTTCGTGGTGGAACTGGATTTCCTGCGCCTTGACCAGCTTGCCCAGCTCCTTCGGGCAGCGGTCGGCCTGCATTTGCTTGAGATCGGCGAAGCGGCCCTGAAGATCTTCGCCCAGCAGGTCGGTGATCCAGCGGCTGGCCTTGAAGTCGCGGATGGCGTTGTAGATGTTGTCGGGCAGGAAGCGCGTCCGCGAGCGCTTCTCCGGGTCGGCCGGGTCGGGCCGCGCGCCTTCGAAGCCCGTGCGGAACAGCGAGTAGATCAGCAGGTACGGATTCGCGTCCGGGCCGACCGAGCGCACCTCGATGCGGGCGCTGCGCTCGTTGGCCAGCGGAATGCGGATCATGCTGCCACGATCGACCGGCGACGCCTTGATCTGGTTGGGCGCCTCGAAGTGCGGATCGAGCCGGCGATAGCCGTTTACGCTGCTGTTGAGCATCAGGCAGATGTCGCTGGCGCTGTGCAGGATGCGCTCGATGAAGTCCCAGCCAAGCTTGCTCAGCCCGTCCTGGCCCTTCGCGTCGTAGAACAGGTTCTTGTCGTCGCGGTTCACCGACATGTTGGTGTGCATGCCGCTGCCGTTGATGCCCGCCACCGGCTTGGGGAGGAAGCTGGCGGTCAGACCCATGCGCTGCGCGACCTGGCGGCAGATCAGCTTGTAGAGCTGAATCTGGTCGGCGGCGATGCAGGCCTCGCTGTATGAGAAGTTCATCTCGAACTGCGACGGCGCCACTTCCGGGTGGTCCTTCTCATTCACGAAGCCCATGGCGCGCTGCACTTCGGCGCAACTGTCGATGAACTGACGCAGCGGATCCTGCGGCAGCGAGTGGTAGTAGCCGCCGGTGCTGATGAACTCGAACTTTCCGGTCTCGTGAAAGCGGCGTTCCGCGTCGCGATGCTGGAACAGGAAGCCCTCGATCTCCGAGGAGACGTGCATCACGGAGCGGTCCTTCTTGTACAGCTCGTCGGCGTAGGCCCGCAGGCGCGAGCGGAAGTCGCCCTTGTACGGCGAGCCGTCCTTGTCCTGCACCAGGCCGAAGACGACGACCTTGCCCGGGCCGAACACGTCTGCGGGCAGCCAGTAGAACGCCGACCAGTCGATGCCGAGCTTCAGGTCCGATTCGGCCTGCACCGTGAAGCCGCGGATCGACGAGCCGTCGAACGTCAGGTTGTCGGCCGACTTGAGCAGAAACTTCTTGTCGTAGTCCAGCATGTGCAGCCGGCCCTCGACGTCGGTGAAGCAGACCGTCACGGCCTTCAGCCGCTTCTCGTCGTTCAGGTAGCGCCGGCGGGACTCTTCGATCTCGCCGGCGGGTGCGCGCTGGGAGCGCTTGTGCTTGGCTTCGAGATTGAGTTCTTCGAGTTTTCCGTACGGGATTTCGAGGAAGTCGCGGAGAGGCGCGGGGTCCATTGCGGCTCCAGTGCTTGCGGGGCCAGATCGGCGTTCCGCTTGATGGTCGGCACTCAAATATTAAAAACGCAGTACTTATTATAAATTATGTCGCGGCTATGTCAAATCGTGCGATATTTGCGCCAATTAACAGTGCTCACGTTTATCGGGCGTATTGTGGTTCGTCGCGCGATGCGGGCGCGGGTCGCGCGGGGGCGCGGCTGCCCGTGGTCGCTCGGTGGATCGGCGATTGCCGAAGGCGTGAACGTTAACCGGGATATGACGCGGGGCGCGTTGCCAGCCGCCGCGAGAGCGACATAATGCCGCGGGCTGCGAGCGCAGTCGCTGGGCGAGCGAGCAATCTCTTGACGAAATCTGGCCTGTGCACGGTGCGAATCGCAGCGACGCCGTGCGCATAGGAACCGACGGAGCAAGCGTGATGCTGAGAATTGGAACGAATGGGTTTGGGATTGGACTGATGCTGATCGCGGCAAGCGTCGCACTTGCGGCCGATCCGCCCGCACCGGTGACCACCGCCGATGCGAAGGTGAGCACGGCGGATCTGGAGTTGCTGCTCATTCCGCTGACGCGCGACGAACTGACGGTCGAGGCCAACGGCTGGCAGAAGCTGCTGCAGGCGAAAGTAACGGAGATCAGCGCGGCGGAGATCGCAGCGGGCAAGGCCGAGAAGCCCGAGGACAAGACGAAGCTGCTCGAGCAGGCCTCCGCGCTGCGCGACGAGCGGGCGCAGATTTCCGACCGGCTGAAGATCGTGATCGCGGAGCTAAAAGACAAGGGCGGCAAGCCGGAGGACTACGAGACCTACATCAACGCCGTCAGCGGCATCACGGTCAAGGTGACCGACGTGAACGCGACATGGGTGACTGTGGTCAACTGGCTGCGGAGCAAGGAGGGCGGCATCCGCTACGGCCGCAACATCATCCTCTTCATCGTGACGCTGATCGTCTTCCGCGTGATCGCCGGGATCGTCGGCGGCATCACCGGCCGGGCGATGTCGGCGTTCCGCGGCACGTCGAACCTGCTGCGCGACTTCGTGGTGAACACCATCAAGAAGATCGTCTTCTTCGTCGGCTTCGTGGTGGCGCTGTCGATGCTCGAAGTGAACATCGGCCCGTTCCTGGCGGCGATGGGCGCCGCGGGCTTCGTGATCGGCTTCGCGCTGCAGGGCACGCTGAGCAACTTCGCCGCCGGCGTGATGATCCTGCTCTACCGGCCCTATGACATCGGCGACACGGTGACGGTGGCGGGCGCCACCGGCAAGGTGGTGTCGATGAACCTGGTATCGACCACGCTCAAGAACGCCGAAGGGCACACGGTGACGATCCCGAACTCGTCGATCTGGGGCGGGACGATCACCAACTTCACGGTCGACGAAGCGCCGGCGGCGAAGCCGTCAAAGTAGCGGCGGCGGCTGCGCCTCGGGGCGCGTAAACAAGCGGACGCCGGTCGCGCCCCGCGGCGCGGCCGGCGTCCGTTGCTTGTTTCCTTCCGACCTCCGGCGCGCCGCGCCAGCGCGGCGCGCGGCAGACAGGCGATTGCGATCGCCGGGCGGCGGCCCAGGGGGCGCGCCGCGAGCGCGCGACTAGCGCGACTGCTGATTCAGGTCGTCGATTTCGGTGATGACAACGATCATGACTTTCTCCAGGGCTGATTTCTAGTCTTACGGTCGAGCCCGGCGAACACCGGACCCCGACGGATGCAACGCTATGCACTCACCTGATCGATGAACGCGAAGAGCAGGTCGATCGCAACGTCAGTGAGCATCGTGAACCAGTCCATGAGTACCTCCAGAATTCAAAGAAGCCGAAGATGTCAGCCGATCGAAACGCCGCGGCACGCGCCGACGGCGTATTGGTCCGATGCGGGCGCGCAGCATCCGCGTCGCCGCGGTGCGGTTGCACGCCAACCCGTCTGAAAGAAACGCGAAAAACCACTTACGACGCCCGCACTTCGCCGGGTGCGAACCTCGTTCCCGCGAAACGCCCCGCCGGGCATTCGCGATCAGATCTGGCTACCCTGTCCGCGGTGCGCCCCGGTGCGAATCGTCGATTCCGATATTCCGGAGGTTGTACTCGACGACCCGCGCGCCGCATCGCGCCGCGACTCTCGAAGATGCCTTTAGAAACCCATCGCTCGATGCATAGGTATTACTTATAATGGGACGTTGCGTCAAGAGAATTCTGCATTTGCAAGCATAGTAAAGAATGTCTATGTCGCCTGCATATGAGCCTCATTCGCTCATGAACCGCGACGAGCGCCGCTGCACCTGGTGCGGCCGCGGCGACGCGGTGCAGGCGGTT
>CAZVWB010000050.1:0-32421 GCA_964631045.1 uncultured Planctomycetales bacterium
TGTCCGAGCCGGGCGGCGGCGCGATGGTGCTGCTGACCGATCAGCCCGAAAGCCGGATTTTGTGGGGTTTGCCGCCGGGGGCGGAATATGATGTAGAGCGTTCGGCCGCCGACAAGCTGCGCGCGCTGAACGCGATCCACGCCAGCGAGGGCCGCTGGCCGGCCGGTCGATGGTACGATGTTCGGCCGCACGAACGCGTGCTGAAGGGCGAAGTGCAGTAGCTCGCCGGAATCAGCAACGCCGCCGCGCGGCAGGGAGGTTTGTGACGATGAACGAGTTGATTCAGACCGCGCTGGATGCGCTCCTGCAGCATGTACCGACCGGACAGGCGTGGATGCCGCACGTGGGCGCCGCGGTGGTGGCGCTTTTCGGGCTGCTCCTGATGATCCGCGGGGCGCGATTGGCCCCGCTGCTGGCCGCTCTGGTCATCGGCGGCGGCGCGGGTGTGGGGGGCGCGTTTCTCGCAAACGGGTTCACGTTGCCGGTCTGGCCGACGATCGGGGCGGCCGGGGTTGTCGGTTTCGTGCTGGGGCTGGTGCTCTTCCGCTTGTGGCTGGCGCTCTTGATCGGGGTGTGCTTCGCGGGCGCCGGCCTGTCGGTCTACGGCTTCCAGGTTCTGCAGCCGCATCTGACGAGCTACCTCTCGCAAGGGCAGGCCGAGAACGGCGACGCGACCCTCCCGCCGCCGGGCAGCGCGCTGAGTTCGCAGGGCAGCGCCGCGCAGGAACTGGGAAAAATGTGGGCGCACCTTTCGGCGAAGGTGCCGTACTTCGCCGCGAGCTTCGCGACGATCGCGGGCGTGACGCTCATCGCCGGCTTCGTGTTCGGTTTGCTGCTGCCGACGGCGTCGCGTTCGCTCTGGGCGGCGACCACGGGCACGGTCCTGGTCGGTTGCGGGGCGACCGCGCTGCTGCAGGCGTTCGCCCCCGCCGTCCTGCAGTGGCTCATGCAGAACAACGCGCTGAGTTGGAGCGCTGTGGGCGTCGCCTGGCTGGGTTCGCTGGTCTACAACGCGCTGACCTGCGGCCGCAAACGCCGCGCGACGGTGATAGACGATTCGGCCGGGCCGGCGCCGGCCGCCGCCTGACGCGCCTCTCGCGCTTGCACCGACCGATTCTCGCGGATTCGTGACGCTCGCCGACGGCTTCCCGGTCGTTGGCGGGCGTTGCTTGCTTTGCGTCGCCGCGAGGCCGCGTAATCCCAAGCGCGGGGCCGCCGGTTACAATCCGCCGCGATGCGTTTGACCGTGCTTCAGGAAATGCAGTCGTACGTGGGCTTCACCGCGGAGGATGCGAGCCGGGTGGCGCGGCTCTCCGTCGTGGCATCGCCCGCGATCCCCGCGATCGTCGAGCGCTTCTATTCCGTGATTCAGGAGCAGCCGGGCGCGCGGGACGTGTTCGACGGCCCGGAGCAGGTGGAGCGGCTGAAGCGCTCGCTGACGCACTGGCTCGGCAGCCTCTTCTGCGGCCGCTACGACGCCGCGTATGCACAACAGCGGGCCGCGATTGGTCAGGTTCACGTGCGGGTCGGTCTGCCGCAGCACTATATGTTCTGCGGAATGGAGGTCATCTGGCAGTCGCTCGCGGAGACGGTGCGGGCCGCGGCTCCGCCGGACGCGGAAGCCTGCCTGGCGTCGCTGCACAAGCTGCTGACCATCGAAACCGGCCTGATGCTGGAGAGCTACTCGGACAGCTACAGCAACCGCATCCGCCAGATCGAGCGCGAGACCTTGCACGAGCGCCTGACCCGCGCCGAGCACCTGGCGCAGATCGGACAACTGGCCGCATCGCTCGCACACGAGATCAAGAACCCGCTGGCGGGCATCAGCGGCGCGATTCAGGTGATCCGCGCGGGAATGCCCGGCAGCGACACCCGCCGGCCGATCCTCGAGGAAATCCTGCGGCAGATCGACCGGCTGGATCGCACCGTCAAAGACCTGCTGATCTACGCGCGTCCCAAGCCGCCGCGCCGGCAGAAGTGCGACCTGGCGGCGGTGATCGCGCGAATTCTCACCCTGCTGCGCGAGGAACCGGAGCTGCAGCACGTCCGCATCGAGGCCGGCGGGCAGCCCGTGCTGCCGCCGGTAGAGGCCGATGAGCACCAGATCGAGCAGTTGCTGCTGAACCTGGTGCTGAACGCGGCGCAGGCGTCGCGCCCGGGCGACGCGATTCGCGTGCGCACGGCCGCGGACGACTCGATGCTGGAGCTGGCGGTGATCGACCGCGGTCACGGCATGCCCGCCGAGGTGCTGCAACGGGCGACAGAGCCGTTCTACACTACCAAGGCGCGCGGCAGCGGCCTGGGGTTGCCGATCTGCCAGAAAATCATCGAAGGTCACGGCGGCGAACTGAAAATCGAGAGCGAGATCGGCCAGGGGACCACGGTGCGGGTGCGGCTGCCGCTGCGTGCGGCCACGCCGCTGTCGCTGGCGCGCGAGTCGGGGGCGGCATGAGCACCTCGGGCGGCCGGCGGCGACTGCCGATCGACGCGACAACTCGCGTCGGGCATGGAGGATGACGGCGGCTATGCAGATTCGCGTGTTGATCGTCGAGGACGAGAGCCTGATCCGCTGGTCGCTGCGCCAGAAATTCTCCGAGCATGGCTACCGCGTGACCGAGGCCGACTGCGGCCGCGCTGCGCTCGACGCACTCGACGCCGGCGTCTTCGACCTCATCATGCTCGATTACAAGCTGCCCGACATGACCGGGCTGGACGTGTTGCGGCGGCTGCGCGAATCCGACGCCGACACGGTCGTCGTGATGATGACGGCGTTCAGCAGCATCGAGTCGGCGGTGGAGGCGATCAAGCTGGGGGCGTACGACTATCTGAGCAAGCCGTTTCAGATGGATCAGCTCATGTTCACGGTCGACAAGGCGCTGGAGACCACCAAGCTCCGCCGCGAGGTGCGCGAGCTGCGCCGCACGCTGCGCGAAGAATACGGGATGGAGTCGATCATCGGGCGGCACCCTTCGATGGTGCAGCTCTTCGAGCTGGTCGGCCAGGTGGCGCGGACGGGCGTCTCGACCGTGTTTCTGCGCGGCGAAACCGGCACGGGCAAAGACCTCGTCGCGCGCGTGCTGCACCGCAACTCCGACCGCGCCGCGCGGCCGTTCATCAACATCACGTGCACCGCGCTGTCGGAGACGCTGCTCGAGAGCGAGCTTTTCGGCCACGAGCGCGGCGCGTTCACCGACGCCAAGACGCAGAAGAAGGGCCTCTTCGAGCTGGGCGACGGCGGCACGGTGTTTCTGGACGAGGTCGGCGACATGCCGGCGGCGCTGCAGGCCAAGCTGCTGCGCTTCCTCGAAGACCGCATGTTTCGCCGCGTCGGCGGCACCAAGGAGATCGCGGTCGACGTACGCGTCATCGCGGCCACCAACCGCGACATCGACGCGGCGATCGCCGAGGGCAAGTTCCGCCGCGACCTGCTCTACCGCCTGAACGTCGTCACGGTCGAGCTGCCGCCGCTGCGCGCCCGCGGCGACGACGTGCGGCTGCTCGCGCAGCACTTCGCCGAGCGCTTCTCGCGCGAGTTCAAGCGCAACGTGACGAGCATCAGCGACGCGGCCTATGCCAGGCTCAAGGAATACTCCTGGCCCGGCAACGTCCGCGAGCTGCGCAACGTGATCGAGCGGGCCGTGCTGCTGTGCAAAACCGGGACGGTCCACCCGGAGGATCTCACGCTGGGCCGCAGCGAGCCGCGACCGCTGAACCTGGACTTCGACAACGTGGTGCTGCCCGACGAGGGCTTCGACTTCGAGAAGCTGCACCAGCTCGAGTTGCACCTGCTCAAACAGGCGCTCTCGCGCTGCGAGAACAACCAGACGCAGGCGGCGAAACTGTTGAACCTCTCTCGCGATCGGCTGCGATATCGCCTACAGAAGCACGGCCTGCTCTAAGCCGCCGATCCGCGGCGGCCGGCGCCGGCAGCCCAGCCGAGAGGCGCGTTCTTCATGCCGAAGCTCACGTTTCGCACGCGAATCCCCGTATCCGCCGACAGTCTCTATGCATGGCACCTGCGCCCCGGCGCTTTCGAGCGGCTGGTTCCGCCGTGGCAGGACGTGCGCGTCGTGCGCCGCGACGGGCCGATCGGCGAGGGGGTTCGCGTGCTGCTGCGCATGCGAAAGGGGCTCATGTCCTTCGCGTGGGAGGCGCTGCACGACCGGTTCGCACCCGGGCGCGAGTTTCGCGACACGCAGGTGCGCGGCCCGTTCGCGCGCTGGGTGCATACTCACCGCATGATTCCGGACGGCGCCGACGCCTGCGTGCTGGAAGACGCCATCGAGTACCGGCTGCCGCTGGGGGGGCTGGGCGCGTTGCTCGCGGGCCGCTCGATCCGCCGCGACCTTGTGTCCGCGTTCGCGTTTCGCCACCGGCGCACGCTCGAAGACCTGCGGCGGCACGCCGCCGCCGGGCTGCACGCTCCGTTGCGGGTGCTCATCAGCGGTGCGACCGGCCTGGTGGGCGGCAATCTGGCCGCGTTCCTGGCCACCGGCGGCCACCGCGTCGATCGCCTGGTGCGCAGAACGCCCGCGGGCGACGGGCGAAACGAATTCGGCGGGGTGGACATCCCGTGGGATCCCGCCGCAGGACGGCTCGACGCGGCGGCGATCGACGGCGTCGACGCCATCGTGCATCTTTCCGGCGAGAACATCGCCGGCGGCCGCTGGACCGCTGCGTTCAAAACCGCGATCCGCGCCAGCCGGGTCGAATCGACGAAGCTGCTTGCGAGGACGATCGCCGCGCTGAAGTCGCCGCCGCGGGTCTTCATCGGAGCTTCCGCCGTCGGGCTCTACGGCGACCGCGGCGAAGCGCTGATCGACGAGCACGCGCCGCCCGGCCGCGGCTTTTTGCCGCAGGTTTGCGAAGAGTGGGAAGCGGCGGCGTCGCCGCTTGCCGCAGCCGGCGTGCGCGTCGCCCATCTGCGGCTGGGCGTCGTAATCGCCCGGCGGGGCGGGGCGCTGCCCAAGCTGCTGACGCCGTTCCGATTGGGCGCGGGCGGCGTCGTGGGCAGCGGGCGGCAATTCCTGAGCTGGGTGGCGCTCGATGACGTGGTCTACATGCTGCACCACCTGCTGCACCGCGGCGACCTGTCCGGCCCGTTCAACGGCGTCGGCCCGGCGGCGGTAGACAATCGAACGCTGACGCGCACCCTTGGCCGCGTGCTGCGGCGTCCGACCCTTGTTCCGCTGCCCTCATTCGCCGTGCGGCTCATGTTCGGGGAAATGGGGCAGGCGTGTCTGCTCGAGGGCGTGCGGGCGTTGCCGCGCCGCTTGCAGGAGAGCGGCTACGCGTTTGTTCACGAAACGCTCGACGCGGCGATTCGCGCGGAACTTGGTCGCGCCGCGCCGCCTCCGCCGGGCGTGTGCGAGGTGCGCTGCGAGCCATGAGCAGCCCGGCGACGATCGTGTGGTTCCGGCAAGATCTGCGGCTTGACGATCAGCCGGCGCTGCGAGCCGCGGTTGATCGCGGCGGGCCGCTGATTCCGGTGTTTTTGTGGACGCCGGGCGAAGAAGGGACGTGGCGCGGCGGCGGTGCGAGCCGCTGGTGGCTGCATCACTCGCTGGCGGCGCTGGACGCGGCGCTTCGCACGGCCGGCAGCCGGTTAATCCTGCGGCAGGGCGAGTCGGCGCTGGCGCTGCTGCGGGCGCTCATTCGCGAGACGGGGGCGGACGCGGTGTTCTGGGGGCGGCGTTATGAGCCGGCGATCGTCGCTCGGGACGTGACGGTGAAGGCGGAGCTGCTGGCCGCGGGCATCCGCGCGGAGAGTTTTAACACGGCGCTGCTGCACGAACCGTGGACCATCCGCGGCGGCGAGGGCAAGCCGCTGAGAGTATTCACGCCGTTCTGGAGGCGCTGTCTGGCCGCGGGCGAGCCGGCAGGGCCGCAGCCGGCGCCGCAAGCGTGGAACTCGCCGGCGCATTGGCCGGCCGGAGACGAGCTGGCGGCGCTGCAACTGCTTCCGCGAATCGACTGGGCCGCGGGGATGCGCGCGGCGTGGCAGCCGGGCGAAGCCGGTGCGCGGGTCAGACTCGCGCAGTTCGTCGAGCGGTCCGCGGAGGATTACGCCGCCCAGCGCGACCGGCCGGACCGCGCGGGCGTCTCGCGACTGTCGCCCCACCTGCACTGGGGCGAGATCAGTCCGCGCCGCGTCTGGCACGCCGTTCGTGCCGCCGCCGCCGGGGGCCGCGCCGCGCCGCAAATCGCCGCGCCGCGCCCGCACGAGCCGCCCAGCGCGGCGCGCAGCGTCGAGGTCTTCCTGCGCGAGCTGGGCTGGCGCGAGTTCGCGCATCACGTGCTGTTTCACTTCCCGGAGACCACCGACAAACCGCTGCGGGCCGAGTTCGAATCATTCCCGTGGCGACGAAGCGCCGCAGCGCTGCGGGCGTGGCAGCGCGGGCGCACCGGCTACCCGCTCGTGGACGCCGGCATGCGCGAGCTGTGGACCACCGGGTGGATGCACAACCGCGTCCGCATGGTGGTCGCTTCGTTTCTGGTCAAGCACCTGCGGATTCACTGGATCGAGGGCGCCCGCTGGTTCTGGGACACGCTCGTCGACGCCGATCTCGCCAACAACACGCTCGGCTGGCAGTGGACCGCCGGATGCGGCGCGGATGCGGCGCCCTACTTCCGCGTCTTCAATCCCGTGCTGCAGGGCGAGAGATTCGACCCGGAGGGCGCGTACGTCCGGCGGTGGATTCCGGAATTGGCGAGATTGCCGAGTGCGTGGATTCACCGACCGTGGGAAGCGCCCGCCGCGACCGTAGCCGCGGCCGATCTGCGCCTGGGCGCGGCGTATCCCGCCCCGATCGTCGAGCACGCGGCGGCACGTCAGGCCGCGCTCGACGCGTTCTCCGCGGTGACGGGCCGGCGCGAGACGGAGGATGGTTCGTGAGGCGACTCAAGTCGACGTAGTGTTTGTCGAAGGGGAACATCGAGGCATCCGATGGGGGAGCGTCGTGTTCTCCGAAGCGCGAGCATAAGCCTCTGAGCGTGTGAGTCTTTGGGTGGGGCGGGCATTCTGCCCGCCCACGGGGCTCGCGAATCGCTCACGAAAGTCAGCGATGCCAAAAAACTCACAAGCTCTCTGGCCTGTGCGAGCCGTGGGCATGGCTTCACCGGGGGCGTGCATTCCCGCAGTCGCGTTGACGCCGCCGCGGCCCGGTCACAGAATCCGTTCCGCTTCGCCGTCGGCCGCAGTTCGTATCGCGGTCTGCTTCACTGGAGCGAAAAGGGAGCCGACGTGGAATCCTGGGAAGTGCTGCGCCAGGCGGTCGAGAAGGTCACCGTGAAGGCGCTCGCCAATGAGCTGGGTGTGAGTACGGCGCTGGTTTACAAGTGGTGCCAGGAGCCGTCGAGGAGCAACCCGGAGAGTTCCGGGGCGCGGAATCCGCTGGACCGCGCCCGGATCGTCTACGAGCTGACCCGCGACGCGCGCGTCGTGAACTGGTTGTGCGCCGCGGCCGGAGGGTTCTTCGTCCAGAACCCGCAGGTCGACGCGGGCAGCCGCGACGAGCAACTGCTCGACAGCACGCAGCAGTTTGTCGAGGAATTCGGCGATCTGCTTTCGACCGTCAGCCGCAGCATCCAGAACGACGGCCGCATCACCGGAGACGA
Source organism: uncultured Planctomycetales bacterium (assembly GCA_964631045.1). Classification (GTDB taxonomy): domain Bacteria; phylum Planctomycetota; class Phycisphaerae; order UBA1845; family Fen-1342; genus CAZVWB01. The sequence continues at coordinate 7,618 of CAZVWB010000050.1, forward strand.
GGCCGATTCGATCCGCCAGCGCTGGGAGGAGCTGAAGGCCAGCGCGGAGCGCTTCGTGGTCGCCTGCGAGCGGGGGGTTTTCTCGAAGGCGCGGTAGGCGTCGCGGCCGGGGTGCGCCGGGTACGGCTACAGCGCCCACACCGCCGCGTTGCCGTCGCTGATGAACTGGTTGAACTTGTCCTCGTCCTCCTGTGTCACCGCCCCGTCGCGTGTGATCATGTTCCGCGACGCGAACAGCTCGGATAACCATCCTGATAGGGCGGCCCTATGGTGCCGCAGCAGGCAAGCCAGAAACAAACTCCGCTCCGTCGCGATACAGAATTTCAACGATCTCGTCGCACGACATCGCAGTTGAGACACCGTAACTGGTAATCTCAGCTGAGAGCCGACCGGAGCACTCCAGCGAGAGCGCCGATCTTGCTAGGCGCCGAGCCAGCACAGGATCGCAAGTGACTATTGTCTTCAGATATTCCACCAAGTGTGCATCCTCGACATTGACTGCGATCTGCATCCCTTGCCCGCTCGCTCGATGCACAATGCTCGATGAGTGCACCAGAAGCCACGGCGACTGTGAACTATCTGTCGCAACAGCAAATTCGGTACTGGTCAACAGTAGCTTGCTCAGGTGCGAGTCGCGATTGCAGGATGTCTGAACAACGGGTACAAGGCCTCCGAGTATTCTCCATCGTTGAACCGACCGAACGCAGCCGTTGTCGCGGTTGACATAAGTAGACACCGTACGAAATGGGAGCGCAACCAATACTAGCAGTGTTACGACGAATGCGACCAGGACACGCGACGACACTTGATCCCTTGTTGCTAGCGGAAGATCTCCGGGAGCGCATCATCGGGGCCGATATTGCAGCCACCTCTTTTGGTAGGCGCGCACTCCAATTGAATGCATCTGCATCCCCACAGCTGTAGCCGCTTGTTTAGGCAGTCAGCGAGCTGTTTGCAGCTTATCGAAATCCGAAAGAGCCTCTTCTGTACGTGACGCAGGTGAGCCTCCGTGATCGTCCCGGAGTTGGTGTCTCCATACGAGTACGTTCCGCCTAGGGTTGCTCCTAGCTCGCTCAAGCCGCGTCGCCATGCGTGTCTCACCGCGCCCTCATCGCATTTGCCATTCGCCGACATTGCACTCTCGGCGCTGTGAAGGGCATTGATTGCCTCGAACAGATACTGAGTTGCCCACGCATATGCCTCGTCGTTCTTCGGAGAAGGATCACCGACGTATCCGCCCAGCTCATCGTTCAGCGCATGGGTAAGTTCATGAATTACAGTCGAGTCATCGGTGCCTTGTCCAAACTCGATGTTGTCTGACCACGGATAGTAGCCTCCCGCGGCGTCTCCGAGGTTCGCATTCGGATCCCAAGAGACATCATCCACGTGGTCACGTAACGTTTCCATCAGTCGCACCACAATCGGTACCCCAATAGCTCCGGTACAGCTCCCTAGGTGTTTGGTGTAGTAGCGCATGAGTACTTCCCAGACCATTAGCTTGCCTGACGTCTTCTGCGGGATGGGAACTGTTGTTGAGCCGCCGTCAAGACCCAGTGGGTCGGCTCTTTCGATGCTGGAGTTGCTGTTGAACGCGAATAGGTTTTGATGATCGGACTCCCCAATCGGATCCCGACTCCCCCATCTTCCCGTCTTTGCTTCATACACCCGCACCGGCCAGTGGCCCAAGCCGGTCACGGCATCGAATTCGCGGGTGCTGAAGCGCCAGCGGTTGCTGGCCGCGTAGCTGCCGGTTTCGGAGACGATGCCGCCGTAGGGGTCGTATTCGTACGCCGCGACCACCCGCGACGCGGCCCAGTTGGCCCCTGCCGGCGTCACCGCCGCGTCGCGCCAGTCGACGAGCTGCCCGGCGTTGCCGTTCACGTCGTAGCAGTAGTAGAACATCTTGTCATCAGCGGTCGGATCGCCGCCGGTGGTCGTGCCGCTGGTGTCGTAGACCGCGAGCAAGCCTCCGATGCCCGCCGCCGCGTCTCGCCCGGCGGACCCGCCGACAGCGGAACCGCCCCCAGCGGAACCGCCGCCGCCCGACTGCCCGGCGATGTCGAGCCCCCACACATACGTCTTGAGCAGCCGCGCCCGCCCGCCGCTCTCGGTGTCGAGAGCGTCAAGCTCCGCAAGCTGCAACCAGCCGTCCCAGATGTACTTACGATCGTCCGTCACGACCCAGTCCCCGCCGATCCGTGTATCCACCGTCCGCCGCACCCGGCGGCCCAGGTAATCATACGCAAAGCGCACCCGCACCGCATCGTCCTCCGGCGTCGCCGACCCCGGCCCGGCCTCGATCAGCCGGTTCTCGGCGTCCCCCGCGCCGGTTCTCCGCGTCCCCCGCGCCGGTTCTCGGCATCCCCTGCACATTGAACGTGACGGAGAGGGTGGGATTCGAACCCACGGAACCTTGCGGTTCACCGGTTTTCAAGACCGGCCCAATCGGCCGCTCTGGCACCTCTCCTTGATCGACCGTGGCGCGGGCCGCGGCACGATGATCGTGCGGGTATCTTAGGCGGTTCGGCGGCGCCGCGGCCACCAGCGCCGCCGTTCCCCAATGCTGCGCCTGCGAGCGGCGCGGTTCCGCGGCCCGGCGGCTGCGCGTGCCGCGGTCGGCGTCGGGGTGCAGGGCGGTTGCGCTTTGCAGATCGGCGCGGGCAGGATGCCCGCTCCACCCAGCCGCAGCGGGCAGGATGCCCGCTCCACCCAGACCCAGCGGGCAGGATGCCCGCTCCACCTGCAGAATGCCCGCTTCACCCGGCAAAGCGCAGCTGCTCGCGGAGTCCATCCGGGCGGACGCCGGACCCACAAACCGGGGCGGCGTCGAGTTTGTGGATAAGAAGACGTTCCTCGCCCCGCCCGGAGAACGCGAGATCGCAGCGCTGGGCGTTGGCCGCTTTGCGGTCCTGGTCCCTGGCATTTCGCCCGCTGGTCCTGCGAGGCATCGCGCGTCCTCCGGACGCACGGCGAATCGCGATCGCATTCCGGGGACTGAAGTCCCCGGCAACGCCCGTGCGCCCATCCGGGCGAATTCGAGCGCGGACCCGCTCCGGGGACTGGAGTCCCCAGCAACGCCCGTATGCCCGTACGGGCGAATTCGAGCGCGGACCTGCTCCGGGGACTGAAGTCCCCGGCAACGCCCGTGTGCCCGCCCGGGCGAATTCGAGCGCGGACCTGCTCCCGGGACTAAAGTCCCCGGCAACGCCCGTGCGCCCGTACGGGCGAATTCGAGCGCGGACCCGCGCGGTTGTTACCCGCAATCCTGATACCGACCCAGGAACCCGAGTCGCCGGCGGGCGATTTGCGATCGGCATGGGTCTGCGATACGATTCTTCCCCGTTGTGCGTCCGCGGCAAGTGCGGATCGAGTTGGAGAGGTGCCCGAGAGGCTGAAGGGACCGGTTTGCTAAACCGGCGTACGCCGTAAAGGCGTACCGCGGGTTCGAATCCCGCCCTCTCCGTTTGTTCTGCGCTCCCTCCCCGGGCCCCCCACGCGCCGGCATACTGCGGCGGCAGTTCCAGGAGCATCGACGGGGATTGCTCCGGTGCGATCGACTTTTTCGACATCGATCCGTTCCTGGGGAGTCTTTTCTCGACCTGCCCGCCTTGCCCGTAGCGCCCGGCGGGCGCGCCCGCGCGGTGTTGCACACCCGCCGCATCGCGCCGAACATGCGGGCATGAACCAGCGTGACTACACATCCGCAGCGCGGCGCGTGTCGACCGCGGGCGACGAATCGGCGCGAATGCAACGCGTGACGGACGTACTGTGGGAGGAATTTCATTCCGCCGGCGTGTCGTGGGTCGGGTTCTACACGCATCCCGGCGGCGACGAGCTGGTGCTCGGGGCGCGGCGCGACAAGCCGGCCTGCTCGCCGATCGGGCTGCACGGCGCGTGCGGCCGGGCGTTTCTGTCGCGGCGGGCGCTGGTCGTGGCGGACGTTCGCGCCCTGGGGCCGAACTACATCGCGTGCGACCCGCGCGATCAATCCGAAGTAGTCGTGCCGCTGCTGCGCCCGGACGGGACATGCTGGGGCGTGCTGGACGTGGACAGCTACGACCTGGCGGCGTATGACGAGGCGGATGTGCACGGGCTGCAAGCGGTGCTGCTCGCCGCGGGTCTGACGGCGCCACCGAGCGCGGCGGCGCCGGTGCGGGTTGGGTAGCCGGAGGCGCGTTGCCGGGCGGCGCCAACGGGCTGGAAGCCCATGCGACCCGCGCGTGGGGCGTGCGTTTGGCACATCCGCTCGCCCGCCGGCCCTCTCGTCGCGGCGCGTCGGGCGCGGGCGTTACAGCCCGTCGCGGGCTTCGTACTTCACGATGGCCGCGTGCAGCTCCTCGGCGCTGGCCGCGCGGGCCACGGCGTCGCGGAATTCGTCGGTCTTCATCAGCTTGCTGAGCTTGGCCAGCGCCTGGATGTGCGCGCCGGTCTGGTCGGGCGGGCTGACGAGCATCACGATGAATGTGACCGGCTGATCGTCGACGCTCTGGAAGTCGATCGGCTGCCCCGGCTTTCCGGCGGCCATCACCACTTGTCGCGTCCCGTCCGTCTTGCCGTGCGGGATGGCCAGGCCAAAGCCGATGCCCGTGCTGCGGTCGGCCTCGCGTTTGAGCACCGCCTGAAGCGCGAGATCGCGATCCGACAGCGAACCATCCGCCGCCAGCACGCCGATCAGGGCGTGAATGGCGGACAGTTTGTCGTGCGCTTCGAGCGGCACGCGGATGTGAGCCGGCGAGAGTAGCTTCGAAAGGTCCATTTCATCGCTCTCGGACAGCCCGGGCCGGCCGCGGACCGCCCCGCGCGACGATCGCTGCTCGGTCAACGCGCCCATCCCGGCGCAAAGTTGCTGAAACCCCTAGTTTAGCATGCAGTCGCGGCCGGGGCTATCATGCCGGGATGAATCCGCCACCCGCTGCGCAGATCGGATCGCACCCGCTGGGGCCCGGCCACCCGCTGGTCCTGATCGCCGGTCCGTGCGTGATCGAGAGCCTTGACCACTGCCTGATGCTCGCCGAGCGCATCGGCCACGTCGCGGCGGGGCTGGGGCTGCCTTACGTCTTCAAAGCCAGTTACGACAAGGCCAACCGCTCGAGCGGCGGCTCCTACCGCGGACCGGGACTGTCCGACGGGCTCGCAATTCTGGCGCGCGTTCGCGAACGGCTCGGCACCCCGCTGCTCTCCGACGTACACGAGCCGGCGCAGGCCGCGCCCGCCGCGAGTGTGCTGGATTGCCTGCAGGTTCCGGCGTTCCTCTGTCGGCAGACGGATTTGCTGCTGGCCTGCGCGGCCGCGGGGAAGTGCGTGAACATCAAGAAGGGCCAGTTCGTCTCGCCGGAGAAGATCGGTCTGGCGGTCGAAAAGGTCCGCGCGGCCGGCAACATGAACGTGCTGCTGACCGAGCGCGGGACGACGTTCGGCTACGAGCGGCTGGTGAACGACATGACCGGCCTGGAAGTCATGCGGCGCTACGCCCCGGTCGTGTTCGACGCCACGCACTCCGTGCAGCACCCCGGCGCCGGCGGTGCGGTCACCGGCGGGCAGCGCGCGTCGATCCCCCTGCTGTGTCGCGCCGCGGTCGCCGCGGGCATCGACGGCCTGTTCATGGAAGTGCACAACGATCCGCCGGCCGCCAAGAGCGACGCCGCGACCGTCTGGCCGCTGGACCAGCTCGAACCGCTGCTGACCACGATCGTCCGCATTCGCGCGGCGGTCAGCCCGTAGTCGCGTCGCCCGCCGCAGGGATCGAAATCGGCGGCGCGTGAACGCGGCGCCGTCTTGTTCGCCCGATCGGCCATCGCCCCGTAGAATTCCGCCACAGCGCCGAGCTGCCGCTGCGTTCGCGCGGCGGCGGCATCGCTTGTCCGCTACGGAGAGGCCGCGCCGGATGAACGCATCCCCCGAACTTACGGCCACCGGCGGGGGCGGACTCGACCGGCTGCTCCGCAACCGGCCCGACATCGTGCTGATGGGGCCGTATCTGTTGTACCTGCTGCTGCTGGGCGTCCGCGACCTGCTGCCATACGAGTATCGCCCGGCGGCAGCGTTGTTGCGGGGCGTCGGCGCGCTGGTGCTGGTGTGGCTCGTCCGTAAGCACTTGCCGCCGTGGGGGCGGCCTTGTTGGGGGGTCGCGGTTCTGGGCGGGCTGGTCGCGGCCTGGGGCTGGGTGGCGCTGCATCACTGGTTCACGGACCTTGGCGTACCCCGGCGGTTGCCGCTGCCGATCTTTCCGGGCGAGGCGGTGACTGTCGATCCGCGCGACGTGGTCGGCGCGAGCAGTGCATTCCGCGCGGATGTTTTCACGCGGATCGCGGTCGCGGTCATCACCGTGCCGGTGGTCGAAGAGCTCTTCTGGCGGGCGTTTCTCCTGCGGGCGCTGATCCGCTGGGACGATTTCGAGAAAGTGCCGCTCGGGGCGTTCGGCTGGCGGGCGTTCATCGGCACCGCGCTGCTCAGCACCATTCAGCATCCGGACCACTGGGCGGTCAGCATTCCATGCTGGTTGTTCTTCAATGCCGTTTTCTACTGGACGCGCAGCATCCTGTGTCTGGTCATCCTGCATGGCGTGACCAATCTGGCGCTCTATTCCTATGTCGTGGCGCATGGTGACTGGATTTTCTGGTAGCCGGCGCGGGGGGGCGTGCACCGCGCGTTGCGGCCGCGCGCTGCTGCGGCGCGCCGCCGGCGCTGCCCTGCTGACGCTCGCCGCCGCGCTCGCGGTGCTGCCGGCGGCGGCGCAGGACTCCCCCGAAGAGCGACTCTGGCGGCAGATCGAGTCGCTGACCAGCGAGCCGGCTTCGTCGCAACCGTACGCCGAACGTCTGGCGCAGGCCCCGGCGCGAAACGCCGCCATCGTGCAGGCCGTGCGTTCGTACCAGCTCGCCTACCCCGGCGGCCCGCGCCGCGACGAGGCGCTGCGGATTGAACTCGCCGCGTTGTATGAGGACGGAGCGCTCGCCGGAGGCGATTTCGCGGCGCTCCGCGCGCGGCTGGGCGAAATCGAGCAGCACCCGCCGACGGAAGCCGCCCGCGCCGAGGCGGCATACTGGAAAATGGTCGTCGAGCGCGTCGAGCGGCCGGCGGCGGCGTCCGCCCCGTCGTCCGCGCCGGCGCTATCGGCTGATGCGGAGTGGATCGCACAATCCCGAGCGTACCTGAGCGCGTTCCCGACCAGCCCGCATGTTCCGCGCCTGGCCGCGGCGATCTTCGACGACGCCGCGAGCCGCGAAGATGCGGCCGGCATGGACGCGGTTTGCCGCCACCTGGCAGAGCACTTCCCGGATCACGGCGTGGCGCACGAACTGGCCGCGCGGCGCCGGCTGCTGGACGCGGTCGGCAAGACGTTCTGGCTCGCCGGTCGCGACGCCGCGGCGCAGACGATCGATACGCGCACATTCGCCGGACGACCCGTGGTCATCGTGATCTGGGCGCGATTCGAACCTGCGAGCATAGACACCCTCAAGGCGATCGAATCTGAGCGAGCCGCGCAGCCTGAAATCGCCGTCGTCGGCGTGAACATCGATGAGCGGGTCGAAGACATGCAGACGGTGACCCGCGCGGTGTCGATCGCCTGGCCGCAGGTGTATGACGGCATGGGCTGGGCCAGCGAGTTTCTACGCGCCTGGGGCCTGCGGGCAGCGCCGACCGTGCTGGTGCTTGACCGAGAGGGCCGCCTGCTCGGTCTGGCGGAGCGCTCCGAGGCATGGCGTCCGCTGCTGGAGCGCGCGGCGCGGCGTCCGTGAGGAACGACAGGTAAACACAACGCAGCGACCGGGCTTCATCCGCTGTGAGTGCATCGCAGTTTGACGCCCAGAAGGCCTGCTCATCGTGCGGAGACAAACCTTGCAGCCCGGATCATTTCTGGAACTTCCGGTTGCGGCCTTCCTCGATCGACTGGCATCGAACGCGCCCACGCCCGGCGGCGGCGCGGTCGCCGCGCTGGTCGGGGCCACCGCCGCCGCTCTCGGGCGAATGGCTTGCGCGTTCACGCTCGGCAACCCACGCTTTGTCGAGGTCCAGTCGCGCGTCGAGGCGCTCACGCTGCGACTAGAGCGCAGCGAAGCGCTGCTGCGCCGCCTGGTCGATGAAGATGCCGCGGCCTACGAAGCGCTGCGGGCCGCATTCAAGATTCTCAAGAGCGATCCCGCCCGCGAGAAACGCATCCAGACCGCGGCGGAGACCGCCGCCGCCACCCCGCTCGAGACCCTCACATTCGCCCGCGCCGTTCGCGGCGATCTGGCGGCGCTCGCGCCCTTGGCGAACCCCAATCTGCGATCCGACGTCGAAGTCGGCCTGCACCTGGCGGAGGCCGCGATGCGCGCAGCGGCGATCAACGTGCGCGTAAACCTGCCGCTTCTGTCCGCCGAAGCGCGCGAGCGGATCGACGCGCAGCTTGAAGCGCTGACGAAGGCGGAAAAGCACGCCGCGGCGAAGTAACTCCGGCGGTGCGGCGGCGGGCGCCGACTACGACGATCAGCGTATCGCGCTCGCCCGGCAGCGACGCGCGCCGAAGCGGCAGATCGAAGCCGACGCGGCGTCAACGATCGGCCACGCGGCGCGTGTCGCCGGTCGCCAGATCGAAGATCACGAATTCGCGAGAAACGGGGTCGCGTGCGACCGCGAAATCGTCCGCCAGCGCCGGCTGCAGGTTCGGAACGAGCGTGATTCCGGCGAGTGTGTAGCGCAGTATCTCCGCTTCGCGGCCGTCGACGGTGCGGATTGCGTAGGCGATCGTTTGCGTGACGTTCGTCAGGTCTGCGAGATCAACCGCGCCATCCAGCAGGCCGGTCGGGTCCGCGCTGGACTCGATCGTCTCCAGGATTGCGGCGCGGCCGGTCGCCGCGATGACGCTCGTGTAGCCGGGCGAGGCCGGCAGGTCATACGCGGCGGCAGTGCGCACCCGACCGCTAACATCGTCGCGCGTTCGCCAGGCGATTCGTGCGCGGTCGCTTTCAACCCAGATGACGCCGTCGCCGCCCGCAAACGGACCGATGATCCGCACCGCCGGCAGACTGCCGACCAGCGTCTGTCGCGCCCCGGTCGCAAGATCGACCGCGTCGAGCGTGCGTGGGCGGACGTTGTCGCCCGTCCTGTCGCCCAGGCCGACGAACACCACGCGCTGACCGTCGAAGCTCACCCCGGTGTCCCCGTCGTACGGCGCGACGCGGTCGATGAATAACTCTCCTTTGGTCGCGAGGTCGAAGCTGTAGAGCGCAGCCTCCTCGCTTTCCACCGATTCCACGGATACCAGCAAGCGCTGCTGCGCCAGGCCGATCAGGCGGACGCTCACCGGCAGCCCGGCCGCGGCCAGATCTTCCAGATAGCGCGTCTCCGCGCCGGATGCCAGCTCCGTCACTGCGATGAACCCGGCGGCGTAGTCCACCCGCGCGCTCCAGACGCCATCGCCGACCGTGGCGTCGTGCGCCGGCCGTCCGGCCAGGATGCCGTAGCCGCCGAAGAACTTGTCGCTCTCGTCGCCGAACGCCTGCGTTTCGAGAATCCCAGGCTCCACCACGCGGAACGCGCCGGTGGCCAGATCGAGCGCTCTGATGACCAGCACGCCCACGGGCGGCTCGGCAGCGGGGCTCGCCAGGATGTCGTCGAACAACCCGTCAGGGTAGTCGGCCCGCGCGAGGTACAGCGAGTTTCTCTCGACGCCCAGGAGCAACTCGCTCTCAACCGCTTCCTGAAGTTCGTCGGCGATGGGAATGACATTGCAGCCGGCGGCGGTCGCAAGCAGCAACACGAACAGCAAGCGAGCGGAGCGCGTCATCACGATTCCTCCGATGCCAAACTGGCCACAACGCTGCGAACGAACGAAGTGTACTCGCGGCCGCGCGAACTGAGCGGGCAAGCGCAGTGTAGCAAGTCCAATCTGTCCGCCAAGGATCGTTGCACGGACCACGGTCGGCCGGCGCGCAGCGGTGCACGGCCGCCTGTGCGGGAATCGCGCCGCCGCGCTTGCGCGGGGATACACTTTCGCACATGTGGACCGACGCCACGCGCCGCCTGATCCTTGCCGCCCTCGAAGAAGACCTGGGACCGACGGGCGACATTACATCCGCGCTCCTGCCCGATCCGCAGCGCGACGCGGTCGGAAGTCTGGTGGCCCGCGGACCCGGCGTGGTTGCGGGGCTGGCCCTGGCTCCGGAAATCTGCGCCGCATATGCCGCGAGCAGCGGCGCCCACTTGCGATTTGAGCCCGTGGGCGCGTCCGCGCGCGTTCTTTGCGACGGCGACGCCGTTAGCGCCGGGCAAACCCTGGCGACCGTCGCCGGGCCGCGCGTGGCGCTACTGGCGATCGAACGCACGTTGCTGAACTTCCTCGGCCGCATGTCCGGCGTGGCCACGCTGACGCACCGCTACGTCGCGGCCGCGCGGCAGGGCGATCCGCGCGCGGCCGTGTACGACACCCGCAAGACCATTCCCGGTTGGCGCGAACTCGACAAGTACGCCGTGCGCTGCGGCGGCGGCCGCAATCACCGTGCCGGCCTCTACGACGCGGTGCTGTTGAAAGACAATCACCTCGCGGGGATTCCTGTGTCGCAGCTCGCGGATCGCCTGCGGGCGATGCTGACGCGCCTCGCGGAGCACGCGGGAGGCCGCAAGCCCGACTTCGTGGAGGTGGAGGTCGATCGGCACGAGCAGTTTGTCGCGGTGTGCGAGGTCGATGGCGTCGACGTCGTGCTGCTGGACAACTACTCGCCCAACGAGATGCGCCGCGCACTGGCCTGGCGCGATGCGTGCGGTCGCCGCGGCATCATCAGCCTGGAAGCCAGCGGCGGCGTGACGCTGGAGAACATCACCGCGATCGCCGCGACCGGGGTGGATCGCATCGCGGTCGGCGCGCTGACGCATTCGGCTCCTGCGCTCGACATCGCGATGGACTTCTGATCGCGAGACTCAGGCGGACGAACTTGCGGGAGACTGGCGCACACGCGGGGACTGTCGGCTTCCGGCCCGCGCGAGCGACGGAGCGGCGAAGAGACCGAGCGACGAAGCGACGAAGCGACGAAGCGGCGAAGAGCCTGAGCGACGAAGCGACAATGCGGGGAGCATGGGCGTCCGGCCCGTGCGACCCGCGTGCGAGAGTCTGAGAACCCGATTACTTCACCCGTGCAATCGCCGACGGCTCCGGTGCAGTGCGCGCGCCGCCGCGCGATCGCTCACAGGCGGCTGGACGAGCCGCGCTGCAGCGCCTCCGCGGCGCGGCTGCAGATCAGCCGCGCGGTTTCGTCTTGCGCATCGAGGGTCAAGGCGTCTTTCGCGAGTCGTTCCGCCCGCGCCGGCTGTCCGGCCGCCAGCCAGGCCGCCGCCGCCATGCACAGCGCTTCACCCGACTGCGGCATGAGCGTCAGCGCGCGACTCGCGGCCTGAGTCGCGCCGCCGCTGTCGCCGCGGGTCAGGTGGGCCTGCGCCAGCAGGATCCACAGGTCGCCGACATCCGGGCGGTCTTCAGTGAATCGCCGCAGCCACTGCAGCGCCAGGCGATCTTCGCCGGCGCTGAGCAGCGTCGTGGCATACGCGACCATCACCGCCGGCTCGGCGGCCTGCTCGCTCCGCAGGGCCGCCTCCAGATGCGGCCGGGCCTCCGCGCGGCGTCCGATCCACGTCAGGCACAGCCCCAGCGATCGGCGCAGACCGGCGTCGTCGCCGCCGAGTTGTAGCGCCCGGCGATACGCCTCGCAGGCTTCGTCGAGCCGCTGCGCCCGGCGCAGCAGCGCCGCGCGGGCCGCGTGAAACTCGGGCTCGCTGCCGAAGGCCGCGTCATTGGCCTGCAGCAGGTTGAGGGCGGCGTTCACGTCGCCGCCTTGCAGCACCGTGTCCGCCAGCGCCAGGCGATACGCCAGGTTGTCCGGCGCGGCGCTGGCAGCGGCGCGAAACGCGTCGATGGCGTCGGTCCAGCGCTGCTCGCGCTCGTAGACCATGCCGAGCAAGTAGTCGATCGCCGGCGACTTCGCAGTCTTGCGCCCCAGCAGCAGGACTTCTCGCGCTGCGGCGAAGTCTCCGCGGGCCATGTAGGCCCGCGCCAGCAGCTCGGCATGCGCTGGGTTGCGCGGCGCGAGGCCGGCGGCCGTCGCCGCGAGGTGCACGGCGGAGTCCACTCGACCGCGCTTGAGCTCCGCCGAAGCCAGCTCCGACTTCAACGCGGCGCGCTGCACGTTCCAGTCGCGCTCGGCCAGCTCGCGGGCCGGAGCGTGGGTCTTCTGGCAGCCCGCCAGCGCCCCCGCGAGGGCGATCGCCGCGGCCGCCGCCAAGAGCCCTGCGATTGTCTGACCCGGTTTAGTCGAAATGCGCACTGTGCACCCGCCGTTCTTCGATACTCGATGGCTCGCAGCGTCAGGGCGTCCGCGGCTGCGGCGCGTCGGCCTCCGGCGGCGCGGCGAGCGCTTCCGTGTCCGGCCGCTCGAACTGCGTGCGCCGCCCGAGGTCGTCCTGCTGCCGCAACGTCTCGCGGATGAACGAGCGGATCACCGCGCCGTCGCTCATCCACGTCCGTTCGCGCATCAGCCGCTCGCGCAGCCGAATCGCATCGAGGTGTCGCGGATTGAGCTGCAGCGTCCAGTCCAGCGATGCGACGGCCTCGTCGATGCGTCCGGCTTCCAGCGCCGCCACCGCCGCGTTGTAGCGCGCGCTGGCCAGTTGCTCGCGTCCGCTGCCCATCAGGCCCTGGCGACCGCCGATCCGCACGCGCTCCAGGTCTTCTTCCAGGTCGGCGAAGTACGGGTCGTCGCGCTCGTCGCCCGGTAGAACGTGAACGGTGAGCAGAATGACCACTTCCTCGCGCGTGGACTGATCCTGCTGCACGCCGAAGAGCTTGCCGACGACCGGGAGGTTTCCGAGTCCGGGAATCTGGCTGCGGGTGGCGTTGCTGCGCTCGCGAAACAGGCCGCCGATCAGGATCGTGTGGCCGTCCTTGATGAGGATGTTCGTCGTCGCCTCGGTCGTCTCCTCAAACGGCAGGTTCGCGGCCGACAACCCGCCGTTGCTGTCCTCCGGGTGCACTTCCATGCGCACGTAGCCGTCGCGGGTGATGAATGGGCGGAAAGTCAGTTTCGTGCCGGTCTCGAGGAAGTCCACCGTCTGCACGGCCGCAGTCTCGGTGACCGTGGTTGTGATGTAGCCGTCGCGCCGCCCGACGATGACCTCGCCGCGCTGCCGGTTGAGCGTCAGCACCTTCGGGTTCGCCAGGATCGTCACATCGGTAATGCGTTCGAGCGCTCGGATGAACGCCGCTACCTGGTCCTTGACGATGCCGAAGGTGAATCCGCCGTCGGGCAACTGGGCGTTGAAATCCGTCCGCGTCGCGATGCTGGTGTTCTGCAACTGCGGCTGCGGCACCGTACCCAGCGCGATGCTGCCGACGCCGGGGCTTTGGGCCGAGAGCAACTGGAAATCGACGCCGGCCAGCGTGTTGAAGTCGATGCCGAGGGCGTTGTCCTCGTTCAGCGACGCCCGCATGATCGTGGCCTCGACCAGCACCTGCTGCGGGCGGCGATCGAGTTCGGCGATCGCTTCCGAGATTCGCTGCAGATACTGCGGGTGGTCGATGACGATCAGCACGTCCGGGTTGGCTTGCTTGTAGCCGCCGGCGTCGGTGGAACTCGCCGCGATTCCCTTGTCCGGGTCGACCGTTCGCGTGGACTTTCCGTCGGCCGAGAGCAGCGGCTTGATGAACGCCTCGGCTTCGGTGGCAAGCACGTAGTTCAGGCGGAACATCCGCATGTCCAGTTCGCGCTCGGCGTCGTCCGCCGCCGCCGGCGCGGGTGCGACGTAGATGACCGAACCGACCTCGGAGTAGGTGAGCTTCTGGGCGGTCAGAATCGCCGTCAGCGCCTGGTCGAAGGTCACTTTGCGGAGGACCAGGCTGACGCTGCCGCTGACCCCGCTGGCGAGCACGATGTTCCGCTGCGTCTGGTCGCTCAGCATCTCCAGGGCGAGGAAGATCGGCACGGCGTTGAGCCGCAGATCGATCAGCCCGGCGTCGTCAACCGTGACACGGTCCCCGTTGGTCGCCCGCGGGGCGCTGGGCCGCGAATCCTGGGCCCGGACCGCAAGGCAGCCGCAAAACACCAGCAGAATAAGGGCGATTTTTCGCATCGGCGTCCACGATTCGCGGCGGGCGGCCGGAATCCAGCGCTCCGGCGGCCGGTCGTCTGTCCGTGCGTTATCGGAGGGTTGCGGCCGCCGGCTGTTGCGGCCGGACCCGATTGGGGGTGCAATAAGCAATAGTCGCCGGGCGTTGCAGGCGCGGCCGCGTCCTCGCGGCGGCCGCCGGCGGATCGCCCGGCCTGGGAGTCGCAGAGATTTTTGAGCGGCAAACGAAAGATTTGCGCGGTTTAGGCTGCAAGTTCAAGCGGCATGACGATACTTGTCCCCAATGAACGCCACGCATACAGGTCTGCTGCAACCGATCGTTGAGGTCGTGAACACCCGCGGCCGCGACGGCGCGCTCCACGCCCGTCGTCTGGCGGGTACGCGGATCGACCTGCATTGCCACACGACGTTCTCCGACGAGACGCTGAGCTTCCTGCCCGGGCTGGTCTATCACCCGCTGCTGGAGCCGCAGGAAGTGTATGACCTGGCGAAGTCGCGCGGCATGGACTTCGTGACGATTACGGATCACGACACGATCGACGGCTGCAAGGCGCTGCTCGACCGGCGGGGGGATCTGCCGGACTTCATCGTTGGCGAGGAGGTCTCGGTCGCCTTTCCCGAAGACGGTACGATCGTGCACGTCAACGTCTTCGACCACGACGAAGCGCAGCACGCGGAGCTGCAGCGGCTGCGCGGCAACATCTACGACACCTGCGACTACCTGCGGAAAATCGACAAGCTCTTCGTGCTGAACCACCTGACGTGGACCGAGCAGCATCGCGTGCTGAAGACCTGGCAGATCGAGGCGATGCTGGAGCACTTCCCGGTGTTCGAGGGGCTCAACGGCACGCGCAGCTACGCCCACAACGCCTTCGCCTGGTACGCGACGCAGGGCCGCAACAAAGTGCTGGTCGGCGGCAGCGACTCGCACACCAACCGCGTCGGCACCAGTTACACGCTGACCGCCGGGGCGACCCGTCGCGACGTGCTTGCGAACATCCGCGCCGGTCAGGCGGCGGCCTGCGGTGAGTTCGGCACGCCCGAGAAACTGAGGGAAGACGTGTGGCTGGTGCTGTCCAGAAACGTCGAGCGCCGTCTCGCGGAAGCGCAGAGCCGCTGGGACCGTTTTGTGTGCCGTGCGATTCGCAGCTTTGGACAGGCCGTCTACCCGCTCGTGTGTCTGGGCTATCACACCAAGCAGAACATGCTCATTCGCGATTTTGTTCGGGCGCTTCCCGCCTGATTCAGCGATTCAATAGTGCCGGTGGTTGGCGGGTCGTTGGCGCCGGAGGTTCGCACAGGCCAGAGGCCTATGCTCCCCATTTGCACAACACGCGTCCCCCTCCAGCACAACGCTCGTCCCCCTTCAGCACAACACTCGTCACCGTTGGAAAACACTCGCTCCACCTTTGGCGAACCCGCGCGTGGGCCGGGGCGCTGCACCCGGTGCGACCTTCACGGGCCGCCCGGCGCGCCGCCGCGGCTTGCGGTCGTTCCGCGCATCGTTCCGACCTTGGGCGCGGGCTTGCCCGGTTGTGCATCGCCGGCCGCCGGCGCCGCCGCCTTGCGGGGTTTGCGGCGCTTCCGGCGTTCTCCGACCAGACTCACAAACCGGTTGACCTCGGCTACTCCGTAGAGCGGCTGCACCCACCCTTGTTGTTTCTCGAACGGGCGGGCCGTTTTGAACCCGGCGCCCTTGAGCAGCCGCCTGATTTCGGCCAGTTCGCGGCGCGTCTCCGCCACCAGCCGGACTTCGGAGCCCTTCTTGTAGAGGAGGCCGTCCAAGGCGCGGCGGGCCTCGCTCGTGCGCCGCACGCAACCGTTGCGGTGGAAGAACACCCGCAGCCGCGCGATGATCTCAGGGGGAGCAACCGTTTCCGCCACGGAAACTCCTCTCAATCGAAACGCGTGGAACTCGGATCAGGCCGCCGCGCGGCGCGCCCGCCGTGGCTGTAGTGTAATAGCGCCGCCGCACGGGCGTTGGAGATGAATCGACCGTCGCGCGGCGATTAAGCCTCGCATGCACGCTGCGCGGAATCCCGACGAATCCGAGGCGCGACTCCTGTCGGCGAGCGCGGTCGCGCTGAGTCGACGCGCAGCGAACACCTCAATCGCTCGCACCTCCCCGCGTCGCGCCGCGCTACGAAAGCGCATCAGAATCAGCAGCGCCTATCTTGTCGCGGACGTGAGCGGTTCGCACAGGCCGGAGGCCCATGCTCCCCGCTCCCGCGATCAAAAAACTCACCAACTCGAAGGCCTGTGCTCCCCACGCGCACAACACGCATGTGATCTGACTCACGACACGAATGCGGCTCGCGATCACGCGCGGGCGGCCCTTGGCTATTCGCCCTTCGAACTTCGCCCTTCGCGCAGCCCTACCCCGGCCCCATCCCCGGCGGCATCGGGGGCATGCCCGGCGGCAGTTCCCCCGGCGGCGACTCCCCCGGAGGCGGCGCCTGCGGCGCGGTGTACCATTCCAGACCGTTCAGCAGCCGCTCGGCGTCCACCTGCTTCAACTGAAAGATCCGCTGCTCCTTGGTCAGCGCGCCCAGCCGCGGCAATTCGCCCGGCGGCGGTTCGGCCAGGCGCATCAGGATCGATTCCAGGTTCTTAAGGCGAATCATGATCTGGACCGGCGCGTTCATGCCGAGGCCGCTGGCGTCCAGATCGCCCTCGTGATACGTCAGGTACGTCTGCACACGCAGCGCGGCTAACTGCTCGAGGAATTCCTTGATCTTGGTTTCGGACAGCTTGACGTAGGGATCCTGAGCGCAAGCCCACTTGCCGTCGCGCTTCGCCAGCACCATCTCGCGGTCGGGAGCGACCTTCACCGAGTACACGACCACGTCGTCGGCCGCGAACGTGAACAAGCGGCGCTCGATCAGCTCGCCGATGAGCACCTCATAGACGCCGTTGTCGATCTGATACACCCACGGCTCGTCGTCGCGGCGCACGTACGCCGCGTTGTCGCGGAAGCCGACCCGCAACATTCGCGTCGGCGAGGCGACGGGCTGGCTGGACTGGCTGCTCGCCGGCGACGCGAAGCTGAGCGTCAGCGTCGCGACCGGCTCGTCCAGACCGAATCGGCCGAAGTCCTCGCGGCTCACCACGCGAATCGCCGTCAGGCGCGACAGATCGGTGGTCAACTCGCGCACCGTGGCCGGATCGATCGGGCAATCCAGCGGCTCCAGCAGCGTCCAGCCTGTCTGCTGCCGCACGAGCAGGTAGTTCGAACCCGCCCGCACGACCTGCACGCGCTCCAGTGCATGCACGTCGAACGAGAAAATCTGGCGATTGCGCAGCGAGAGCATCGGCGGCGCCAGGCGATCCGCCTGCGCCGCGGACACCACGTACACCGTCGGCCGGCCCTCGATCATGACGAACGCGTTCTGCTTGCTCTCGGTGGTCTTGCCGACCAGCAGCGTGAGCACCGCGCCGCTGGCTCGCAGCGTCGCCTTGATCGTGGCGCGCGGCGCGTCCAGCCCATACTCCGCAAGCGCCGCCGGACGATCCAGAAAGTCCAGCGCCGTCAGTCCCGCCAGGGCTTCGGTCAAGTCGCTGATTGCGACCGGTTCCGGGTCGTCGAGCTCGCCGCTGCCGCTCCAGCGACCGCTCTCGCTGGTCAATTGCGCGGTCAGGCCGCCCTGCGAATACTCGATTGCGGCGATGTCGCCGGCTTGCAGCGCCGTAATCGCCGTGTCCCGCAGCTTCTGCATGTCCGGCGTGATCGCGTCGATCGCGCTCTTGGCGACGCTCGCCACCCACGGCTGATCTTCCAGCTTGACGAAGCGCTGCGACTGCTTGAGATCGGCGAAGCCGCCCACCAGCAGCGTTACCGTCCGCGGCGCGGGCGCCGAGGCCGGCGCGCTCGCCGCCGGATCGGCCGGCGGCGCTGCGGGCGCCGCGGTCAGCTCGATTCGCAGGTACGGCGCGGCGAGGCCATATGGCTCCAGCGAACCGGGCGCATCCTCGGCAAACTCGGCCACGCGCAGGATCGCCGCCTTCGACACCAGTTCGTCGATCGCGCGCGGGTTTCCGTTGGCCTCCACCGGCGCTTCGATTTTCCAGCCGCCGGGCTGCACGCGATTGAAAACAAAGTCGCGCCCGTCGTATCCGAGCGCCACGCGCGTCACTTCCCCGGCCGTCAGCGTCAGCAATTGCTTCCCGCGGAACTCGCGCGGCTCGCGCTTCAGCTCCGCCGCGAAGTCGCGGGCGGCGGCGTAGATCGGCCCCGCGCCGTCGATCCGCACATACGTGTCGTTGCTCATCGGCAGCTTGCGGCCGATCTCGATGCGCGTCTCGGTCTGGTTTTCGAACTTTACCGTCAGGACGGCCTGCGGCGGCTCCAGCCCGGCCGCGGCGGGCGACGGCGCATCCTTGGCATCGGGCGCCCACTTCGTGCGGAATTGCAGCTTGAGCAACGTGTTCACCAGGCTGTCGACCAGGTGACTCTCCGCGGACGCGGCCACCGGCGCAGTCATCCGCCACTTGAGCCGCGGAGTGGAACTGGTCGCGTCGCGCTCGGCGGCGAACGCCATTTCGGCCTTGCCGCCGCGGGCCCAGCGCGCCTCGACCGCTTTCAGCGGATCGGCCGACGGGAGGATCGGCTCGGTCGCACTCGGCGGCGGCTTGAACGTGTCGTCGACCACTTCAGGCGTGCTGGGCGCGGTCGGAGCGAACATCCAGACCGCCGCCGCGGCCAGCGCCGCGACAATCGCAAGCACAACAGTCGTACGCAGGTTCATTGTTCTTACTACCTCCGGCGCACGAGCCACACGCCGACGCCGACCAGCAACGTCGTCGCGGGCCAGATCGCGACCAGGAACCAGCGCCAGAAATCCGCGACCGGCCCCTCGCGCAGGCCGTCCAGCCGCCCGACATCCGTACGCCGCGGGCCGACGGCGATCTGATTCGCGTTTCGGGAGAGCCAGTGCAGGCTGTTCACGATCAGGTCAGAGTTCGCCGGGCAAATTGCGGCTTCGATAATCGCCTGTCCCATCTGCATCTGGACGCTCGCCTGGGCCAGCGCATCGAGCGCGAAGTAAAAGCTGCCAAAGGCGATCAGCCGCTTGTCGCCCCGCTCCGCGGCGTATCCGAGCGTATGTGGAGTCAGCAGGTCGTCCGGCCCCGGCGCGGTGCCGCCGTCGCGGCCGCGGGTGACCGCGCGGAACACGGCCGAATAGTCGCGAATCGCCCACCAATCTTCGGACTCGGCCGTCTCCACCAGCGGGTGCAGCGTGACGCGCTGCCCGTCGGCGCTCGGTTGCGTCGCCGGGCCGGTCGCCATGAGCGGAGCGGCCTGCCAGAACAGCCCGACCGACGTCGCCAGCGGCTGGGCGATTTCATGGTCGGTGAAACGCAGCACCGGCGACTGCACCCCAAAGCACTCGGGCGCTTGCGCCGTCAGCGTCCACTGCCCGGCCCGCCCGGTGGGACGAAAGCCGGTGACGGCGTACTCGTGCTTCGCGTCGATTCCCCACTGGCTGCGCAGGTAGTCGGCAAATTCATATCGCGGGCGCATGCCGTCGATCAGGAACATCGCACCCGATGACGCATCGATCGCCTTCGTCAGCCGCTCGATGTCCGCATCTGAAATGCCTAGCGGCGGCGGCTGGCCGGGCTGCGGCGCTTCCGGCTGCTCGGGCGGCACGACGACCAGTACGCGGGCCGCGCTGCCTTCGACCGGCGGCACTTCCTTCTGCTCCGGGTCCGCAAGATTCCACTCGGCGGTCAGGAAGTTCGACTGCTTCAGCAGGTTAGAGAGCTTCTGAAACGGCGCCGTCGGCGGCGGACGACGCATCCGCGGGTCGAACTGCGAGAAATCGGGCGTCAGCAGCGGCGACCCGCCGAAGCGCACGAAGATGACCGCCGTGCGCTCCTTCTGCGTCAGTTGCAGGACTGCGGAGGAAATGCTGGCTTCGCCGGCGAACTCGCGCGGGTCTTCGCCGGCGGCCGGCGGACGGTTGGACGAGCGGAACGGCCAGATGTCGTTCAGGCTGAGGATCCGCGCTTCGTTGGCGGTCTCGACGACGACGACCGGGCTGGTGGTGGTTCGCCGCAAGGCGTCGTCGAACTGCTCGAGCTCGACGCGCTGCAGCCCGGCGATCTTGCCGTTGATCTCTTCCAGCTCGGTCACGTACGGCGCGTAGCGGGCGGAAGCCTCGATCAGGAAGGTACGGGTCGGCGGCGCGAGGTCGGTGATCCGCGCTGCGTCCCCGCCGAACCAGCTTTGCGCTTCGCGGAGCGCACTGAGCGCCTGCGTCACAACCGGCCTGGCGGCCTGAATCGCGGCGCCGTAGCGCGGCAACTCGGACTGGCGCATCTCATCCACGCCCGCGATCAGGCTGCGCGAGTCTTCTGCGCAGCGATTCAGGCTGTTGAAAATCACGCGCACTTCGGGCACGCGCAGCAGCGCCTGGTCGGCTTCGGCGAGCGCCCGCAGCTTCTGCATTTCATCCTTGGCGAAGGTCTCGACCTTTTCGAGCAGCGGCGAGAGTTTCTCGATCGCCTCGCGGTGCGGGGTCGCCTCGTCCTTGTACTTGGGCTTTTCACGCAGCCGCGCCGCCAGCTCGGTGAGCGGGCCGGCTTGCTCCATCGGCTCGACGACGCGGGCCGTCAGCTTCGCGCCGCCGGCCTGGTCATACAGCGAGAGCAGGTCGCGCACCTTGTCGCGGCGTTTGATGGCCAGCTCGTCATACTTGCTGAGCACCGAGTAGAACGCGGTGATGGTCACGTCCTGATCGAGCGCGGCGAGCATGCGCTTGGTGCGGTCGCTCAGGCTGTTGCTGGCCTGCGCGGTCAGGTCCAGTTCGAAGCCCAGCCGCGCGCGAGAGAGCCAGATCGCCATCACCACGATCGCGATCACCAGCGCGCTGCTGGCGAAAACGTTCGCGCCGAAGAGCAGGCGCCGCTGCCCGGCGCCCGAGGATGCTGCTACCGCCATCGTCGCGACTCCACCACTTTGATCGTGAGGAACAGCCACGCGACGGTCGCGCCGATGAAGAAGACAACCTCATCGAGCCGGACCAGCCCGCGCGTGAACATGTCCATCCGCCGCACGACGTTCAGTTCCTGCAAAATGTCGCGCTTCCAGCCTTCGACGCTGTCGGCCAGCAGGTGGCCCAGGCATGCCACCATCAACAGCGGAACGGCGCCGAGCATCCACGCCACGATCTGGTTGCGCGTCAGGCTGCTGGCGAACAGACCGAACGCCAGAAACGTCGCGCCCACCAGCAGCAGCCCCAGATACGCCGAGAGCGACGCGCCCCAGTCGGGACGCCCATACGCGCTCATCAGGATCAGGTAAATCAATGTGCCCGCGATCATGACCGTGTAAAAAACAAACGCCGCCAGGAATTTCCCCAGCACCATCTGCCCGTCCGAAAGCGGCGCGGTCATCAGTCCTTCGATCGTTCCGCTGCGATACTCCTCGCTGATCGCCCGCATGGTGATGGCCGGCACAAACACCGCCATCACGAACGGCGTCAGATAGAACACGGCCCGCAGGTCCGCCGGTTTGCCCGGAGCGAACGCTTCGTACTGCAGCACGATGATTCCGGTGATCACCAGAAACCCGGCGATCACGATGTAGCCGATCGGCGAACAGAACAGCGCCAACAGCTCGCGGTTCATGATGGCCAGTGTTTTGCTCATTGCATCATCCACTCCGGATCCGCCGCACGCTGCCCGCAAGCATCACCGCGGCAAATCGCGCCCACTGACGTAAGCTCGCCATGCGCACCTCGCCATGCGCACTTCGCTACGCGCATTTCGCTACGCGCCTCCGCCCTTCACCATTCGCTATTCGCTATCCGCCATTCGGCATTAGCCATTAGCCATTAGCCATTAGCAATTCTGTATTCCCTCACGCTGCCGCAACTACTCGCACGAAGAACTCCTCCAGCGTCGCCATCTCGCGGCGCAGCTCGCGCAGCGGCCACTTCTGCTCGGCGGCCAACTGCGCGATCGCCTCGCGCACGTCCGCCTGCGACTCCACCGTGGCCCGCACCCAGCCGTCCACCGCTTCGCAACGCACGTCGCCGACGCCGTTGATTTTCTTGAGGCTGGCCGCGATCGCCTCCGCCGGCCCTTTGAGCTCGCCGATGAACCGCGATTTCTCGCTCTGCCGCCGCCGCAGCTCGTCAGCCGTGCCCGAAGCGACGATCCGCCCGCGGCTGATGATGATCATGCGCTGGCAAACCGCCTCCACCTCCGGCAGGATGTGGCTGGACAGCATCACCGTGTGTTCGCGAGCCAGTTCGCGGATCAGCGCCCGCGTCTCGCGGATCTGGGTCGGGTCAAGACCGCTGGTCGGTTCGTCCAGGATCAGCACTTTGGGATTGTGCAGCAGCGCATCCGCCAGCCCGACGCGCTGCCGGAAGCCCTTCGAGAGCTGCCCGATCGGTCGGTTGATTACGTCCGCCAGCCAGCAGCGCTCCGTCACCCGCGCGATGCCCGCCTCGCGCTCGCTCCGCGGCAGGCCGCGCAGCTTTCCGCGGAACCGCAAAAACTCTCGAACCCGCATCTCCGGGTAAAGCGGCACCGACTCCGGCAGATACCCCACGTTGCGCCGCACATCCATCGACTGTCGCAAGACGTCAAAACCCGCCACCGACGCACCGCCCGACGAGGCCGGGTGGTAACAAGTCAGGATGCGGATCGTGGTCGTTTTCCCCGCGCCGTTGGGCCCCAGGAAACCGACAATCTCGCCTTCCTTCACCCCGAACGAGATCCCCTCGACCGCGGCGAAGCGGCCGTAGTGCTTCGTGAGATTGAGTACCTCGATCACGCCGAGCCTCCGCGTTTGACCGAGAAAAGACGGGGCGATCGCCCTTCGCCCGTCAGGAAAACCGCCCGCCGCAGATCGCAACCACCCAACGCCGCCAAACCTGCATCCGACCGCTGCGGCCACCGGCGGCGGAATTGTAGGTACGCACGGGGGCCTGTCAAGCCAGCGCAGAACTCCGTGATAGTGCCGAACTTAGATGCGCGAAAGCGCATTCGCGACATCCGCCATCCGTCGCCGGCCGCCGTTACAATCCGCCGGCGGCGGCGGTCAGCGCCGCGCCTACCCGGAGGCCGGTCACCCCGCGATGCGCATTCTGATCCTCCAGTTTGTTCCCGATGTGCGCGGGTTGCCGACACCGCGGTTCAGCCCGCCGCTGGGCACGCTGCTGACGCTGCTGCGGCAGCGCGGGCACGAGCTTTCGCTGCTCGGCTTGTCGCGCTTCAATCTGGAAGCGCTCAAGGCGACGCTCGCGCGCGGATTGCCGCAACTGATCTACGCCGATGTGTCCTCGGTCTGCACGGACCTGGCGCGGCGCTGTCTGCACTACATCAGCGCGCACGAGTTTCTGCCGATCGTCGCGGGCGGCGCGTATCCGACGGTCGATCCCGCCGGCTGTCTGAGCCTGCCCGGGGTGCACGCCGTCGCGATCGGCGAGCCCGATGCGTCGCTCGTCACGTATCTGGAGCGACTGAAAGACCCGGCGATCAATCAGGTGGTTTCGGGCGTGTGGCTGCGCGACGAGCGCGGCACGGCCCGGCCCGATTTGCCGCCGCTGGTGGAAGACTTGGACTCCCTGCCGCCGGCCGAGCGCGACCTGTTCGCATACGCCGAGCACGTCCGCCGCACCGGGCAGATCGAGATCGCCATCGGCCGCGGCTGCCCGCAGCAGTGCGCGTACTGCATCAATGACTGGATGGAGGAGATATACGAAAACCGCGGCGCGTGGGTGCGGCGGCGAAGCCCGGAGAACATCCTGGCGGAGATTGCGAACCTGCGCAGCCGCTATTCCGAGACCCGCCTGGTGCGCTTCCTCGACCACAGCTTCGCGCTGGACGAATCCTGGCTGGTCGCGTTTCTGGCGGCATATGTTCCCGGGTGCAACCTGCCGTTCCGCTGCCATCTGCGGGCCAATGCGCTCACCCCCGGCGGCGTTCGCCGTCTGGCCGCCGCCGGGTGCGAGCTGGCCGACATTGAAGTGATCAGCGGCAGCGATTTCATTCGCAATGAGATTTTCGAGATGGACCTGTCCGGCGAGCAGATCGCGGCGACGTTCGCGATGCTGCGCGACGCCGGCGTGCGCACCCGCGCGATCGTCTACCTGGGTTCGCCGTATGAGAGCGAGGCGTCGCTTGACGAGACCCGCAACCTGCTGCTGTCCCTGCGGCCGGATGTGGTCGACGTTCGCGCGTACCACCCGTTTCCCGGCACGCGCGCCCGCGACACCGCCGGCGAGAACGGCTGGCTGCACCGCCGCGGCGAGGAGCAATACCACCTGGACGCCTGCGGCATCGACATCCCCGCGTGCCGCCCGGACCGCGTATCGGCATTCGTCCGGCGGCTTCGCAGCGAGTTCCCGGTCGAAGGCGGCGCGCCCTGGTGGCGGCGCTGGCCGTCGCAGGCGCTGACGCAGCTATTCACGCGCAGACGGGGCTGACGCCGCGGCGCGAACGTGCAGCATGCTTCGGCGCATGTGTGGCATGCGTTCTCACGCAGCGAGCAGCCATGCGGAACGAAGCGCATCGCGAGCATGCCGGGTGCCTTGCCGACGGCTTTTGAGAGTGTCGGTTTAGTCGGCTGACGTCTCGCCGAATCCTGCGTTCGGGAATCAAACCCTGGGTTCAGATACCCGAAGATCGCCGGGTGCCATGCCGGGTGCCATGCAACGCCGTCCACTATGCCGCCGGAGTTTTCCTGATTCGAGC